>JBIKSA010000137.1:0-3918 GCA_044348875.1 Erythrobacter sp. | reverse complement strand
GATCCGTAGCCGCACCGATCAGGTCGCCGGGGAAATGATGACCGGGCCGGACGCGGACTCGGACGACTGATCCCCAAGCGGGCGTCAGGTTGGCGGCAGGGCTGTCCCGCTCCTCCGTCAGTCATCATCCGCGCCCGGATACCCGGAACGCCGGTGTGCGCTTCTCCCCAGAGCGCGCGCCGGCCTTTCGCGTTTTTGGTGCAGGGCAGATAGCATCCAGCGCGGTCCAGGCCCGGCCTTGACCTCCGTTACACCCCGCTTGCACCCCCTCCAGAGCTGCGAATTTGCGCGCTCCATTGCGAATCCGCCCGGCTTTGCCTACCTGCAGGGCCATGACCTCGACGAACGAAATCCGCCGCTCCTTCCTCGACTATTTTAGCAGGAATGGCCACGCCGCCACGCCGAGCGCGCCGCTCGTTCCCTACAATGATCCGACGCTGATGTTCGTCAACGCCGGGATGGTGCCGTTCAAGAACGTCTTCACCGGCCTCGAAACCCCGTCGTCGCCGCGCGCCGCATCCTCGCAGAAATGCGTCCGCGCGGGCGGAAAGCACAATGACCTCGACAATGTCGGTTACACGGCGCGACACCATACATTCTTTGAAATGCTTGGGAATTTTTCCTTCGGCGACTACTTCAAGGAACAGGCCATCGAACACGCCTGGACCCTGCTGACCGGGGAATGGGGCCTGCCCAAGGACAAGCTCACCGTCACGGTGTATCATACAGACGACGAAGCACACGCCCTGTGGCGCAAGATTGCGGGCCTGCCCGACGACCGCATTATCCGCATCGCGACCTCTGACAACTTCTGGTCGATGGGCGACACAGGACCTTGCGGCCCGTGCTCGGAAATCTTCTACGATCACGGCGATCACATCTTCGGCGGCCCTCCCGGTAGCCCGGACGAGGACGGTGATCGTTTTGTCGAGATTTGGAATCTCGTATTCATGCAGTACGAACAACAGGTTGACGGCACCCGCCGCGATCTGCCGAAACCGTCGATCGACACCGGCATGGGCATCGAGCGCGTGGCCGCCGTGCTTCAGGGTGTCCACGACAACTATGATACCGACACGTTCAAGGCGCTGATCGCCGCATCAGAATCGCTAACCGGCATTGCCGCGCAAGGGGAACACGCCGCCTCGCACCGCGTTATCTCCGATCACCTGCGTTCAACCAGCTTCCTGATGGCGGACGGCGTGCTCCCTTCGAATGAGGGCCGCGGCTACGTCCTGCGCCGCATCATGCGCCGCGCGATGCGTCACGCTCACCTGCTGGGCGCGGCCGAACCGTTGATGCACCGCCTTGTTCCGGCTCTCGTCACCGAGATGGGGCAGGCTTATCCTGAGCTTACCCGCGGGCAGGCGCTGATCGCCGAAGTGCTCGAACGGGAAGAAACCCAGTTCCGCCGTACGCTCGACAAAGGCCTGAAACTGCTTGATGAAGCGACAGGCGATCTGGCCGAGGGCGGTGAACTTGATGGCGAGGTCGCCTTCCGCCTCTATGACACCTACGGCTTCCCCTATGACCTCACCGAGGACGCCCTGCGCGCCCGCGGGGTCGCGGTCGACAGGCCCGGGTTTGACGCTGCGATGGCCCGCCAGAAGGCTGCCGCGCGCGCCGCTTGGAAGGGCTCGGGCGATGCAGCTTCTGGTGAAGTGTGGTTCGACATTGCCGAGCGTGAAGGCGCCAGCGAGTTCACTGGTTATGCTTCCACCAGCGGTGAAGGTCGCGTGGTAGCCATCGTCAAGGACGGAGCCGAAGTCCAAAGCGCCGCGGCAGGGGACGAAGTCGTGATCCTCACCAACCAGACGCCGTTCTACGGCGAAAGCGGTGGGCAGACCGGAGATGCTGGTACCATCGCCAGCCTCGCCGGAATGCAGGGTTATGTCACCGATACCTCCAAACCGCTTGGCCGCTTGCACGCCCATCAGGTGCGTATCGAGGCAGGCGCCGTTGCCGTGGGCGATACGGTCGAACTGAAGGTCGATGCTGACCGCCGCGACCGTGTGCGCGCCAACCATTCGGCAACACACCTCGTCCACGCGGCGCTCCGAAACCGGCTTGGCGGGCACGTCACGCAGAAGGGTAGCATGGTGTCCGAAGAACGCCTGCGCTTCGATTTTTCGCACCCCGTCGCGCTCACCCCCGATGATCTCGCGGCGGTCGAAGCCGAGGTGAATGCCGAAATCCGTGCGAACGAAACCGTCAGCACGCGCCTGATGACCCCGGACGATGCGGTCGCGGCAGGCGCGCTGGCGCTGTTTGGCGAGAAATACGGCGACGAAGTCCGCGTGCTGGCAATGGGCCGTGCAGGCAGCGAAGGGCGCAGCTATTCGGTCGAACTGTGCGGCGGCACCCACGTGAACGCCACCGGCGATATCGGCGTGTTCCGGATCGTGTCCGAGAGCGCGGTTTCATCAGGCGTGCGCCGCATCGAAGCGCTGACTGGTGAAGGCGCACGGCAGTGGCTGGTCGCCCGTGAAGAAGCTTTGAAGGCGGCGGCCAGCGTGATCCGTGCGACGCCGGAAGAAGTACCCGCGCGGCTTGCGGCGCTTCTGGATGAACGCAAGCGGCTCGAAAAAGAGCTGGCTGAGGCGAAGAAGGCGCTGGCGCTGGGCGGCGGCACCAGCGGCAGCGCGGCACCGGTGGACGAGATGGTTGCGGGCGTGACGTTCTTCGGTCAGGTGCTCGAAGGCCTCGACCCTAAGGATTTGCGCCCGCTGCTCGATGCAGCCAAGCAACGCATGGGATCCGGCGTGGCAGCGATCATCGCGGTCAATGACGGCAAGGCCAGCATCGCTGCGGCGGTCACCGATGACCTGATGGCGCGGTTCAGCGCGGTCGATATGGTGCGCGCGGGCGTGGAAGTGCTCGGCGGCAAGGGTGGCGGCGGGCGGCCCGACATGGCGCAGGGCGGCGGTCCCGAGGGCGACAAGGCGGCAGACGCGCTCGCGGCGGTGAGAGCGGTGCTTGCGGCGTGAAGCGCGCGGGCGCTTGCGCTGTTGCGGCGGCACTGGCTATTCTGCAGCCTTTGCCCGTTGCCGCACAGGGACGCCCTGAAATCGTCTTCGGCGGGGACGTTTTCGATGTGACCGGCGCCGGCCAGCTCGATCTTGGGCCTCTAGATCCTGTGTTGAAGCCGTTTCGCGACAGCTTCTCGCCTGCCGGCGGATTTGCCGTTGAAATCACGATCAATGCTTCAGGCTCGGTCGTCGCCTGCGCACCTGAAAATCCGCATCGCCATCCCGAAGCGGCGCAGGCCCTTTGTGCTCATGCCTTGGAAGTGGGGAAATTCCGTCCTGACACTGTGATCGCGATTGATTACACGCAGGCGACCTATCTTTTCCACGTTTACCGCGAAGAAGGCCACCGTAACGAAAACGGTGACGAGTTCTACGAAGCCGATACCTATCCTCTCGAGCGCAACGCAGTCCGTTTCGGCGATGGTGAAGTGCCGCCTGCGAACCAGCGGATCGCCCATTCCGACCTCGCTTATGTTCCGATGGACTATCCGCTCTCGGCCCTTCAGGCTGAGGTCAGCGCGCGCGTTGTCGTGGCGCTGACGTTTGACGACACGGGCAATGTTGAGCGCTGCCGTCCGATCCGATCCAACAGCACCGCAAGGATCGCCTACGAGACCTGCAAGGCCGCCCAGCGCGCTTTTCGGCTGAGGGAACCACCCGATGCCCGGCCCTATGTCCTATCGGTTAATTGGGATATTCCCTAGCCGCGGCGAGGCTACCCCGCGATGTTGCGCGATGTCCGCAGCTTCGGCTTTTCGCTCAGCCCGCCTTCGCGCTCCAGTTGTTCTCGGAACTCGTCGCGCTTGGCGTGGATTGAGGCGATCACCGGGCCCATTGCCACGCCGATGTCGACCAGCACCGCCTCCGATAGCTGGAGCGAGCTTTCCAG
>JBIKSA010000015.1:0-43535 GCA_044348875.1 Erythrobacter sp. | reverse complement strand
TGCCAGATGGCTTGCGGAAAGTGGCAACTCTGTATCTCGAGGATTTCTCGGCCCGCGAGATAGCTGAAACCCTCGGCATCAGCGAGGGGGCCGTGTTTACACGTGTCACGCGCCTGCGCGAGGCACTGCGCAAGGTCATGGAAACGGAATGACGGACTTGGACAATTACCTCGACACGATGCGCGCGGCTTGGAGCGCCATCCCTAATGGCGACGGTTCGATAAGTCAGATGCGGGCGCATGTGCGCCAAGGACAGGCGGCGTTCCGACGCGAGGCATCGCTCGAAGCGCTCGTATCCTTGGCTGCGAGCGGCGTTTTCGTCTTCTGGGCCTTGCGCTCGGAGGGTTTCGTGCAAGCCATCTTCATCGGGCTGGCTGCCTTTGCGATGGCGTGGCTCGCGATTATGTTCCAACTCAGGCAAAAAGTGTGGCAGATGCAGGGCGAGACGGTCGAGGCCTACCGCTCCTTCTTGCAACGACGCGCCCAAACAGGCCTGTTTCTTGCGAGAATCGGTTATGTGGGTGGGCCGCTGGGCCTTCTCGCGGGCCTTGGCCTTGGAAGCCATGATGTGCTGCCCAAAGCTGGCCTTTATGCCCATTACGGCATCATCTGGATAGCGGCTGCCGCCTTCGCAGCGTCTTGGGGGTGGAGCATGATCGCGGCCCGAAGACACAAGCGCACCCTGGAAAACCTCCAAGATCGAGAAACCATCCCGGTTCTCGATACCGAGGCGAGTTGACTGGGCTAACCCTGAAAGTTGATCTCTTTGTGTTCAGCAAGTGATTGCCGTCAGTTGGAAGGTTCATTGCGAGTGTCCGCCCCATAGCCGCCGCAAAGCAGTAAGTCGTGCCTGCTGCTCGCTACGAATAGCCGCCGTTCGGCTATCCACCCACTTCCAGCCATTCATGCCATCGCTGCTGTCGCCCAGAAGCGGACATTGTTGATCGCTGCTATGACCGCCCGCGCGCCGGTGCGTGCGCTTTACCCCAGCGCGCCCTTGTAGAGCGCCAGTAGGTCAGCCTCGCCCTGTGCGGCGGCTGCGGCGTTGTAGGCCGGGCTGTCGGACACCATCCAGCCGTGGTCGCCGGGATAGACGGTGACGATGGCGTTCACGCCTGCGGCCTTGGCGGCTTCGGCAAAGGTGGTCTTGTCGGCGGGGGCCTTGGCGTCATCGTCTTGCGCCACGGCGATCAGCACATCGGCATCGACCTTGCCCAGCAGCTTGTGCGGGCTCATCGGGGTATCGGGGCGCACCAGCCCGCCGCCGTGGAAGCTGGCTGCGGCTTTGATGCGGGACGGGACGGCGGCGGCGCTCCAGATGGTGAAGGGGCCGCCCATGCAGTAACCCTGGGTGCCGATGCCGCGCTTGGTGTCGACCTCCTTCTGGGTGTCGAGCCAGCCCACGATCGCTGTGGCATCGCGCATGATCGCCTCGGCGTTCAGCTTGCCGCGCCACGGGCCGACCTTGCCAAAGCCGCCGCCCGCGATGAAGGCGGCGAAATCGTTGAAACCCTCGCCCACGTTGTCGCGGTAATAGGGGTTCACCACCAGGACGGCGTGGCCTTGGGCGGCGAGTTTTCGGGCAATGGTTCGCTTGGCTTCGCGCAGGCCTGCGATGTCGGGCCACAGGATCACGGCCGGGTGTTCGCCCTTGGCGGGGTGGACGAAGAACCCGTCCATGGTGCCATCGGCGGTGGTGAAGGTGATGCCGCGTTCCCTGAGGCCGGGTGCGGTGCTTTGCGCTATGCCTTCACCCGGCGCGCAGGCCGCCAATGCTGCCGTGCCGCTCAGTGCGCCGAACTGGCGGCGGCTGATGGTCTGCTTGGCCCATTCGGCCAGTTTGCTTTCCTCGCACATCACTTTTTCTCCTGCCCGACCCTCGCCACGCCGGTCGTTCTGGCGCGGGGCGACAGGAACGACAAGCGGCAATGGACAAGCGGCGTTTGGTTCGGCAACATAGGTTTCAAAAGAACACGGGGAGAGCGGGTTCATGGAACTAAAGCGTTGGATGCTGGGCGCAGCCTTGCTGATTTCGGCTGGCACGCTGGCGAATTGCAGCCAGATTTTCGGCGATAGCGCAGGGGGCGGTGACGGCATCACCACCGCCATGCTGGTGGGGGCGGATGGCGATTCTGCCAACTGGATCAGCCACGGGCGCACCTACTCCGAACAGCGCTTTTCCCCGCTGGATGGGGTGAACCGCGATAACGTGGGCCAGCTTGGCCTTGCCTGGTATGCCGATATGGACACCGGGCGCGGTCAGGAGGCGACCCCGCTGGTGATGGACGGCAAACTCTACCTCACCACCGCGTGGAGCAAGGTGAAGGCGTTCGACGCGACCACTGGTAAGCCGCTGTGGGAGTATGACCCCAAGGTTCCGGGCGAAACCGCGGTGAAGGCCTGCTGCGACGTGGTGAACCGGGGGCTGGCCGCATGGGGCGACAAGCTGTTCTTCGGGACGCTGGATGGCCGCTTGATCGCACTCGACCGCGACACCGGGAAGGTCGCTTGGGAAAAGGTCACCGTCGACCAGTCCAAAAGCTACACCATCACCGGCGCGCCGCGCGTGATCGATGGCAAGGTGATCATCGGCAATGGCGGCGCAGAGTTCGGCGTGCGCGGCTTTGTCGCCGCCTATGATGCGGACGACGGCGAGCAATTGTGGAAGTTCTATACCGTGCCCGAGGGTGGCCAAGGCGATGATGCGCCCGCCCATCTGAAGAAGGCCGCGGAAACGTGGAACATGGACGTGCTGGGCGCCAACGACGCGATTGGCGGCGGCGGCACGGTGTGGGATTCGATGGCCTACGATCCCGATCTCGACCTGCTGTATATCGGGGTTGGAAACGGTAGCCCGTGGAACCGCGCTTACCGCTCGCCGGGCAAGGACGGGACGGGGGAGGGGGACAACCTTTACCTCTCCAGCATCGTTGCGATCCGGCCCAAGACCGGCGAATATGTCTGGCACTACCAGACCACGCCGGGCGAAACGTGGGACTTCACCGCTACGCAGCACATCATGCTCGCCGATATGGAAATCGAAGGGACAATGCGGAAGGTGCTGATGCAGGCACCTAAGAACGGCTTCTTCTACGTAATCGACCGCGAAACCGGCAAGTTCATCAGCGCCAAGCCCTATATCTCGGTCAACTGGGCCTCCGGGATTGATCCCAAGACCGGCCGCCCGATCGAAAACCCCGAAACCCGTGTCGACAAGACTGGCAAGCCCGCGCTGGTGATGCCGGGCGCGCTGGGCGGGCACAATTGGCACCCGATGGCCTTCAGCCCCAAGGAAAAGCTCGTCTATATCCCGGCCTTCGAAGCGGGGATGATGTATGCACCCGAGGCAAACTGGAAGCCTGACCGCGCGCGCGGCTTCAATGTCGGCTTCAACCTTGGCGCGGGCGATCTGCCGCCCGATGGCGGTTTCCGCAAACAGGTCGCAGGCACCCTTCGCGGGATGCTGGTGGCGTGGGATCCGGTCGCGCAGAAGGCGCGCTGGACGGTCGAGCATCCCGGCCCGTGGAACGGCGGCCTGCTGGCGACTGGCGGCGGCCTTGTGTTCCAGGGCACCACGGGCAGCGAGTTCAACGCCTATGACGCGGCCAATGGCAAGAAGCTGTGGAGCTTTGCCGCACAGACCGGCGTGGTTGCGCCGCCTGTCACCTACACCGTCGGGGGCGAGCAATATGTTGCCGTGCTAGCCGGTTGGGGCGGGGCTTATGCCCTGTCGGTCGATGGCGATCTGATCAACCGCAAGGCGCCGGTGCGCAACATTTCGCGCCTGCTGGTGTTCAAGATCGGCGGCACCGCGAAACTGCCGGCTGAACCTGCCTTGTCCGACCTGCCGCTCGACCCGCCGCCCAGCACTGCTTCGCCAAAGGTGATCGCTGTCGGACAGGCCAAGTATGGCCGTTATTGTGCGGTGTGCCATGCGCCGGGCGCAGTGGGATCGACCGTGCTGCCCGACCTGCGCCGCGCGGGCGCGCTCGAAAGCGCGGCGACGTGGAGCGCGGTGGTGCATGACGGCGCGCTGAAGGATCGCGGTATGGCGAGTTTTGCAGGCTCTTTGTCGAAAGACGAGATCGAGGCGATCCGCGCCTATGTCATCAAGCGCGCCAATGAAGACAAGGCGCTCGAGGCGGGGAAGAAAATCGCCCGGCGCTGATCAGCAAAGGGGTCGCCACGATATGAAAATGCCTGCTGCCGCCGCGCTCGCCGCGCTGGTTTTTGCCCTGCCGCCAGTAACGTCGCTCGCCGCCGAGGAAGTGCCCGCGCCCGCCCCTGCCGCTGCTCCGGCAGCGCCGGGCGAGTGGAGGACCTTCACCACCGAGGCCTATCGCGGCAAGCGGGACAGCGTGAGCTTCGTCGATGCGACCCACGGCTGGTACGGCACCGGCGCGGGCGATTTGTTCGCCACCACGGACGCCGGCGCGACCTGGGCGAAGATCGCGAGCCGCCCCGGCACCTTCGTGCGCGCGGTTGGCTTCGTCGATCGCCAGAACGGCTTCATCGGCAATATCGGCACCGACTATTACCCCGGCGTCACCGACACCACGCCGCTCTACCGCACCCGCGATGGCGGGGTGACGTGGGAGGCGGTCGATACCGGCACACCTGAAAACAAGGGGGCGACCATCAAGGGCGTCTGCGCGATCGACATCCTGAAGACGCAGCGCATCTATCAGGGCACGCTCGTGCCGCGCACCGTGATCCATGCGGCAGGGCGCGTCGGCGGGCCGACCGGCATCCTGCGCTCGGTCGACGGGGGCGAGACGTGGTCCGTGATCGACATGGCCGCGCACGCGGGCATGATCCTCGACGTCAAGTTCTTCGACGAGAACACCGGCCTCGTCTTCGCCGCGACCAACGCCGATGCCGCGCAGGCCGAGGGGCTGGTCCTGCGCACCGAGGACGGCGGCAAGACGTGGAAGGAAGTCTACCGCTCGGGCCGCCCCTACGAGCTGATCTGGAAGGCGAGCTTTCCCGAAGGGAGCGACACCGGCTACGCCACGGTCCAGTCCTATGATCCCGAGCGCACCACGCAGCTCGTCATCCGCAGCGACGACAAGGGCCGCACGTGGCGCGAGATTGAAATGGCGCAGGACAAGACCGCGCGCCAGTTCGGGATCGGTTTTGTCTCGAAGGACGTCGGCTTCGTCGGCACCATGGCGGGCGGTTTTGCCACCAAGGACGGCGGGAAAACGTGGGAACGCGCGCCGATCGCGCGGGCGGCCAACAAGTTCCAGGCTGTGCCGACCGAGAACGGGGTGCGCGTCTACGCGATCGGCACCGAGGTGCAGGCGATCGACCTGCCGCGCTGATCAGCCCCTGAACACCACCGTGCGGTTTCCGTTCATCAGCACCCGCTCCTGTGCGAACAGGCGCACCGCTTCCGCCAGGACGCGGCGTTCGATGTCGCGGCCCTTGCGCACGAGGTCTTCGGGGCTGTCGGCGTGGGTGATCCGCTCGACATCCTGATGGATGATCGGCCCTTCATCCAAGTCTGCGGTGACGAAATGCGCGGTCGCGCCGATGATCTTCACCCCGCGCGCATGGGCCTGATGGTAAGGCCGCGCGCCCTTGAAGCCGGGCAGGAAGCTGTGGTGGATGTTGATGCAGCGCCCGGCGAAATGGGCCGATTGCTCGTCCGAAAACACCTGCATGTAGCGCGCCAGCACGACCAGCTCCGCGTCAGTTTCTGCCGCCAGCGCGCGCAGTTGCGCCTCGGCGGCTGGCTTGGCGTCGGGGGTGACCGGAATGTGGTGGAACGGAATGTCGCCGATATCCACCCGGATCGCGGCCTCGCGCGGGTGGTTGGAGACAATCGCCACCGGGTCTATCGGCAATTCGCCCGTGCGCCAGCGGTAGAGCAGATCGACCAGGCAGTGATCGAACTTGCTGACAAGGATAATGGTCCGGCGCGGGCGGTCTTCGGTGACCATCGTCCATTCCATCGCGAACGCACCCGCCAGTGCAGCAAAATCGGCGCGCAGGGTTTCGGCGCTCGAGCCATCGGGGTCAAACACCACCCGCATGAAAAAGCGATCGCCGCCGCCGTTGCCTGCCCGGTCATTGAACTGCTGTGCATCAAGGACGTTGCACCCGCGTTCGAACAGGAAACCCGTGACCCGCGCCGTGATGCCGGGCTGGTCAGGGCAGGCGAGGGTGAGGACGAGCGGCGCGGGCATCTTACTTGGCGAGCGCCGCCTCGCATTGGGCCATCAGTTCGGCGATGATGTCGGCAGCCGGTTCTTCCTTGGTCACCATGCCCACGGACTGCCCGGCCATCACACTGCCGTTCTCGACATCGCCGTCGATCACCGCGCGGCGCAGGGCGCCTGCCCAGAAATGTTCGATCTGCAACTGCGCTTCGCCCATGTCGACCGCGCCCGCATCCAGAAGTGCGGCCACTTCGCGCTGCTTGGCGGTGAACTCCTCGGTGCCCTTGTTCTTGAGCGCGCGAACCGGGATCACCGGCAGGCGCGGATCGACCTGGACGGAAGCGACCGCCTCACGCGCAGAAGCGCGGAAGAACGCTTTCTTGAAATCGGGGTGGGCAATGCTCTCGGTCGCGCAGGCGAAGCGGGTGCCCAATTGCACGCCCGCCGCGCCCATTTCGAGATAGCTGGCAATCGCCTCGCCCCGGCCGATGCCGCCGGCGACGAAGATCAGGTGGTCGGCGGCCAGTTCGGGCAGGATTTCCTGCGCCAGCACCGATGTGGAGACCGGCCCGATATGGCCGCCTGCCTCCATGCCTTCGATCACCATCGCGTCCGCGCCGGAGCGCAGCAGCTTTTTCGCCAGCGCCAGCGTGGGGGCAAAGCAGATCACCTTGGTATCGCCACCTTCTTTGATGGCCTCGACCGAGCCCTTCGGCGGGATGCCGCCCGCCAGCACCACATGGGTCACGCCGTGCTTGCGGCACACCGCGATCAGATCGAACAGCGCAGGGTGCATGGTGATGAGGTTCACGCCGAAGGGCTTGCTGGTCAGCGCCTTGGTCGCAGCGATTTCGCGGTCGAGCAGTTCGGGGGTCATCGCCCCGCAGGCGATCACGCCGAAGCCGCCTGCGTTGCTGATCGCGGCGACAAGGTTGCGTTCCGACACCCAGCTCATCGCCCCGCACATGATCGCGGTCTTGCAGCCGAGGAAGTCTGTGCCGCGCTGCATCAGCGCAGCGGTGTTGGGATAATTGCTCATGCGCGCGCCCTAGTCCGCCTTGGCGGAATAGACAATCCGCACGGCACCGGCGGCCTGTTTGGCAAGGTCCACAGCGGCGGGCGCATCTGCGGCGCGGGCCAATGCCACGCCCATGCGGCGGTAGGCGCGGGTGACGGGCTTACCGAAGATCCGCACGTCAACTTCGGACGCCAGCGCGAGGGCATCGGCTACCCCCTCGAAGGCGAAGTCGTCGCAATCCCGGTCGGCAAGGATCACCGCAGAGGCGGCGGGGCGGGCGGCGATGCTGTCCGGCACCGGCAGGCCGAGGATCGCGCGGGCGTGCAGATCGAATTCGGTGAGGTCTTGGCTGGCGAGCGTCACCATACCGGTGTCATGCGGTCGGGGGGACAGTTCGGAGAAGATCACGTCCTCACCCTTCACGAAGAACTCGACGCCATACAGCCCCCAGCCGCGCCCTTCGCCTTGCAGCGCCGTGACGACCTTGGCCGCCATATCCTGCGCGTTGGCGAGTGCGGCGGCGCTCATCGCGGCGGGTTGCCAGCTTTCGCGGTAATCGCCGCGTTCCTGGCGGTGGCCGATCGGCGGGCAGAAGCTGATGCCGCCTGCATGGCGCACGGTCAGCAGGGTGATTTCATAATCGAAGGCGATGAATTGTTCCAAGATGACCCGCGCCCGATCGCCGCGCATATTGGCGACTGCATATTCCCACGCGGCTTCCAGCGCGGCGGCGTCGTTGACCTTGCTCTGGCCCTTGCCCGATGACGACATGACCGGCTTCATCACCAGCGGATAGCCGATGCGCGCGGCCACTTCCTCTGCCTCGGCAAAGCTTTCCGCATAGCCATATTGCGAGGTGGTAAGACCCAGCTCGCCCGCCGCCAGATCGCGGATCGCATCGCGGTTCATGGTCAGTTGGGCGGCGCGGGCAGACGGCACGATGGTGAAGCCTTCTGCCTCCAAATCGGCGAGGACTTCGGTGCGGATCGCCTCGATTTCGGGGACGATCAGATCGGGGCGGTGCTTTTCCGCCGCCGCCCTCAACGCCGCGCCGTCGAGCATGGAGAATACCTCGCGCGCGTCTGCCAGCTGCATCGCGGGGGCGTTGTCATAGCTGTCACAGGCGATCACCCGCGCGCCGAGACGCTTGGCGGAGATGACGAACTCGCGGCCCAGCTCGCCCGAACCGAGCAGCAGGATGGTGGCAATGTGGCTCATGGGTGAAGGCTTTACCGATCAGCCCACGCGAGTCCAGTTATGCGGATCTGCGATGACGGGCCACGCGCCACCTGCGCGCCGCTGTTCAGCACCGCGTCGATATGTTCGGCCAGAAAGGCAGCGTGATTGCGGTTTGCCAGATTGGTCATGTGCGGCAACCCCAGCGCACCCGACAGATCCAGTCCCAGTTCCGCAGCCTTTTCATAAGCGTGGAGGATGAAACCGTGCCGGTCGAGCCTGATGATCTATCGAGATTATCAAATCACAGTTCGATCATGATCCGCACCGCTTCCGGGGTTGTGCCGCAAGCTTGCGCGATCCGATGGCGGCAATCGGCGATCACAGCGTCAATTTCGCGCGGGGCAGGCGCGGCAGCCAGCAGGTCGGGCGCCACGCCCAGCACGCTGGCAATTGCCTCCAGCCTTTCAGGCAAGGGGCGGGCCTTGCCCTTTTCCCATGCCCACACTGTCGGCTTGCTGACGCCCAGTGCCTCCGCTATGTCGGCCAGTGTCAGCCCTGCTTCGCGGCGCAGTCGGTTAAGCCGCACGCCCAGTCCCTCCGCCGAGGCAAAGGTCTGAACCGGAGTGTGCGGCAGCGTTTGGTTGGGAACGCCCGGCGCGAAGCCCTGCAACTGTGCGGCGGCCAAGGCCGCCGGCCCAAGCTCTGCATCGAAGGCGCAGCCATACAGCCGCTCGCTTTGCCAGACCACGGTGGCCACCACCGTGCCGGCTTCGGGCAGATCAATCGCAAGCTGCTCGCCCTCAGCCAGAGCCGCTGAGGTTTCGATCAGTAGCCCTGCGGCCGAAATGTTGTGGATGGTGACATTGGTCTCACCCAAGCCGGCATGAAATCCGCTGGTTTCCAGCCGCAACCCACGGCGCTCGGCGCTGCGGAGGGCGCCTGACGGGCTGTTTCGGTCGGCAGGCGCCTGATGATCAAGATGGGCCTTGATGGCCATGAGGGGAGACTCCGTACCCGGAATGGGCACCCCGACACTCTGGCCCCAAGAGTTAAGGCGAAGTCACCTACATTGGTTAATTTCGATCAAAATGCTACTTTTCAGCTAACCGCGTCCAGCCCGTAAGCCGTGTGCAGCACGCGGACCGCCAGTTCGGTCTCGTCCTCGTCGATCATCACGCTGATCTTGATTTCCGATGTGCTGATCGCCTGAATGTTGATCCCGCGATCCGAAAGCGCGCGGAACATCGAACTGGCCACGCCCGCATGGCTTTTCATGCCGACGCCGACAACGCTGATCTTGGCGATCTTGCTGTCGGTGATGATGCGGTTGAAGCCGATGGCGTCGCGGCGGTCTTCCAGCAGCGCCTGTGCGCGGGCAAGGTCGGACTGCGGCACGGTGAAGGTAACGTCCGTCTCGCCCTTGTCGCGGCCGACGTTCTGGATGATCATGTCGACATTGATGCTGGCCGCGGCGAGCGGTTCGAAAATGTTCGCCACCGCGCCGGGCCGGTCGGGCACGCGGGTGAGGATCACCTTGGCTTCGTTCTTGTCATGCGCGATGCCGGTCACAAGCTGGCGTTCCATCAGGCCATTCTCCACCAATTCGTCCATTTCCTGTTCCGAGACGATCATCGTTCCGGGCAGATCATCAGCGGGCGGGGCGCCGTCGCCGATGAAGCTTGAAAGCACCTGAACCCGCACCTTTTCCTTCATCGCAAGGCCGACAGAGCGCGTCTGCAACACCTTCGCGCCCACTGATGCGAGTTCGAGCATTTCCTCGTAAGTCACCGCCTTCTGCTTCTTCGCCTTGGCGACGATGCGCGGGTCGGTGGTGTAGACGCCGTCGACATCGGTGTAGATGTCGCAGCGGTCGGCCTTGATCGCGGCCGCCACCGCAACAGCCGAGGTGTCTGACCCGCCGCGTCCCAGAGTGGTAATGCGGTTATCTGCGGACACGCCCTGAAAGCCCGGGATCACCGCGATCTCGCCCGCTTCCATCGCGGCAATCAGCGCGGGTGCATCGATTTCGTCAATGCGCGCCTTGGCGTGGGCTTCGACGGTTTTGATCGGGAGTTGCCAGCCGAGCCAGCTGCGCGATTTGCACCCCAAGGCCTGAAGTGTCAGCGCTAGCAAGCCGCTGGTGACCTGTTCGCCGCTGGCGACGACTACATCATATTCCGCCGGATCATAGAGCGGATTGGCTTCGCGGCAGAAGTTCACCAGCCGGTCAGTCTCGCCCGCCATGGCGCTGACGACCACCGCGACCTGATCGCGCGTCCCGTCAGGTTTCACCGCGGCCTGCGCGCGCACAATACTGGCCACCCGGCGGATACGCTCCGTCCCGGCCATTGATGTGCCGCCGAATTTCATCACAATGCGGGCCAAGTTGCAGCTCCTGCTGGTGAGTGTTCGCGGCGGCTGTTAAGGGGCGTTTATGGGAAACGCAAACGTATCGAATGTAACTATCCGGCCCGAGGAAGCCGATTTCTTCGCCGGATTGGCGCGGGACTGGTGGAACCCCAAGGGGCCAATGGCGTCTCTGCATCAGGTCAACCCTGTGCGGATGGCGTTCATCCGCGATGCGATCGACGCGCATTGGTCTGACGCCCGGGCTTCGGCGAGGCCGTTGGCGGGAAAGGCTGCGCTTGATATCGGCTGCGGGGCAGGGCTGGTTTGCGAGCCTCTCGCGCGGCTGGGTGCAAGCGTGACGGGTGTGGATGCAGCGGCGGAAAATGTCGCGGCGGCAAGCGCCCATGCGGACGGCGTGGGACTGGATATCCGCTACATGGCGGGCGAAGTCGCAGCGCTGGATATTGGCACTTTCGATCTGGTTACCTGCGTCGAAGTGATCGAGCACGTGGCCGACAAGGCTGCGTTTCTGCGCGATGTCGCGGCGCGGCTGGCCCCCGGTGGCTTGCTGATCATGTCGACCCCCAACCGCACCGCCGCCAGCCGCGTTTTGCTGGTCGGCGCGGCAGAAGCGGTCGGCTATGTTCCGAAAGGCACCCACCACTGGGAGGATTTCATCACACCCGAAGAATTCGAGGTACTACTGGCCGACGCGGGCCTGACGGTGACGGAGCGACGCGGAATCGCATGGCGGCCGGGCAAGGGGCTGCATCTGTCCGATGATATGTCGCTGAACTATATCCTGAGCGCGCGGCCGGCCTAGGGACAGGTCCGCCCCTTCAGCGGTCCGTCGCTGAACACGCCCGCGACACCTGCCGCCTTAAGCATCGCGGCCAGATTGACATCGCCGCAGCCCTTGCCTTTGGGGTCATCGCCCGCCCGCAGCATGGCGGGAAGGAATTCGTTCTCCGGCCGCACGGTCCAAGCATGGACGGACAGCCCTGCCGCCTTGGCATCGGCAACCAGCGAAGTCGGCGTGCCGTCGGGTTTCAGAACAAGCCCGATATGCGCCCCGACCGCATCGGCATATTTCGCGATCTCGGCCAGCCCCGTCGGCGTCACCATTTCGGCATAGCGCATCGCCGGTTCATCCGCGGGGCCATCCTCCGGCTTCACGAGTTGCACCAGCTTGAACCCGCCGCCCCGCTGCTTCAGTCGCTGCAAGGGGGCGATTTCGAAGCTCTGGATGAAGACCGGATCGGCGGGCGTGATGCCCAAGGTGCGGAATTCACGCAGCAACAGATCGACCATGTCGATGCCGGTTTCCTGCAACAGGAATTCCGGGTGCTTCACTTCAGGGTAAAGACCGATGCGCCGTCCCGTCGCCGCTTCCTTGGCCCGCACCAGCTTCACGATCTCGGCCAGCGTGGGCACCTGATACAGCCCGTCAAACCGTGTGTTGGCGGGCCGCACCGATGGAATCCGCTCCTTCGCACGCAAGGTGCGCAGTTCGGCGAGGGTGAAATCTTCGGCAAACCAGCCTGCGATCTTTTGCCCGTCAATCGTCTTGTCCCGGCGGCGATCCTCGAACTCCTCGCGGGTCGCTACATCAGTGGTGCCGGATAGTTCGTTTTCGTGGCGTGAGACCAGCACCAGATCCTTGGTCGCGACCAGATCGGGCTCGATATAATCCGCGCCTTGATCAATCGCGCGTTCATAGGCTGCGAGCGTGTGTTCGGGTCGCTCTGCGCTTGCGCCGCGGTGGGCGATAATCAGCATATCCTGCGCGGCCGCAGGCGCGGGTGCCAGCAGCAGGGCGGCGAGAATCAGGCGGGCTTCAGGCATTGATCGCTCCCAAGGCGGCGGCGAGCCGATCCGGCCCATGCCCGGAAATTCGCGCAAACGGCACCCCGGCATCAATGAGCACCTGCTCCACGATCTTTGCAAACCGGTGACGGTCGGCGGAGTCGCTGAAGAAGCGCGTTCCATCATTGACCCACGGCAGATCGGGTTCGAGCAGCAGATAAAGATCAGCCTTGGGCGCGGCCATCAACTCGGCTGGCCTGTGCCCCAGCAGCATCTCACACCAGGCCGCAGTCATCAGTGCATCGGTATCAGCCAGCAGCCGCGGCCCGGCCCAACTTGCAGCGGCGGCGATCATCGCCTGCTGCGCGCGGCCGATGAGGAGGAGGTCGTCGAGCGACAGCGGCCCTTTATGCACTTCGCAATGGCTGCGACCATATTCGCCGACGGTAACGGCTTCGGCCTCCCTAGCGAGCAACGCGGCCAGCGTGGTCTTGCCCGTGCTCTCCGCCCCGTGGAGGCATATGGTGCGGCGGTAATGGGCCTTCACCGGCGCGGGGAGATAGGGCCAATGCGCTGCCGGATCGGCACGGACGGCGCTGGCGCTGAGGCTGGAAAGCGGATCATCGGCCAGCCCCAGCACCCGCCCGCCCAGCGGCACAAACAGGCCGCCGACCTGCTGCGCCAGCTGCGCACCGTAATCCTCGCCAGCAAAAAGGTAGTCGATGGGTTCAGGGTGGGCGTCCGCGACGATGCCGCGCCAGATCGGCCAGAAATCGGCGCTGTCTTCGGGCGCCTGCGGGACAACCTCGCCGTGGCCGATCACCCGGCAATCGGGCAGAAGTTCGCGCATCCATTTGAGCCGCAATTCTCCTGCAACCGGATCGTTCGGCAGCCAGCACACCAGCACGGTCAGTTCATCGACCAGCGCGCGCGCAGCGCGGATCAGCGCCAGATGCCCGGCGTGGGGGGGCATGAACTTGCCGAGCAGGAAGCCGCGTTTTGTCATGCTTCAATCGCCTTGCCAGCGCGCGCGGCCTTGGCCCAGGCGATCAGGCCCACTGTCGCCAGCACCAGAAACGCCGCATACAGCCCGGCAGTCAAGTAAAGCTCGCGGTTGAGATAGACCCCGATCGACAACACATCGATGGCGATCCACAGCGCCCAGTTTTCCACCCGGCGCATCGCCAGCAGCACCTGCGCGACCACGCTAGCCCCCGCAATCGCGGCGTCGGCGTAGGGCAGTGCGGCATCGGTGTAGCGCGCCATCGCCCAGCCGATGCCGAGGCTTGATCCCGCGACCAGCACCAGCGCGGCGGTGCGGGCGGGCCAGCCCATCCATGCCACCTCGACCATCTGCGTCAGCCCCCCGGCGCGCGCCCACAGCCACCAACCCCAGCCCTGCACGACAAAGAAGAACACCTGAAGCCACGCCTCGCCATACAGCCGCGCGTCGCGGAAGATCACGAAATACAGCGCCACCATCGCCATGCCGAACGGGTAGTTCCAGATCGAACGCCGCACGAGCAGACCGATATTGGCCAGTCCGAGCGCGACGGCGATGATTTCCAGTGGGTTCATCGGATGCCGGTCAGCCGAACGCGGCGGCCCATTCGTCCGGCCGGAACCCGACCAGTAATCCGCCGTCGTGCACCGCGATGGGCCGCTTGATGACCGAAGGGTTGGCAGCGAGCACCGCGGGCGCGGTATCAATGCTGGCGGCCAGCGCCTTGTCAGCGTCGGACAGCGCGCGGTAGGTCGTACCCTTGCGGTTTACGACCACGTCCAGTCCGGTCGCGGCTATCCACGCGGCGATCTTCGCGGGGTCGGCCCCTTCCTTCTTGTAATCGTGGAAGGTGTAGCTGCGCCCTTGCGCATCGAGCCACACGCGTGCCTTTTTTACCGTGTCGCAGTTGGGGATGCCGTAAAGGTGGATCATTGCCGTCTCCGTTCAAATCCGCGGGGCCAGATGCGCGTCGGCAATCGCCACCGCAAGGGCATCCGCCGCATCGCTTCCGGCCAGTGCGACACCCGGCAGCAGCACCTTCACCATTGCGGCAACCTGGGCCTTTTCCGCTGCGCCCGTGCCGGTGACCGCTTTCTTCACTAGCCGCGCGGCGTGTTCATTGACGGTCAGGCCCGCCGCCCCGCACGCTGCCAGCACCGCCCCACGCGCCTGCGCCAGCTTGAGCGTCGATTGCGGGTTCTTGTTGACGAAGATCTCCTCCGCCGCCGCGCGCGCAGGCGAATGTTCGGCAATCACCGCCGCCACGCCAGCGGCCAATGCGGCCAGCCGCGCAGCCATCGGATCGCCGGCATCGGTCTTGATCTGGCCGTTCGCCACATGGCTGATCCGCGCGCCTTCGCAGCGGACAATGCCCCAGCCGGTCGAAGACAGCGACGGATCCAGCCCGAGGATCAGCACAGGGTCACAGCCCGATCCGGAAGCCGAACCGCCACAGCATTGCAATGAGGAACGCCGCCCCCAGAGCTATTGCCAGCAGCCATTCGCGCTTTCTCAGCCCAGCTTCTCCATCACGTCGTCGGAGATTTCGTAGTTTCCCCAGACGGTCTGCACGTCGTCGTCATCGTCCAGCGTGTCGATCAGCTTCATCAGCGTGCCCGCGGTGGCTTCGTCAACATCCACTGACAGAACCGGCTTCCACGCCAGCTTCACATTGTCTGCCGGGCCGAGGCCCTTTTCCAGCTCGCCTGCTACGCCGTGCAAGGCATCGGCAGCCGTCCAGATGGTGTGACCGTCATCGGAGGATTCCACATCATCCGCGCCCGCTTCGATGGCGGCTTCTAGAACCCGCTCTTCGTCACCAGCAGCGGCCGAATATTCGATCAGCCCGCGCCGTTCGAAGCCGTGCGACACCGACCCTTCGCTTCCGAGGTTACCACCATTCTTGCTGAACGCGGTGCGGACATTGGTGGCGGTGCGGTTGCGGTTGTCGGTCAGTGCCTCGACGATCAGTGCCACGCCGCCCGGGCCGTAACCTTCGTAGCGGATTTCCACATAATCTTCGCCGCCGGCCTGCGATGCCTTGTCGATGGCGCGCTGGATATTGTCCTTGGGCATCGACTGCGCGCGCGCGGCGTTGACCGCCAGGCGCAGGCGCGGGTTCATGTCCGGATCGGGCATCCCCATCTTGGCTGCCACGGTAATTTCACGCGACAGCTTGGAGAACATTGCTGCGCGTTTCTTGTCCTGCGCACCCTTGCGGTGCATGATGTTCTTGAACTTGGAATGGCCTGCCATTGGACGAACTTCACCGGAATGTTGGAGATATGCGCGGCGGCCTTACCCCGATGGGCGCGGCCGATGCAAGGGCGCGCGTGGTGAGAGCAACGACCCTGCGCGAGCGGATCGCCGATGTGGCGCGATTTGCGGTGCGCCCGACTTACGCCGCGCAGCCGATGGCTTGGGGGCAGGCCGCGGCGCTGGCGTTGTTGCTGGTATTTGCGCTCGCTCTCGCTCTCGACTGGCTGGTGGCAGCCTTGACCGAGGCGTGGGATGCCCGAGCAAGCTTCCTGCCCGAACCGCTGGTGACCAAGACGACCTTGGCGCAGGACGTGATCGAGTTTCTTGTCCTTGCCCCCGTGCTTGAGGAGCTGGCCTTTCGCGGCTGGCTGACGGGCCGGATCGCCGCGCTTCGTTTCGCGCTTTATGGTTTTGCCGCGATGCTGATGTTCGGCGCGAGCCTTGTCGTGCCCGGCGATCATGCCCTGCCGGCCGCGTGGTGCGGGGCCGGGATTGCCTTTGCCGGTTTGATCCATTGGGGGCTGACCCACCGCCGCGACACCGCCGTGCCCGCGTGGTTTACCCGCCATTTTGCCGGGTTTGTGTGGGGTTCCACCGTGGTGTTCGGCCTCATCCACCTCGGCAATTATACGCCGATCCACCATCCGCTCGGTCTGCTGATCGTGCTCCCTCAAACCATCGGTGGCTTGCTGCTGGCCTATGTCCGCACCCGGCTGGGGCTCGGCGCGGCCATGGCGCATCATGCGGCCTATAATGCGGTGTTTCTGGCAGGGGCGTACGGCTGGTGGTGAGGGCTTAGACCCGTACCGCCGTTCCCGTGGCACTTACCATCAGCATCGATCCGTTGGCGCCGATCACTTCATAATCGAGATCGATCGCGACCACTGCATTGCCCCCGATTGCCGCCGCTTCCGCCTGCAATTCCTCAATCGCCTGCTTGCGCGCATCGGCGAGGATGCGTTCATAGGAACCCGACCGACCGCCGACGATGTCGCGGATGTTGGCAAAAAGATCGCGGAAGATGTTCGCACCCACGATCACTTCGCCCGTAACGATACCGAGGTATTCCTCAATCGGCCGGCCTTCGAGCGTGGGAGTTGTGCTGACGATGATGCCGCGCGCGTCTTTCCAGGGGGATGCCATTGCGCTTCTCTCCTCTCAAAGCTGTCTTATCTGGATAACACAGCTTTGAGAGATTTCAACGACATTTGCGCTGTGCTTCACGCCATGCCGAGAGCGTTCTTGTACGTTTCCAGCAGCATGTCCTGTTCGCTGCGATCATCGGGCTTCATCTTACGCAAACGCACGATCTGGCGCATGATCTTGGGGTCATAACCGACCGCCTTGGCTTCCATGTAAACGTCACGGATATCGTCGGCGATGCCCTTCTTTTCTTCCTCGAGGCGTTCGATACGCTCGATCAGCAGGCGCAGGCGGTCGTCGGTGGTTTCGGCCATCGGGGTCTCCATCGGCAAATTGAGAATCGGTTGGCGGTGCGATAGCCAGCGATGCGCCAACGGTGAACGGCCTGACGAATTAATCCTGTGCGTTCTTCGCGATACTGGCTTCCATCCGGGCGATTTGCTCGGGCGTGGCGGGGGTCTGGCGGGTCGCTTTCCATTCGGCGCCGGACATTCCATGGATCACTTCGCGCGCATCGTCCTTGCTGCCCGGATAGCCCGAATCGCGGATCCAGTCGGCCAGGCAGTTGCGGCAAAAACCTGCCAGCCCCATCAACTCGATGTTCTGCGCATCATGTCGGTGCCGCAAATGCCGCACCAGCCGACGAAAGGCGGCTGCGGCCTGCGCATCGTCCAGCGAATCGAGCGGATCGGCATTGCTATTCATCGCGCTTTTCCTTGAGTTGAAATGCCCCTGTGCCATAGGCGGGCGTGAAGAGGGATAGCCAAAAATGTCACGACGCGACCAGTCAAGGATCGACCCGCGCGGTCGCAAGGTCAAAATTCTTGCCACCATCGGCCCGGCAAGCCGCTCGCCGGAAATGCTCGAACGGCTGGTGCGGGCCGGGGCGGACGCCTTCCGGCTGAATATGAGCCACGGCGCCCACGCCGATCACGAGGCAGCGATCATCGCAATCCGCGCGCTGGAAAAACAATACGCGCGGCCGATCGCGATCCTTGCCGACCTTCAGGGGCCAAAGCTGCGCGTTGGCACTTTTGCAGCGGGGCAGGCGGTGATCCGCCATTCGGGTCACTTTGTTCTCGACCGGGATGAAACACCGGGCGATGAAAACCGCGTTTGCCTGCCGCACCCGGAACTGTTCGGCATCATGGAGCGCGGTCAGCGCCTCCTCATCAATGACGGCAAAATCCGGCTGAAGGTGTTGGAAGCGGATGACAGCCGCATCCTGTGCAGCGCCGAAGTGGGCGGAGTGATTTCCGACCGCAAGGGCGTGAACGTCCCCGACGCCGAAGTGCCGATCCCGGCAATGACCGAGAAAGATCGCCGCGATCTGGCCTTCGCCACCGAACACGGGGCGGACTGGATCGCGCTGTCTTTCGTGCAGCGTCCCGAAGATATTGCCGAGGCCCGCAAGCTGATCGGCACCCACGGCACCGCAATCTGCGCCAAGATCGAAAAGCCCCAGGCCGTCCACCGGCTCGATTCCATCATTGAATTGGCCGACGGGATCATGGTCGCACGGGGCGATCTGGGTGTGGAGCTTGAACCTTACGAGGTGCCGCCGCTCCAGAAGATGATCGTCAATATGGCGCGGCGCGCGGGCAAGCCGGTGATCGTGGCTACGCAGATGCTGGAAAGCATGATCGAAGCGCCGACGCCGACGCGCGCCGAAGTGTCCGATGTCGCCAATGCGGTCTATGACGGCGCGGACGCGGTGATGCTCTCTGCCGAAAGCGCGGCTGGCGCGTGGCCTGAAGAATCCGTGGCGATGATGGACCGCATCGCGGTGCAGGTCGAACGTGACGAGGGTTATAAGGCGCGCGTGCGGTTCCTCGACACGCCGCCCGATGCGACCACCTCCGATGCGCTGGCCCATGCCTGCATGACCATTGCCGACACCGTTCCGATCAGCGCGATCACGGTGTTCACCACCAGCGGATCGACCGCGCGGCGGGTGGCGCGCGAACGACCTGCAACCCCGGTGCTGGTGCTCACCCCGTCAATCCGCACCGCGCGGCGCATGGGGCTGCTGTGGGGCGCGCACGCTGTGGCGACCAAGGATATCGGCAGCTTTGAAGAGATGATCGGCAAGGGTAAGCGCATGGCGCTGCGTCACAAGGTTGCATCGGCTGGATCAAAGCTGATCGTACTAGCCGGTGTGCCGTTCGGGACGCCGGGCGCGACCAACCTGCTCCATGTGGTGAGCGTGACGGGCGATGAGCTGGACAAGCATAAGGGCTAATGCCTGCGCGAAGGCGGCCTAGTTGGGGCGACGCTTCTCAGCTTCGCCCTCGCCTGATAGGTTACGGCACGGGCACCGCGATCCTCAAGGCCAGCGGCGCGCGCAGCTTGCGCTGGGGGCCGCCCGGCGGCTCAAGGATGATGGATTATCGTCAGGACCGAGTTAATGTACTGTATGATGACACATCGACAATCACGGACGTCACTTGCGGATGAATGAGCGGCGACAGGCGACCTCGGGTTCGCCGTTCGAGAGCACTTTCGGTTTTGCCCGCGCGGTGCGGCAGGGCAATCGCATCATTGTTGCTGGGACGGGCCCGGTTGAACCGGACGGTTCGACCACGCCCGGCGGCGCGGCCGAGCAGGCCGCGCGGTGCTGCGCGATTATCGTCGCTGCGATAGAGGAGCTGGGCGGGTCGGCGGCCGATGTGGTGCGCACCCGGATGCTGCTGACGGATACGCACGATCAGGACGCGGTGGGCGCAGTCCACGCGCGCTTTTTCGGCGATGCGCGCCCGGCGGCGACCATGGCGGGTGTTGCCTGGCTGTGCCGCCCCGAATGGAAGGTCGAGATCGAGGCCGAGGCGATGGTGCAAAGCTGATGTGGCGCATGGCAACTTATGTCGGGGCGATCCTTGCCGGCAGCGCGCTGGGGCTTGGCAGCGCCTTGTGGCTGGCCGGGTTGTGGCCGGAAGGGCGCAGCCTTGCCTTCGGCAATGTCGATGTTGGCGGCTGGCGCAGCGACTTTGCGATCGGTTCGAAGGCCGCCGATCCCTACACCCGCGCCCGCGTTGCCCGCCACGGTCTGCTGGCGCTGGCCAAGACCGAGGCTGTGTACCTTACGCGGACCACAGACGATGCCGGCGCTCCGCTACGCGAGGCCTGCACCTATCGCCTGTCGGGCGGGGCGATGCCTGCGGGCTGGTGGTCGGTGACGCTGTACGGTGCCGGGAGTATGCTTCCCGCCAACACGGACGAAGCGCTGAGCCTCGATGCCGAGCAGGCGGGAACAGGCGCGTGGTCGGCGGTGATCGCGCCGGCCCGGCCCGCAGACGGGATCGCTTGGATATCCAGCCGCGCGGCTGGCAATTTCGATCTGACGCTGAGGCTCTATATGCCCACCCCAGCGCTGCTGGCCGATCCCAACGCAGCGCTGACCCCGCCGCGCATAGCGCGGATGTCATGCGAGGGCGGGGCATGAAGCGCTGGTTCGCCCCGCTCGCGGTGCTGCTCGCTTCTGCGGTGGGTATGCATGCGCTGACGCTGCACTTTGCACCGCGTCTGATCATGGGCCGCGCGATGGCGGTGCTGGAGCAGCGCGGCATTGCGCTCCACGCTTTCACCGCCACGCCGCGCGTGACCCCGCAGGCGCAGCAGGTGGTGCGTTCCTCGCCCGATCTCTATTATGCGCTGTGCCGCTATGATCTGAGCGATCCTGCCGCCCATCTCGATCTGCGTATGGCGGCATGGCCCGCTTACCAATCGCTGTCTTTCTTCGACGCGCGAACCGATAACTTCGCGACCTTGCGCGGAACCGGGCAGCCGGTGACTACGCGCCTGTTGCCGCCAGGAAGTACGCCCGAGCCGGGGGCGATCATCACTCCGACCCCGAGTGGTATCATCCTGATCCGCCGTCTCGCGCCCGATGCCGCGCGTCATGCCGCGGCGGCTGCGGCGGGGAAGGCGGACGCCTGCCAGTTGATGCAAATCAGCCGCTGATCGCGGTGAGGCGCGTCTCGATCAGGGCGATCAGCGCAGGCAAATCGGGCAGTGCTGAAAGTTCTGCCGCGCTCACCAGCACGTCGGGCGGGCCTGGCTCGCGGCCAAGCAGGACCACGGGCAGGGGCAGGTCGCGCCGATCCAGGCCGGTGCTAAACTCGTCACGATAGAGGAACAGTGTCAGCAGTCCGATCCCGCCAAGGAAGCGCCGCCATGCGCGCCGCATCGACACCGGGCCATAAGTCAGCGCGCAAAGCGAGCAGGGGTACGTTGCAGGCGAAACGATCTTGTGCACCATATCGCCAAGCGCGTTCCACACCCCGCCATCGGCGTTGTAGACGAAGATCAGGGTGGCGGTTTTGCTTTCCATTCGATGACTTACGGAAACTTTGGCGAACGGGATGTGCAAGAAAATGAGCCGACTAACAATTTTCCGCAAGAACCCCTAACCCGCCGCCCTTTTCCGCGCGGCACAAGGCAGCTAGAGCCGTCGCCATGCACGGACAATTTCAACTCACCGACGATCAGCTTGCCATCCGCGAGGTTGCGCAGCGGTTCACCGCCGACCAGATAACGCCTCACGCGGCGGAATGGGACGAAAAACACATCTTCCCGCGCGAGACGATCCAGCGCAGCGCCGAACTTGGCTTCGGGGCGATCTATGTCTCCGAACAATCGGGCGGGATCGGCCTTGGGCGATTGGAGGCGGCGCTGATCATGGAGGCGATGGCTTATGGCTGCCCTTCGACCAGCGCCTTCATCTCGATCCACAATATGGCGGCTTGGATGATCGACCGCTTCGGCGGCGATGCGGTCAAGGCAAAGTATCTGCCGCAGCTTATCACCATGGAGCACATCGCCAGCTATTGTCTGACTGAACCGGGTTCCGGATCGGATGCGGCAGCGCTGAAGACAACCGCACGGCGCGACGGCGATCACTATGTCCTGAACGGCACAAAGCAGTTCATTTCCGGTGCGGGCGCGAATGAGATTTATGTCGCGATGGTCCGCACCGGGGAAGACGGGCCGAAGGGTATTTCCTGCATCGTGATCGAAAAGGACATGCCGGGCGTCAGCTTCGGTGCGAACGAGAAAAAGCTTGGCTGGCATTCGCAGCCGACCGCACAGCTGATCCTTGAAGACGTGCGCGTTCCGGCAGAAAACCTCGTCGGTGCAGAAGGTGAAGGCTTCCGCATCGCTATGATGGGGCTGGATGGCGGGCGGTTGAATATCGGCGCGTGCTCGCTCGGCGGGGCGCAAAGGTGCCTTGATGAAGCCATCAAGTACACCAAGGAACGCAGCCAGTTCGGTCAGCCAGTAGCGGAATTCCAGAACACCCAGTTCATGCTCGCGGACATGGCGACCGATCTGGAGGCGGCGCGCGCGCTGCTTTATCTGGCGGCGGCCAAGGTCACCGACAACGCGCCCGACAAGACGCGGTTTTCGGCGATGGCCAAGCGGCTGGCGACCGACAATGGTTCATCTGTGGTCGACCGTGCGCTGCAATTGTTTGGCGGTTATGGCTACTTGCAGGATTATCCCATCGAACGCTTCTGGCGCGATCTACGGGTGCACTCGATCCTTGAAGGGACCAACCAGATCATGCGCATGGTCGTGGGCCGGGACCTGCTGCGCCAGTGATGGCCACGTGGCTTGCCCTGACAACGCTGGTGGTGCCCGATTATGACGCGGCAATCGCGTTCTGCGTCGATGCGCTTGGCTTCGATCTGATCGAAGACAGCGACATGGGCGCGGGCAAACGCTGGGTGGTGGTCGGCGGCAAGGACGGCGGGCGGCTGCTCATCGCGCAGGCCGCAACCGACACGCAGGCCGTCGCAATCGGTAATCAGACCGGGGGGCGCGTCGGCTTTTTTGCCCACACTGACAATTTCACAGGCACCCATGCAAGACTTGTCGATGCAGGGGTGACGTTTCTCGAGCAACCGCGCCACGAAACCTATGGCACCGTTGCCGTCTTCAGCGATCCCTTTGGCAATCGCTGGGATCTGATCGAACCGAAAGAACCGGCGCAATGACCGAACCAATCCAGGCTGATGTCCTGATCCGCACCAACGGCCCGATCGGGCATATCAGTCTGAACCGCCCGAAGGCGCTGCACGCGCTGACGTTGGACATGTGCCACGCGATGAGCGCCGCGCTCAGCGAATGGGAGGGCGATGGCAGCATCAAGGCGGTGATCCTCGATCATGCCGAGGGACGCGGTTTCTGCGCGGGCGGCGACATCGCCTTCCTGCGCAATTCCGCTCTGAACGATGATGGAGTTTCGGGCCGGAAGTTCTTCCATGACGAATATCAGCTCAACCACCAGATGTTCACATACCCTAAGCCGATCGTAGCCTTCATGGACGGCATCACGATGGGTGGCGGCGTGGGCATTTCTCAACCGGCCAAATACCGGGTCGCGACGGAGAACACCCGCTTTGCCATGCCCGAAACCGGGATCGGCCTTTTCCCCGATGTCGGCGGCGGCTGGTATCTTTCGCGGCTGGGGCGCAGGCTCGGCCAGTTCCTCGCCCTGACCGGCGCGCGGCTGGACGGGGCGGAATGCGTGTGGGCGGGCCTTGCGACGCATTATGTGCCGCATGCCATGATCGCAGACCTGAAGGCGCGCATCCACGATCACCCCGATCGCATTCCGGGCATCCTGTCCGAGCCTGTCGGCACCCCGCCCAAGGCGCGGATCGAAGCCAACGCCGACAAGATCGCCAAGCATTTCGCGTCGGATGCGTATGAAGACATCCTGGCCAGTCTTGAAGCCGCGTTGGAAGCGGGCGACGACTGGGCGATGAATGAGCGCAATACGCTCGGCACCAAAAGCCCGCAGACTTGCAAGGTCGCGCTGCGGCAGTTGGCCGCTTCGGCAGCTATGACCGACTTTGCCGACAATATGCGCATGGAATACCGCATCGCCTCGCGCGTGCTCACCCGCCCGGACTTTGCCGAAGGGGTGCGCGCGGTCATCGTGGACAAGACCAATGATCCCAAATGGGACCCGGCCACGCCCGCGGACGTGAGCAAAGATTTGCTTGACGCAATCTTTGCCCCCCTGCCCGAAGGCGAGGAGTGGCAGCCGCTCGGCAGCTAACAATTTGCGGGTTGTCTCCTTCGTCATTGCGGGCAAAGCGGGACAAGCCATGGACAATCGCCATGGATCGCTGCCCGACCATGTTCGGGCCTGCGGCTCCTTGCGATGATGAACGGGGAAAAGATCATGACCTACGCAACCATCACCGCTGAAGCAGATGCTCGCGGCACCAAGGGCGTCACGTTGCTGACGATCAACCGCCCGCAGGCGCTGAATGCGCTCAACTCGCAGGTTCTGGCGGAGCTGATCGATGCTTTCGCCGCCTATCAGGCCGACAGCACCCAGCTGTGCGCGATCCTGACCGGTAGCGGGGACAAGGCCTTCGCGGCAGGCGCCGACATCAAGGAGATGAGCGAGAAGCCGGCGGCTGAATTCTACCTCGATGACTTCTTCGGCCCGTGGACCTCCGAAATTGTCAAGAAGACCCGCAAGCCGTGGATCGCAGCGGTCAATGGCTTCGCGTTGGGCGGCGGGTGCGAATTGGCGATGATGGCGGATTTCATCATCGCTTCCGACAAGGCGAAGTTCGGCCAGCCCGAAATCAAACTTGGCGTTGCACCAGGCATGGGCGGTTCGCAGCGCCTGACGCGGGCGATCGGCAAGTCGAAGTCGATGGAAATGTGCCTGACCGGCCGGATGATGAACGCCGAAGAGGCCGAGCGCAGCAACCTCGTCGCGCGCGTCGTGCCGCATGAGGAGCTGATCGCCGAAACGCTCAAGACTGCCGCCACCATTGCCGCGATGCCGCCGATGGCAACCATCGCCAACAAGGAGATGGTCAATTCCGCGTTCGAAATGACGCTGGATCAGGGCCTGATCGTGGAGCGCCGGATCTTCCAGATCCTTACCGCATCCGATGATAAGGTCGAAGGCATGGCCGCCTTCATCGAAAAGCGCGAAGGGCAGTGGAAGGGGCGGTAACGCGCTTGAAGGGGAGAGTACTATGAAAATCGCCTTTATCGGCCTCGGCAACATGGGCGCAGGGATGGCCGCCAATCTGGTCAAGGCCGGGCATGAGGTGCGCGCCTTCGACCTTTCCGAAGCGGCGCTTGCCGCCGCGCGTGAGGCCGGCTGCACCACTTTCGCCGCCGCACAGGAAGCCTGCGCCGGTGTCGAAGCGGTTGTCTCGATGTTGCCCAACGGGGCGATCGTTCGCCAAGTCTATTGGGATGATGTGATCGGGCATGCTCCCGAAGGCGCGATCCTGCTCGACTGTTCAACCATTGACGTCGCCACCGCGCGCGAGGTGATTTCCGTGACCGAGGCGCATGGATATCAGATGGTCGATGCGCCGGTGTCAGGCGGCATCGCAGCTGCGGCGGGGGGAACGCTGACCTTTATGGTCGGCGGTTCCGGCGAAGCCTTCGCCCGCGCCCAGCCAATCCTTGCCGCGATGGGCAAGGCGGTGATCCATGCGGGCGACGCAGGCAACGGGCAGGCGGCCAAGATCTGCAACAACATGCTGCTCGCAATCCACATGATCGGCACGTGCGAGGCTTTTGCCATGGCTGAAAAGCTCGGGCTGGACGCGCAGACGTTCTTTGATATCTCCAGCGTCTCATCCGGCCAGAACTGGTCGATGACGGCCTATTGCCCGGTTCCTGGGGTCGGGCCGAAGACCCCGGCAGACAATGACTATCAGGGCGGATTTGCGGCCGGGCTGATGTTGAAGGATCTGAAACTGGCGATGGAAGCGGCGGCCAGTGCGGGGGCGAAGGTCGAATTGGGCCAGCACGCGCGCGACATTTACGAAGCGTTTGCCAAGGATAATGCGGCGACCGATTTTTCGGGAGTGATCCGCACGCTTTAGGAACAACGGCGTGCGGCAGCCGGGCAGTGGGGTGATGCCAGTCTGCATTGATCAACGCACGCGCGTTGCCGGCAGCGCACAGCGCCGTGAGTAGCCCGTATTGGACCTCGCTCGACAATCTCTCCACGCGATTTACGATGGCAGCCTAGCTCCGCTGCTGCCATCGTAAATCGCCGGCATGCCAAAGGCCGCCGAGCTTGCTTCGCACTCTTCGATAATCGCGTCAGTCGCCATGACGCAGTTGCATTAAGATCTCCCGGCAAGCCGATCGCTGAAGCCATGTCCACGCCCCCATCGCTGGGTGACATAGGTTCAGAGTTTTGGCCGCTTGGGCCACTCTTGATTGTGGGCCCTGTAACCCATCGTCTCGGTAGGGCTTCAGATGCTTGCCAAGGCGATCCCGGCTGCGAGCAGAGAGCCAGTTAGCAGGACAAGGATGAAGTCAAGTTCCCACCACGCTCCGTTCCGCGCGCGTTCGTCGCGTAAGCGCAAGAGGTCAGCGAGGAATGATCTGAGCGAGCGCACCTTAACCTCCAATCCGCCTGAGGGCCGACCGGGGGGCAGAAATGTCCCCGATTTCAGGCTGGTTGCAGTAAAATTTCAAGGCGTAGATCATAATAACTTCAAGGGATTTCATGTCAAAGGCAAGGCGCTTACGCCTTAAGCGTGGCGAGAGCTGAGATGACGCCCCACAGCCGGCTCCCGACCGGCTCAAGCCCGAAAAACAGCCCGCCCGCCAGATCGAGCGGGACCGTTTCAGCGCCTCCCCGAAGCTACGCGCATGAGCGGAGTTTTGCTTCAGCTCGCGGGTGGATGCGGCAGCCACCAGTCAGGCGCGATCTAGGGTAGGGCGCGGCCGCATACCCATGCCGCCCGCCGTCTCCCGCAGTTTCACAGGTGTGCGTAGCAAAGACGTGCGACCATGAAAGATCGTCCCCAGCTGATCCCTGCCTCACGGCAGACTTCATTCAGCGGCGTTAATTCATCGTCCCGCTATCGCCCACCCGGCGCGCGCCCGACGCGGGCGCGGACTAGCTATGGTCACTCAACCCAGAATTGGGCTGGGAACCTTGACTTAAGAGGTCGGAAAGTTGGCGCAGGGCGGAGATTTCCCCGTCATCGACTTCCTGCCACATCGAGCGCGGGTTCAGCGCGTAGATGCTGCATCTGCGGTCGTCAGGCGCATGGCGCAGGCTCAACACTTGCCGCTCAAGCAAGTCGCCCAGCCGCCGGGAGACGGTTGGCTGGCTCGCCGTGACCTGATTGTAGATTTCAGACGCCTGCACTGGGCCACAGCCGAGGGCGAGAATGATTTGTCCATCTACTGATACGAGAGCCAGATTGCGACCTCTGGTTATCTTAGAACTTAATGGCACTCATAGACCCCGCTTATCTTACCGAGGTTGGATGGAGAGGATATCCAACGGATGGCCGCCTAACACGACGCCCCATTCCATGAAATTTTACTAACTTATGTTAATATATAAAATTATCCGCATTCATTAAACCTAATTTAGAATATCCAAAAACCCTTTTAAAAAAAGCCTTTTTTTCACTCTTTCGCGTTAAGTGAAAGCACGCGCCAATAGCTCGGGCCACCCTGCAGGATGGCCGTGCAATGAAATCCCACTCCCCTGGCGTAGCCAGACAGCCCACGGGTCGGTTCGACACCGAGAGTTGGTACGTCCTCCAGCCGCACAAGGACAAGGCCTCCGTCGCCGAGGCGAACCTCAGGGCGCAGGGGTTCGCCGTATTCAATCCAGTGATGCGGGCGGTGGTCAACCAGTTCGGGAGGCCCACCCCCCGCCTGCGGCCGGTCTTCCCCGGCTACTGTTTCGTCAAATGCAGCCTGGCCGAAGGTCGCTGGCGCGCCATCAGCTCCACTCGCGGCGTGAAGCGGTTCGCGGGCCCGCCGGGGGTCATGCCCGCCCCCGTGCGGCAAACCATCATTACTGCCCTCATGGAGCGTTGCCCCCACGGCATCCTCGAGCCCTCCCTGGCTGACCTGAAAGTCGGCCAGCAGGTGCGGCTCGAAGATTGCGCCTTCGCCGGCGCCTTGGCCCGCGTGCATGAGCTCGACGACGCGTCCCGCGTCAGAGTGTTGATCTCGTTGCTCGGCACCGAGCGCGTGCTTTCGGTACCCAGGGCTTCAGTCCAGCCGGCTGACCTGCGCCTCTAGTTGTCGCCACTGTCATGGAAACCCTCGACCTCGGGCACCACGCGGCCCTGCTACTCGCGGCCGCGGCGAGCACCCTTGTCCTCTCCCTAGTCGTCGCGTTCAGGGCGCCGATTGCTCGCAAGACCGGCCTGCTGGATGATGCGAGCAAGAAGGCGCACGCCGCCCACGAGGGGCGGGTGCCCCTCGTGGGCGGCGTGGCTTGGCTGGCCGGCGCCTACACTTTCGTCGCCACGCTCGTGATCCTGGCGGCGCTGTCGGGCACACTCGACCTGCACGCATACTGGCCGGCCTTCGCCTTCCTGCTGCTTGTCGGGATGTTCTTTATTCTGGGTTGCGTGGACGACGTCGTCCACCTCTCGCCGCGCCTCAGACTGGCTATGTCGGTTGCCTTTGTCGGGGGCCTGCTGCTGGCCGCCGGCCAACACTTCACGCTCCACGGCGTGCGCGACCCATTCTTGGGGGTAGAGGTAAGCTTCGGCATCCTCTCGGGAGCGGCGACAATCCTCGCAGTCGTGGTTCTGGTTAACGCCCTGAACATGGCCGACGGGCGCAATGGAATTGTCGCAGGCCTCACAATAATATGGCTAATCGCCCTCGCATCAAAGACGTCGGACATGTATCTCAGCGCCGCCCTCATGGCGGGGGTCGCCAACAGCCTTGTGCTTGGCTGGCACAACTTGAGGGGGCGACTGTTCTTTGGTGATTCGGGCACCTATGCGATAGCGGCCTGCTTCGGCGTGGCGGCGATCTTCTTGCACTCCGGCCAAGCCTCGGGTGGCAGCCTGACGTCCCTCCAGGTGTGCGCACTATTTGAAATCTTGATCTTGGACATGCTCCGCCTGATTGTTATCCGGGTTCGCGCGGGCCGCTCGCCAATGGCCGCAGACCGCAATCACCTGCACCACCGCCTCGATGACCGCTTCGGTTGGCCGGCCGGCTTGCTGGCGTATCTGGCCCTGGCGGGGCTGCCTGTTGTATTCGCCTTTCAGCCCTTCGAGGGCGCGGGAGCCACGGCCGTAGCCCTGGGCGGGGCCGCGTATTGGCTCGTCATCCTGCTTACCCGGCCCGCCACATCGGCCGAGCCGAGGCCCGGCGGCGAGTTAGTCTCCGGCACTGAAGCCGCCGAGTAACTCGCCGCCGCCGGCGCGGCCGCCAACTTAGCCGGCCTCCGTGGCGGGCAGGTGGGCGGGCACTTGCGGGCCACCCTGCGTGTTATTGCGAGGGGACTTGCCTCACAGTCACTGCCGTGGGTATCCAATCTGGGGATGCAATAGCGACAGGGCAGCTGTGCCGTGCGCAAATCAATTCCACGCCGCCGGATGAACTTCTCCGGCGGTGCGGTAGCCGTAATGAGCCGAAACAGGGAACGCCTGTATCCCGCATCGCCGGCGGTGCGACCCCGGGTCTGACAGCCGGCGGTGTCTTGTGTCACGTTGCGCACGCGACCTTCGCCGCGAATGTCTTATATAAACATCGAAAATTAATTGATAATATTTCGGCCGTCACGAGACAGGCGGCGACGCTGCCGCGTCCCGCCTGCGTGGGGGCTGCCCCTCGCGGCGCACTCGGCTGACGGCCTCTCGGCCAAACTCGAGTGGCGCCTAGGCTGCGTACCCTATGCGGCGTGGCCGCCGCGATCGGACGGGCGCCGAGCGTCTCCCCCGCGCCCAGACAGGCAAGGTGCACGGTGCGAGTGCGCGGCGACTGTCCGCGGCAAGTCTGGGAGATGGCCGCCGCGTGGGCGACGTCCCGGCCCCCGCCAGAAAAGAAGCCTCGGGCGTAAATCTGACGCGCCCCAAGCGGCAGGAAGAAATGAGCAAAAAACCAAAACAACGAACGCGCAGGCGCGGCCTGTGGCGGAAGCTTCGCCGGCTGCTGGCCTCCCACTGGGGGCGCCGGGTCGACTGCCCATCTGGGCGGCACAAGCCGAGGCGGGGCGCGGCCCTCTGGGAGGGTGGCTCCTGGCACGCGGACTGCCGCTGGTGCGGCGCGCGACTGCGGCGGGTCGCCAAGGGCACGTGGGTTGAGGACTGACGCCGACGATCGCGCCTGCCGGGTAGTCTCCCGTGCGGCCTCTCCCGCCACACGCGGACCTGCCCCCTCCTGCGGCGGGGAGCTACTCCCCCCGCCGCCGAACTTCCCCCAATGCTAACTTCGGGAACCCTGTCCGTGAGAGACCCACTAGTCGAACAGCCGCCGGCCGACTTCCTGACCGGCATGGGCCTCGCCGCAATGGTGTGGGCGGAAGTCGAGGCGGGCCTGTGCGACATTTTCAGGCGCAGTCGCGCCCTGGAGGCGCCGGCCGCGCGGCAGGTCTTCTACATGCACCGCACCTTCGGCGGCCGCATTGACATGCTGCGGTCGGCCGCCGAATTCCCCGCCGCCCGCCTCCACGCGACAGACGCGGCGATCGCCAGGCACATCGGCCTCACCTGCGGGGATTGGGTCGGGTGGCGCGACCTCATGGCGCACGGGCGCATCCGGCGCCTGGGGGCTGAGGCGGCCTCGCCTGGCGCGTGGGCCGTGATGGACATTGAGTGCGACCTGTCGCGAGGCGCGCGTGGGGAGGCGATAGACGCCGCGCAGGTGGCGTATGTGTACGCGAATTTCTCAAGCCTCCTGGCTCTGGTGAATGTGTTCCTGGAGGCGGGCGAGGGCGTGCAAGGGCCGAGCGGGGAGGCGTGCCTCTCGATGCTGAGGCGCCTTCCCCGCGACCCGCGTGGCGGGGAGATGTCCGCCTCTGACAGGGCGTGCCTCGCCCAGCTTGTCGGGCCGAGGTTGAGGCTGTGTGCGGCGGGCGGCGGGGCCGGGTGAGCCGGCGTGTTCGGCGCGGGGTCGGCGTTATCGGCTCTTTAGCGGCCCGGCGGCCGTCCGCGGCGGCACTGCGAAGCCCCTCGCGGTGCCGGGCCACACCGTTGACTGCCTTCGGCCTGTAGCCAATTTGCTGAGCCAATGACTTGGGGCGGTGTCAACCTAAGCCACTAGTAAAACGCAACTTAATGTTTGTTCAGGCGCCTATTCGACCGCGTCCGGACTATGTCTTTACCCCTATGTCGGCGCGGATTTGTTGGAGGGTGAAGTCGGGCTAAAGGGGTGGAAAATGAAGGGCGAGCCATTTCATCCTCACTGTTAACAAGATACTTTGCGCATCTGTAGGCGTGAGGTGAAAATGAACATTCGCTATTTTTCTCAAGGGGTTTGCGCTGCGCTCTTCTTGTTCGCACTAGGTGGATGCGCTACGCGCGGATCGGTCCAGCCGGATCGCTCAATTTTTTCGCTGGACGGCAATTATCAGCGACATGAGTTTGGGTTTCCCATTGAAGATGCGTTCGACCGGACGGTCAAAGTTTTCAGGGAGGCGGGCTACGAGCTTGATGTGGCCGACCGGGCGACGGGCCAAATCAGCGGCGAGCGGCTCAAGTCTGACGCCAAGGCGCCGTCTTCGGACAAGGGATTGAAGTTTTATGCCTTGATTATACCTGCGAACCGGGGCGGAAGTCAGATTGCTCTCAAAATAGTCCAAATCATCAAGCAGGGTTCAATTGTAGGCAGCGCCAAGACCGAAATCATTGTCAGTGACGCGCAGATGTATCAGTACACCTTCAGCCGCATCGAGGGCCTGAACTCGGACGGTGGCCTGTATCCGCCGCCACAGGGGGTTTACTAGAAACTATCTCACGTACTTTCTGTCCCTTCGATGCGGCGTGTGAGGGGCTGGGGCTGAGGCGCATTCGGAGCCAGAATGCGGCGGCTGTACGCATTATCCACGAGGTAGCCGTCGCGATATTGCTGCCTGTCATGGCGGATGGTGCGCTTCGGATTGCGCCGGCCCGGGATGACCGGATTGGCTCCTGTCTCGCGCAGCCGCCGCGCGAGTGCCCGGCCGCCTGCACCGAACATTGGATGAGATTGCCGGGCCGGCAAGCGATGTTGTCGCGCAGGCGATTTGACGCGATCAGGCCGGAGCCAGAACCTCATCGACGATGATGTCGTCGGCATGAGCCCGGGCCTGGGCCATGTCATAGGCGGTCTGCATCCGCATCAACGTATCGGCCTTAATGCCGAAGGCCTTCTCGAAACGGATGGCCATCTCGGCAGACAGGGCCGCGCGCCCATTGAACAGGTTGCTGAGCGCCTGCCTCGACACGTGGAAGCTGGCCGCTAGTCGGTTGATGCTGACGCCATGCGGCTCGACAACTTCGCTCTTCAGCCAGTCGCCCGGGTGAACCGCCAGCGAGGGGTGCATGGTCAGGGCCATCAGTGGTAGTCCTCCAGGTCCAGTTCGGCGACACTGTATTCATTGAGTTTGGTGAAGGTCGGGCGCCAGTTTCGGGTTACGGTCATTGCCCAGCGCTCGGCCTTGCCACCGACCAGCTCGTGCAGCCCGTAATTGGGTGGCGCCGTGAGTTCATCAAAGCTGGCGGCGGCATCGATAAACGCCAGCATTTTGCGGAGACGGTTCACATCACCCACCAAGCCTTTGACGCCACCCTTCCGCCCGAGAGCAATGCAAGCCCAGGCGAAGCTGTGCAACGTATAATCAGAATTCGGGGCCTTTGGGGATCCCTTTTGTCAACACAGCCTAGTGAAATGCCATGCCGCTCTGCGGGAGCGCGAATTGTTGAACTGAAAAGTTCCGATGCCAAAAGAACGCCGCCTGTCCGGCTTAGTGACCTATGTTTTTATGAATGGAAATAAGATGTGTGCAGGAGTTGCCGTGCGGGCCCAGTTCTTTGCCCTTGTGTTTGCAATCGCCTTAGTGGGATGTGGGGGAGGCGGGTCAACCGGCGGCGAAGGGGCGCCCGTTGCCGCCGCCAGCATCTCTGCACAAGAAGCGTTTGAGAGGGAGGGGTTCGCGCTTGATTTGCCCAACCCGCTTTTCAGCGGAGCTGTGACTGTAGCGCTAGCAGGTAACTCACCAAGCTGGCTCGCCATCAGCAACGGGCGGTTGGTCGGAACGCCGCCTGAAGGTGCCAGGGGTGACTATCAAATTCAGATTGATGGAACCAACGGCAAGGGCGCGACATCCTCCATCCGCTTTGCTCTGCGCGTTGGGTTGCAGCATGAGCGGTACTTCGCTTTGGTCGAAGATGGGTTTCCGGCCCTGCTCAGCTTTTACTCAGAGGTGAAAGCACTTTGGAATGACGGCGCGAGAGGCGTGAATAGCGACCCGTTCATCTTCGACGCAAACGGAGATGGAAAGCTCGATCTGTTTCTGAATACGTGTCGGTGGACAGAGGCGAGGTCCAACATCACTGGGCCTAGCTTCTGTCGCGCACGCTATTTTGAGTTTGCCAACGGGCGCTTCGTCGATCGCTCCGAGCAGAAATTTACCTCATTTCCATTGAATTTTGGAGGAAATTCAGCCTACTTTGGCGTGAATGGGGATTTCAACGGGGACGGGCGGACCGACCTTGTCTTCGGAACCTTCAGAGAAGACGGCAGGCCTTTCGGATCTCAAAATACGTCGCAAGGTGCTTGGGCGGGTGACACTTGGTCACTGTTGTCGACGGCGGAAAACAAGCTTCAGCCGCTTCTTGCGACGAGGTTTTCGGCTGGAACGGGCGTGGTTCGTAGCGGCCCTGTAATTCCATCGCTGGGGAACGAGAATGTCATATGGTTTCAGAGCGGGGTAGCCACAGACGGAACCTTAAGTCCGGATCCCTTTAACCCCTATGCAGGTCATGCCTTACGGTGGGCAGGCGATCGGTGGCAGCTGCTATCGGGCGCGCCAAACATGGCCAGCTTCCCAATTCTCATTCAGTATGATCAAGCTGGAAATGCGGTTGATGGCGCGGGCGTCGAAAAAGTGATTATCGCCCCAAACGGTGGCCATAACGCTGTTACGTGGACGCCCGAAGGGTTCGGCAACAGCTTTCATCCGACAGGCAAGCCACTGGGTGCGATCGCCGTTTCATCGCGTGCCGGCTCGCCCTTCACCTTTAGGGAGCTGTCCTTCGCAACCGAGGCACCGCCCGTTGAAGTTCAAAAGGCGGGAAGCCCTGCCGGGCAGACAGCGCAGGTTTGGCGACACAGGAATAGACATTACGTCAATGGCATTTTCGAAGAAAGCTGCAGCCTTCAGCCGGCAGCCAACAGGCGGCTTGCCGTGTTCCGAGTGGCTACCACGCTCTTGCCTGAATCCTACGCTGGAGGGCCCTTGCCTAGCGAGGACAATGCCCCTGCCGGGTTCTATCAGCCGATCAGCCTATATTTTGCATACGAGTACCGAAACCAGCGGCTTGCGCCGGTGGACCTGGGCCTGACGACCGATGGTGCGACGTACCAGCTCGAGTGCTACGATATCAACGGCGACGGTTTTGAAGATATCTCGCTACAGGGCTTTAGGGTCGACGGTCGCCCCAGTCTGTTTTTGAACAACGGGCAGGGACGCTTTAGCCCACTCGACATCGGTCGCCTGCCCCCGCTCCCTCAGGCTTTGAGGTGGGCTCCGAAGAGCGGCGAAAACCACAAGGTTTTTGTGCGGGATTTCAATGGCGATGGCATCAATGACGTGCTTTCGATTGCAGCAGTCTTCGTAGATCCGGGCAACTGGCGAGATACCGGCGTTAAGCCACTCCTGTATTTGGGGCGGAGGAAACTTCCAACGCTCTGACGGGACCCCCTGATTTTCGCCCACGAGCGATTAGGGTCTGTCTTTGAGGGAGGGCAGGCGGTGAAGCGCAAGGCGTTTTGTGCTTTGCACGCCCTCGGCTCCAGAAGGGCAGATCATTGGCGTGCTGAAGGAAGCGGAGGCGGACGCGAAGACCGCTGATCTGGTGCGGCGGCATGGGGTGCCTGAAGCGACGATCTACGGCTGGAAGGCCAAGTATAACGGGCTGGAGATATCCGAGGCCCGGCGGCTGCGAGAGCTTGAGAGCGAGAACGCGAAGCTCAAGCGGCTGCTGGCCGACACGATGCCGGACAAAGGAAGTGCGCCGCTTCACATCAGATCCCCACCACTTAACTCGCTGGCGTCAATCAATTTAATGTCGTGCCAGGCTCGTGGGGCGGTTGGCGCCCGCGCACCTGCCCTAACTTGACATCGCCACAGCCTTCGGCGAGGTGAACTTTGTTCGACGCCGGCGTGGCCGCGTTGGACTTGAGGCAGCCAAGCCGGCCGTTGCGGCCACCTGGCGGTCCAAGCATAGGTGTCATTGGCGCGGCCTCGACAGGGCCGCCGAAATTGGCATTCGTCGGGATCGGGGCGGCGTGTGTACATGTGTCTGCACACGCTGTGCGGTAGCCGTTGTGCTCTCGGCTCGGCTGCATCGTACTATTAATCGCACGCATCAACTGCCCAGGAGCACTTGGCGAGGCGGGGCACCGGCGCGGCGCAATTGGCGCGGCGCGAGACCTATTGCCCTCCCGCCGCTTGCGGACGTGCTCCCGCGCTCTGACGTGCCCGCCGCGCTCGCAGTCCGCGGCCCGCCTGCAGGGTGGGTGGAGGGGGCAGCGGGTGTTGGGGTGCGGCCTCGGTTGGCGTTAGGCGCGGGCGTTGACCTGTATTCGCGGGGGGGCGCCGCCCCTCCGAGGGGCGAGTGAGTAGCATTGATCGCGTGGGGTTCTTAAAAATTTTATGCGCCCCGCAATTAAGTCTGCCAGACCTAGGGCAAGACGACTTGATATTCGTGACCAGAAATGCTAATTCTGAAAAAGACAAAAGGATAGTTTTATGAAAAAAATCTTTTTACTATTTTCGGCTCTGTCCTTGACTGTGGCTTCAGCAGCCTCGGCTGCCCCCGCTGCTAGCGCGCCCTCGGCCGATGCCGCCAAGGTCCTGTCCGTCAAGGCTTCCGCCCTCCAGCCGCGCCGCGCGCCGGTCAAGGGTGAGAACGCCGGCAGCGGCCTGTCGACGGGCGTCATCGTGGCTATCGTCGCCGGCGTGGCTGGCGGCCTCGCCCTGGCGCTGTCCGGCGGCGGCGACAGCCGGTAATCTCGCGTGATAAGTTAAAGACCTGAGGGTCGGAAGGCGCCCCCCGCTCCCGACTCTTGGGCACCTGTGCGGCTTCGGCCGCGTGAGCACACGCCTCGGCTTCGGCCGACGTCACTTGCCACAACCATGACAACTCAAACCCTCCTCGACCGCGGCCCGCTCTGGGTGCTCGCGGGCCTCCTGTGTCTGGCCTTCCTCACGGGAGGCAGCACCTGGCCCAGCGAGCCGCAGCTTGCGCTGCTGCGCCCGGTTGCGCTCTTCGCTGCGGCCTTCGCGGTGCTGACCTTCCGGCCTATTGACTTACAGAGGCACTGGGCGGTTTTGGGCCTGTTCTTGGCGGCGGTGCTCCTGACCGCCCTCCACCTCGTGCCACTCCCCTTCGCCTGGTGGAGCGCGCTGCCAGGCCGCGAGATGGTCGTCGCAATCGACGCTGCCGTGGGCCTGGGAGCCATTGACCGGCCGCTGTCGATGTCCCCCGACGCGACGCTCAACGCTCTTTACGCGCTGAGCGTCCCGGCGGCCGTGCTGCTGCTCGCGGCGCAACTTAACCTCGGCGACCATCGCAAGGTCATGCTCGTGCTGCTGGCCCTGTCACTTTCGAGCGCCCTCCTCGGCCTGCTGCAGGCGGCCGGCACCGGCATCACCCTATATCCGATGCAGACCGAGACGTCGGGCCTCTTTGCCAACCGCAATCACCAGGCGGCCCTCCTCGCGTTGATCCTCCCGCTCGCCGCCGCGTTTACCCTGATCGGCCCGGGCGGCGACGGTCGCCTCACCTGGCGGGCCGTACCCGCCGTCGCGCTGGGCATTCTCGTAATCCCGCTCGTGCTTGTGACCGGCTCACGCTCGGGCCTCGTGCTGCTTGCCGTCGGCCTCGTCTTTGCCGGACTGATCTGGCTGTGGCGCAGGCCGGGGCACTTGGGGAGCTGGGGGGCACGGGCCGTGGCCCCGTTAGCCTTCGCCGGCACGGCCCTCGGCCTCGTAGCCATTACGGTCATGGCCTCGCGCGACGTCGCGATTGACCGCCTCGCGTCGGGGGACGCAGATCTGCGCTGGCCGGTCTGGCAGTCGATCATCGACATGCTCCCCGCCTACATGCCCTGGGGCACGGGCGTCGGATCCTACGTCGAGGCCTACCAGGTGCTCGAACACGAGGCCCTGCTTCGCCCGACCTTCTCGAACCACGCCCACAGTGAGTTGCTTGAAATTGCCCTGACGGCCGGCGTTCCGGGCCTCGCCCTGCTGGCCCTGGCGGGTGTCGGCCTCGTCATCGGCCTTGCGCGCGCCTTCTCGGCGCGGGCCGCAGCGTCACCGGCGGCGACGCTGCGCCGGCTGGGTCTGGCGATGGTCGTGGTGCTCGTCACCGCGAGCGCATCGGACTACCCCGTACGGACGCCGATCATGAGCGCCCTCCTCGCCCTGGCTGCGGTCTGGGCGACGCTGGAAGTCGCGCCCAGAGCGGCGCGGAAGGCGTAAGCTGAGCTTGTGAAGGCGGAAATTTTAGTCCTGGCTGCCAAGGTGCTCGTCGCCGCGCACCTCCTTGCGGCAATTGTCCCGGCGTATCACTACGCCGAGCGGAGTTTCCTGCGGGAGAATGACCCCCCGGCAGCCTACCGCAGCCACCCGGGTGACGCGCGTGCCCTCGCGCAGGTCATTGGCGTCCGGCTCGCCGCCGATCCTTCATATGCCCCCGACGCCGCGACCCTGGACAATCTGCGGCGCGCCCTCGTCAGCCGGCCACTCTCGCCGGACCTTCTCGCCGCCTACGGGCTGGCGCGGCAGGCAGGCGCGATGCCCGCCGAGGCCCTGGCCGCCATGCAGCTCGCCAACCAGGTCAGCCGCCGGGGTAGCCTCGCCAGTCTCTGGCTAGTCGAGGCCGCCTCCAGCGCCGGTGACGTCCCGGGCGCCGTCCGCCACTACAACAATGCCCTCTCGGTTCACCCCGCCCTCGGGGAGGCCCTCCTGCCGGTCCTCGCGCGCGGCATCGCCTTCCCCGAGGTCCGCCGCGCCCTGGCGCCGTATCTGGCCCGCCCGGCGAACTGGACGGGGCAATTCCTGCAGGTCGCTGCGAGCGAGAGCAGTCCGGCCGACCTCGGGGCTCTCCTGACGCCGCTGCCCGCCCGACTGCGGGACGAGCGCTACCGGCAGGTTATGGGCCTCGTCCTCCAGCGCCTCGCGGCGGAGGGTGAACCCGGGGCTGCGGCAAGCCTTGCGTCGGGCCTGATCCCGGGCCTCGACCCGCGCGTGCTTTCGGCGCTTGCGCCGTCCGCGCAGACACTCGACCCGCGTCTCGGCCCCCTGGCGTGGCAGTTCCCCGACGACGGGGGGATTACAATCGAGGCGGGGGCGGGCGGCGTATTCGAGTTGACGGTCCAGCCTCTCGCCACTGGCCTCGCGGCGTACCGCGACGTGCTGTTGGAGGGCGGCAGGACTTATGTCCTCACGCAGCGGGTCACCTACGGCAGCGAGGGCGGCGAAGTCGGGCTCACCTGGCGCGCGTCATGCAAGGCCGGCGGCGAAGCCATGGGCTTCTGGGAGATGCGCCTCAACTCTGCGCCCGCCGGGACCCTCGGCCCGCAGTTGCTGGAGGTGCCGGCCCAATGTGCCGCCGCGACCATCGCACTTGAGGTCGAGGGTCCGGATGCCCAGTCGCCGGTTACGGTCAGGCTGAGCCAGCTCGCGTTGAAGGTGGCCGGCTAGTGAAACCGTCGGCTGGCGGGAGGGGGCGAGTGGCCGCGACCCAGAATATTGGGGAGGCGCGCATCGCTGGGGGCGATCGCGCGGTGAGTGCTGATCATTGTTAATTGTTATTAAATACTTGAGAGGGTCTCGCTTGACGACGCTTCGAAGTTCCACTCCGAGGATCGCCCTTGCGGGGGCATTGGCACTTGGCCTGTCCGCCTGCGGTCCGAGCCGCGAGATCGGCGGCGACCCAGACTTATCCGTCGTGCAGGCAAGTGAGCTGCCCGCGCCCTCCATCGCCGACTTCACGGCCGTCTCGCGTCCCTACATCGTGGGGCCCTTTGACCGCCTGACAATCGACGTTTTCGGCATTGAGGAACTGACGGAGCGCGAAGTCCAAGTTGATGCCGCCGGTCGGATCTCCTTCCCCCTCGCGGGCGTCGTCCAGGTCTCGGGCCAGACGCCGGGAGAAATTGAGGGCCTCCTGGCCGAGCGCCTGCGCCAAGCCTACGTCCGCAGCCCGCAAGTCACCGTCAATCTCAAGGAGGCGGTCAGCCAGGTCGTGACCGTCGCCGGCGAAGTCAGGAAGCCGGGTCTCTATCCCGTGATGGGTCGCATGACGCTCCTGCAGGCGATTGCGCGGGCTGAGGGGACGGGGGAGTTCTCCGACCTCCAGAGCGTGGTGGTCTTCCGGACAATTCAGGGGCGGCGCCTGGCTGCGCTCTACAATGTCGACGCCATTCAGCGCGGCGCCTACGCCGACCCGGAAATCTACCCCAACGACGTCGTGATGATCGGCGACAACAACGCGCGCCGGGTCTTCAGGGACGTCCTCACGACCCTCTCGCTTGTCAGCGGGCCGCTGGTCATCGCCCTCGACCGCTTCGGCCGCTAAGTCAGAGTTTAAACTCCCCATGAATGTACAATCGATGGATAAGATGCCGAGCGGCGAGCCGATGCGGCGTGACCCCTCGCCGGCCGAGCTGGCCATGGCCGAGGCCGAGCGTGAGCAGGACGAGCGGCTGATCCCGCCGGTCCTGCTGCAGTACTGGCACACGGCGCTGCGCTGGCGCTGGGTTCTGGCGGGCATTGTCACGGCGAGCCTCGTGATAGGCCTGGTCGTGACCCTGCTCATGGCGCCGCTCTTCACCGCCCGCTCGCAGATCGAGATCAGCCGCCAGCAGAAGAATGTCACGAATGTGCAGGGCCTGGAGGGTGCAGAGGCGGGGCGAGACCTCGAATTCTACGCCACGCAGTACGCCCTCCTGAAGGCGGTCTCCCTGGCGCAGCGGGTCGAGAAGACTATGAACCTTGCGGCCAAGGACGAGTTCTTCGAGGCTCACGGCGCTAGCCCCTCGGACCAGGGGATAGACGCGCGCCGCCGGCAGGCGGTCAAGCTGCTCCTCGACAACGTCGCCATCGAGCCAATCCGCACCTCTCGCCTCGTGGACATCAAGTACACCAGCCGCTCGCCCGAACTCTCGGCCAACATATCCAATGCCTGGGTCCGCGAATTTATTGGCGCCAGCATGGACCGCGAGTTCTCGTCGACCGCAGACGCGCGGAAATTTCTCGAGGAGCGCCTCGCCGGCTTGCGCAAGAAGGTTGAGGAGAGCGAGCGCGACGTCACCAATTTTGCGACCGAGCGGGGCATTGTCGCCCTATCCGTGACCCGAGATAGTGAGGGCAAGACGCAAACCCAGCGCACGCTCGCCGCCGCAGACCTCGAGGCGATGAACCAGGCCCTGACCCAGGCGCAGCAGGCACGCGTGGTGGCCCAGAGCCGGCTGACCGGCTCGGCGGAGAGCTCGGCCGATGCGCTTGCCAACACGACCATATCGGTCCTGCGCCAGAGGCGCGGCGAGGTCGCCGCCGAATACGCAAAAATGTTGATCCAGTTTGAGCCAGCCTACCCCGAGGCGCAGGCCCTGAAGAGCCAGCTCGACGCCCTCGATGGGGCAATCACCCGCGAAACCACGCGCGTGGGCAATAGCCGTCGCCAGGCATTTGCCGAAGTCGCCGCACAGGAGCGGGAACTGCAGTCCAAGGTTACCGCCCTCAAGGGCGAATTCGACCAGCAGCAGCGCGACACGATCCAATACAATATCTACGTGCGCGAGGCCGACACCAACCGGCAACTCTACGACGCCCTCCTCCAGCGCTACAAGGAAATCGGCGTCGCGGGCTCGGTCGGTGCCAGCAATATCGCGATCGTCGACCGCGCCGAAATCCCCCGCAAGCCCTCGGCGCCGAACATGCCGGTCAACCTCGCAATTGCCCTGCTGATTGGCATTGGCATCGCCGCCGTCACGGTCCTCGCCCTCGAGCAGATTGACGAAGGCATCAAGGGCCCAAGCGACGTCTGGAACCTACTGCAGACGCCGCTTCTCGGGAACGTGCCGCTGGTGGGCGAAGATCCCCGCACGGCTCTGCAGGATCCCAAGTCGCACCTCTCCGAGGCCTACTTCTCGATCCGCTCGTCTCTCGCCTTCTCGACCACGCATGGCCTGCCGCGCTCCCTATGCGTCATTAGCTCGCAGCCCAACGAGGGTAAGTCGACTACCTCGCTCGCCCTGGCGACCATTATCGGGCGGACGGGCAAGTCCGTCCTCCTTGTCGACGGTGACCTGCGCTCTCCGACCGTGCATGAGCTTGTTGAGGCCCCGAACCTGGGCGGCTTCAGCAATCTCCTCGCCGGCGAGAACGACGTCGAGAGGTACGTGCAGGAGACGGACTTCAGGGGGATGAGCATCCTGCCCTCGGGGCCGCTGCCGCCGAGCCCGTCCGAGTTGCTCAGCAGCGACCGGCTGCACGAAGTCATCGCAATGCTCCTCGAGCGCTTTGACTGCGTGATCTTTGACGCGCCTCCGGTGATTGGGCTGACCGACGGGCCGCTGCTGGCCCGCGCCGCAGAGGGTTGCCTGTTCGTGATCGAGCCCGGCCGCTCGCCGGTACGCGGCATTCGTGCGGCGCTGCAGCGCCTGCGCATGGTGGGCGGTCACGTCTTCGGCGCGATTGTCACGAAGATCGACATCAACCGCCAGCAGTACGGCTACTCGTACGGATATGGCTACGGCTACGGATATGGCTACGGGTATGGCTACGGAAACAACCTGAAGGACGCCGGGGGAGAGGCGGCAGCCTAGTGGCGTCCACGATCCTCCAACGCCTGCGCCAACTGCTCGGGTCCAGCACTGCCGCGCCCGCTGCCGCAATCCCGGCAGGTGAGCGCGTCTACGCCGTCGGCGACATCCACGGCCGGGCCGACCTGCTTGCAGCCCTGATCGAGGGCGTTGACGCCGACGATGCGGCGCGCGGCACGGCCCGCACCACCGTCATCCTGCTGGGTGATCTGATTGACCGCGGCCCCGACAGCGCAGGCGTCATCCGCCTGGCGCGCGAGTGGCAGGGCCGGCGCACGGTGCGGATCCTGGCGGGCAATCACGAGGAAATGTTCCTCCAGGCGCTCGAGGACGAGAGGGCTATGCGGCAGTTCTTGCGCTTTGGCGGGAGGGAGATGCTCCTGTCCTATCCGCTTGATCGCCGTGACTACGACCGCGCCGAGCTGGCTGAAATGGCCGACCTAGTCCGAGGCGTGGTGCCGCCCGAGGACATTGCATTCATGCGCAGCTTCGAGGACCAGATCCGCATTGGGGACTACCTGTTTGTCCACGCGGGGCTCCGCCCGGGCGTCGAGCTGAGTGCGCAACAGACAGGCGACCTGCGCTGGATCCGCGAGGACTTTCTAAAGCACGAGGAGAGCTTCGGCCCGCTAGTGGTCCACGGCCACACCATTTCTGAGGCTCCCGAATTTCGTCACAACCGCATTGGCATTGACACTGGAGCCTACCGAAGCGGCCGGCTCACCGCGCTGGGGCTTGAGGCCCCGCACCGCTGGGTACTGAATGCGGTGGGCGAGGGTGGCGCAGCTAGCGCCGCGCGCGCGGCTTAGGCGGTGCGGCTTGCGGTGCCTGTGGGGTTGAGGCGGTCTGGCTTAGGGCTGCGTAACGCGCGCAAGTTGGGCGTGTGTGTGTCCGCTCAACCGGGTCCCGGCTGCGGCAAGGGTTTGATTTATCAGCAGTTTCTCCAGAATTTGAGTCTTTCGTCTCAATCAGGCTATGAGAACGGGCACCGTAGCTATTCTTGCATGCGTTTTCGATGTCCCGAGGGTTTCGCTTAATGTGTGGTATTGCAGGAATCCTTGGCTTTTCCGGTCAACGCGTAGATCGCGTTGCCGTTGCTCGGATGACGGCAGCCATGGCATCTCGCGGACCTGACGGAGAGGGCCATTGGCAAAGCGATGATGGCCGATTGTCGCTCGGACACCGAAGACTATCGATTATCGACCTGAATAGCAGGTCCGACCAGCCCTTACATTCGCATGATGGCAGATATTCAATTGTTTTCAATGGAGAAATATACAATTACCGAGAACTGCGCAGGAGCCTCGAAGTTAAGGGTTCAATTTTCCAAACTAAGTCGGACACGGAAGTCATACTCGAACTGCTTAGAGTTCGCGGCCGGACCATGTTGTCTGATCTGCGCGGTATGTTCGCTCTGGCTATTTGGGACAATGTAGAACGTAAGCTTATCTTGGCGCGCGACCCATACGGCATAAAGCCGTTATACTATGCTTTGTCAGCGCAAGAGATCAGATTCGCATCTCAGGTGAAGGCTTTGGTTGCCGGCGGCGTAGTAGGCTCTCCTGACCCGGCTGCAGTTGTAGGATTACACCTGTTTGGCAGCATTCCAGAGCCATATACCTACTTAGATACAGTTAGGTGCTTGCCTGCAGGTCACTATTTAGAGTTGTCTGAACGGGGCAATGCGAAACTGAAGCCATATAGTCTTGTTGCCGAAATAATTCAATCGGAAGTTTGTGAAGATTTATCGTCATTAAAACACCACGCCCAGGTCCATGAAGCCCTGTTAGATTCCGTC
>JBIKSA010000056.1:0-14178 GCA_044348875.1 Erythrobacter sp. | reverse complement strand
CCTCGACAAGCCCGGGGATGGTGCGCATCCGCCGGGGTTGCGGCATCATGCCACAACCCCGGCGCTGGCGTCAGAAGTTGAACGTCGCGCGGGCGGTGATCCGGCGGGGGAGCACCGGACGCCCGACGAAGAACGCTCCGTTAGCGACCTGATTGACGTCCTGACGGGGCGAACCTTCGGTCACCGCGTCAGTATCGAACAGGTTGAACACATTGACGCTGAGCCGCAGGGTCGAACTGCCCATACCCATCGTGTAGCCGGCATCAAGGTTAGCGATGTTCCAGCCGTCCAGCTCAATGGCGTTATTGGCAGCCGTGAAGTTCGGCCCGGTGTAATTGGTGAAAAGCGACAGATCGAAGGCGCCGTCATCGTAATACAGCCCGGCGTTGTAGAGCCATTCGGGCTGACGCTCGACCGCGTTGCCGATGTTGGCCGGAGCGGTGTCGAAGGCGGTGAATTCGCTCTGCTGCCAGGTCACGTTGCCGCTGAAGCTGAGATCGCCGACGATGCGGACATCGATCGTGCCTTCCGCGCCGTAGCTTTCCGTGCCGACAAGGTTGACCCGTTCGACAAGACCGCCAGCGCCATCGTTGACGAACAACACCTGACGCCGGTTTTCAAGGCTGGTGTAAAAGCCCGCGAAGGTAAGCGACAGGCCCGGCTGGCTGATCTTGATCCCGGCTTCGGCCTGCTTGATGATTTCGGCATCGAAGCTGCCCATCCCCGGCGCAACGCTGGCATTGGCGGCCGTGCCGGCGGCCAGCGGGCGGAACCCTGCCGAACGCAGTTCAGGGAAGAAGAACCCGCGCGAAGCGTTGGCATACAGGCTCGTGCTGTCGGACAGCTTATACAGCGCGCCCGCAGCCAGCGCCCATTCGGTCGCTGAAACGTCGCCCGTCAGGAAGCCGCCATTGCCCCAGATTACATCGCGCAGCGCTGCCGAAAGGTTGGGCGTTGCCGCATCGGTGATCGTGGTTGAGCTGCGTTCGCGGCTGATTTCACCGTTGAGGTGTTCAAGACGGAACCCGATGTCGAAGTTGAACCGATCACCGATCTTCATCTGGTCGGCCAGATAGACCGCGTAACGCTCTGCCGAATGTTCATTGTTGACGTAACCGGCACCGGCATTGAGCAGTCCGTTCCGCGAAACGATCGTCTGCGCACCGGTGGTGGGGTTGCGAACGGTCAGATTGACCAACCGCGGACGGTTATTGAGTTCCGCAAGGTAAGTCGTCGTGGCGTTGAAATCACCGGCCGTCGCGTTGCCATAGAACCCGCCCAACGTCAGCGCGTGATCGACAGTGCCGGTCTGGAGCGACTTGGTCAGGTTCAGTTCGGCGGTGAAATCTTCCACCGGCCGGTCGCGGTCGGTAAAGCGGTTCGCAAACAGCAGGAAGTTGGCCGGGACCGCAGCGCCGCCTTCAAAGGTGAACTGAGCGTTGGCCAAGGTTCCCAGATTGCGGTTGGTGAGGAAGCTTTGCTGCGTTTCCGGGACGTTCACCAGCCCGTCGCCGTCCGACCACAGGCCGAACTTGTGCTGGTAATCGGAATATTTGAAGCGCCCGTTGATACCCCAGCCGCTGTCGCCGAAATCCTTTTCGAACGTCAGGCCGATCATCCCGCCTTCGGTGGCGACACCATCGTTGATTTCCGAATTGAAGCGCTGCCCGCCCGGGATGTTGAAGCCGAGATCGGCCGCGAACTGGTTCTGCACCGAATTGACGATCTCGCCATCATTGCCGCGCAGACGATTGCGGGTCGGGCCGTCAAGCGGGACCGGCAGATAGAAATGCGTGCGGTCATTGATGTACTGGCCGATCAGCTTCACATTGCCGCTGCCATCGGAGAAGCGGTATTCGAGATTACCCCGGATCTGGCCGCCGGCGGTGTCCAGATTGGTCTCAATCGGGCCGTCGTCGACGCGGTAAAAGCCGGACACGGCAAAGTAGAGGTTGTTGCCCAGCGGGCCGCTCAACGCCAGATCGCCGCGATAGCGACCGCGCTCTGCCACTTCAAGTTGAGCCGTGCCCTCAAGCTCGTCACCGCCCGACTTGCTGATGTAGTTGATGACACCAGCCACGGAACCGGGGCCAAACAGGTTGGACACGCCGCCGCGCACGAATTCCAGCCGGTCGATACCCAGATCGTTGCGGGCATAAACGTCATAGGCTGACGAATTCAGCCCGAAGGACGAAAGCACCGTGATCCCGTCATACATCAGCGGGGTGAACTGGAACTGCCCACCCGAAGGAAGGCCGCGAATGAATACGTTCGACGCGACTTCACCGCCGCCGCCGTCCGCCTTGATCGACGGAATGGTGTTGAGAATATCCGCCTGGCTGGTCACGCCGGCGCGAGCCAGCGCGGTTTCATCCAGCTGCGAAATGGCGAGCGGCGTGTCGAGCGCGGCGCGCGAACGGCTGGTGCCGGTGACGATGATTTCCTGCCCGGCAATCGGCTCTGCATCTTCAGCAGCGGCCGCAGCATCGCTCTGCTGGGCCAGCGCCGCAGCGGGCAAAAGGGCTACAAGGGACACTCCGGCCGCAGCCAGTCCGAAAAACTGCTTCATTGATCCTCTCCTCACCTGAGCCCATAGCGTGAGCCTCTTGTCGGCAGACGTATCAGCGGCCCGCAGGCATTACAACCCATGATAGGTTTTATTCGAGTGATAATGTTGCCCGTCCGCATCACCTCTGCGAAAGTTCGTCCGTGAACACGCCCAACCTGACAGATCCGTTCCAGCGTCCCTCCGAAAGCGAGGCGAGCATCCTCGGGCACGTCCTGAGGAATCGCGGCACGATCCAGCCGGAAATCGCCCGCCAGTGCGGGTTATCTCAGCAGACGGTGTCGCGGTTGGTGATCGAACTGGTTGATCGCGGCGCGTTGTTGCTAGGTGACCGCAAGGCGAGCGGGCGCCGCGGCCAGCCCAGCCTGTCGATCACGATCGACCCGCATTACGCCTATTCGCTGGGCGTGGCGTTGATGACCGACGCAATGTCCGTGCTGCTGATGGATTTTGCCGGCAATGTCGTCGATTACGACTACGTGGCCATGCCCGCCATGACCCGCCGCGCGGTGTTTGAAAGGCTGGGCGAGGTCAGGGATCGGTTTCTGGAACGCACCCCGCGAGCGCGCGAACGGTTGACTGGCGTCGGCATCGGCATCTCCGGCTATTGCCTCGACGGGAAGTCACGCTTCAACCCGCCCCGCTCTCTCGACGATTGGGCGATGGTGCCAATTGACGATTTGTTCAGCGATGCACTCGGCCTGCCTGCATGGGTGGAAAACGACGCGAATGTGGCGGCCATTGGCGAAAGCTTCCTTGGCGCGGGCCGCGATCACGCGGACTTCGTCTATGTCTTCATGGCGGCGGGTCTTGGCGGCGGCGTGGTGATCGATCATCGCCTGATGCGCGGAAAGCACGGGAATGGCGGAGAGCTAGGCCTGATCCTGCCGTGGCGTTTGTTCCAATTGCCGACGCTGGAAACGCTGCTGCAATCGATCCGCAAGGCAGGGGTGGAGGTGGACGGCATTGCGCAGATGCTATCGAAATTCGATCCCGATTGGCCAGGCGTTGCCGAATGGATCGAACAAAGCCGCGATCCCCTGTCACTGATTGCATCGTCAATCGCTGCGCTGCTGGATCCCGATGTGATCGTGCTGGGCGGCCGGATCCCGCGCGTGCTGGCCGAAAAGATCATCCCCGCCATCGAACTGTTCGACGATGCCCGCCGTCAGGAACCCCGCCCTCTGCCGCGTGTCATGTTGTCGCAGACCAAAGTGGACGCCTGCGCGATCGGGGCAGCGATGCTGCCGCTGGAGCAACGTTTCTATTCCAGCATGCTGTGATGCGGTACGCGCTCGCGCGACGAATGGGCGGCCAAACAGCAATTGAGCCAGCCGCGCCAATCCACTTCGCCCGGATCGACCAGAACACCGCGCTGGCCATCAGCCGGTGCCACGCGAAGGCGATCAAGGTTGGCGATGATGACCGCTTCGCAATGCGCAGCCAGCGCAGACGCCGCATGGCTTGCTCGGTCAAGTAATCGAAGCAATTGACAGCGCTGCCTGCAAGGTTGGGAGGGGCCGAGAACGCCTATCGCATTACCGCGCTAATGTCTTAGCGGAAGCTTGCTGGCTTGATGTCGTATTTGGCTAGCTTGTCATAGATTGTTTTGCGCGGTGTCTGGAGCATTGTCTGGACCTGCGCGACATCGCCCCGGCAGCGGCGCAGCGCGTCTTCAAGCACCGTGCGTTCGAAATCGGCGACGATCTGAAGCAAGGACCGTTCCCCCGTGAGCGGCGACGTTGCAACCTCCGATTCCGCAAGGCCCAACACGCAGCCGCGGGCATAGACGGACAATTCATGGAGATTGCCTGGCCAATCATGCGCCTGCACGTGGGACCACTGGCCCGCGCCGATATCCGGCGGGGCAATATCCAGCTCTTTGGCATGGCGCGTAACGAACAGCCGGAAGATTTCGGCCACGTCCTCGCGCCGTTTGGTTAGCGGAGGAAAGGCAATCTGCACCGCACCCAATCGGTACCAAAAGGGATCGCGTGCCGCCGATCCCCCCCCGTCCTCGATCCGAGCGATGATGATACGCAGGTTAAGGCGGCGTGCTTGGGCTGCGCCGATCGGGAGCAACTGCCGCGTCTCCACCAATGACAGCAACCGGGCCAGCAATGCGCTTCCAGCCGCGGCGATTTCATCGATAAACAGCGTCCCGCCGTTGGCACGCTCGATCAGGCCGGTGCGCGACAAGCCGCTGCTGCCGGGCCCCGGATCCCGGCCGAACAACAGCAGTTCGGCATCCTGATGCGCCAGCACCCCCGCATCGACCGCGACGAAAGGGCGGCTCCGGCGCGTGCTCAGATCATGGATCGCCCGCGCGCCGTGGCTTTTCCCGGCTCCGTGAGGGCCGGTAAGCACCACGTCGATTTCCGAACGCGCTACCCCCTCGATCACCGAGCGCAGCCGTTGTGCAGCGGCAGAGGTGCCGGGGATGCCCGCCCGCGGTCCGCGCCCTGCCTCGTCACGCAAACGCCGGTTTTCGAGCGCCAGTCCGCGCCGAATGCTGGCTGCGCGGACCGCTCGGATCAGGTCAGCGGAAGAATAGGGCTTGGTTAGGAAATCGGCGGCGCCGTTTTTCATCGCCTCGACCGCCATGGCGATATCGCCGTGGCCGGTGGTGAGTATGACGGGCAAATCCGGGTCAATGTCGCGCAGGGCCGCAAAGAAGGTGATCCCGTCCATCACCGGCATCCGCACATCGCTGACCACAACGCCTGCAAAGTCAGGGTTGAGCCAGCCGAGCGCGGTGCGGGCCTCGGCGAAAGACACCACCTCCGCCCCTTCGACCATCAGTGCCTGCGTGGTCGCATCACGCAAGGCCGCGTCGTCTTCGACCAGCGCGACCTGAAGGGCAGGGATCGGGGCAGGCACGGCGCTCATGCGGCAGGCATGACCATGACAAAGCGCGCGCCCGGCGGCGTGTCTTCGTGAAGCAGATCGCCCCCAAGTTGACGCATGATGCCCTGCGAAATTGCAAGACCAAGACCGATGCCTTCCTGTTTGGAAGTGGCAAAGGGCTGGAACAGCGTGTCCCGCAATTCCGGGGGCACCCCGGGCCCGTTATCGCGCACACCAAGTTGCACCCCATCCGTGCTGTCACGCGCAATTTCCAGAGTGATCTGGCCGCCCTCGCCGCACGCCTGCACTGCGTTCTGGAGAATATTCACCAGCACCTGTTCGAGTTGAACGTGGCGCGCGCGCACCATCGCCACGGCAGCTTCGGCGGGTGGCAGCGCCAGTGCGATGCCCTTCTGCCGAAACTGATCGCGCAGCAGCAGCAACGAGCCGTCAATGACGTCCGACAAGCGGATATCACGCGGCTGCTCGGCCGATCGGCGGCTGAAGTGCAGTTGCTCCTTGGTAATCTCGCCGATCCGGCCCGCCAGCCCCGCAATCTTGGCGAAGTTTCCAGCTGCCTCGGCGTTGCGACCGGAAGCGAGCAGGCGCTCGCCGGTCTCGGCATAGACTTGCATGGCGGCGAGGGGTTGGCGGATCTCGTGCCCGAGTCCGGCAGTGATCTGGCCCAGCGTTGCCAGCCGATTGGCTTGGCGAAGCTGTTCCCGCAAGGCTGCAGTCTGAACTTCAGCCTCGGCCGCTTCGCGGGCCTGCCGCTGGCGCCGCCAGATGAGCCCACCCGCCACCACCAGCACCAGCAGCATGAGCAAGCCAGCCCCGGCAAGGCGCCCGTTGGCAACCGCAACAGAGAGCCGGGCGGACGGGTCAGCCAGCAGGTGCAGTTCCCATCCCGCAGGCGAGATCGGCTGAATCTTTTCAATCATCCGGACAGCGTCCCCGTCCCGATGCGTCCCCGGCAGTTCAAGCGGCTGAGGTCGGGCCACGCCATAACGCATTGCATCACGCGCGGGGTCGCGCGTTTTCATATCATCGCGCGCGGTGGGTGCAGCGCGAAAACGCCATTCGGCATTGCTGGCCAGCAGCACGATCCCTTGCGGATCGGTGACAAACACCCCGTCTTCGGCATCGCGCCACTTGGCCTCAAGACTATCGAATTCGACCTTGACCGCAACTACCCCAAGCGGCGCATCGGCAGGGCCGACCCGTTCGGCGAGATAGAGCCCCGGACGCCGGCTCACGGTGCCCAGCGCAAATTCGGTGGCGGTGCCATCGCGCAGGGCGCCTGCGAAATAGCCACGGAAGCGATAGTTCGAGCCGATGAAGCTTTCGGGCCGATCCCAGTTGCTCGCTGCCAGCGTCATTCCATCGGCATCCATCAAATAGATCGCCGCGGCCCGCGTCTGGCGCGCCAGAGCGGCCAACCGCCGGTTGAGCAGAGCACGCTGGGCCTTGCCGCCGCCTAGCAGTTTGGCAACGTCGGGATCGGTTGCCAGCACCCTAGGTACCAAAGTGAACTTGTTAAGTTCGCTTTCGAGACCTGCGGCCAAAATCGCTGCCTGGCCATCGGCCGCCACGCGGGTATCGGCGAGAGCCTGCACGCGCATCGCCCGATCAACTCCAAGAAGCGCAAGCGTGGCGACCAGCATGGCCGCTAAAAGTCCGATGACCCCCAGATACCAGCGCCCCAATCTGAACCGCACCGACGCCTCCTTTTGCCCCAAGCTATCGCGATTGTGCGGAAATCCGCACTAGGAACAAGTATTTTGTGCGGAATACCGCAATTCACCACCTCGTCCTGCCTTCAATATATTGTAATGAATGACTTTTATCGGAAATTCGTGATTTCTTGCAGCAAAGTCAGAACGGCGTAATCCTGCCACCGGAATACCGGCGTAGCAGAGGAAACAAGTCAGCAATGGGTTCCCAAGCCGTGACGGGGCCGGGCACAGCAGCCCCTGCCAAACGCAATCCACTCTACCGGCTGCTATACGTTCAGGTTCTTGCTGCCATCGCGCTTGGCGCGCTGCTCGGGCATTTCTACCCGGAATTTGGCGTTGCGCTGAAGCCGCTCGGCGATGCGTTCATCAAGCTGGTCAAGATGATCATCGCGCCGGTGATTTTCGTGACCGTGGCTACCGGCATTGCCGGGATGCGCGACCTGAAGGCGGTGGGTAGCGTGGCGGGCAAGGCGTTTGCCTACTTCCTGACATTCTCCTCTCTCGCGCTGATCATCGGCCTCGTGGTGGCGAACGTGGTGCGGCCGGGCGACGGGTTAAACATTGATCCTGCCAGCCTCGATACCGCTGCCGTCGCCGACTACGCCGACAAGGCCGAGGCGACGAGCATTACCGGCTTTCTGCTCGGCATTATTCCCGACACGCTGTTCAGCGCGGTCACCGACGGGCAGATCTTGCAGGTCTTGCTGATTGCAATCCTTACCGGCGTGGCGATTGCCGCAACCCGCCCATCAAGCGACCTCGTCACCGACGCGCTCGCCTCATTCGGGGCGGTGGTGTTCAAGCTGGTCCATATGCTGATGAAGCTCGCGCCGATCGGGGCGTTCGGGGCGATGGCCTTCACCATTGGCCAATTCGGCGTTGGAAGCCTTGCCAATCTCGCCGCACTGGTAGCGACGTTCTACCTCACCTCGCTGCTTTTCGTGGTGGTGGTGCTGGGGCTGGTCGGCTGGTTCAATGGCTTTTCGATCTTTGCGCTGATCCGCTTCCTGCGCGAGGAGCTGCTGCTCGTGCTTGGCACGTCCTCATCCGAAGCTGCCCTGCCGAGCCTGATGGAGAAGATGGAGATCGCCGGTTGCCGCAAGGCGGTGGTCGGGCTGGTCGTGCCGACAGGCTATTCGTTCAACCTCGACGGCACGAACATCTACATGACGCTGGCCGCGCTCTTCATTGCGCAGGCGGTCGGGGTAGAGCTGAGCCTTGGCCAGCAGCTGACGCTGGTGCTGGTGGCGATGATCAGCTCCAAGGGCGCGGCAGGCGTGACCGGATCGGGCTTCGTGATCCTTGCCGCGACGCTTTCGGTGGTGCCGGGCGTGCCGGTCGCCGGGATGGCGCTGATCCTCGGTATCGACCGTTTCATGAGCGAGTGCCGCGCGCTCACCAACTTTGTCGGCAATGCCGTGGCAACCATTGTGGTGGCGCGCTGGGAAGGCGCGCTGGATCATGAACGGCTGACCGCAGCGATGGCCGGAGCGCCCATGCGGCTCCCCGAAGAAGACAGCGAACGCCACGAACGCAGTGGCCCCGTCAGCACACAAATCGCCGACTTGCTGGAGGGAAAACCATGATCGCGCGGCGCCTTAGCCTGCTGGCCGCCATGTTCACCCTGCTGACACCGGCCCTGCCGCTGACCGCTACAACCCCTGCCCCCCCCGCCGCTCAGCCCGCAGCGGCTCAGGAAGAAATTCGCCTGTGGCCGGGCACACCGCCCGGCAGGGGCAAGGTCACAGGGCCCGAAGTGCTGGGCGACACGGGCGCAGGTTACGGTGCAGTGTCGAATGTCTCGACCCCCCGGATGCGGGTCTATCGCCCGGTCACCCCCAACGGCGCAGCGGTGCTGGTGGCAGGCGGCGGCGGCTATTTCCGTATCCAGCTGTGGAAGGAAAGCACGCCCGCTGCCGAATGGTTGCAGGCACAGGGCTTCACCGTCTTCGAACTAATTTACCGCCTGCCCAATGATGGGTGGGACGCCGCCGCGCCCTTCATGGATGCGCAGCGGGCGATGAAGATCATCCGCACCCGCGCGGGTGAATTCGGAGTAGACCCCGCCAAGATCGGGATCATGGGCTTTTCCGCAGGCGGGCATCTGGCGGGCTTTACCGCCTACCAGCCTGCCCGCGCGCTGTATGCCGGGGGTGACCGTTACGAGGCAGCATCAGCCCGGCCCGATTTTGTCGTCCTGCTGTTCCCGGTCGTCACGCTGCGCAAGCCCTACGACACCACCCGCACCCGGCGCGAGATCATCGGCGACAAGGCAGGGCCCGAGGCCGAAAACGAATGGTCACTTGACAGTTACGCCGCCAAGAATGCACCGCCAACCATCATCTTTGCCTCTTCCGACGATCAAACTACGCCGCCGGGGCACGGCATTCTGTTGTTTCAAACCCTTAGCGCCGCCGGGGCGAGCGCGGAACTGCACATGTTCCGCGACGGCGGACATGGCTGGGGGTTGGGCAAGCCGGAACAGGTCATCAGCCAATGGCCCGGCCTGTTCGCGCACTGGGCACAATCACTTAAAATTGTTAAAAAACGGGGAGAATAACCATGTCCACCACCTTTCTAAGCAGGCTTGTCCTGATGTGCAGCGGCAGCCTGATTGCCGCGACCGCCGTTCAGGCCCAGGACGCTGTCGACGTCACGTCCGCGCCGACCGATGGCGAATTGGAGCGTGAAATCGTCGTCACCGGCACCCAGATCCAGGGCGCCAAGATCAACGATGTGCTGCCAGTCACTGTGCTGGACGAGACCGATATCGCCAACATCGCGGCCACTTCGGGTGACGAGTTGTTCCGTGCGATCCCGCAGGCAGGTGCGGTCGCGTTCAACGAACAGAACGATATCAGCTCCAACAACGTGCGCGGCGATGCCGCTTCGATCAACCTGCGCGACCTCGGCACCGGCAACACGCTGCTGCTGATCAACGGACGGCGCATGGTGCTGAACCCCGGCTTCCAGACCGAACTGCTGGTACCGGTGGTCAGCCCTGACACCAACGAAATCGCCCCGGGCAGCGTGCGGCGGCTCGAAGTGCTGCGCGACGGCGCCTCGGCGATTTACGGCGCGGATGCGGTGGCGGGCGTGGTCAACACCGTCCTGCGCGGCAACCGCAAGGGCGGCTTCATCGAAGGCGAATACCGCAATTCGGACGGCACCGGCCTTTACACCACGCAGCTCAACGGCGGCTATGGCTTTGACTTCGCTGGCGGGCGCGCCAATCTGACCGTTTACGGTGGCTATTTCCACGAAAACGGCATGCAGGCATCTGAGCGCGCCTATTCAGCCGACGACGACAAGCGCGCGCTCTTGATCGGCACGCCGTTCGAAGGCGATACGCAGTTCAATAACCGCAACACCTTTGGCCCGTTTGGCCAGTTCGATATTCAGATCACCAACAACAACCTGACGCCGATCCGCGACGATGACTTCTATCTCCAGCCGTCGACTATCACCGGCTGCCGCCTGCAATTCCCCAATGGCTTGTGTGCGCGCAATGGCGATAACCCGGCGGCCGAGGTGCGCTATAACCGCGCCTTCGGCACCACGTTGATCAGCGAGAAGACCCGCATCAATGCCGTCGCGCTGTTCAATTACGAATTCAGCAACAATGTCGAAGGCTATTTCGAAGGCACCTATTACCGTTCCGAAAGCAGCCGCGACATCACCCCCGCAGCGGTTCTCAGCGCTGTGCCGGTGGGGATTTCCCGCAATGCCTATTGGAACCCGTTCGGCCCGGTGACTTTCCCGGGCGGCGCTGCCAACCCCAACCGCTTGCCCGGCACCACCATTCCGGTCGGCGGAGCGGACATCATCATGGAGCGTTACCGCTTCGTCGATGCCGGCAACCGATCGGTCGATGTTGACAAGGATTCCTACCGCCTTGTCGCCGGTCTGCGCGGCAATTTCGGCGCGTGGGACTTTGACACCGGGTTTGTCTATTCCGAGGCCAAGAGCACCGATCTGGAAGGCAATCGCGTGTCGCTGACGCTGTTGCAGCAGGCTATCAACCGTTCAACGCCGGACGCCTACAACCCCTTCAACGGCGGCTGCGTGACCGGCGATCCGGGCAACGACGATTGCACCCCCAACCCCGCCAGCGCGATCGATCCGTTCCGCATCAGCGTGTTCCGCACCGGTGGCACCAGCCTTGCGCTGGCTGATTTCAAAGTCAGCCGCAGCGACCTGCTCAGCCTGCCCGGCGGGGATGTCGGGGTTGCGGCAGGGGTCGAATGGCGGCGCGAAACCTTCTTCGATGATCGCGATCCGCGCATTGACGGCACCATCACCTGGACCGACAGCGTAACCCGCGTATTCGACGGAAGCGACGTTGTCGGCACCAGCGCATCACCCGACACTCGGGGTGTGCGCACGGCCTATTCAGCCTTCGTCGAAACCTTTGTCCCGCTGGTGAGCGAGGATATGAACATCCCGCTGATCAGCGCGCTCAACCTCCAGCTGGCCGGGCGGATGGAGCACTTCAAGGATATCGGCGAGACTGCACTCGTCCCGCGTGCCGCCGCATCGTGGACCGTGGTTCCCGGTCTGATGTTCCGGGGCGCATGGTCGCAAGGCTTCCGCGCGCCGAACCTGGTGCAGGTCAACGACGAAGGCACCACCCGTTCCAACACCCGCGACGATTTCGTGCGCTGTCAGGCGCAGGTCGAAAAGCGCGTGATCGCCAATCTGGGCGATTGTCCGGGCGAGGGCATCATCAGCTTCCGTTCCGGCACCGACCGGCTTCAGCCCGAAGAAAGCGAAAGCATCAATCTTGGTGCGGTGCTGGAGCCTGCGTTCATTCCCGGCCTGACGCTGACTGCAGATTACTGGCGCGTGAAGCAGACCGGGCTGGTCGGCGTCTTCGGCGATGATAACGCCATCGCGCTTGATCTGCTGCTCCGCCAGAATGGCAGCAGCAACCCCAATGTGATCCGTGCTGCGCCGAACGCTGAACAGATCGCGCTCTACCAAGGCACCAGGCTTGCCGCTGCGGGCGATATCATCCGCGTGCTCGATCCCTATATCAACCTCGACAGCCGCGTATCGAAGGGCTGGGACTTCGGCGTAACCTACAACGTCCCCGAATTCGGCCTCGGCCAGTTCCGCTTGCGCTTCAACGCGGCGCGGCTGGAAAGCTTTGTTCAGTCTGCCGGGACTGACGGGCAAACTCTGGTCGATGCAGTCGCCAACAGGGACTTGCCGCCTGAAGTCCGGATCGAAGGTCTGGGCCAGTTGCTGGAGATCGAAGGCCGACCCAAGTGGCGCTACAGCGGGTCGGTGAACTGGGACAGTGGCCCGGTCGATGTGTCGTTGTTCGCCAACTACGTGGGCGAGGTGTGGAACACCAGCGTCAGCCGCGACGTGCCGCTGGTGTCGGATGATCCCAACGCGAACTTCTACCGCGTGGGCGACATGCTGACCATCAACACCGCGATCAGCTACACCTTCGAAAATGACGGGCCGCTCGATGGCACCCGCATCCGGCTTGGGGTGAATAACCTGTTCGACAAGGATCCGCCGTTGGCTGATGACACCTACGGCTTCCTCAGCGCCCTGCACTCGCCGCGTGGGCGGATGTGGCGGATCGAACTGCGCAAGACCTTCTGATAGGGTCCTGCCCATGAGCATCGCCATGCGATACGGATGGGCCGGTCTCGCCTTGCTGGCGGCGGGCTGTGCTTCGGCACCGCCCGCTCCAGCAGGGATCGCGGCGCAGATGGGAACGAGGGCGGAGGCAACCTGCCGCACGCCTTCGCTCACCATCGCCTTCGATTTCGACGGCGCGCCGCCGATCGCCTGCGCAATCACCGGGGACCGCGATGTCACTCTGCTAGTGACACCCGAACACGCCCCGCCGATCAATCCCAGCCCGTGGTACGCCTTCCGGTATGAAGCCACGGGCGAGGGACCAGTGACGATTACCTTGCGCTATCTTGGCGCAGAGCACCGCTACACCCCCAAACGCAGTGACGGGGACGGCGTGTGGCGCGATGTGGCGGCGGAGCCATCAGCAGATGGCAAGGGCATGGTGATGCGCTTGCCTGCGGGCCGGGGACGGATCGCTGCGCAGGAAATCATCACCCCCGACGATGCCGCACAAGACCTTGCACGATGGAGCGCCGCGACAGGAGCAGCGGTGTTCACGCTCGGCGCATCGCATGATGGCCGACCGGTTGAGGCGATCCGGCTGGGCCGCGCGGACGCGCCGCAGCTGGTCGTGCTGCTCGGCCGCCAGCATCCGCCCGAGGTGACCGGTGCCATCGCAATGAGGGCCTTCGTCGATGCGCTGGTGGAACGGGCCGGTGCGCTGGGGAATGTGCAGGTGCTGGTAGTGCCAATGATGAACCCGGACGGAGCGGCGCGCGGCCACTGGCGCGCCAATCGCGGCGCGGTGGATCTCAACCGCGACTGGGGGGCGTTCACCCAGCCCGAAACCCGTGCCATTAAGGCATGGCTCGACACCCTTGCCGCAGGCGTGCGCCCGGTGCTGATGGTCGACTTCCACTCTACGTCGCGCAATCTGTTTTACGTGCAGGGGACGGAAGCGAGCCCGGCCGAGACGCGCTTCCTGGCCGCATGGCTCGGCGGGCGTGAGAATGCCTTTGCAGGCTATCCCTTCACCATCGAGCCGCGCAACGCCAACCCCGGCAGCGGCACGGCCAAGAACTGGTTCCACGCCCGCTATAAGGTCCCGTCCTATACATACGAAGTCGCCGACACCGCAGACCGCGACGCGGCCCGCAACGCGGCGCGAGAGCTTGCGGTGGGCCTGATTCCTGCGCTGCCCGGCATGGATAATTGAAGCGGGCTACAACACCGCCGCCAACCTCTGTGCGCCAGCCATAAAAGGCGTCAAACCCGCAATTTCAGGCAGCATTGCCGATGCCTCAAGAGGGGGAAGCGCCCCGAAGCGCTATGACCGGTGTGGAAAGACCGGTGGCGGAGCGAGAGCGTCTCCCAACCAACTCTCTTTCTATTATCTTTTTGATATTAAACGTTTAGTTTTTCAGGCTCTTT
>JBIKSA010000014.1:0-44738 GCA_044348875.1 Erythrobacter sp. | reverse complement strand
CAAGGCACTCAACGCCTTCACCAACCCGACCACCAACAGCTACAAGCGCTTGGTGCCGGGCTTCGAAGCACCGGTGCTGCTGGCCTATTCCGCGCGGAACCGGTCGGCCTCTTGCCGCATTCCTTACGGCACCGGCGACAAGGCCAAGCGCGTAGAATTCCGTTTCCCCGATGCGATGGCCAACCCCTATCTGTGCTACTCGGCGCTGCTGATGGCGGGTCTCGACGGGATCGAGAACAAGATCCACCCGGGCGAGGCGATGGACAAGAACCTGTACGATCTGCCGCCGGCTGAACTCGCCGAAGTGCCGACCGTTTGCGGTTCGCTCCGTGAGGCGCTGGACTCGCTGGCCGCCGATTACGAATTCCTGCTCAAGGGTGACGTGTTCACCAAGGATCAGATTGAATCTTATGCCGAACTCAAGTGGGAAGAAGTGATTCGCACCGAAACCACTCCCTGCCCGGTCGAGTTCGATATGTATTATTCGATGTAAAATCGCTGCGTCACCAACGGCTTGATTTTTAGGCCGTTATAACGTCACAATAGGGCCGCCCGGGCAGACCGGGCGGCCTTTTTGTATCGGGCGCTTGCCTGTGCGGCCAAGAGACCGCGCCAAAAGTTTGAAAGGGAGACCATGACCGAAACGATGCTGCTTATAGCCGGTGGCTTGGTTTTGCTGGCGCTGGGCGGCGAACTGCTGGTGCGGGGTGCGGTAGGCATGGCGGCGCGGCTCGGCATTTCGCCGCTGCTGGCCGGGTTAACAATTGTCGGGTTCGGAACCTCGACACCAGAGCTCACGACAAGCGTTCAGGCTGCACTGGCCGGTTCGCCGGGAATTGCTATCGGCAATATCGTCGGCTCAAACACCGCCAACATCCTATTCATCCTGGGTCTTTCGGCAGTGATCCTACCGCTCGGAGTCAATCCGGCATCATTCCGGCGCGATTCGATTGCACTGGGTGGATCGGCACTGCTGGCGACAGGCGCGGTGGTGCTCGGCCTGATCGGCCTCATAACAGGGCTCGTTCTGGTTGCCGCGCTGGCGGGTTACGTCTGGTGGGCTTACAAATCGGAAAGCGCATCCCACGATGCCGAAGCCGTGCGCCACGAGCATGAAGCCGAAGATCGTCCGGTGCCGCCGAATACCGGCCCCGTAGTGCTGACAGGCATGATCATCGCCGGTCTGGCAGCCGCAATTGTCGGAGCGGGCTGGCTAGTCGATGGTGCCACGGTGCTTGCTTCGGCTGCCGGCGTGTCTGAAAGCGTGATCGGCCTTACCGTTGTCGCCGTCGGCACCAGCTTGCCAGAACTGATCGCCTGCATCGTCGCGGTACTGCGCAAGCACGAAGACGTTGCGCTGGGCAATATCGTGGGGTCGAACATTTACAACCTGTGCGGCATCCTTGGCCTGACCGCGATCATCCACCCGATCGAGGTGCCAGCCGAAATCGCCAGTTTCGACATTTGGGTGATGCTCGGCGTAACGGCGCTATTGATCGTGCAACTGCGCAGCGGTTGGCGACTGTCGCGCCTCGAAGGTGCGCTTATGATAGCGCTGTACGCCGGTTACACGCTGTTTCTGGCGACACGCTGAGGCCTTTGCGCAACGCTTGGGTCGCCTTTCAAGCCCCGGGGTTTGGCCCAATTTATATACCCAATTGATATCCGTAATTATTATATCCAATTGATATAACATCTTGTGCCGCTAGGATCCGTTATCTTGGTCGATGCTCTCGGCCGATTCTAACGGAGAGAAACACAGATGAGCATCTCGCTTGCTCCGCGCCGCCTACTGTTGGCCGGCACGGGCCTCAGCGCCCTTTCGATGGCCGTTGTCGCGACTCCCGCACACGCGGTGATCCCGAACGAAAACAGGACGCCGGCCGATATCGTCGACAACGCCGATACTTTCCGCGGCGTTGGTGTGATCGTGACCAACACGGTCGGCCAAGGCGGTGTGGGTATCTGCACCGCGACACTGATCAATCCGCGCACGGTGCTGTTCGCTGCGCACTGCGTCAACACCCGCCCCGAAACCGCCTATGACGGCACCACCGTGCGTGCGGCTGTCTCGTTCAACGTCAACAGCCTGCCGGGCGTGCAGAACTGGTTCGGCACCACCCGTACCAATACCGCGCTGTCAGTGTTCAACGTCAATAGCATCGTCTGGGACAGGCGCTCAGTGCAGAACCCGGGCGCACTCGGCTTTATCGAGGCTGACATCGCGCTCGCCACACTCGACACCCCAGCCGCCCGCATCCCGACCTGGGCCATGCTATTCAGCACCCTTCCCGCACCTGCCGCGATCGATCCGGTCACAGGGACGGGCTATCACGTCAACATCGTGGGCTATGGCAACACCGGCAGCGCGCTGACCGGCCCGACGGGCGTCGACTGGCGCCGCCGCGCGGCTGAGAACATGCTCGGCGGCTTCATGTCGCTGGCGGATCGCAATGCCGTGCTGTTCGGCAGCCCAGGCACGCTGACGCAGAACCTCTACCAGATCGACTTCGATTCGCAGCGCCGTCAGTCGCCGTTCGACATCAACGCCCACCGCGACAACGCGCTGCCAAACGAAGGCACCACCGCGCAGGGCGATTCGGGCGGCCCGCTGGTGCTGTCCGGTGGAGGGCGCAATCCCATCACCAACGAAAACCTTGTGATCGGCGTTCTTTCGGGCGGGTCGCGCTTCTTCGGCGCACAGCCATTCGGCACCCTCGGCACCACCAGCTTCTACCAGCCGCTGTCGCTGTTCTGGCAGTATGTCGTTGCGAACAACCCCTATCGTTACGTCACCGCCAACGCGGGTGATGGCAACTGGGAAGACGCAAGCCGCTGGCAGACCACGCTCGATCCCAATTACCGGGTGATCGATAGCACCGGTCGGATCGTCAACGGACTGCCGACCACTCCCGAACTGGGCCTCGGCGGCACGGGCGGCGATTGGGGCGCGGTGTGCATCGAGTTTGAAGCACCGGGCGATTCCTGCACCGACACCCGCACCGGCGTCCGCACTGACACCAGCCCGCGCCCGGCGGCAGCCACGAGCGTGGACAACATGGCCGGCTTCGCAGTGGTTCCGCAGGCCAACGAGGGCACCGAAGCGGGTGCAGCCTCAGCGGGACGTAGCGCGCTGTCGGTTCAGGACGCAGCGGTTCCGGGCGTTGCCACCTTCGATTTGGCCATCGGCGACGCCAACTCGCTCGGCACGGCTGAAGACGTGGCAATCAGCGGGACCGCGATGATTGCGGAAGACGCGCCGCAGAACGTCGCCCCCGCCCTGCCTGCCGCAACGCTGGCAAACGGACTAGTCGGCGCCACGGGCTTCGTGCCGAACAACGCCAACCCCGTCGTCAGCGCCGACCCGGCGCGGCGCGTGGCAGCCCGTTACTTCGACGTGACGCTGGCCAATTCGGGCACGACGACGCTCAGCAGCAACGTCACCATCGACCGGCTGACCGTGCGCGGCACCGCTGGCCTGACGGTCGGCGCGGCCGGCACGCTACGCTCGCTGATCGACATCAACCAGTTCGGCGGCCGCGTGAACGTCAATGGCGGCATCACGTCGATCGGTGATTACTCGCTGTTCTCCGGGATGCTCGAAGGCACGGGCAGCATCACTGCGCCGTTCCTCACCAGCATCGCCGGGACCATCTCGCCCGCCACCATGGGCACGACCGGCACGCTGACGGTCAATGGCAACCTGGTACTGGCGTCGGGTACGAACTTCCTCGTCGATCTCGGCACCGGCACTGCAGCCGACCGGATCGCGGTGAATGGCCTCGCCAATGTCGGCGGGATCGTGAGCCTCGGCACCGGTGTCACCCAGCGCGTCAACGGTCTGGATGAGCGTTACACCATCGTAACCTCCACCGGCGGCGTCACTGGCACTTTCACCGCCCGCACGATCTCGCCGATCCTCTCGCAGAGCTTCATTTACCAGCCCAACGCGGTGCTGATGCAGGTCAATGCGGCTAGCTACACCACGGTGATCAACCGCAGTGATCCGGCGCAGGCCGCCTATGCCCAGCTGTTCGACCAGAACCGTTCGAACACGGCGCTGGCTGGGCTCTATGCGCTCGATTTCGCTTCGGTTGACACAATCCGCAACACCTTCTCCAACCTGGCACCGGTCAACGAACAGGCGGTGCGTACGCTCGCTGCGCAGTCCGTAAACCAGCTCCAGAACCTGAACGCTGCGCGCCTGCGCGAAGCCGACAAGTCGCGGGCCGGGGGCAAGATTGCCGTGACTGGGCGTCCGCTGGAAATGGCGCAGATGGGCCTTGCGCCTGCGCTTCAGCCGCTTGGCGGGATGCAGATGGCGATGCAAGACGGCGAGACCGAGGTGATCGACGCCAACCTGCCGGATAATGTCGCGATCTTCGCAACAGCTGGTCTGGTCTCCGGTGAAGGCGCTTCGATGCCCGGCTATACTGCGGGGAGCACAGTCGCTGGCCAGTTCATCACACGGTCGACCGATTTCGACGGCTATTACCTGGCCGGTGGTGTCGAATTCTATCCGGGTGAAAACACCATGGTCGGCATGTCGGGCTACTTCAGCTCGCTCAATGCCGATACGCCGCTCAGGCAGCAGGTCGAAAGCGACACCTATGCCGCCTCGTTGTATCTGCGCCATGCCTTCGCCGGCGGCCCGGTGATCGATGGCCAGTTCAGCATGGGCAGCATGGGCTTCGACACCAGCCGCCAGGTGCAGTTCCTCGGCAACGCGCAGACACTCCAGTCTAGCTCGGATTACATGCTGGTTTCGGGCGCTTTGGGGGTCTCCTACGATCTCGAAAGCACCATCGGCACCATCTCGCCGGGGGTTGAGGCCCGCTACGCCAACGTCGATACGGCCGCTTTGAACGAGACTGGCGGCACGCTGGGCCTCAGGCTTCAGCGTGAAAGCTTCGAGAGCAAGCAGGTCCGGGTCGGCCTCGGCTACGAGAAGCAGGGCAAGTCGCTGGCGATCAACGCCAATGCACAGCTAGTGCGGGAGTTCGAGGACGGCCCCCAGTTGCTCGGCGCCAACTTCGCGCAAGGCACGGGCCCGACCGCAAACTTCCTGCTCGACACCGCCGATCAGACTTGGGGGGAGGTCGGCATTGCCGCGATCTTCGGCACCGGACCGCTGCAATTCAGCGCCGGTATCGATACCACCATCGGCCGCGACAATGCGGATGCTCAGGTGGTTCGCGGTAGCTTGATCTTGCGCTTCTGATCGTCCTTACAGGACAAAGAAAGGGGCGTCCGCCATCAGGCGGGCGTCCCTTTTGTATGCGTTCTGACGACGCTTTACTCGGTTTTTTTCTCGACACGGACTTCCAATACGCGGCCTGTTCGCGCGAAACGATTTTCCTACGCCCCGCATTCCTGCTCAATCCATCGGCCTTCCGTTCCCCCATCCTTCCGGAGGCTCCGACATGACCTACCAGCCCTCGACCTCGTTGCTGACACTGATGCGCCGACTGGTCGCCCTGTCACCGTCCCGCGCCAAAGCAGGTACACCCCGCCGCATCGGGTCAGCCGGAACTGCGCTGATCAAACGGTTCGAAGGATGTGCGCGGCTGCGGCCTGACGGAATGGTAGAAGCCTACCCCGATCCTGCTACAGGCGGCGCGCCCTGGACGATCGGCTGGGGTGCAACGGGACAGGATCGCTTCAATGGCGGCATGATCCGCCCCGGCACCCGCTGGACACAGGCCCAGTGCGACGCGCGGCTTGCCGAGGACCTCAACCGCTATGCTGCCGATGTCGCAAGGGCGCTCGGCAGCGCGCTGACCACGCAAAGCCAGTTCGATGCGCTCGTGAGTTTCCACTATAACACCGGTGCAATTGGCCGCGCCACCCTTACGAAAAGACACCTTGCGGGCGATTACGCCGGCGCGGCACGCGAATTCGCCCGCTGGAACCGCGCTGCCGGGCAGGTTCTCAACGGCCTCACCCGCAGGCGCGCGGCTGAAGCGGAATTGTATCTGTCGGAATAACCCGAAGATCAGGGGGGGGCTCGCTAAGCTAAGCTAAGCTCAGTTCGATTTGGTCTGAAGTGCGAGCCCGCTCTTCCCCCTCAATAATCCCGTGACACCTGCAACAGCACTGAATCACGCCCGATCGTCGACACCGTGCCGAGCAGCGCCAGCCAGCTGGTGATCCGGTATTCCACCTGCGTTGCGCTGTAACCGCGTCCGTCGGTGATTAATTCGACGTAGATATTGCCCGTAATGTTCTTGCCCACCGCAATACCCGTCCCGCGTCCGATCAGCGGGTCGGCGCTAACGATGCGCAGCTGGTCCAGCCCGATCGAACGGCGCAATTGCCCGATCGGATCAAGTCCACCGCTCCCGCCCTGCAAAGCCGCCAGCGCCGCTGCCAACTGCACCGCATCGGTAGCAGACAGCGATGTGACAGACCCGCCGAACAGCAGGCGCGCCAAAATCTCCTCCTCTGGCAAGGCCGGATCGGACGAGAAGGCGATGCTCGGCGACATGGCATTACCGGTGATCGCGATATCGACATTGGTGCCGTTCTTTGCCGTTTCGGCAAGCACGTCCAAACGCGGGTTGATCGGTTCGTTCCCGTCAAACAGGATGCGCCCGCGGGTCAGTTCGAATCGGGTTCCTGCAAACGTGTAATCGCCACGTACAAGCCGCGCGGTCCCGCCAATGCGCGGATCATCAACGGTCCCGCGCAGCGCGATATCGATGCCCCATTCGCTCTCCAGCCCCAGCCCTTCGACAATCACCCTGTTTGGCGCGCTGGCGTTAACGAGGTAACGCCAGGCCGCATTGCGCCCTGAAACCTGCGTGCGACTGGGCCCGTCATCGCCATTGATTTCACGCGTGGCGATGCGGGGCAGCGAGGAAACCTCCTCGGCATTACCCAGCGCCCAGCGCGCGCGGTCGATCGTCACCCGCCCGGCAATCGTCCCGCCCAGCCCGTTGGACACGATCCGCAAGGGGCCGGTGATGGTCGCTGCCAAGCCATTGGCGTCCAGCAGCCGCGCATCCTTCACCGCGGCGCGCAGATCGAGCGAAGGACCGCGCCCGGCGCTCATCTGCGCGAGATCGATCGTCCCGCTGCCGCTAACCGTGCCGCCACCCGCAGTCTGCCCGGCAAAGCGCACCAGTTCCAGCCGCGATCCAGCAAAGCGCCCGCGCGCATTGACATTGGTGACGCGGGTGCCGGTCAGCGCGCTCTGCACCGTCAGATCATCCGTGGCGAGCGTGCCGGTGATGCGCGGGTTGGCGAGCGTGCCGGTTGCCCGCGCGGCAATCCGCACCGGTCCGGCAAGATCGAACGCTTCAACTGCGGCGAGCCGCCACAACGTCTCGGCCGCCCCATCAAAGGCAAAGCGCCCGTCCAGACGCCCGCCCATCACCCGGTCACCCACCGCGCCATCGGGTCCGAGTCCGGTGACGCGCAGCGCCAGATCGCCGCGCCGCGCATCACCTTCGAACATGCGCGCGGCAGCGGTCAAGCGGTCCGACCCGAGGTCAACCGTGCCGAGAACGTTAATCGGCTTCGATGACAGGACCAATCCGGCGCGGCTGAACCGGTCGATCCTGCCCCGCGCCCGTGCCGTGGGCGGATTGCGGCCGGCCTGTCGGTAATCAATGATCCCGGTTAGCCGCCCGCCAAGGCCAAGATCAGCCCCCGCCAAGTCGAGCAGCCGCAGCGGCATTTTTGCCAACCGCATTTGGACATCAGTTGCCCCGCCGCCAAAGCGGCCTTCTGCAATCGCAAAGCCACCGCCATACCCGACCTGCGTGGGCGCAAGGTTCCACCCCCCACCTTCGCGCGCGGTCAGCACGGCGCGGCGCGGCATCGTGATTTCGCTGTTGCCATACGCCCCGCGCGCGACTGCGGCGATCCGGTTTGGCGCAAAGTCGGCATCGAAATTGAGCGCAATTCGGTCGGCCCGGCGCCCGGCCAGCGTACCTGTCACCTTGCCGCGCCCATTGTCTATGGTAGCCTTCGCGGTGAGGCTCGCAAGGTTGAGCGCACCATATTCGACCCCGGCGGCGCTGACATCGGCATCAATGGTAGCGTTGCCGTCGGCATAGCGTCCGGTTGCTGCAATATCGGCGCGAGTAATGCGGATCGCGGTAGTCCCGCCGAAGCTGGCATTGCGCGCGGCCAAATCGACGGCGAAGCCGGTGGCCCCGCTGCCTTGCGGTCGGAAGCCAACCGTCCCGTTGATGCCGCCACCTGCCAGCCGCAGATCGCCCGAGGGGCCAGCATCGCCCAGCACGACTTCTCCAGCCACGGTTGTGCGATAGACCACAAGCCGGTTGATCGCGACGCGGGTTGGTGCGTTTTCAGGCAGGAACAGTTCAAGCGCGCCCTCGAACTCTCCGAGCAGTGATCCCCCTGCCACATCCAGCCCGAAGCCTTCCTTGATGGGGGAAAGTGCGATGCGCACATCTTTCAGCCCCGCGGCGGGCAAGGGATCGGCCAGCACCAGCACGGCGCGAGGGCCGTCGCCTGCAATCTCGGCATCGAAGCGAAACGGGCCATATTGCGCCTGCCGCCCGCTGCCCGCCAGCACGGTGCGGGTCACTCCTGTGCCGGTTACAACGCGGCTATCGAGGCTTGCGGTGAGGCGCGGCGCGGTGATGGTGGTGTTGCGCAAGATGATCGGCTGACCGGCCCCCATGCCGAGTTCACCTTTGAAACGGATCTGTTCGCCTGCGAGGTTGACGATGGTGGCATTGCCAATCCGGCTGAGCACGCCGGCCAGATTAGCGCGCAGGCTCCACGGCACGGCAGGGCCGAATTTGGCGAGGATCTTGGCGTTTGCGGTTATCTCGCCCGCGCCGTCGACTTTCAAACGCCGCGCTTCGATCGGCCCGGCGATGGCATAGGCCCCGCCGCGCACATCGCCGCGCAGGGCGAGTGTGGCATCGAGCCCCGGGAAGGTGATCTGCGTGCGGTCAACCGCGAGGCGTTGGCGTGTAAAATCATAGGTGAGAAGGCCGGTGGCGCGGCCATTGATTAGGCGCGGATCGGCCTGGGCGTTGCCGGTCCTTACGCGCTCTGCCGTCAGCGCGAGCGGCAGGCTGAGCACCGATCCTTCAAGCCGTGCGCTGCCTTGCTGCGCAAGCCCGCTAGCGCTGACCCCCGCCACAGTAAGGCGCGCAATGGCGATTTCGTGCTTGATCCCCAGATCGTCGAAACCGCCGGTGAGATTGGCAAGAAGCCGCCCGCCCTCGATCCTGAGTGCTTCTCCGAACAGGTCGGGATTGCGCAACGTCAAACGCACCCGCGCGCCGTCCACCATATTGTCAGCCAGATCGACCACGCCGCCGGTGCGCACATCAATGCCAGACGACACTGCGGCCGCGCGGCCCTCAACTACGCTATTTTCCAGCCGGAAGTTGGCGACAAGCGAGGTCGTCTCGCCCAGGGCGCGGCCGGTCAGGGTGTCGCTGGACAGCCCTGCGCGAAGCTGGCCGAGCACGCCGTATTGCCCGGCGTCATTGGTGATGCGGAACGCAGCGACAGGCGCGCCGTCTTTGCCCAGACGCCGGGCGAGCGCCGCACCGCGCCAGCGTGTCCAAGTGCCATCACCGACAACCCGCCCAGTGTAACCCGCTTCCAAACCCGCCAGCCCCGCCAACACACCGCCCGCGGGGGCACGGTAATTTGCCTCCAGATCGAAGCGGTCGCCATCCGGCTCGGCGTCCAGCAGAAGGGCGAAGCGATCTTCTGCCCCGAGCTGCGCTTTGGCATCAACCAGCGCGCGGCCCTGCCGAATATCGATGCGTGCTGTGATATCGGCCCGCTCGTCCCGTGGCGTAGCGAGGCCTTTGGCGATCACCAGATCATCGACCACCAGCTTGTCCACGCGAATGTCGAAATCGGGAAGCAAGGGCGCATCGGGATCACCCGGAAGCAGTTCGGGCAGCCGCGTTAATCGGCCGCGCCGCGCGGTAAGCTCGCGGATGTCGAGCCCGCTCCACAGCCAGTTCAAGGGCCGCCAGTCGAGCCGCACTTCAGGGATGGTCAGGAACGCACCCTTGGGATCGCTCAGCACCACGCTGCGCATCACCGCCTGCCCGTAGATATCGCCCTCGATCCGCCCGACAGTGAAGCGCAGGCCCGAAGCCGGAGCGACGGCTGCGATCCGGTCCGCGATGAACCGCTTGCCGATCGGGCTGGCGAAGAACAGCGCCGCAATCATGAGCGGCGCGAGCAGCACCGCCAGCGCCCAACCCAGCCGCTTGCCCCAGCGCCGACGGGCGCTTGAAGCCATCGCGGTTTGAGGCACGCTGTCAGCTCCCTCGGTCATCAGAACGCCTGTCCCAGGCTGACATAGACCACCACGGGGCTGTCGAACTCGGTCGGATTGAGCGGTGCGGCGACATCGACGCGGATCGGGCCAAAGGTCGTCATGTATCGGATGCCCACGCCCGCGCCCCAGCGGATGTCACCAAGGGTCGGGGTCGATCCGCGGCTGACCGAGCCTGCGTCGATAAACGGCACCACCTCGATCGCGCCGCCGAACATCGGGGTGGGAATGCGTGCTTCGGCGGCAAATTCAACCAGCGAGGCTCCGCCGGTCGGATTGCCGACATCATCGCGCGGGCCGACCCCCTGGAAGCCATATCCACGCACCGATGCGCCGCCCCCGCCATACAACCGGCGCGAGGGCGCGATATCGTCGATCCCCGCACCCTGAATGGTCGCAGCACGCACCCGCCCAGCCAACACCACATCGCCGAACGACTGGTAATAGCTCGCATCGCCCTGCGCCCGCAGATAGAAGCTCTCCGCCCCTTGCGACCGCGATGCTTCGGGCGCGAGGAACAGGGTGGCGCGGTAACCCTCGCTGGGATCGAGCAGATCGTCGCTCGCATCCAGCGTCAAGCTGCCGAACAGCCCGCCGATCAGGAAGGTGCGCCGCGGCACCGGCGCGCCCGGTGCGATGCGCACGTCACGGTTGCGTTCGTCGGTGTAGAGCAGTTCCCCGCCGACCTGCCAGCTCACCGGCTTCTGGAACAGGATGTTCGACACCTTCTCGAAGGTGGCCCGCGTCCCGAACCCGCGCGAATCCACCGCCAGCGTCGTAATATCGCTGCCGAACACGTCCACCGTCAGCACCTGATCGCGCCCGCGGAAATTGTTGCGCCGCACGCCGACGCTGGCGAGCGCCTCACGCGTGCCGAGGATACCGCGCAGCCGCAGCGCGCCTTCTGGCGGGAACAAGTTGCGATGTTCCCAGCGCCCCTCGACTTTGAAGCCGTCTTCGGTGCCGTAACCGATTGCCCCTGCGATGGTGCGTAAGGGTGCGCGTTCGAATTCGACATCCAGCGCCACTTCGCCCGGCACGCCGTCCTGCGGCGCGCGGGTTTCGCGCGGGGTCACGGTCACGCTGGAGACGAGGCCGGTGGCGATCATTGCGCGGCGCAGATCGGTTTCTAGGCTTTGCTGGAAGATGTCGCCCGGATCAAAGCGGGCGATACGCGAAAGATGGCGGCCCGACAGGAAGCGCGGGTCACCGCTCACCACGTCACCGAACACATATTTGCCGCCCGGCTGCACTCCGAGCGTCAGGTCACCTTGTTCGCGTGCATGGTCGATCAGCAGTTCCGGCTCGGCCAATTTGGCAAAGGGATAGCCGGTTTCGCCCAATGCCACGCGCAGCTCGATTTCGCGTTCGACAATGCGGTCGGCGTAAAGCGGATCGCCGGCGGCAATGCCGAACGCCGCAGTCAACCGGCTGGCATCAGGTTCCGGCAAAGCGGGCAGCGCGCCCAGATCGATGGTGCCAAACCGGTAACGCGGCCCGGGCAGAATATCGAAGCGCACGCTGGGGTCGCGCGCTGCGGCTTCGGCGGTGTTATCGTTCGCCGCGTTGTCCGCACCACCCGCGCGGCGACCACCCGAAAGCTCGCGCACCACCTCGCCATCATAATAGCCATAGGTGCGCAAGATATCGCCGAGCAATTCCTCGTCAGCCCGCGCGCGGGCGGCAACTTGCGGAGCGGCATCTTCGCCTTCGCCAAGCTCGCGCACGGTCGAAAGATCGCGGAAGCGTTCGACGAATTCTTCGCGTTCGGGGAAGGTCTCCTTGCTCACCGGCATTGCCAGAACCAGCGTGCTGCTGACCCGTGTTTCGGTAAGTTCAGGCAGTTCGGCCAGCAGCGGGGCTTCGATGCTGGCGAGTTCTTCCAGCGCGGGATCAGCAGGCAGCGGATCAGGTTCTTCAAGCGCGAAATCGGCAAAGACGCTGTCGACGGCAGTCGGCTCACCGGGGACCGCCGGCGGTGGGAGCACGTCGGCCAGCGTATAGTCCGTCAACAGGTCTGCGGCGTCGGCAAGCGGGTTGGCAGGCACATCGACCGGCGTGGGATCGTCCACCCCGCCAGCGGCCCAGATCTCGGGATTGGTAATCGCGTCCTGAGGGATCAGATCGTCGAGGGAGTCCGGAACGGGAGGAATTTCGGCTTCAGTCCGCGCGGCGGGCGTGGCGGCTGCCTGCGCCGAGGAATCCTGTCGCACGGCGGCGGCGAGCGGTGACGCGTTCAGCGCCAGCGTGCTCTGACCCAATCCTGCGACAATGGCGAGACCGAGTGTTAGCCGCCGGCGGTGTTCAACTGGCCGGGAACTTGACAGGCTGGCCATCCTTGCCCCGCGCGCCCGCGAGGGCTGCATCTTGCGGCTGGCGGGGCGCTGTCGCCGCCGCGATCAGCCGGTGCTGTTCCTGCGGAGCCATCGGCAGCCAGCCTTCGCGCGTCAAACGCTCCAGCGGGCGGTAGCGAACCTTGTACTGCATACGCGGACTGCCTTCGACCCAGTAACCCAGATAGACGTAAGGCAATGCCTCAGCCGCTGCGCGGCGGATATGATCGAGGATAATAAAGTTACCAAGGCCCGCGCGGGTCGGGTGATCGGGTTCGTAGAACGAATAAATCATCGACAGGCCATCGCCCTGCCGATCGGTCAGGCAGGCACCAATCAGGCGTCCGGGCTTTCCGTTCGCACCCGGTTCGCGATATTCGGTGACAACGCTGTTGACCGGGGTGTGTTCGATCATGTCGGCATAGTCCATCTCGTCCATCGCCGACATCCCCCCATCGGGGTGGCGCTGACCAAGATAACGGGCGAGCAGTTCGAACTGTTCATCGGTCGCCCAAGGGCGGCACTCAGTGACGATCAGATCGGCATTGCGCTTCAGATCACGCTTCTGCGTGGCCGAGGGCTGGAACTGGCCGGCCACCACCCGCACCGAAACGCAGGCCTGACAATCAAGGCAGGACGGACGATAGGCGACCGTCTGGCTGCGGCGGAACCCGATGCGGCCCAGCGCTTCGTTCAGCTGATCCGCGTGCCCGCCCTTCAATTCGGTGAAAACCTTGCGTTCGCTGCGGCCCGGCAAATAGGGGCACGGCGCGGGGCTGGTCACGAAGAACCGGGGAAAGCGGATCGGTGCCGTCACGGGTTGGACCTGTCCTTTGGGCGCATGAATCGCAGGGAACGGGAGGGTTAAGAAAATCTTATGCCTGCACCCTCGCTCCGGTAAAAGTCCTTTAACCATGAAAATGTCGCGAAACATGCATACAGGGACGCGGCCCGTCGCAAAACCGCGCCGGGACGGGTGAGGAACAGGGTGTTACGCCTGGTTCGTCAGCCTTGGAATTCTGTGGATTTCAGCCCAGTTCGACCAGCTGCACCGAGTAGCCATTGGCGCGCAGCCCCTCGACCAACCGATCAACCTGCTCGGCATCGCGGGCCTCGCATTCGATATCGGTTATGAGGCCTTTGGCCGGCAAAGTCGTGAAGATGCGCTGGTGATAAATCTCGATGATGTTGACGTTGTGTTCGTCAAAGAGGCGCATCACCCGGAACAGCGCGCCGGGGCGGTCCTGAAGCGTGACGCGCAACCGCGCGAGGCGGCCTTGCCGCGCCAGATCGCGCAGCAGCACATTGGCGAGCAGGCGCGTGTCGATATTGCCGCCGCACAGCGCCAGACCGATGGTCTTGCCCGCAAAGCGCGCCGGATTGCGCAGCACCGCGGCCAGTCCCGCAGCGCCCGCACCTTCGACAACAGTCTTTTCGATCTGGAGCAGCAGCGCCACCGCCTTTTCAAGCGCGGGCTCATCGACCAGCAGGATATCGTCGACCTTCTCGGCGATCACCTTTGAGGTAAAATCGCCCGGCACCTTGACCGCAATACCTTCCGCCAGCGTGTCGCCGCCGCATGGCAGGTTTGCACCCTTGATGCGGTCGAACATCGACGGGAACAGGCCCGCCTGCACGCCGACCACCTCGATCGCGGGATTGATCGCCTTGGCGACGGTCGCCATGCCCGAAATCAACCCGCCCCCGCCGATTGGTGTCACGATACAATCGAGATCGGGGTTAACGGCGAGCATTTCCAGCGCCACCGTGCCCGCACCCGCCGCGACGTGCGGATCGTCAAAGGGATGGACGAAAGTCAGCCCCAATTCGCCTTCCAGCTTGCGGGCATGGGCATAGGCTTCATCAAAGGTCTCGCCTTCCAGCACCACCTTACCGCCCACGCTTTCGGTCTGCATGACCTTCACCGTCGGCGTCGGCGTCGGCATGACGATGGTAACCGGCACGCCCAACCGGGTGCCGTGATAAGACAGCCCTTGGCTATGGTTGCCAGCCGAAGCCGCGATCACGCCGCGCGCGCGCTGTTCCTCGGTCAGCAGCAGCAGCGCGTTCAACGCGCCTCGCTCCTTGTAAGCGGCTGTGAACTGGAGGTTTTCGAACTTCAGCCAGATATTCGCGCCGGTAATCTCCGACAGCGTGATCGAGTGCATCATCGGGGTGTTGACCACCGCGCCAGCAATCCGCGCGGCGGCGGCGCGGACATCGTCAATGGTGAGGTCGGCCGGCGTGGCGGCGGCGCCTTTGGGGCTCAAGATGGCTGGCTGCGATGACATAGCCTGCGCGATTAGAGGCTTGGCAGGCCGAGGGCAATCAGCGAGGCACCGATTTCGCGAAAGGATTTCCTCTGCGCTTGAAAGTTGGCAAGCGGGCGCGGAGGCGATAGCAAGGCGGCCCTGCCCGCATCACAAGACGAAGGATCGTCATGCTCCGCATCGCCTCTGCCGCTTTTGCCGCTGTCTCTGCCATCGCCATGTCTGCACCCGCGCTGGCCGACACGCTGGTCGATAATGTCGACGGAGTGACGATCGACGCCGAGGGCAAGGTCAAACGTTTTTCCGGTCTCGTATTCGATAAAGACGGCAAGATAACGGCGGTCCTGACGCGCGGGGACAAGCGCCCGCAGGTCGATTACCGTCTTGATGGCGAAGGCCGCGTGATGTTGCCCGGCATGATCGACGGCCACGTGCACGTGATGGACATGGGCTTTGCCGCGCTGACATTGGACCTGTCTGCCACCACCTCGCTGGAAGACGCATTGGCAACCATCAAGGCCTTCGCCGAGGCCAATCCGGGACGCCCGTGGATCATTGGGCGCGGCTGGAACCAGGAGAAGTGGGGCCTTGGCCGCTTCCCCACGGCGGCAGAGCTTGACGCGGCCGTCTCAGACCGCCCGGTGTGGCTGGAACGCGCGGATAATCACGCAAACTGGGCCAACACGCTCGCTATCACCGCCGCGGGGATTACCGCCAAGACGTCCGATCCCGACGGCGGAAAGATCATCCGCGACACCAAGGGCAATCCCGCAGGCGTCTTCGTCGACAAAGCGGTGCAGCTGGTCGCCAAGGTGGTCCCCCCGCCCCGCCCCGAAGACCGCGATCTCGCCTTCGCCAAGGCGCAGGAGGTCATGCTGGCCAAAGGCGTCACCGCGGTGGCTGACATGGGCACCAAGCCCGCCGACTGGACGACATTCCGCCGCGCGGGCGACGAAGGGCGACTGATGGTCCGCATCATGTCTTATGCCGACTCTGTCGAAACGCTGGAACTGATGGCCGGGCCTGAACCGACCACATGGCTTTACAACGACCGCCTGCGGATGGGGGGCATCAAGCTGTTCCTTGACGGCGCGCTGGGATCGCGCGGAGCAAGCCTGAAGGAGCCCTATGCCGACGAACACGGTACGCGCGGGCTGCCGCTGCTGTCTTCCAGCCAACTGCGCAATCTGATGAGCCGCGCGGCAATGGATAACTTCCAGACCGCCGTACACGCCATCGGTGACGCAGCGAACGCCGAAGTGCTCGCCGCGATCGAAGAGCTTTCCGCCAGTTACAAGGGCGACCGGCGCTGGCGGATCGAGCACACCCAGATTGTCGACCCCGCTGACCTTGCAAGGCTGGGCCAGCACGGCGTGATCGCATCGATGCAGCCGCTCCACCAGACCTCCGACCGGTTGATGGCCGAAGCGCGGCTGGGGCCGGACCGGCTGACGGGCGCCTATCCGTGGCGATCGGTGTTGAAGGTCGGCGGGCGGCTGGCGTTCGGCTCTGACGCACCGGTTGAGCCTGCCGATCCGTGGGCCGGGATGGCCGCCGCGATCAGCCGCACCGATGCCAAAGGCGAGCCTTTCGGCGGGTGGTTCCCTGAAGAGACGGTAAGCCGCGAAACGGCGTTGGCCGGCTTCACCGCCGACGCCGCCTATGCCGGTTTTGCCGAAGGGCGTTTCGGTCGCCTGCTTCCGGGAGAACGTGCAGACTTCCTGCTGGTCGACCGCGACCCGCTGTTCGCCTCGCCCGAGGGGCTGCGGGAAACGAAGATCCTTCAGGTGTGGATCGGCGGGATCAAAGTGCGCGGGGAGTAATTACTCCGCCACCTGCTCAGCCGCCAACTCAGCCTCGCGCGCGGCCTTATCGGCCGCGACTGCCTTTTCCTGCCAGCGCATCAGGAACAGCGAGGCTTCGAACAGCAGCCACAGCGGCACCGCCAGCACGATCTGCGACCCCGGATCGGGCGGTGTCACCACCGCAGCGATCACGAAAATGCCGACGATCACATAACGCCGAGCCGCCACCATCTGCGCCCGGCTGACAATCCCGGCGCGGTGCAGCAGCAACAGCAGCACCGGCAGCAGGAATGTAAGCCCGAAGGCAAGAATGAACTGCATCACCAGGCTGAGATAATCGCCAGCGCTTGGCAACGCCTGCACCGCAAGACCACCAGCCATCCCGCCGAAACCGAGGAAGAAGGTGAAGGCGACCGGCATCACCACGAAATAAGCGAGCGATGCGCCAGCGCCGAACAGCACCGGTGTGGCAAACAGGAAGGGCAGAAATGCCTTCTTCTCGCGCGCATACAGGCCCGGCGCGACAAAGGCCCAAAGCTGGTTGGCGATCACCGGGAAGCTGACCATGAAGCCTGCAAACAGCGCGACTTTCAGCTCAACGAAGAACACCTCGGGCAGTTTGGTGAAGATCAGCTGACCCTGCCCTTCGGGGAAGGCGTCTTTCAACGGCTGCACCAAAATACCGAGGATCTGATCCGCAAAATACAGGCACACAGCAAAGCCCAGCCCCAGGGCCAGTAGCGCCCGGATCACCCGCGTGCGCAGTTCAATCAGGTGATCGAGCAGCGGGGCGCGGCTTTCGTCGAGGTCGTCAACCTTGAACATCGGCGCTGCCCTTGGGGGTTGGTTCGGACCCGGGCACCTGCGCGAGCGGCTCGCTCGCCGGTTCGGTCGGGGGCTGCGATGTTTCGACAGGTGGCGGTCCGGTCATCACCGGCGCACTAGCCTCGGCTTCGGTCAGAGCGGCGGAACGGCGCATGATTTCCTCGTTCTGCGCTTTCCACTTCTTCTCCATTTCCTCCAGCTCGGCCTCGCGCACCATGGTGTCGATGCCACTGCGGAAATGCGCCGACATGCGCCGCATCTTGCCGATCCAGCGGCCCGCAGTGCGCATCGCCAGAGGCAGGTCTTTCGGCCCGATCACCACCACCGCGACGATCAGAATAACCAGCAACTCTCCGATGCCGACATCGAGCATATAAGGTGCGCCTGCGCCGCCGGGATCAGTGGCGGACGATCAGGCGCCGGTGCTGTCGGTCTTGTCGGCCGGCGCTGGGGCGGCGGCCGGGGTTGGCGCGTCGGGCGCAGGCGGTTCGATCCTCGCGGCCTTGGCGGCGGTTTCCTCGGTCTCGCTCATGCCCTTTTTGAAGCTTGAGATGCCCTTGCCGAAATCGCCCATCATTTCCGCAATTCGGCCGCGACCGAACAGGATCAGCACGATCAGCAGAACGATGACCCAATGCCAAATCGACGAAAAACCCATTGTCTCAACTCCTGAACTGCGGCGGGGAGCCAGGGACGCCGCATAGCCGGGGTGCGCCCCTCGGCGTTCGCTAGCGCATCATTTAAGCCAGCCTTGCGCGAATTGCGAGTCAGTCTGCCAGATTCTCGTCATCTGGCAGGCCGCTTTCGTCGGCTTCGGCGTCGGCTTGGGCGTCGGCTGGGTCTTCGGGCTCGTCATCCGGATCGAAGCGCATTGCCGCTTCCATTGCATCATCGACAGGATCCAGCAGGCCCGCCGCGCGCAATTCGTCGATTCCGGGCAGGTCGCGGCGGCTGGCAAGGCCGAATTGGTCGAGAAATTCGGGCGTGGTGGCGTAAATCACCGGGCGGCCCGGCACTTCGCGGCGACCTGCAGGGCGCACCCAGCCGGCCTCCATCAAAACGTCCAGTGTGCCCGCGCTGGTTTGCACGCCGCGGATCGATTCGATCTCGGCGCGGCTGACGGGTTCATGATAGGCGATGATCGCGAGTACCTCGGTCGCCGCGCGGCTCAACCGGCGCACCTGCTCCTTCTCGCGGCGCAGCAGGTGGGCCAGATCGGGGGCGGTTTCGAAATGCCAGCGCCCGGCGCGTTCCACCAGATGCACGCCGCGCGCGCGGTAACGGGATTCCAGCACCGCCAGCGCGCTGCGCACATCGGCAGGAGCAATCCCGCCAAGGTGGGCGGCAAGCGCATCGACCGCCAGCGGTTCTTCCGCGGCGAACAACGTCGCTTCGACCGCGCGTTCAAGCGTGCCAGGTTCTTCGCTCATGCTGCGGCGGCATCCTTCAGGCGGCGGATGCGCAAGGGGGCAAAGGCACCGTCCTGATCGAGTTCGGCGCGACCGCGCTTGGCGAGTTCCAGCGCCGCCACGAAGCTGGATGCCAGCGCAGACCGCTTCAACGCGGGTGAGGCATGGGGCGGTAGGAAGTCGCGGATCTCCATCCATTCCAGCGTCACGCCGAGCATCGCGGACACCCGCTCCAGAGCAGAGTCCAGCGTCATCACCGGGCGATTGGCGACATGATAAATGCGCGGCGCGGTGCGCGCTTTAACCTGCCCGTAGGCCTGAATGACGCTGAACAGATCGCTGCGCCACACAGTCTTGCGGTCAGTGCGCAGACCTTCGGGTGCACCGCGCAGAAACACGTCGCGGCCGATCCGGTCACGCCCCATCAGCCGCGCCGCCGCCTCGCGCATCGCGCCGAGCCGTTGCAGCCGCAATTGCAGGCGCAGCGCGAGTTCTTCGGGCGAAGGGTCCTCCTGCTCCGCCTTTGGCAGCAGCATCGCCGATTTGAGGTAGGCGAGCCACGCCGCCATCACGAGGTAATCGGCGGCCAACTCCAACTTCATCGCGCCGGCACGTTCAATGTAATTCAGGTATTGATCGACCAGTGCGAGGATCGAAATTTGCCGCAGATCTACCTTTTGCCGCCGTGCCAGATCGAGCAGCAGGTCAAGTGGCCCTTCCCACCCGTCGAGCGCGAGATAAAGCGCGTCCGTCTCTTGCCGCAGAGCATCGGGCGTGAACATGAAGGGCTGGTCATCTGTGGTCATGCGGATCCCGTCAGGGCCAGCAGCGCATCGCGTTTGGCAAGCAATTCCGCGGCTTGCGGAGCCATTCCCTGGGCGACCCGCGTACCTGCCAGCGCCCGGTCAAGCCGTGCGGCGGTCGCATCGGACATGGGCGGCAACACCTCGCAGATGCCCGCCATGTCGTCCATTTTGGCCCAGCAATTGAGCACGATATCGCACCCCGCCGCGTGTGCGCGGGCGGCGCGTTCCGGGATGGTGCCGCCGAGCGCTTCCATGTCGATATCGTCAGTGAGCAGCAGGCCATCGAAGCCGATTTGCCCGCGGATCACCTCACGGATCACGGTGGGTGACAGCGTCGCAGGGTTATCGGCATCCCAAGCGGTGAAGACGAGGTGCCCGGTCATGCCGATAAGGGCCTGATTAAGAGCGCGAAATGGAGCGATGTCATCTTCCAGTTCGGCCGCGCTAGCAGTAACCGTAGGAAGCGCCTTGTGGGTATCGACATCGCTTCTGCCATGGCCGGGCATATGCTTGATGCACCCCGTGACGCCCCCCGCCGCGAGCCCTTCGAGGGTAGCTCTGCCAATTGCGGCCACCTGCATCGGATCGCTGCCGAACGCGCGGTCGCCGATCACGTCATGTGCACCGGGCACCTTGAGGTCGAGCGGGGGGTGGTAATCGACCGTAATGCCCATTGCGGACAGTTCCAGCCCCATGGCGGTTGCATTGGCGCGGGCTGCTTCGATTGCGCTGGCGGGTGCAATTTCGTACAGTTTCTCAAAGGCTTCTCCCGCCGGATAACTTGCCCAATGTGGCGGCCGAAGGCGCGCAACGCGGCCGCCTTCCTGATCGATCGAGACCAGCAGCCGATCGCGTCCATGGATGCTTCGCAGGTCATCAGTCAGGGCGCGGAGTTGTTCCGGGTTCACGCAATTGCGCCCGAACAGGATGTAGCCTGCCGGGTCTGCGTCGCGGAAGAAGGCGCGCTCATCCGCTGTCAGGGCGGGGCCGGAAAGGCCGAAAATTGCCGGAATCATGCCCCTAAAGTCGCACTCAAAGGGGGGGCGGGCAAGGGCAAGAGGGGGTGAAGAGCGGGGAAAACCGCCCCTGAAGCCCCTCAAAACGCATCTACTTAACCTGACAATCGACCCCATCGGCCTTCAAGGCGGCGCACAGGCGATCGGCTTCTGCCCGGCTGCCCGTAACGGCCTGCAAGCGGTAGACTGTGCCGATGTCGACTTTCGCTTCCACCACGCGATATTTCACGCCCGCCAGTGCATCGGTGCGGCGCGAGACCTGGGTCCAGCCTTCTTCAGCGCGGGCGCGGGTGCCATAGGCGGCAAGCTGCACGCCGACGCCGGACAAGGCAGCCGGTGCAGGTGCAGCTGCGGGCGCCGCAGAGGGCGCAGTAACGGGGGCCGGCTTGGTCGCGGTGCCGCCGGGAGGTAGCGGCGCGGCGGGCAAGGCGGGGAGCGAGGGATTGGCCACCACTGCCGGGCGCGATCCGCCTTCGCCCACCACGGGCGCGACATTGCCGGTACCGTCGAACTGCTTGCCGCCCGGATCATCCGGGCGCTGTTTGATTGGCCCCGCAGGCGCTTCGATCACGCTGCCATCGGCGATCATTTCTCCGTTCGCCGCGCGGTTGGAGACCCACCAAACGCCGGCAAGCAGAACGGCGCCCAGCGCCACCAGAGCGGCGGCAAAGAGCATGATCTGCCCGCCGTCCCATCCGCCAGCGTCGTCATCTTCATCTTCGGATTCAAGCCACGGCAGACTGTCGGCAGTAGCAAGATCAAGCTCACCGTCCGCGTCCTTCAGCTCTTCGTATTCGGCATTGATCATGGAGAAGTGTGCCTCCCGAGACTGATACAGCCTTGCTTACATGCTTTCGACAGCTTCGACGCCCAAAACGCCAAGCCCGCCCTTGATCACCTGCCCGATTGCTCGCCCAAGGAAAAGCCTCGCCGCGGTCAGCTCTGCATCCTGTTCCACGATGAACCGCTTTTCCGGCCGGTCGTTACCGAGGTTCCAGTAAGAGTGGAGATCAGCGGCCAGATCATAGAGATAGAAGGCGATCCGGTGCGGTTCGCGCGCACGGGCTGCCGCTTCGATTTCGCGCGGGAACTGCGCGGCGCGGGCGACCAACGCCAGCTCCTCGGCCCCCAGCCGGGCGAGCGCTGCATTGGACGGCGCAAGGCCCATGTCCGCCGCCTTGCGCATGGTCGAACGGATCCGGGCGTGCGCATATTGCACATAGAAAACCGGATTATCCTTCGACGCTTCGACAACCTTATCGAAATCGAAATCCATCTGCGCATCGGGCTTGCGGGTGAGCATGGTAAAGCGCACCACGTCCTTGCCGACCATCTCGACCACGTCGGCCAGCGTCACGAAATTGCCCGAACGCTTCGACATCTTGAACGGCTGGCCGCCTTTCAGCAGCTGCACCATCTGGACGAGCTTGACCTCGAACGGCTTGGCAGTCGCACCGTCAGCACTGGTCAGCGCGGCAACAGCGGCCTTGATCCGCTTTACCGTGCCGGCGTGGTCCGCACCCCAGATATCGACCAGCGCATCGGCGGCCTGCGCCTTCTGGAAGTGATAGGCCAAGTCCGCACCAAAATATGTCCACGCGCCGTTGGACTTCTTGATCGGGCGATCCTGATCGTCGCCAAACTTGGTGGAGCGGAACAGCGGCAGTTGAACGGGCTCCCAGTCTTCGGGCGGGGCCTTGCCCTTGGGGGCTTCCAGTACGCCGTCATAGACAAGGTCGTGTTCACGCAGCCACGCTTCGGCGGCATCAACCTTGCCTGACGCCTGAAGTTCAGCCTCGGAGGAGAACAGGTCGTGCTTGATGCCAAGCGTCGCCAGATCGTTGCGGATCATGTCCATCATCGCGGCAACCGCGCGGGTGCGGAACAGAATCAACCAGTCGGCTTCCGGCGCGGCGGCGTAGGTGTCGCCAAACTCAGCAGCAAGTTTCTGGCCGACCGGCACGAGGTAATCGCCGGGATAAAGCCCTTCGGGGATGGTGATGTCCTGCCCCCCCTGTGCTTTTGAAAGCGCCTCAAGATACCGCATATGCACCGAGCGGGCGAGGACATCGACCTGCGCCCCCGCATCATTGACATAGTATTCGCGCGTCACCTGATGCCCGGCAAATTCGAGCAGCGAGGATAGCGCATCCCCCACAACCGCGCCGCGGCAATGGCCCATGTGCATTGGCCCGGTGGGATTGGCCGAGACATATTCGACATTCACCCGCGACCCGCCCCCCATGTCCGATCGGCCATAATCCGGGCCAAGCGCGGCGATAGCGGCGAGTTCGTCCAGCCACGCATCGGGCGCAAGCCGCAGGTTGATGAAGCCCGGACCGGCAATGTCGGCGCTGGTGATGGTGGGCTGCGCGGCGAGCTTGGCGGCAATCGCCTCGGCCAAAGCGCGCGGGTTCATGCCCGCCCCCTTGGCCAGCACCATCGCCGCGTTCGTGGCCAGATCGCCATGCGCGGCATCACGCGGCGGTTCCAAAGTGACGTTGGCAAAGCTGGTGCCCGCCGGCAGCGTGCCGTCTGCGACCAGTTCGGTCAGCACGGTTTCGACCAGCGCGGCATAGGCGGCATACAGGGTCTTGGGCTTGGTCATCGGTTTCTCGTGGCGGTGCGCGTTTTATCGCTGGTGCAAAAAAGGAAGCTGGGTTCCGGGTCAAGCCCGGGAAGGCGTAAGACTGAAATCCCCATCATCGCCGCAGGCGCCGTGAGCGCACGCGCGCGACCCGCAGGTGCTCTGGCGCGAAGCGACGGAAACGCGCCGTGGACGCGGGCACAGTGGCGCCCGCGCAAACCTATCGCGTCACATTGTACGCCAGCTGATCCTCGGTCAGCTGGAAGCCGACCAGCATTTCGAAGCGGGTGCGGGCAATGGCTGCCTTCACTTCGGGATCGGCCAGCGGATCGAGCGCGGCTTCGGCATCGCCGGCGCGGCGTCGCTTCGTGATCTTTTCTCGGATGTCGTCAGGTAGGGAGGCATCGGCGCGGCTGATGGTGCTGCCGGCCTTGGCAGTGGCAGAAGCGCGCTCCTGCCCGTCCGCGAAGGCCACCGTGACCGTGCCGATCCGCTTGGAAACCACGGCATTGCCGCCGCGCAACACGGTCACGAAGTAGGGCAACGAAACGGTGCGCGCGCCGCGCGTGTCGGTGCGGCGGGCGTTCACGGTGAAGGTCGCTTCGGAATAGATCTGCGCCGCGCTGTCATTGCAGGTGGTCCTGAGGTCAGTCATCGCCGCGCTGACATCCAGGCTACCGACAGTCTTGTCCCCGGCAGAACGGAAGGTCGTGATATCGCCGGTATAGTCAGGAATGCCGACCGCGGGGCACACGGTCAGGACGCTGGAGATGCCGACGCCCTGATCGACCACCAGTTCGCCTTTCTGCGAGCAGGCAGCCAACGCCGCAACGGCGGCAAGGGCAGTAAGGGTGCGCGCACGAAGCATCATCAAAGCCGTCCTCGAATATTCCGATCCCGTGCGCCCTAGCGAGGACGTGCGGAAAGCGCTAGAGGGGAGCACATGAACGCGCCCTTTCAAGCTTCCGACGCCCCGACTTCGGTCAATCCGGCAGATCGCCCGCCCCTCAACTTGCTGATCGCCGCGCCGCGCGGATTCTGCGCCGGGGTCGACCGCGCGATCGAGATCGTCGAAAAGGCGCTCGAACGCTATGGCTCGCCGGTCTATGTCCGGCACGAGATCGTCCACAACAAATACGTGGTCGAAGGATTGAAGGCGCAGGGCGCGATCTTCGTCGAGGAACTGGACGAAGTGCCCGACGATGCGCCGGTGGTGTTCAGCGCCCACGGCGTGCCCAAGGCTGTTCCGGCAGAGGCCAAGCGCCGCAAGCTCCTGTATGTCGATGCCACCTGTCCGCTGGTCAGCAAGGTACACCGTCAGGCCGAACGCCAGATCGAAAAGGGTCGCCACATCATCTTCATCGGCCATGAGGGCCACCCCGAAGTGATCGGCACCATGGGCCAGGTCGAACCGGGGCAGATGACGCTGGTGGAAACGATCGAGGACGTGGACAAGCTGCCGTTCGATTCCGACGAGGAACTGGCCTACCTGACGCAAACCACGCTGTCGGTGGATGACACCCGCGAAGTGATCCACGCGCTGGAATGGCGTTATCCGAACATCTCCGGCCCGCGGGCTGAAGACATCTGCTATGCCACCTCCAACCGTCAGGCGGCGGTTAAGGAACTGGCGCAGGATTGCGATCTGGTGCTGGTGATCGGTTCGCCCAATTCATCGAACGCGCTGCGGCTGGTGGAAGTGGCCGAACGGCTCGGCACCCCGTCCAAGCTGATCCAGCGCGCCTCGGAGATCGATTTTGCATGGCTTGACGGTGTGAAGACGCTGGGGCTGACCGCGGGGGCTTCCGCGCCGGAAATTCTTGTGCGCGAAGTGGTCGATGCGCTGGCCGCCTATCGCCCGATCCACGAAAAGACGATCACGGCGGCAGAAGAGAAGATGGTGTTCAAGCTGCCACGTCAGCTGACCGAGTAACGCCGGGCGCAAGACTGTGGCGGTTTATACCCATCTGGGCGCGGAAGACCTCGCCCGCCTGATCGCGCAATATGATGTGGGCGATCTGGTCTCGGCCAAGGGCATTGCTGAGGGCGTGTCCAATTCCAACTGGCTGGTGGAAACGACTGGCTCAGGGACGTCGGGCACACGGTTTATCCTGACGCTGTATGAGCGGCGGATCGATTATGCCGATTTGCCCTATTTCCTCGACCTGCTCGATCATCTGGCTGGGAAGGCCTGTCCGGTGCCGCGCACCATGCATGACCGCGAGGGTGCTTCGTTCCGCATGGTCGAAGGCAAGGCGGCGGCGCTGATCGAATTCCTGCCCGGTGTCTCCCCCACCCGCCCGACGCCCGAACAGGCGCGCAGCATCGGCGCGGTACTGGCGAACCTGCACCTTGCCGCGCAGGACTTTCCCCGCACCCGCGCCAACGCCATGGACTTTGCCGCGAGCGCCGCGATCCTCGATGCGTGCGGGGCCGATGCGCTGGCGACCATCGATCCGGGCCTGCCCGTGATGCTCGATCACGCCCGCGCCGCCGCCGCGCTGGACGTTGCGGCGCTACCCCAATCCCAGACGCACACCGATCTGTTCCCCGACAATGTCCTGATGCTGGGCAACCGGGTGACAGGACTGATCGATTTCTACTTCGCCTGCACGGGGCCGATGGTGCTCGATCTTGCGGTGACCCATGCGGCGTGGTGTTTTGATGCAGCCAATGCCTACCGCCCTGATTGCGGCGCGGCGTTGATCGAAGGTTATCAAAGCGTGCGCAGGCTCGACAGCGCCGAGCGCGCGCTGTTCGCCGATGTCGCCAAAGGCGCGTGCCTCCGGTTTGTCGCATCGCGTGCGGAAGACTGGCTCGATACGCCGGACGATGCGCTGGTCACGCGCAAGGACCCGATGCAATTTGTGGATCGCTGGCGCTTTTACGATGCACACGGCGCGGGGCTGCTTGCAGGCTGAGCCGCAGGCGGCCAAGGCGGGCGGATGACACAGGTCGACATTTTCACCGACGGGGCGTGCAAGGGCAACCCCGGCCCCGGCGGCTGGGCCGCGATTTTGCGCAGCGGCGGGCACGAAAAGGAGCTGGTTGGCGGGGAGCCTGAAACGACCAACAACCGTATGGAAATGACCGCGGTGCTGCGCGGCCTGACCGCGTTGAAGGAACCCTGCACCGTCACCGTCCACACCGACAGCCGCTATGTCATCGACGGGATGACCCAGTGGATATTCGGCTGGCAGAAACGCGGTTGGGTGAATGCGGCAAAAAAGCCGGTGGCCAATGAAGACATCTGGCGCGAACTGATCGCCGCCGTGCGTCCGCATAAGCTGTCATGGCAATGGGTCAAAGGCCATTCGGGCCACCCCGAAAACGAACGCTGCGACGCGCTGGCGAGCGCCGAAGCAGCGCGGCAGGCGGCGGGCGGATAAGGCCCGCCGCCTGAGTTGCCTAACAATTATCTTCAACCGCGGCAGTGGGGCCATTCTTCTTGAACGAATCAATCGCGTTCTGCGCGCTGGCCTTGCTGGCGTAGCCCTCGGTCGAGAACATCGTTTCCGAGTTGTACTTGAACTTCACGCGATACTCGCCAGCCTTGTCTTTGTAGATTTCGAACTTGTGCGCCATTGCGGCCCCCTCATTTGCGGTTAACACAAGTTAGTTAAATGGCAGATCGCCAGCCGCTTGCCTAGACCGTTTGCGGCTGCCGCGCAGGCAGGAACCGCGCGGGCGCATAGCGGGCGGCATCAATCCCCGCAGTCACCGCGTCCGCGCCCTGCCCCAGCAGCAATTGCGCCCCCAACCGCGCGGCAGCAGGCGCAGTCTGGATGCCGAATCCGCCCTGCCCTGCAAACCAGAAAAAGCCCTCCACGCCTGAATCAAAGCCATAGACCGGCATCCGGTCGGGCGCGAAACTGCGCAACCCTGCCCAGCGCCGCTCGACCGCAGCGATGCGCCAGTCGGTGACATTCTGGAAGCGGTCGATGGCGACGGCCACGTCCCATTCTTCTGGCGCGGCGTCGCAGGGGGCCGAAGGAATCTCGTCGTGCGGGGACAGCCACAAGCGGCCTGCGTCCGGTTTGAAATAGAAGCCGCCGCCGATGTCCAGCACCAACGGAAGATCGGGAGATGCCTGCGGTTCGACCCGCAGCACCGCGACCGTGCGGCGGAACGGCGTGATGCCGACCGGGTGGACCCCGGCGGCCTGCGCGACTTCGTCGGCCCATGCACCGGCAGCGTTGACGATGGTGGCGGCCCGCCATGTCTCGCCCCGGTCGCCGGTCACCGTCCACACACCATTTTCGCGGCGCAGGCCGCTGACGCGGGCGCGCGTCGCAATCTCCACCCCGTGCCGGGCTGCCGCGGCGAGGTAATGCTGGTGCAGTCCAGCCACGTCGATATCCGCGCAGGCCGGCTGATACAGCGCCTCGCTCCATTCCGGCCGAATGTGCGGCACCCGCTCAGCCAGCGCAGCGGGGGCGAGCGGTTCGATCTGCACGCCGGTGCCGGCATAACTGGCGCGAAATGAATCCATCGCCGCGCGATCTTCGCCCCGTCCGATATACAGCGCGCCGCGCGGGGTCAGGAAGCCGTGATCGGACAGATAGCTGCCGGAAGCCCTGGTCAGCGGCACCACGCCGGGGCCGCCATAGCATTCTTCGTAAAAAGCGGCGGATCGTCCGGTAGCGTGGTAGCCGGGCGCATCTTCGGCTTCGATCAGCAGCACCCGGGCATGGGGGGCGAGTTCGGCGGCGATGCTCGCCCCTGCCATGCCTGCGCCGATCACGGCGAGATCGTGGATCATGCCGCTATGTTTGCGCGCGGTGCCACGCGGTCAAGGAAGCCGGTAATCGCCGTCTTGATCCGCGACCGGACGGCATCGACTTCGCGCAGCACTTCGTGATGGGCTTCCGCGCCCAGCGCCAGCAGCTCACCCTTGGGCAGACGCGCGGCGGCGCGCAGGTTGGCGGGGTGACTAACCAGCTTGTCTGACGAGGTGGACACCACCAGCACCGGCACATCCACCGCCTCCAGCGCGCCAGCTGCCTCCAGCCGCAGCCATGATGCATAGGCGCGTTCCACCCAGCGCCAGCTGGCCGGACCCATCACCAGTTCGGGCCGGTGATCGCGCCACCACACTTCATCGGCATAACGACCGGGATCATGGGTGAGCAGTTCGGCGCGGCCCGATGGCAGTTCGCCCGGCTTCTCGCTCCACTTCCATGCCTGCCGGGCGGGATCGCCGATCCGGCACATTGCCTGCGCGACCTTGTGCAGCAGCTTCAGCGGCAATGGCGGGCTGGCCACGCCGGTCATCGGCGCGCTGAGCACGACTGCATCGGGGGTCACGCGCCGGTCCACCAAAGCGCGCAACACCACATGCCCGCCCATCGAATGCGCGGCGAGCACGTGCGGCCCCGGTGTTTCGGCAACCCAGCGTTGCCACAGCACCGCCAGATCATCGATCCAGATGTCGAAATCGGCGATGTGGCCGGTCACTGCATCCTTGCCCAGCCGCCCCGATCCGGCCTGCCCGCGCCAATCCGATGCGGTCACCCGCCATCCATCGCGGTGCCATTCCTCCAGCGTTTCGAGGTATTTCTCATAGAAATCGCCGCGTCCGGGCAGGAACAGGATCGAACCCCGCAGGCCCCCGCCCGGCGATTCCGCAGCGCCGGGCCAATCGATCCGGCGGATCATGTGCCCATCATCCGCGGCCCATCTCGATTCCTGCGCATGGGGCGGTATCGCCCTGCGGTCGATCATCGCAGCAGCCCTTTCAGCAGAGGTCGCAAGCCAGAGAGTTTGGTTACTATTTGGTAAGTCATAACCTGTAGCAGTGTCCCGAAGAAGGACGGCCCATGCGGTGCGCAGGGCCATGTTCCGGGGGACGACACCGATGAATTCCATTTCCTACGGTCTGCTGATCGCCTTGGCAATCGCGCTGGTCTTTGCCGCGTTCACCGATATGCGGCGGCGCCAGATCGATAATTGGCTGAACGCCGTAATTGCGCTGGCCGCGCCTGCCTTCTGGTGGGCGAGCGGGCTTTCGCTGTGGCCCGACGTGGCGATCCAGTTGGGGACTGCGCTGGCAGCTTTCGGCATTTTGGCCGCGCTGTTCGCATTCAAGGTGATGGGCGGAGGCGATGTGAAGCTGCTGACTGCGTTGGCGCTGTGGGTGCCGCCGTACGAATTCATGCAATTGCTGCTGATCATGTCGCTGGCCGGCGGCGCGCTGACGATCATGCTGGTGTTCTGGCACGTCGCCCGCCGCCAGCGTGACCGCATTGCCGTTCCTTACGGCGTAGCCATCGCTTTTGGCGGCCTGTGGGTGCTTGCGGTCAATTATCTGCCGGACGCCGCCATCGCAGCTCAGGCTGCATAACCCGATTTTAACCAGTCGGGGCTTACCCACACAACCATACCTGCCCGCCTACCACACCTAGGGCGATTACGAGGGGGCTATTTGCGCCATGGATAGGAAGAAACTGGTTCTGCTGCTTGGCGCACTGATCATCGCGATCGGCACCGCCTTTGCTGCACGCAGCATGTTCGCCGGAGGCGCCGCCCCCGATGCCAATGCAGCCGCCGTGCCCACTGGGCCGCGCGTGCTGGTCGCCAAGCGGGCCTTGACCGCCGGCACTATCATCACCGCCGATGCGCTGGGCTTCCAGCCCTGGCCCAAGGAGCTGGTGCAAGACGCCTACTTCATCGAAGGCGAGGCCGACATGAACAAGCTGCTGGGCACTGTCGTGCGCTATCCGATCACCGCGGGTGAACCGGTCACGCAGGGTTCGATCGTCAGCCCTGGCGACCGCGGCTTTCTGGCCGCTGCGCTCGGGCCGGGGATGCGGGCCGTGACCGTACCGGTGTCGGCGACGACCGGAGTGGCAGGCTTCATTTTTGCCGGTGACCGTGTCGATCTGGTGCTGACCCAGCAAATCGATGGTTCGGACGATTCCGCGCCATTGAAGACCGCCGAAACGGTGCTGCGCAATCTGCGTGTGCTGGCCACGGACCAGACCGTGGAAAAGACCACCGATGAAAACGGCAAGACCGTGGTGACCGAATTCCGCACAGTAACGCTCGAAGTGACGCCCAAAATCGCTGAAAAGATCGCCGTCGCGCAAACCATCGGCACGATCAGCCTGGCGCTGCGCTCGCTGGCCGATAACCCGGCCGAACTTGAACGCGCCGTGGCGGCCGGCGACGTCCAGATCCCGGCGGGCGCCACGCCCGAACAGGAAGAACGCATGCTCAAGGCCGCGATGTCGCGTCCGCTCGACAAGGGCACGACCTTCGTGACCGGCGGCGATGTCTCGCGCTTCCAGCGGACCACTGTCCCCCCGAAGACTTCGCCGCAGCAGCAATCTTCGGCTGCGGCCCCGGCGCCTGCAAGCAGCGGTTCGGGCGGCAATGCAGCGCCTGTTTACCGCGGTCCGAGCGTGCGGGTGACCCGCGGCAAGGAAACCACGGAAGAATCCGTCAGCGCCAAGGCCAATTCCGGGGCGATCCTGTCGGGCCAAGCAAGCGGCGTGCGCCGCGCCGGGCAGACCTTGCCCAGCGCCGGCATGACCGTGGTCTACTGAGGGAAGCCTGGACCATGTCGATCAAGCTCAAGGGGGCTCAACCCATGTCACGCAAATTCAAGATCAAGCTGCTGGTGGCTGCAATGGCCGCAGTGCCGATGACGGCAATGCCAACCGGCACCGCGATCGCCCAGCAAATAGCCAGACCGTCGCAGGAAATCGTCCTGTCGATCGGCAAGGGCGAACTGGTGTCGCTGCCCGGTACGATGGCCGATGTGTTCGTCGCCAATGACGAAGTGGCCGATGTGCAGGTGAAATCGCAGCGCCAGCTGTATGTGTTCGGCAAGGCGGGCGGTGAAACCACCATCTATGCCAGCAATGAGCGCGGCGATGTGATCTTCTCGGCCAACATCCGGGTCGGTTCGAACATTGGCAGCATCGACCAAATGCTGACGATGGCGATGCCTGATGCCAAGATTTCAGTATCGACCATGGGTGCAAACACCGTGCTGCTTACCGGCACTGTCGGCGCGCCCGATGATGCCGCCGAGGCTGAACGTCTGGTGCAAGCGTTCCTGGGCAAGGATGCCAATGTCATCAGCCGCCTGCGCACGGCAACCCCGCTGCAGGTCAGCCTGCACGTCAAGTTTGCCGAAGTCAGCCGCAGCCTGCTGCGCGAAATTGGCGGCAACCTGCAAAGCTTCGATGCCACGGGCGGCTTCCGCTTCGGTGTCGGCACGGGCCGTGCCTTCACCACACCCGAAGTCAACGTCGCCGGCCCGCTGGCCAGCGGCAATGGCATTGCCCAGCCGCTGCTGACGCGCCGTATCCCCGTCCTGCGTCCCGATGGTTCGTTTGCGGTCAATCCGGAGACCGGTGCAGCCCTGTTCGAAGATATCGAAATTCAGGGTGCGGGCGTCAACAGCAACGGCGGCACTTCGCTGTCGGGTCTGGGCCGCCTGTTCGGCATGAATATGCTCGGCGCGATGGACCTGTCGGAACGGCTCGGTCTGGTGACCACCATCACCGAACCCAATCTGACCGCGCTGTCGGGCGAAACCGCGACCTTCCTTGCGGGCGGCGAATTCCCGATCCCGCTGGCCCAGGGCCTCGGTCAGGTGACAGTGGAGTTCAAGGAATTCGGCGTTAGCCTCGCCTACACCCCGACCGTGCTTTCGAACGGCCGCATTTCGATGCGCGTGCGCCCGGAAGTGTCGGAGCTGTCCTCTCAGGGATCGATCACGCTGAATGGCTTTCAGGTGCCGGCGCTGACCACGCGGCGAACCGAAACCACGGTTGAGCTTGGATCGGGCCAAAGCTTCATGATTGCCGGGTTGATGAGCGCCAATTCGCAGAACCTGATCGACAAGGCACCTGGCGTGGGCGACGTGCCGATCCTCGGCAATCTGTTCCGCAGCCGCCAGTTCCGCAAGGGCGAAACCGAGCTGGTGATCGTCGTTACCCCCTATCTGGTCAATCCGGTGAACGCCAACGACATCAAGCTGCCGACCGATGGCTACCGTTCTGCCAGCGAGTTCGAACAATTGCTCGGTTTCCAGAACAACGCCGGTGTCTCGGGGAAGCAGCGTCCCGGCCCCACGGCCGCACAGCCCGATGCCCCGGCGCCGCAGGTGAGCGCAGCCGAACCGGCCGCAATCGTACCGGCCAGCCCGGAAAGGCCGCGCCGCGCGGACAAGAAAGCCCGCCGGCAGGAGCGTGAAGCCAACGCTGCTGTTCCGGGCTTCAGCCTCTAACATGAGAAAGGTGACTGCGATGCCGAATGCACGACAATCCCGGCTGGTACGCTTGCCTGCCCTCTCCTCCAAGCTGGCTCTTGGTCTGGCGCTCGGCCTTGGCCTGGCAGGCTGCGGCGGAATGCCGACCAACACGTCGCTTTACAGCGTCAAACAGCCAGTGGTGGAACGCACCAACATGGTGATGGACATCACCACCACGACAGCGGGCTTGCCGATTTCGGAACAGCAGCGTCTTAACGGCTGGTTCGAAACGATGAACCTGCGGTATGGTGACCGCATCGCAATCGAAAACCCGGGCCAGAACCCGGCCGTGACGGGCGCGATCCGCGATCTGGCGGCCCGCTACGGATTGTTTATCAGCGACACTGCGCCGGTCACATCGGGTTATCTCCAGCCGGGTCAGGCGCGCGTGGTGATCACCCGCTCCACCGCCAGCGTGCCGGGCTGCCCCGACTGGTCGGCCAAATCAGACATGAATTACACCAACGGCACTAGCCCGAACTTCGGCTGCGCGGTCAACAGCAACCTCGCCGCGATGGTGGCCGACCCGCAGGACCTGCTCGAAGGCAAGAAGGGTTCGGGTGAGACGGTGATTGCCACGTCGAACAAAGCGATCACGACTTACCGTGAAAAAGAACCGACCGGCAAAGCCGGCTTGATGGAGGCTAGCGGCGGCGGCGGCGGCGGAGGAGGTAACTAAGTCATGAATGCTCCCTGGAAATCGGGCTTGCCCGGAAATCGCGATCCCTTCTCGGCCTACATCTGCGACGACAACGCGCTGGATGTGATCCGTCCTGTAGCGATCGAGCTCGGCTGGCAGCCCGAAAAGTGCAACAAGGGCGGCCTGCGCAATGCTGTGCAATCGCTTTCGGTTAGCGCCAGCCCGGCGATCCTCCTGGTCGACCTGTCGGAAAGCGGCGATCCGCTCAACGACATCAACGCGCTGGCCGAAGTGTGCGAGCCGGGGACGGTGGTGATCGCCATCGGCCAGGTCAACGACGTGCGCCTGTACCGCGACCTGCTATCGAGCGGGATCCATGATTACCTGCTGAAGCCCTTGTCGCCGCAACAGGTGCATGATGCACTGAATCAGGCGCTGGCGGTGTTCATGTCACCCAAGGCGGGCGATGCTGATGCGGCCAAACGCCACATCTCGACCGCCGTCGTAGGCACCCGCGGGGGCGTTGGCGCATCGACGCTGGCAACGTCGCTGGCGTGGCTGTTCAGCGAACAGCACAAGTCGCCGACGGCGCTGCTCGATCTCGACGTCCATTTCGGGACGGCCGCATTGGCGCTTGACCTGGAACCGGGCCGCGGCCTGACCGACGCGATCGAAAACCCGAGCCGGATTGACCCGCTGTTCATCGAACGCGCAATGGTGCGCGCCGGTGACCACCTGTCGATCCTGTCCGCCGAAGCCCCGATTAGCCAGCCGTTGATGACCGACGGCGCTGCCTTTGTGCAGCTGGAGGACGAGTTCCGCCAAGCCTTCGAAATGACGGTCATTGACCTGCCCCGCAACATGCTGATCAATTTCCCGCAGCTTCTCGCAGACGTGAACCTGGTGGTGCTGACCTGCGAACTGACGCTTGCCTCGGCGCGCGACACGATCCGGCTGTTGTCATGGCTTAAAAGCAATGCCGGCCACGCCCATCCGATGATCGTCGCCAACAAGGTGCAGCCAAGCCTAGCCGAAATCAGCAAGACCGATTTCGAAGCCTCGATCGAACGCAAGGTCGATTTCGTCGTGCCTTACGACATCAAGGCGGCTTCCAACGCGGCCAAGCTGGGTCAGGTGTTCGTTGATGCCAACCGGTCGAGCAAGGCAACTGCAGCCATGCGCCAGATCGCTGAACGCGTGATGGGCGTCAGCCCGGACGACATGGCGGCACTGGTGACGGAGAAAAAGTCGCTGCTGGGCAACTTCGATATCAAATCGATGCTGGCCAAGAAGCCCAAGGTCGATCTGGCCAAGGCTGACTGACGCACAATGTCCGGGCGGGAACGGGCAGCACATGGCCGCTCTTCCCGCCCGCCCTGAGGTAACAATGAACCGCCGCAGCCCGGCGGATCAAGGCAGGACACGAGCCAATGGACTTTTTCCAAACCCTGCTCATCACGCTGGTGATCTTCGCCGTGCTGGTCGCGGGTTACGCGCTCGCCACCGGGTCGGGGTCTGGCAAGGCGCAAAAGCGCCGGATGCAAGCGTTGCGCTATCGCCACTCCGAAAGCGTCGATGCCAAGGTTGACGCGCAGTTCAAACGAGCCATCGCGGCCCGCAAGCCGAGGACCTACAAGGTCGCCGGGTCAGGCTCGCGCACCGAGGCGCTGGCCATGCGGCTCAACCGCACTGGCAAGGGCTGGACCGTTTCCCAATATGCCTATGCCTCGATCGGGCTTGCGCTGAGTGTCGCGGTTGCGATCTTCGTGATGAGCCGGGCGCCGCTGTTGTCACTGGGCGTTGGGCTGTTCGTCGGTGCGGGCATCCCGCACATGGTGGTCAACTTCCTCATCAACAAACGCACCAACCAGTTCATCACCAAGTTCCCCGACGGGATCGAGCTGCTGGTCCGCGGCCTGCGTTCCGGCCTGCCGGTGACCGAAACGCTCGGCATCGTCGCGACCGAAGTGCCCGGCCCTGTGGGCTTCGAATTCAAGACGGTGATCGACCGCATCAAGGTCGGCAAGACCATGGAAGACGCGTTGCAGGACACTGCCGACAAGCTTGGCATTGCCGAATTCAACTTCTTCACCATCACTCTGGCCATCCAGCGCGAGACCGGCGGCAACCTTGCCGAGACGCTGTCGAACCTTGCCGACGTGCTGCGCAAGCGCGGACAGATGAAGCTGAAGATCCGCGCGATGAGCTCGGAATCCAAGGCATCAGCCTATATCGTCGGCTCGCTGCCGTTCCTGGTGTTCGGCGCGATCATGTACATCAACCCCACCTACATGAGCACCTTCTTCACCGACGATCGCCTGATTGTCGCCGGACTGGGCGCGGGCGTGTGGATGGGCCTCGGGGTGTTCATCATGGCCAAGATGGTCAACTTCGAGATCTGACGGCAGGGGACAGAGCACCATGATCAATCAGTCTGCCGGACCGACACTGCTCGGCTTCGATGTTATCCTTGTCGGCACCATAATGGTCGGCATGGCCGCCTTCGCAGTGGTGCTGGCGATTTACGCCGCCGTCACGATCCGCGATCCCATGGCCAGACGCGTCCGCGCGCTGGAGGCGCGGCGTGACGCGCTCAAGGCGGGGATTGTCATTTCCGGCTCGAAAAAGCGCAACTCGCTGGTGCGCCGCACCGATACGACCGACAAGGTCAAGAACAGCCTCGACCGGCTCAATGTCCTGCAGGACAGCCAGATCAAGATCATCCAGCAAAAGCTGGCGCACGCGGGTTATCGCAACAAGGAACTCGCAGTCCTGATCATCGGCTTGCGGGCGATCCTGCCGGTGATTGTCGGCGGATTGATGGGCCTGCTCATCTACGTCGTCGAATTCTGGCCCGACTGGGGGCCGATGACCCGGCTTGGCGCTTTCGCGATGTCGGTGTTCCTGTCCTACAAGGGACCGGAGCTGTATCTTTCCAACAAGGCGACCAAACGCACCAAGGAAATCCAGAAGGGCCTGCCTGACGCGCTCGATCTGCTGGTGATCTGCGCCGAAGCCGGTCTGACGGTCGATGCCGCCTTCAACCGCGTCGCCAAGGAACTGGGCCGCGCCTATCCCGAATTGGGCGACGAATTCGCCCTGACGGCAATCGAACTCAGCTTCCTCAATGAACGCCGGATGGCATTCAACAACCTCGCCTACCGGGTGAACCTGGAGGCCGTGAAGGGCGTGGTGACAACCATGGTCCAGACCGAACGTTACGGCACCCCGCTCGCTTCGGCGCTGCGCGTGCTGTCGGCGGAATTCCGCAATGAACGCATGATGCGCGCCGAGGAAAAGGCAGCGCGTCTTCCGGCGATCATGACTGTGCCGCTGATCGTGTTCATTCTGCCCACGCTGTTCGTCGTCATCCTTGGCCCGGCGGCCTGTTCGATCTCGGACAACCTTGTGAACAACCAATAAGACCGCACGACAATTCTGGCGGCCGGTGGAGGCCGGAGCGGGTTAGTCCTGCTCCGGCCCTCCGCGTGCATCACTCGCCAGCCCTGTCGCGCGCCCACGCAGTCCCGACAGCAAGCGGCGCAGCATCGCTTCCTCGCCCGGTGCAAGACCGGCGAGCAACTCGCGCTCGGTCGCGCGGGCCAGGGGCATCACTTCGCCATGGATCGCCCGCCCCTCGCCCGTCAGCGCCAGCAGGTGCGAGCGGCCATCGACCGGATTGGGCACCCGCGCGACCAGCCCGCGCTCCTCCAGCACCTTGACCGCGCGGTTGACCGCCACCTTGTCCATCACCGTCGCGGCCGTCAGCGCTCGCTGGGTCATGGCCCCGCGCGGCGCCGCCGCGTCGCCCAACACCGCCATCACGCGCCATTCGGGAATCTTGAGCCCAAATCGCTTGCGATAACGCTCAGCAATCAGACCGCTAACCGCGTTGGAGGCGACCGAGAGCTGGTAGGGTAGAAATCCCGCGAGATTCCCCGTCCCGGCCCCGGCGTCATCGACGTCACTCATAGGGGCGTTCATCCCACCACGGGTAGAAATCGGGCATATCGGCGCTGACCTTGCCGGGATACTTGGCTTTGCGCTTTTCGAGGAAGCTGGCGATGCCCTCCTTCGCGTCGGCCCCGCGGCTGAGGCGGTAAATAGCGCGGCTGTCGATCTTGTGCGCTTCCATCGGGTGATCGGCGCTCATCAGGCGCCACATCATCGCCCGCGTCATCGCCACGGAAATGGCCGAGGTGTTGTCGGCAATCTCGCGCGCGATGCCTTGTGCGGCCTGGAGCAGATCTTGCGGCGCATGGACCGAACGCACCAGACCGCCCGCCTTGGCTTCATCGGCATCGAAGATCCGCCCGGTGTAACACCATTCCAACGCCTGGGCGATGCCGACAAGGCGTGGCAGGAACCAACTTGACGCAGCTTCCGGCACGATCCCGCGCCGCGCGAACACAAAGCCGTAACGCGCAGTGCTGCTCGCAAGGCGGATGTCCATGGCAAGCTGCATGGTCGCGCCGACACCCACAGCCACGCCGTTGCATGCGGAAATGAGCGGTTTTTTGGATTCAAACAGCCGCAGCGTCAGCAGCCCCCCGCCGTCGCGCACCTTGGGATCGGACAGATCGGACACTTCGGTCGGATCAGAGAAGATTTGCCCACCGCCTTCGGGCGTCAGGTCCGCTCCGGCGCAGAACGCCCGCTCGCCCGCTCCGGTAAAGATTACCGCACGCACGGCATCATCCGCGTCGATATCATCCATCGCCGCGATGATCTCCTGCCCCATCGTTCGGGTGTATGCGTTCATCTTGTCGGGGCGGTTCAAGGTGATCGTAGCGACGCCATCGTCCTTGGTGACGATGATCTGGGTATATTCCGTCATGAGCAGGTCCCTCTCCAATTTGTGTCTGTGATGCCATGCCGTGCGCAAAAGAAAACCCCCGCTTACGCGAGGGCTTCCTTTGGATAGGACTAGGGGGCGCCAGACAGGGGTTAGACCCCGGTTAGCCCCCCATAGAGCCCTGCCAGACCCCGGCTGCACGGGGGTTTCACGTGAAACACGGGTATCTGGGGCTTAACGCGGCGCCATGCGGATCGCGCCGTCGAGGCGCACGTCTTCACCGTTGAAGTAGCCGGTCTCGATCATGGTCATGGCGAGCTTGGCATATTCCACTGGCAGGCCGAGCCGCTTGGGGAACGGCACCGAAGCGGCCAGCGCATCACGCACGTTCTGCGGGGCAGCGGCCAGCAGAGGCGTATCGAAGATGCCCGGCAGGATGGTGTTGACGCGGATGCCTTCGTTCATGAGGTCGCGCGCGATGGGCAGGGTCATGCCGATTACGCCAGCCTTCGAAGCAGCATAGGCCGCCTGACCGATCTGGCCGTCTTCACCGGCAACCGACGCGGTGCTGACGATCGCGCCGCGCTCACCGAACTCGTCGAGCGGATCAAGGGTCAGCATCCCTGCGGCCGACTTGGCGATGCAGCGGAAGGTGCCGATAAGGTTGACCTGAATGACGAAGTCGAACGCGCTGACTGGGAAGTGCTTGATCGAGCCATCTTCCTTCGAACGGCTGGCAGTTTTGATTGCATTGCCGATCCCGGCGCAGTTGACCAGGATACGCTCCTGCCCGTGGGCTGCGCGCGCCTTGGCGAAACCGGCGTCGACATCTTCGTCGCTGGTCACGTTGACCTTGCAGAAAACGCCGCCGATTTCCGCGGCGAGCGCTTCGCCCTTTTCTTCGTTCATGTCGAAGATCGCAACCTTCGCGCCCTTGGCGGCCAGCGCGCGGGCCGTGGCGGCACCAAGGCCCGATGCACCGCCGGTGACGACGGCGGGGGTGTTGGCTGAAACTTCCATTATTCTCTCCTGATGGTCAGATGTTGGCCGATGCGATCAAAGACGCTCGATAATGGTCACGTTGGCGACGCCGCCGCCTTCGCACATGGTCTGGAGGCCGTACTTCTTGCCGTGGCGGTGCAGCCCGTGGACCAGCGTCGCCATCAGCTTGGTTCCGCTCGCACCAAGCGGGTGGCCCAGCGAAATCGCGCCGCCGTGGACGTTAAGCTTCGCCGGGTCCGCGCCGGTGTGCTTGAGCCATGCCAGCGGCACAGATGCAAACGCCTCGTTGACTTCGTAAAGGTCGATATCATCGATGCTGAGGCCGGCGCGTTGCAGCGCGCGGTCAGTCGCGAACAGCGGTTCTTCGAGCATGATGACGGGATCGCCCGCGGTCACGGTGAGGTTGTGGATGCGCGCCAGCGGGGTCAGACCGTGGGCCTTCAGCGCCGCTTCCGAAACCACCAGCACAGCCGACGAACCGTCGCAGATCTGGCTTGCCGAAGCTGCCGTCAACGCGCCATCGGGCGAGATCAGCTTCACGCCCGCGATGCCTTCCAGCGTCGCATCGAAGCGGATGCCTTCGTCGACAGTGTGCATCTGGATGCCTTCCGGCGTCTCAATTTCTACCGCGACGATTTCGCGGTCAAAGGCACCGGCCTTGGTTGCGGCAATCGCCCGCTGATGGCTTTCAAAGGCGAAGCGATCCAGATCATCCTTGGTGAAGCCATGCTTCTGGACGATCATCTCGGCGCCCATGAACTGGCTGAAGTTGATGCCGGGGAACTTCTCTTCGAGGCCAGCCGCCTTGGCGTAGAGCCCTTCCTTCATGTGCAGCGTGACATTCGATCCCATCGGCACGCGGGTCATGCTTTCGACGCCGCTGGCGATCACCACGTCCTGCGTCCCGCTCATCACGGCCTGCGCGGCGAACTGGATCGCCTGCTGGCTGGAACCGCACTGGCGGTCGATGGTGACGGCGGGGGTCGATTGCGGGAGCAGCTTGGAGGCCAGCACGCCCATGCGCCCGACCTGCATCGCCTGTTCGCCCGCCTGGCTGACGCAGCCGGTCACCACGTCGTCGATCGCCTTGGGATCGATTCCGCTGCGCTCAACAATCGCATCGAGCGACTTGGCAAGCAGATCGACCGGATGAACCCCGGCTAAACGGCCGCCGCGGCGGCCACCAGCAGTGCGGACGGCCTCGACAATGTAAGCTGTGGTCATGAACCTCTCCTCTTCCTTAGCCCCGCAGCGTTTGCGCACGATCAATTCAGTTGCGCATCGCCACTCGCTTCCCGCCCCGCCTATTCAAGGGGCGAGCCCAAATCAAGCGATCAAAATGATCGCGGAGTCCATCGCTCGAGCCAAAAGAGCGATATGCAAGGTGTTGCAGATATAATACATTGCAGATGCAAAGCGCCGCTCTGCCGCGACAAGGCTTTGCACCGCCCTCGCACTTGGCCCATCGGACATCGCCGGAGGGGGCTGTTTGGCGGTTTTTGTCAAACGCCCTTGACGTTTGAAGTGTCAATTGACTGGGTCAAACCAGAAGGAGAAGACCACCATGAAGAAGCACGCGCTTCTGAAAGCCGGTGCGGCAACCGCCGTTATCGCGCTCACCGTCGCCGCACCTGCCTTTGCGCAGGATGCCGATGTTACCACTGATACTGCCGCAGCCAGCGAAGAAACCGGTCAGGCGATTGTCGTCACCGGTACGCGTCTGCGCTCGCCGAACCTTGAATCGGCCAGCCCGGTCACTGTTGTGACCGCGGAAGAATTCGCCCTCACCGGCACGACCCGCGTCGAAGATCTCATCAACTCGCTGCCGCAGGTGTTTGCTGGTCAGGGCGGCAACATCGCCAACGGCGCGTCCGGCACGGCGACCCTCGACCTTCGCGGCCTAGGTTCCGAGCGTACGCTGGTGCTGGTCAATGGCCGTCGCCTCGCGCCCGGCACGCCGTCGACTTCGGCTGCCGACATCAACATGATCCCCGCCGCTCTGATCGAGCGCGTGGACGTGCTGACCGGCGGTGCATCGTCGGTTTATGGTGCCGACGCGGTCGCGGGCGTTGTGAACTTCGTGCTCGACACGGATTTCGAAGGCTTCAAGATCAACGCCAACTACGGCGTCTACAACCACAACAACCGTGCCTCGTCCGACGTTCGCGGCGCCAATGACGCGCGCGGCTTCGGCTACCCGACCGGCATGGTCACCGATGGCGGCACGTTTGACGGCACCATCGCGTTCGGCAGCAGCTTTGACGATGGCCGCGGCCGCGTCACTGCCTACATGGGCTACCGCAAGATCGACCCGGTGCTTCAGGCTCGTCGCGATTACTCGGCTTGCTCGCTCTCGGCCAACACGGTTGCGGCAACCACCACGCTGGGCCGTGCGTATAACTGCGGTGGTTCGGCCACCTCGGCGAACGGCACCGTCTTCTACAACGAAGGCTTCGGCGCTGACTTCACCTCGACGCTGGCGCAGTTCGGTGCCAGCCGCACGCTGCAGCCGGGCTTCACAGCGTTCAACTTCGGCCCGCTGAACTACTTCCAGCGCCCGGACGAGCGATACACCGCCGGTCTGTTCGCCGACTACGAAATCTCGAGCGCGATCAAGCCCTACATGGAGTTCATGTTCATGGACGACCGTACGGTCGCCCAGATCGCTCCGTCGGGCAATTTCGGCAACACCACGGCCATCAACTGCGACAACCCGCTGCTGGGTGCAGCCCAACGCGCAGCACTTTGCAACAGCGCCAACCTGCTCGTCAGCCCGCTGCCGGGTAACGCCTTCATCCTGACCGGCAATGTCGCCGCCGAAAACGCCGCCCGCACGGCCCGTGGCCTCGGCGAGCCGCTGCTGCCGACCACTCCGTTCAACTTCATCGACCCGCTGACCGGCGGCACCTACAACCGCGGCTTCGCGCAGATCCTGCGTCGTAACGTGGAAGGCGGCCCCCGTCAGGACGATCTTCAGCACGTCTCCTATCGCGCCGTCATCGGTGTGAAGGGCGATCTGTCGCCGGCATGGTCGTATGATGCGTTCTACCAGTATGGTCGCAACAACTACAACCAGACCTACCTGAACGACTTCTCGGTCAGCCGTCTCAACCGTGCGCTCGACGTCGTGACCGGTCCGGGCGGGACTCCGGTGTGCCGTTCGACCCTCGACGGTTCGGATCCGAACTGCGTGCCGTGGGACATCTTCTCGCCGGGCACCGTCGCGCCGAGCGCGGCTTCGGTGGCCTACCTCTCGACCCCGGGCTTCTCGCGCGGCGTCGTGAGCCAGCAGGTCGCCAACGCGTTCCTGTCGGGTTCGCTGGGTGAGTATGGCCTCAAGACCCCCTGGTCCGACCAAGGCGTCGACGTGGTGTTCGGTACCGAATACCGTAAGGAAAGCCTGGAGTTCAACTCGGACACCGCGTTCAGCACCGGCGACCTCGCTGGTCAGGGTGCGGCGACCCTGCCGGTTCAGGGCAGCTTCAACGTGAAGGAATTCTTCACCGAAGTCCGTATTCCGATCGCGCAGGACAGCTGGGTCTATGACTTCACCGTCACCGGCGGCTACCGCTATTCGGACTACAGCACAGGCGTGAACACCGACACCTACAAGATCGAAGGTGAGTTCGCTCCGATCCGCGACTTCCGCATCCGCGGCGGCTACAACCGGGCGGTGCGTGCGCCGACGGTGCAGGATCTGTTCGCTCCGAACCAGGTCGGTCTGGGCGGTTCGTCCGATCCCTGCGCCGGCTTCGTCATCTCGGCAGCGGACGCCGGCTGCCGTGCGCAGGGTCTGGCGGTCGGCCAGTTCGTCGCTCCGAACCCGGCTGACCAGTACAACTCGTTCGGCGGCGGTAACGCCAACCTTAACCCGGAAGTGGCCGACACCTACACTGTGGGCACGGTGATCACCCCGACCTTCCTGCCGGGCTTCACCGCAAGCGTCGATTACTTCAACATCGACATTTCGGGTGCGATCGGCGGCATCGGTGCGGACACCATCCTTGCGGCCTGTACCGCGACGGCGGATCCGTTCTTCTGCGGCCTCATCAACCGTGACCCGACTGGCTCGCTGTGGCGTTCGGCGGCTGGCTTCACGACTGACGTGACCCAGAACATCGGTGGCTTCTCGACCGCGGGTATCGACGCCCAGGTCAACTACAGCACCGAAATCGGCGATCTGGGCACCCTGACGTTCAACTTCCTGGGCACCTACCTCGACACGCTGGAAAGCGACACGGGTGTGTCGATTCCCGGCACCGACCAGACCTTCGACTGCGTCGGTCTGTACGGCAACGTTTGCGGCCAGCCGAACCCCGAGTGGCGCCACCAGGCCCGTCTCGGCTTCAACTTCCGCAACGGGATCGGTGCCTCGGTGCGTTGGCGTCACTTCGCCAGCGTCGATCTGGACGCCGTGTCGACCAACACCAACCTGCGCAACGCGGGTGGCACGGGTCCGGCGCCGAGCGGGGTGGCTCGTCCGGGTGTTGCAGGCTTCGACGCCGTCAACTACTTCGACCTGACACTCACCTTGGATGCAGGGGACAACTTCAACTTCGTCCTCGGCGCGAACAATGTGTTCGACAAGGCGCCGCAGACAACCGGCTCGCAGGCTTGCCCGGCGGGTTCGTGCAACGGCAACGTCTACGCGCAGATGTATGACGCGCTTGGTCGCTACCTGTTCGCTGGCGTGACGCTTGATTTCTAAGCGTCGCTGTCGCTAGACACGAGATGGCGGGCCGAAAGGCCCGCCATTTTCGTTTGGGGAACCTGCCCGCTTGAAACACGCCGAAGCTCTTGCCCGGATCGCCCAGTTCCCCCTTGACGATCCCGCCGCCGCGCTGGGCGCTGGCGTGCCGCTGATCAATGCCGACTTTCCCGAACTCCTGCTCCCCCGCGCGCGCGAACTCGCAGCGCGCCATCCGGGAAGCGCACAGGCACAGCAGCTGCTCGGCCTCGCTTCGCGGGCCTGCGGCGAAAGCCTGACCGCTTACGAAACCTTCCGCGCCGCCGCCGGGCTTGCCCCGCGCGACGGACTGATCGCCCATTCCCGCGCCCGCACCGCGCTGGAAGCTGGCCTGCCCGCTGCCGACCTGTTCGCCGCTGCGGCACCGCTTGCACCCCAGGACGGGACCATCCTGACAGGGCAGGCCGCCGCTATGCTGGCCGAGGGACGCGCCGATGAGGGCATTGCCCTGCTCACCCGCATCCTTGCCGCCAATCCGCTGTGGCTTGACGGCCATCGCAGCCGCGCCATTCTCGCCGCACAGGTCGGGCAGGACCCGCTCGCCAGCGTGACGCAGGCCCTCGTGCGGTTGCCGCAATCGCCCGAGCTTCACCACCTCGCCATTTCGCTCGCCTTGCAGGCCCGCGATCTGGCCTGCGCGGGGCAGGCCATCGCTGCCGCGCGTGCTGAGTTGGGGACGCCAGTCTGGCTCGCCCTACTGGCCGGCCACGTTGCGTCGGAAACCGGTTCACTCGCCGAGGCTGACCAGCACTTTGCCGCTGCCGGGCCGCCCGATGATGCGAACGCTGCGTGGATGCACGCGCGCCACCTGATCCGCGCCAACCACGCCGAAGCCGCCGCCGCCCTGCTGCAACCGCGCCTTGGCCTGCCCGGCGCGATGGCGCTGTGGCCCTATCTGGCGCTGGCATGGCGGATGACAGGCGATCCGCGCACCGCCTGGCTTGAGG
>JBIKSA010000055.1:0-14619 GCA_044348875.1 Erythrobacter sp. | reverse complement strand
AGCCGCACTGGAAATCGGAGAAGACCACCACCTTTGGCCCGTTGACAGGGCCCCAGGTGATCGCGCCATTGGCCGGAAGACCCGCGAGCGAGACTTTCCTGGGGGCCGTGCGCGCCGCAGCTTGTGGGGCTTTTTCGGCTGCTGCAGATCGGGGCGCGCCCGCCGTCAGAAGGTCAGGGTTGAGTTCAAGCAGCCGGGCCGCCGTCAGATCCTGACGCGCTTCCATGTCATAGACTCGGCCAATCACGAGGTAGCGCGCCGCCCGATCGACGTAGAACAGCGTCGACTTGGAGGCGACTTCGCACAGGCCGCCGAGACCCTCGCAGGCGATCCGGTCGATCGGGGTCTTGGGCAGGCGCAGCTTGAGGGCCGCCCGCACGGTGTCTGTATCCGGTGCCTTCATGGGCGAGGCGAGGCTGGCGACGGCCCAGCCCGTGGCGGCCGAGAGGGCGATCACCCCGGCAATACCGGCTGCAGGCTTGATCCAGCGGGTGCGCCGCTTGTGGGGGAGGGAGTTTGTATCGCTGATCATTGGGAATTCCTCACGAAGACGCCGTCGAGAAACACGATCTCGACTGAGATGCCGGTCGGCATCTCGACGACGGGTTGGTATTGTTCTGCGCGCTCGATGAGGTAACGGCTGACCGTATCGGCAGCCTCGCCCGCCCCTTGGCCGAGGCCGCCTGCCAGAATGTCGGTGGCCGAGAGTGCCTCGCGCTGCTGGCCCGTGCCGACCTGGCCTGCGAAGATGCCATTGGCGTTGGCCGAGAACCCGCGTCCGAACCCGCCGACGATCCCTGCAAGGAGCGCCTGACTGACGAGATTGCCTTCGCGGCTGACCACGCGTCCACGCACACCCGACTTGCCGGCAAAGCTGATGAAGCCCTTGACCTCGCTGACAGCGACCCGGCCACCGGGCTGGTCGCAGGTCATGCGGGCAAGCTTCACATAGACCTTCTCGGACGAGAGATCGCCGCGCGCGGCGCCGTTGACGATGCAGCCTTCGATCCGCGTCGTCAGGACCTTGCCGTTCTGCATCACCGAGCGCGCCGGGCCCGTGATCCGCAGCACCACGGGGAGCGGATCGGTCTGGCTCGATACCCCTGCCGAGGCATCGACGCCCACGATCACACGCGCCGGCGCATAGGAATTGGGCGGCAGATAGTCGGGGGAGTCCTCGACCACGACAGGCGGCGTCTCGGGCCTCGCCGTACGCGGTCCCGCAGGGCCTGCCTTCTCCGAGGCAAAGCTCATCAGCTTGACCTCGCCGGGCGCGAAGGCGGGAACGGCGTTCTCGCTCGTTGCACTGGCAGACCGGGTGGTCGCGGCCGCGCTGCCGCGAGCGTCGTAGCCTCCCGCATGCGGGCCATAGGCCGGCGGCGGGGCAGCAGGGGGCGGGGCGGGCGGCTGGCTGGCGAGCCGGGTTCTGAGCTCGGCATTCTCCGCCGAGATTGCATCGATCGCTGCCTGCCCGTCGGTGCGCATCGCCTGGTTCTCGGCCTTGAGCGCTGCCAGCTGCTCTTCGATCTCGCTGCGGGGTACGCTGGCATCGCGCAGCGCCTTCTGCTCGCGGGTTACCGCATCGATCCTGTTGCTGTAGGTCGCGACGAACTCGCGGTTGGCGAGGTCGCGGTTGACGATGCCAGCAGTATCGATGGTCTGTGCAGCGTCAGGATCACCTCTGGCGGGTTTGTCGTCGCCGCCAAGAATGAACCAGCTGCCGCCCATCAGGACGAGAGCACCGATTGCGCCCATCAGCAGCTTCTGGCGACGCGCAGTGCGGGCATTGAGCTCGGTGACCGGCGAAGGTGCGGGGTGTTCCGTTTGTTCCGGATGCGAGGCAGGTGCGGGTGACGTATCACTCATTGTTCGGACCCTCCGTTCGTGCCGACGATGAAGGCCGTCGTGCTGCTGCCCGGATCGAGTTCAGGATCGACGATGGTCACCGCCAGCGTGTCGGCAGGGGCAATGTCGCGCTCAGCCAGCGTCACGCTTCGCGAGCCGCGATTGGCGATGCGGATGACCTTTCCGGCGAGGCTCGCGCCGCGGTAGTCGGCGATCAGCTGGACCTCGAGATCGCCCACGCGTGCCGGCGGATTGGCAGATTGCCGGACTTCGAACCCATCGACCGTTTGGTCATTGGCCATCGCCTGGATGAGGCGCACTGCGCTCGTTGAAAGCGGGGTCTCGCGCTCCCAATCCGCCGCCTTGCCTTGCGCAATCGCCGGGTTGGCGATGAAGACCTGGACGGCCGGGATCGGCTCGATCTTGCAGGCAAGTTTGTAGACATAGCCTTTGCGGGTCGTGGCAAAGAAGCTGATGCTACGGGCAGCAAAGGTCTCGGGGACCGAGACATAGATGTCGCCGCGCAGCGGCTCGTTGGTCACCGCAAAATCATTGTAGGGCGTGCCGCTCGAGATCTTCGAGACGCTGGCAAACTGATCGTCGATCAGCGCAAAGCGGGTGAGCTCGCGCGCCGAGACCGCGCATTCGATGCTCGAGCCGTCGGCGGCCTGCCGGAACTGGTCCGCTGCCTTTGCGCTGGTGGCGCCAAGAGCGAGCAGTGCGGCCGAGCAGAGCGCTGCGCGGTGACTGCGGCGTAGGGGTTGGCAAGCCATCACTTGGCCTCCTTCATCTGTTTGTCGGTGGGAACCTGGGCAAACCCGGCGAGCGCGAGGCGAAGGCCGCGATAGGTCCAGTGGAAGCGGAACCGGCGATCATCGCTGGCGATGACCTGCGCGCCGACAAAGGTCTTGAGCGTGCCGGTCACTTCCGAGGTGAGCGCCTTGGGATCGACCGTCATCGAGCGGATCACGAAAGCCTGGGTGACGTCCGAGCCGCGCTGTTCGGCAACGATCCGGACAAGATCGGCCTTCAGCTGACCGTGGCTTGCAGGGTCCGCGAGCTTCAAAATCTCGGCCATCCAGTAATCGAGGCCCTCGGGGCTGCGATTGAGAAGAACGAGCGCGGTGTCGCGGGTGACGAGCTCGAGATAGTCCGCCTCGACCCCGGCACTGCTGACGGTCAGCGTGCTGGGAAGGGTCGGGAGCAGAACGACTTCGCGATCCCTTGTGGCGGCAAGGCCAGCGGTGATCACCAGCGCAATACCGAGTCCTGCGCTGGTCAACGCAAACAGGTTGCGCTGGCGCAGCAGCGTCTGCTGGCGCTCATGAGAAATGTCGGCAAACATGGATGTCTCCCCTCAACCGGCAAGCAGGCGGCAGTGGGAAGGCGGCGTCGCTTTCAGCCCGAGAATTCCGGCCGGCAGATACCAATATGCGGCATGGGCTACCCAGGAGCTGGCGCGTCCTGCTTTTGCCTTTCGCAGCGCGAACCAGGCGCCGAAAGCAACGATAATGCCGATAAAGATATGCTGACTGAGAATGCCCCAGGTGAAGGGGATGATCATCCCGGCAAACTCGTCGATGGTCCAGAAACCGATGAGCTCCGGATCGTCGAGCCTGCGCGGGATGATGTAGGGATCCTTCATGGCGATGCTGCCTTCCCGTGCCCGATGCGTCAGATGACCGCGGTCACGACCGAGGTGACGATCGGAACGCCCGTGCCGACACCGATGCCGACACCCACCGGAACAGCGACCTGCCCGAGCGAAAAGCGGCCCGAGGCAAGGCCGATAAGACCACCCGCAAGGCTGAGGACTGTGATGATCTTGCCGCCCGAGCCTTCGAGGAAATTGGTGAACTGCGTGAGCGCGGGATCGAAGGTCGTGTCAGCGCCGGCATAGGCTGCGCCTGCTGCGAGGCCGGCAATGAGCGCAGGGATGGCGAGGCGCATCGCCCGGTCGAATTTGGAGGCGCGCTGAGGGCATGCGGCGGCGCGGCGGGGAAAGGTGAGGGACTGCATAAGAGAACTCCGTCTGGGAGGGTGGAACAGCGTTCTTGCGTTCGCTGTGTGTTCTCTATGCATCTAGGAAATGCGTGTAGGAAGTCTGGCGTGTTCAGCGTGCCATTGGCCGGATACATATGGACGCACCGAAATGGGCCTAGCCAGATTCTACCACATGATCAGTGGGTATAGCGTCGATAGAGGTCGATCTGTACCATCCACTCTGTCGGTATTCTCCGACGAATCGTGTCCTACGATAATCCATCCTAGAAACGAGATGTTCGATATATGTTCTATTTTCTTTCTTATACGCCGCGTGCGCGATATGCCTTCGACTCACTTGCTCAATGACAGGAGTCGTCGCCATGCATCAGTCTGCCCTTGATACGAATGCCAGCCTTGCGCGCGTCATCACGCACGCCATCGAAACCGCCGACAAGCCGAAGCACCAGATCGCCAATGAGGCCGGGATCCACCGCGAAACAATGCTGAAGGTCATGCGGGGTGAGCGCGCTATCAGCATTGACCGCGCTGTTCGTCTCCTGGAGGTCTGCGGTGTTTCGCCCCATGCCGTGATCGTGCTGACATTGGCCGGAGACGAAGCGCTGGCTTGCGAATGGATGCACCGCGAAATGGGGGCATTCCTTGACGAATTCATCACCAGCTTGCCGGGGCAACTTGATCGCACGCTCGGGCGCCGGGTCGATGACCTGAGACCGCGCTGGGCTAGCGGCACCTCGCAGCTCGTGGCCAAACTGCTCGCCAGGCATATCGATGACCTCGCCAATCGCGACATCGCCATGTCGCTGACACGCTGAAGCAGGGCAACTCGGAGGGGACCGAGCCAATAACCCGACTGGACCGTCAATGACTGCAAATCACAAAACCGTTGAATGTAGCGCCACCGCCGCCGCTAGAATCGAACCTGCCAGCGCAGGCCCATCGCGTCTCCTGCGTTTGCCTGAGGTCATGGAGCGGGTTGGGCTTCGTCGCTCAGCTATTTATCAGCGCATGAGCGAGGGACGTTTTCCCAAATGCCGCGCGCTTGGACCGAAGTGCTCGGTCTGGGTGGAAGCCGAGATCAACGCTTGGATTCAATCCGTCGCTGAGGGAGGGAGTTAGCGGCATTTGGGCGAACCTATGCGGGGCGCACATGTCGTAATAGGCTCCCTCGGGCCTCGTGGTTTGAACCGCCTCACAGCGCCACGGATCAGGCCCCTGTTTGAGATGATAAGGCGTACCACTCTATTGAGAGAGGCAGCATGCCAGAATTGCAGAGGGCAGGGGGTCCGACCTCTGTTCGGCCAAAAGTGTCCGTTGAGCGATCCCTTTAGGACATGCGACCGGCTGGCTTGTCATTCTGACCGTGATCATGAAGGCAGGCGACGATGAAGTGAGGCTTCGCTCCCTTGGGCAGGTACTTGGTGTGTCCGTACTTCTTGTTTTGCTACACGAACTGACCAGCGGTAGTACGGTCAGGACGCTGCGAACGAATTCCATAATGCCTGCCATGAGCCTTACCTAGGATATCGTCCCAACGCATCCGGCGAAAAGCAACCAAGACATGCTACTGCCTCGGGTCTGAGTAATTCTCAACGCACCTTCAGGCGATGATTAGCTGCGTCCCCGCCCGTTCTATCATCGCCCGGCTCACTGCATCGATCCCAGCATCGGTAATCAGAATGTCAACCTCGTCCAGTCCGCACACGATCGTGCCCGAGCGCGAGACGAACTTGGAGCTGTCGACAAGCAGGATGACCTCGTCGGCTCGGTCAATCAGGCGGCGTTCGGCGGCGACAAGCACGGGATCGGCCTGCATCGCGCCTTGCGGGCCGACCGCTGCCGCGCCCATGAACAGGCGCGGCGCGTGGAAGCGGGGCATGGAATCCTCGCCGGCGGGGGCAAGGATGATGTTCTGCTCGCGGAACACCGCGCCCGAAGGCAGCAGGATGCGCGTGCCCGCCTGCGGCAGCAGCGCGTTGACGATGTGGAGCGAATTGGTGAGCACCTGAAGGCCGAGCCCATCGAGGTGGGGGCACATCTGCAAGGTGGTGGTGCCGCCGTCGATCATCACCCCTTCGCCCGGCGCGCACAGCATCGCTGCGGCTTTTCCGATAGCCTGCTTGGCGGAAAGGTGGCGGGTGATGTTCTGATCGAAGGGCGTGCCGAGCAGACTTGCATTGCCGCTATCGGGGAGCTTAGCCCCGCCGTGCACCCGGGCGATCGCGCCCTCATCGTCCATCCGCGCCAGATCGCGGCGAATCGTTGCGGGCGAGGCATCGAGCAGGATTTCAAGATCGCGGTAGCTGACAAAGCCGGTCGGCCGCAGCGCTTCTAAAATCCGCTTCTGCCGTTCTGCTGCGTGCATTGGAGCCATAATCCTTTCGCGCTGCGCTTATGAACGGCCTGCGCCGTACTGGCCAGCCTCTGGCACGAGGATCGACCGGTCGATGTCAGCAATCGAGTTCACCCCGGTCAGTGTCATGGCGACGCGCATCTCGGCCTCGATCAGGCGGAGCATATGCTCGACGCCCTTCTGGCCCTGCGCGGCAAGCGCAAAGACCCATGGCCGCCCGAGCAGAACGCCCTTCGCCCCCAGCGCCAGCAGACGCACGACGTCGAGCCCTGACCGCACCCCGCCATCAGCGAGCACCGTCAGCCGCTCGCCCACAGCATCGGTAATTGCCGGAAGTGCGCGCGCGGTGGATGGCACCCCGTCGAGCTGCCGCCCGCCGTGATTCGACACGATGATCCCGTCAGCACCGAGATTCGCCGCCTCCACCGCATCCTCGGCATCGAGCAGACCTTTGATGATCAGCGGCCCGCGCCATTCCGAGCGGATGAAGTCTAGGTCTTTCCAAGCAATCGAGCTGTCGAAGTTGTTGCGCATCCACGCGAAGAAGTCTTCGATCCCGGTGCGCCCTTCAAGCTTCCGCATCACATTCCCAAGCCCATGCGGGCGGCCCATCACCCCCACGTCCCACGCCCATCCCGGCTTCATAGCGCCCTGCAATGTGCGCCGCATTGCGCCTTTGAGGCCCGGCGCTCCGGCAAGACCAGAGTGGTAGTCGCGGTATCGGCTCCCCGGCACCGGCATATCGACCGTGAAGACGAGCGCCGAGCAACCCACCTCGCGCGCTTCGGCGAGCAATTCGCGCATGAAGCCGCGGTCGCGGGTCATGTAGAGCTGAAACCAGAAGGGCCTGTTGGCAGCCGACGCCACCTCGCCCAAGCCGCAGGCCGAGACAGTCGACAAGGTGAATGGCACCCCGGCCGTTTCCGCAGCCCGCACCGCCTGACACTCGCCCCGCCGGGCATTCATCCCGGCAAGGCCGACGGGGCCCAGTATCACCGGCAGGCTCAGCTTCTGGCCGAACAGTTCCGTCGACAGGTCGAACGCTGAAACATCCCGCAGCACCCGCTGGCGCAGGGCAATATCGCGCAAGTCGTCCACATTCCGGCGCAGCGTCGTCTCGCTGTAGGAGCCGCCGTCGATATACTCGAACAGGAAGTGCGGCAGGCGGCGGCGGGCGAGTTCGCGGAAGTCGGCGATGGAGGCGGCGATCATGCGGTTGGCCTCTTGGCAGCGGCAGCAACTTCGGCGTGCCAGCGCGCGCGATAGGGAGCAATGTCGTGGGGGAGCGGCTCGACGCGCACGAGTTCGCCTGATGGCGCAAGTCGGGGCTCGATCAGCCGCAAGGCGCCAAAGGACACGTCATTGTGGGCATTGGCAGTGAACACTGCGGTGTCAGGACGTAAGGTGGCGAGCGCACGGACAAACACTTCGGCCTCAGCAAATCGGCCCTCGATGATCAGCCGCCCGGATGATCCGATCAGATCGAGCGCGGTATCTGCCACCAGCGCGGCATAAAGGCTCGCCGCCGCGCGCCGTTCGTCCCAGCTTGTGGGGCGGTTGATCCACTCGAATGTGCTGTCCGGGAACGGGCCAAAGCCGCGGGCGAGTGTGGGCAGGATCACCCGGGGATGCGCGAGCACTTGCGGCACAGCGGCGAGCAGTGCGGGCTGATCGGGCTTGATGTCCACCCGGCGCGTATCACGCTCGATCAGGGTTTCGATCTCTCGCCCGCCCATGAACCGCGCCGAGGGGACCGGGCGTCCGACGACGTCGACATTGACGAGGCAATCGCGCGCTTCAGGCAAATCGGCAGTGGCAACCGGGGTGGCAGGCAGGCGCATAGCGACAAACCAGGTGCCGGTCGACAGCACCGTGGCCTCGTTGTCGGCGATCTCGGAAAAGCCACGCGCGGCCAGCAGCGCGGCGTTTGAATCGTGCAGGCCCGCCAGCACCCGCACCTGCGCAGAAAGGCCGGTGCGTTCCGTAATCTCTTCCCGCAATGTGCCCACCACATCGCCAGCCCCAACCAGCGGCGCAAACCGCTCAGCCCACCCGAGCCGCTTTGCCATTAGCGAGAAATCGCCCTCCTGCGGGGCCCATAAATCGGAATGGCAGCCAAGGCTCGTCACTTCGCTCACTGCGGTGCCGGTCAGGAACCACGCCCAGTACTGCGCCCAGGGGAGCAAGGTGGCGCGGGCCATGGCGTCAGGTTCAAGGCGTTCGAGCCACCACAACTGGCTGCCGATATTCAGCCCGTCGGGCAGGGCAGGTGAGCCAGTGATCGCGAAAGGATCGCGCTCCCTGCGGTATGCGGCGAAGTAGGCAGGCGGAACGTCCTGTTCGTAATCGAGTGGCAAGAAGGCCAAGGCTTCATCAATTAGCGCCACAACCCCCGCACCATGGCCCACCGGGACGATCCTAGTGACGGGGTGCCCCGCATAATGTCCCAGCGACTCGATCAGCCATTCGCCGATCCCGGGCGCATCGAGCCGCCTGATGCCGTTCACCTCGACCGGGGCATTGGGGCGCACCTGGCGGTCGAGCATGTGCCCGTCCGCATCCCACAGGCTCACCTTGCTCAGCGTCTTGCCGAGGTCGATGACGATGGTTGAACCTGCCCGCACTTCCCCCTCCCAGATAATCTGAAATGATCATTACCAATCATTATTGATCAATTGCAATCCAATTGTTATGGGTACTCCCACAGCGGCATTCCCGTCGCCCGCCCATGTCCGAGGATCGCCATGAACGCGCAAACCCCGATTTTCGCCGCTGCTCTTCCGTTTGCCGTTCCTTCGAGCCGCTGGGACGATGCCCACGCTGCCACACTCGGCCCGGCCGAGCTGCTGCTTTACCGCTCCAACCTGCTCGGCAGCGATCTGACGGTCACCAACTACGGCGGCGGCAATACCTCGGCCAAGCTCACCGAGACCGATCCGCTGACCGGCGCGGCAGTTGAAGTACTGTGGGTCAAGGGATCCGGCGGGGACATCGGCTCGATGAAGCTCGATGGGTTTGCCACGCTTTATCAGGCAAAGCTGCTGGGTCTGGAGGCGCATTATGCGGGGCCGGATGATGACGACAAAATGGTTGGTTATCTGCCCCACTGCACCTTCAACCTGAATGCGCGCGCGGCGAGCATCGACACGCCGCTGCACTCGCTGCTGCCCTTCGCCCATGTTGATCACGTCCACCCCGATGCGATCATCGCGCTGGCGGCGTCGTCTGGCGGGGAGGCGGCGACGCAGGACATCTGGGGCGGGAAAATCGGCTGGCTGCCGTGGAAGCGCCCCGGCTACACGCTGGGGGTGATGCTGCGCAATTATGTCGCGGCGAATCCGCACGTGCACGGTGTGATGCTGGCCGGCCACGGGATCATCTGCTGGGCTGACAGCGCCAAGGCCTGTTACGAACATACGGTCCAGCTGATTGCCGATGCGGCAAACTACCTGAACGGTAAGATGGCTGGCAAGCCGGCATTTGGTGGGCAGAAGGTGCCTCCACATCCTGAGCGCGCCGCAATCGCGGCTGACCTGATGCCACGCCTGCGCGGTTTCATGACCGGTGCGCGCACCAAGCTGGGCGATTTCTCCGACGATGCGGAGGCACTGGAGTTCTCCGGTTCAGCAGACTTTGAACGCCTTGCCGCGCTGGGCACGTCGTGCCCGGATCACTTCCTGCGCACCAAGATCGCGCCGCTGACGCTCGATCCGGCGCGCTTGCAGGATGATGCCTATCTGGAGCAGCAGATCGCTGATTATCGCGACATGTATGCGGGCTATTACGCGCGCTGCAAACGCGTGAACTCGCCCGCGATCCGCGACTCCAATCCGGTGGTGGTTCTGGTGCCGGGGGTCGGCCGCATCACCTTTGCCACCGACAAGACCACCGCGCGGCTCGCGGGCGAGTTTTATGGTAACGCCATCAACGTGATGCGCGGGGCCGAGGCGATTGGTGATTACATCGCGCTGGATGAGCAGGAAGCCTTCGACATCGAATATTGGCTGCTTGAGGAAGCCAAGCTGCAGCGCATGCCCGCGCCCAAACCGCTGGTCGGCAAGATCGCGCTGGTAACTGGCGGCGCGGGCGGGATTGGCGCCGCAACTGCTGCGCGCCTGCTGCGCGATGGCGCCTGCGTGGTGCTGGCGGACCGCGCTGGTGATGCAATGGAAGAAGTGCGTTTAGGCTTTGCCAGGCAGTTCGGCAAAGACGTGGTGCGCACTGCAATGTGTGACGTGACCGACGAGGCGCAGGTCGAGGCCGCGATCGCAGTCGCCGCGCGCGAGTTCGGCGGGCTCGATATTCTCGTGGCAAACGCGGGGATTGCAGCATCCGCACCGATCGAGGAAACCACGATCGAGCTGTGGAACCGCAACTACGATGTGTTGGCGCAGGGTTATTTCCTCACCGCCAAGGCCGCCTGGCCGCTGATGAAGCGGATGAAGTCACAGGGCGGGGCTTCGATCGTGTTCATCGGCTCGAAAAACGGCGTCGCTGCCGCCGCCAACGCTAGTGCCTATGCCAGCGCCAAGGCAGCGGCAAACCACTTAGCGCGCTGCCTTGCGCTGGAGGGCGCACCTCACGGCATCCGCGTTAACACCGTGAACCCCGATGCCGTGATCAAGGGCAGCAAGATCTGGGACGGCGACTGGCGCAAGGAACGCGCCAGCGCCCACGGAATCGACAGCGGTAAGGAACTGGAAGAACACTACCGTCAGCGTTCCATGCTGAAGCGCGACGTCCTACCCGAAGACATCGCCGAAGCGGTCTATTTCCTAGGCTCGGACATGAGCGCAAAATCGACCGGCAACATGATCAATGTCGATGCTGGCAACGCCCAGGCCTTCACACGCTGAGGCATCGAGGGAGAGGATAAAAGCGATGACCAACCTGCCTATCAGCGCCGATTTGATCGCTGAAATGAACGCTGCCCAGACCGAGGCTTTGGAGGAAGATTACGCCGCGCTCGGCCGCAAGCTCGCTCGCGGCGGGATCGATATCGACGCGATCAAGACGCGGGTCGCGGGCTTCTCGGTGGCGGTGCCGTCATGGGGTGCAGGGCGCGGTGGGACGCGCTTTGCCAAGTTTCCGATCCCTGGCGAACCGACCAACATCCACGAGAAGCTGGAAGATTGCGCGGTCATCCAGCAGCTGAGCCGGGTCACGCCGCGCGTCAGCCCTCATTTTCCTTGGGACAATGTCAGCGATTACGCCGGTCTGCGCGAAGAGGCGGCACACCTCGGCCTTGGCTTTGATGCGGTCAATTCGAACACGTTTCAGGATCAGCCGGGGCAAACGCATACCTACGCCAATGGCTCACTCGCCGCGCAGGATGAAGCCACTCGCCTGCAGGCGGTGGAGCACAACATCGAATGCATCGAAATCGGCCGCCAGCTCGGCTCGACCGATCTCACCGTTTGGGTGGGCGATGGCACCAACTTCCCCGGCCAGCAAGATTTGGGCCGCAGTCTTGATCGCTATCTTGAGGCCGCTGCCCTGGTCTATGCCGCGCTGCCTGATGATTGGCGGATGCTGCTCGAACACAAGATGTTCGAGCCCGCTTTCTATTCGACCGTGATCAGCGATTGGGGCAGCTCGATCCTAGCCGCGCAGGAACTGGGGCCCAAGGCCAAGTGCCTCGTCGACCTGGGTCACCACGCACCCAATGTGAACATCGAGCAGATCGTCGCCCGGCTCCACCGCTTCGGGAAGCTCGGCGGGTTCCACTTCAACGACAGCAAGTATGGCGACGATGATTTGGACAGCGGCTCGATCAACCCGCACCAGCTGTTTCTTGTGTTTAACGAACTGGTCGAAGCCGAACTCGACCCGCGGGATGGTTTCAACCCCAGCTACATGATCGACCAGTCGCACAATGTGACCGACCCGATCGAGTCCATGCTCTCAAGCGCGGAGGCGATCACCCAGTGTTTTGCCAAGGCGCAGCTGGTCGACCGGGAGGCGTTGCACGCGGCGCAGGAAGCAAATGACACCATGATTGCGTTTCAGACGCTGCGCCGCGCCTATAATGTCGACGTCGGCCCCATCATCGCCAAGGCGCGTGCAGAGGCGGGCGGGGCTATCGATGCGCTCGAAACCTATCGCCTCAGCCAGTTTCGGAGGCGCAAAGCACAGGAGCGCAAACCAGTCGGCTTGGGTGCGGGGATCGTCTGAGCCGACGTCGTCGCAGCGCAAGATGCGTTATGGCCTTAGGCGGCATTTGCGCTTCCATTGTCATTGAAGTGAAGGCTGATCCAGCGGAGCAGGTCTGCTCTCGCCTCCTGATCTTCGGTGGTTGCGGCGGTAGTGCCATCGAAGCCGCCATGGGGCATCCCTTCAACTACATAAAGGTCGGCGCTGACCCCTGCTTTGCGCAGAGCCGTGTGAAAGCGAACAGTGTCTGACAACAGCAGGTCGCGCGTACCTGTCCGCAGATAGGTCGGCGGGAATCCGGTCGAGAGGTCGCCGTAGATCGGTGACACATAGGGATGGTCCAGCGCAGCGCGGCCAGCGTATAGAAACCCGCCTTGGAGGTCAGCGATGCCAATAGCGGAGTCCAATCCCTCGTTCGTGTAGAGGCTGTCGCTTGCCATTGTCAGATCCACCGCTGGCGTGTCCAGAAACAGTGCGGCCGGTGCTGGCAGGCCTGTATCGCGTATCTGCAGCATCAGGGCCGCAGCAAGATTACCCCCGGCCGATTGGCCTGCGATCAAAATGTCCGCTGGGGCAAACCGGTCGAGCATCGCCCGATAACCGGCCAGGCAATCATCGAGCGGGGTCGGGTAGGGGTGTTCCGGCGGCATCCGGTAGTCGACACCGTAAACGTTGCAACCAGTGCTGATCGCCATCAATTTTGTGATCGCGTGCGTAATGCTGCCTCGGCCGAAAACCCAGCCACCACCGTGGATCTGATAGATGGCTTTCGGGCGATGCTCCTGCCTGACGTCGGGGGAGCAAAGCCAGACGCTCGCCCCGCCCATATCGAGCCGTTCGCTCGTCGCTCCAGGTGCCGCAACGAAGGCATCGACCATCGGCGAGATTAGCGCCTCGCGCTCGGCTACAAAGCTGATCCAAGCATCGGGGTCGTCAAGAGATGGGAATGGCGCAGGCTTTCTGTTGGCATAGGCGTTGGCGAGCACTTTCCGCGCCTCGGCACTGAGCGAGCGGGGAAGATCGAATGCCCGTGCTGGCAGGCTGAGCGAAGCGTCGGTCATGTTGTTTCTCCGGTCAGGTCTAGGTGCTCGTGATCGCGCATGGCGTATTTCTGGATTTTGCCAGTGACCGTCATCGGAAACTCGTCAACGATCCTGATGCGCGCGGGAATCTTGTGGTGTGAGATCTTGCCCGCACACCACTCGCGAATTTCGCGGCTGTCGGCAGGTTGGCGCAGTCGGACCCAAGCGCAGACCTTTTCGCCATAGCGATCGTCCTGAATGCCGAACACGGCGACATCGGCGATGGCAGGATGCGTCGCCAGAAAGGCTTCGACCTCAGCGGGATATATATTTTCACCGCCTCGGATGATCATGTCCTTGATGCGGCCCACGATACGGATGCGTCCTAACTCGTCCATGGTTGCAAGATCGCCGCTGAGCATCCAGCCATCCCGGATCGCCGCAGCCGTTGCCTCAGGCTGATTCCAGTATCCGAGCATCACTCCTGGCCCTCGTGAACAATATTCGCCGGGCTCGCCGCACGGCACTATGGCGCCCTGCGTATCGATGATCCGACCTTCGAAGTGAGGGATCATCATTCCAACGGTTTCAGTTCGCGTCACAAGATCGGCATCTGGCCGCGTCTGTGTGCTCAACGGGCTGGTTTCTGTCATGCCATAACCGATCGTAATCTCGGTGAGGTGCATGAATTCAATCATCCGGCGCATCATTGGCGCCGGACATGGAGCGCCTGCCGCAATCCCCGTGCGAAGCGTTGAAAGGTCAAAGGCGGCAAAGTCGGGATGATCGAGCATCGCCAGAAACATCGTCGGCACGCCGTGCAGGGCAGTGCAACGTTCCTGCTCGACTGTTCGCAAAACGCGTTCTGCATCGAATGCCGGCCCTGGAAGGACCATTGCGGCCCCGCTTACGAGGCACACCAGCACGCCGAGAACCATGCCGAAACAATGGTAGAGCGGCACCGGAATGCATAACCGATCTTTGGAGGTCATCTTCATGGCCTCTGCGGCGCAGGACGCGTTGTGCAGCAGGTTGCGGTGGCTCAGTGTGGCACCCTTGGGGGCACCCGTCGTGCCGCTGGTAAACTGGATATTTATCGCCTGATCGGCGTCCAATGTCGGCATGTCGACGAAAGGGATGCTGCTGAAAAGCGTGTCAAATCCGATCCGCGCACCGGCCGTCGCCTCGCCAATCTCGATGACATAGCGTAAATCCGGCAACGAGGGATCAAACAGAGGCCGT
>JBIKSA010000013.1:0-46223 GCA_044348875.1 Erythrobacter sp. | reverse complement strand
TGCCAATAGGTCTGTTTCTGTCTGCAGGGGTTGATTCAGGTGCTTTGCTTGGACTTATGCGCGAAGTAACGACGTCTCAGATTACGACGTTAACGTTGGGGTTTGACGAATTCAGTTCCTCACGCGATGATGAAACGGGAATAGCCGCTCAGGTCGCGGGTCAATTTGGTGCTGACCATCACATCCACCATGTCCGCCGAGACGATTTCTTGAACGATCTTCCCCATTTTTTCGATGCAATGGACCAGCCAACAATCGATGGCGTTAACTCGTATTTTATCAGCAAGGCAGCGAAGCAATATGGCCTAAAGGTTGCCTTCTCCGGTCTGGGCGGAGATGAGTTGTTCGGCGGTTATCCCAGCTTTCAAAATATCCCCTGCGATGTTGCGCGAGTTAATCTTATTCGGATGTCTTTCGACGCTGCAAAGCCCGATTGGAAAAAAATTCCTCAAGGCATGAGGGCATACCGAATTTTTCCAAAAGTGGAAGCTATGATAAGATACGGGAATAACGTCGAGGGGGCATACTTTGCTCGACGATGTGTATTCACACCCAACGAACTCCCCGGCGTTATGGATAGAGACCTAGCGATTTCAGGTCTGTCCCGGCTGAAACCGCTTCAGCTTATTGCGGATCAGTCTCGTCAAAGGTCGCTGAGCAGCTTTGGGCATATCGCCCTGCTGGAAAGTGCGATGTATATGCGCAACCAGTTGCTCCGGGACGCAGATTGGGCTTCCATGGCCCATTCTGTGGAAATTCGCATGCCTTTGGTGGACAGCGTCCTGCTTCGCAAGCTCTCGCCCATTCTTCATTCCGATGCGAAGTGGATCGGCAAGAGTGCACTTGCCAAATCTCCCCAATATGCCTTGCCTCAAGCAGTCATGCAGAGGTCCAAGACTGGTTTCTCAACCCCGCTACAACACTGGCTACAGGATGAAAAAGAACTTGGGAGCTGGCGTAACTCCCCAGCTTTGTGTCGTAAGGGCACCAAATGGGCCAAGCGTTGGGCATTTTCAGTATCGCAGCATTTTTTTGGCAAGATTTGAGCATGGTCGGCGGACAGTCTCCAGACCCGGCACATTTTGTGGGCGACAGTCGTTGTTGCTGACCACAAGTATGGCTGGCTGAATGGCAAATTTTCCAATGGCTCGAGCGATTGCGAAAGAAGGTGGTGGGCTCCTTATTGTTAGGGCCTTCAATATAGGTTCCGGTTTCCTGATAGTCGGAATTTTGACGCGTGGACTTGGCCCTGACGGCTATGGCTTCTACGCTTTCGTCCAGGCACTCTCGGCGGTTTTGAGCCTCGCTATGCACTGGGGCCTCTATACGTTCGTGACACGTGAAGTGGCTGCAAGCATGGCCCGTTCAGAATTGTGCCGGGTTCAAGCACTCGAGACGTTCTCGCGCAATGTCGTCCTCGCGTCGATCCCGGCGGCTGCACTTGTGTTTATCGGCTGCTGCGCCGCCCTGCGTTCGTTCGGCATGTTTGAGCTCCCGCTGGCTGTGATTGTCTGCATCATTTTGCTGGCGGCGCTTAATGCCTTCCAGCAGCGATCAATCGCGATACTTTCCGGTCGCAGCCTTCAGTTCAGAGCACAGTTCCCAGACGGATTAGCGAGACCTGCTCTGTTTATCCTATTGCTAGTCGTACTTGGGTCTGCCTGGAACCAAGATGCTACCAAGGCGCTATATTTGTATGCTATTGCCGCCGCTTCTGCCCTAGCACTAACTGCATACCTGACCTTCCATAAACGCTCAGAAAGAGCCGAAAGTTCATTGCTTGAGGTGCGATATCGTGAGTGGTTGGGGCAGTTGCCACCGTTCGTGCTGATTGGAACGATTGGCATCGCAATGGCTAACGCTGACGTACTTGTGCTATTCAGCATCCTGCCCAGATCAGACGTTGGCCAATATAAATTGGCGGCGGTACTAGCATCCATTCCCACAAATCTCCATTCTATCGTAATATTGATGCTTATGCCTCGTGCTGCGTCAGCGTGGGCTCGCGGCGACAAGGCTGAACTCAAATCGCTCGCGGTCAATTCATCTCGGGTGGCTTTTATATTCGCATCTCTTTATTCTGCTGTGCTTGTAATTGCAGGGCCGATCCTGATTACATACGCATTCGGACAATCTTATAATCAGGTCTACCGGTTATCTTGTTTTTTGCTTGTACCTGGACTGTGCACGACGTTTGTGGGATCTGCCTTCACGCTTTTGAATATGTGCGGGCAAGCGCAGCTTAATTCTGCAATCGCCCTGGTCGGATTGTTCCTTAGCCTCATTACCATGTGGGCTTTCGGCGCGCTTTGGGGGGCTGACGGAGCAGCTGCCGCCACCGTCATAACGGGCTTCGCATTGAATGCTGCGGCTTGGATAGCTGTCAAGCGCCGCATCGGAATCAGGTGCGATGCACTAGGTTGAAGCCGACGCAAATTTTTAGGTGGCGATAAATATTATATCTGTTCCTAAAATATTTAGGATAAATAATGACTCAAATAACAAACAAGAGATTTTTTCCTGTTTCCCGACCAAGCTTGGCCGGCAATGAGCTCGATTATGTTGCAGATGCAGTGCGGACGGGGTGGATTTCGTCGCTGGGAAAATACGTTTCTCGTCTAGAGGATGAATTTGCTCAATACTGTGGAGCTCAATACGGAATTGCAGTCAGTAACGGAACTGTTTCTATTCATCTTATACTAGCTGCTTATGGTATTGGGCGAGGTGACGAGGTAATAATCCCGGACCTTACTTTTATTGCCTGTGCAAATGCTGTCTTGATGGCTGGTGCCATTCCAGTTTTCTGCGATATCGACCCGGTTACACTCAACATGGACCCGAATTCTGCGGAAGCGTGCGTCACTTCGCGAACGAAGGCGATCATGCCGGTGCACCTTTACGGTCACCCCGCGCCCATGGACGAAATAATGGCTCTTGCCGCGAAGTATGGTCTGTTTGTTATCGAAGATGCGGCAGAAGCGCATGGTGCAAAGCTGGATGGTCGTCGAGTTGGTGGTCTGGGTCACTGCGCCTCGTTCAGTTTCTACGCTAACAAGAACATGACAACTGGCGAGGGAGGAATCATAACGACGAGTGATGCTTCGCTTGCGGCTCGTTGTCGTAAACTGCGTGATCACGCTATGTCGTCTGAGCGGCGCTACTGGCACGAAGAACCCGGCTTCAATTATCGGATGACCAATCTCCAGGCCGCGCTGGGCTGTGCACAGTTCGAGCAGCTTGAAGGCTTCCTGAAAGCCCGCCGGGAGCTTTTCGCAGGATACTCCCACCGGCTTTCCGGCATACCTGGGATATCACTGAACCGCACAAGGCCGAATGCGGAGAATGCTTTCTGGATGGTTTGCGTGGAAATCGAGGGAATTTCGCGCGAAGAGCGCGACAAGCTCATTGAACGTTTCAAGGCAGACGGCGTAGATACGCGGCCTTATTTCTACCCCATGTCGATGATGCCCTACCTCGACGAGGCAGATACGCCAGTTTCCCACAGCGTCTCTGCTCGCGGGCTCAACCTGCCAAGTGCAGCAGACTATAATGCGGACGATTTAGACGAAATCTGTAGCGTACTTCGGCATCATTTGGAGTTGGGCTGGTAAGATGGTGCTACTCGATATCACATATTCACTCGTCGAAGGAATGATTGCCAACATTCCCGGAGGGTTGGGGCGCCGTCTCCGTAGTTTATACTACAGCCGACGTCTTGGAGGGGTGGGGCCCGGAGTAATTTTTGACTGTGGTATTAGGATCATCAATCCGCAATGGGTGTTCATCGGTGCGAATACGTGGATTGATGCGTACGTCATGATTTTGGCCGGCCCAGCGGACCGCGACCGCGGTTCTTACAATCGCAAGAAAGAGGTTGATGGTGTCGCAGAGGGTGAAGTTCGCATCGGCGAAAACTGCCACATCGCACCATTCACTGTGCTTCAAGGGCATGGAGGAATCCTGATCAAGAACGATTGCGGCGTTGCATCGGGATGTAAAATCTATTCGTTATCCCACCATTACAATGGAACTGGGCCAGCCACCGATGACCGAATCTACAAGTTCACCCCAATGGCAGGGAAGCAGGAGCAATCTCTAATCTCTTCGCCTGTGATCATGGAAAATTCTACAGCGTTGGGTTTGAATTCGGTTCTGCTTCCCGGCACTCACATAGGGGAAGGAGCTTGGATTGGCTCCGGTTCGGTTGTGCGCGGCCATGTCCCCGCACGATCCGTGTGGTCAATTCTGACGGAAGCTGCATGCACTCCTATGCATCCTCGCGACAACTTGGCTGTCTCTGGAGATAGGGAACGTTCGTGAAGCGGCTGAGGACCTTGTTTATTACTCCAGGCTGTTTCGACAAGGGCGGAATTAGTCGCTATTCGCGCTACCAGATTGCCGCTCTGCGTGAGATCGTCGGTGAGGAGAACCTGCGAGTTTATTCGCTCCTTGGACCAGACAGCAAAAGCTTTGAGGAGCCGATAGACGTCCATTGGCATGGAAAGCATGCGACGCTTAGCGGCCGGGCCGAATTGGTTGCCCGGCTGTTTTATGACACCCTAGTCTGGCGACCTGCCGTAATTCATTCCGCGCATGTTCACTTTTCGCCATTACTGGCTCTCCTTAAACGCATTTCTGGTGCTCGCACTGTTTTGAACGTCTATGGGCTTGAGCTCTGGAGCGGCCTTTCTCGCCGGCGTCTTCAAGCAATAAGTGATCATAACATGATCATATCGGATTGCCATGCGACGGCAGATTATCTGGTTTCCCGGGAGCTCTATGATCGCCTGCCAGAAGTTGTCTGGGACTGTGTCGATCTCGAACGATACACCCCCGGTCCTCGCGACATTGTCTTGGCCAAGCGATACGGCTTGCCAGATCCAGGCCGATATCGCCTTATCATGACGCTCGGTAGGCTGGCGCGTGGTGCTGAGCACAAGGGCTTTGACAGGCTCATTAAGGCCTTCCCGTCGGTCTTGTCGCGGGCTCCGAACGCGAGACTTGTCGTGGCAGGGGATGGGGATGATCGCACGCGCTTGATGCAAATTGCCGACGAGGCGGGGATCGCCGAAGCCGTTTTCTGGACTGGCTCGATCCACGAAGCGGACATGCCGGGTCTCTACAGGATGGCAGATCTGTTTTCGATGGTTAGTGATGTCGGCTTCGGCAGAGGCGAGGGCATTCCGCTAACGCCGCTGGAGGCTATGGCATGCGGCGTCCCTATTGTTGTCGGTGATGAGGATGGCTCACGGGAAGCGGTTGACGGTGATCGCAACGGGAAGATCGTATCTCCGCGTGATCCCAAACAACTGGTCGATGCAATCCTCACCTTGCTGCAAGGCAACCAAAGGGCACTGCAAAGGGAAGCCCGCGCCGTTGCCGAGGAGCGTTTTGGCTTCGATGCTTTCGCAACCAAGCACTCGGAAATCTACAGCGCTCTGATCAAGATCGACAATGCTCGCAAAACCTGACCTTCGGAATGCCGACCGATTGGCAATTTCCGACCAAGCGCGCCGACTAGGCGCCAGCATGGTTGGAGGGTGTATCGTTTCAACTCTCCTAGCCTTCTATTTTCTTTTGGTTTCGAGGTCATGCGGCAGCGATTGTGGCGGAGAGGTTTCGGTCATTTTCACGATTGCCGGCCACCTTGCTGCCCTATGTGCATATGTCGCGCTTGCACTTCTGGCTCTGCGTGGCAACTGGTCCGCTGTGCTTACACCGGCTATCAGCTTCCTGATTTGTTGCGCAATATTTTTCAGCTTTGGCAATCTTTCTTTAATCCTCGGCGATCAGGAAACGCTTTTTTACTTGATGAGAAGCGATTACTTCATTTCAGAGAGTGAACTTCTGCGAGCTGACTTCCAAACTTTTGCAGGTGCCGCTATCATCTTTGCCTGCATGAGGCTGGGTTATGGATGGCGCAAACTCCAATCAATCGATCGGGGCAAGCCACTTTCCACACGCGCCGTTGCATTACTGTTTCTTATCCTGGGGCTCGCTTTGAAGCTGTTGGTGATTGTCCCCGCCGAATGGGGGTATGCCGACTGGACGGTTCCCGGGACCTTGATGAACCTTCAGCCGCTCGCGGATGCCGGGTTCATGCTGCTGGCTATGGCTATCGCCCAAGGAGAGCGAAACCTTTTGGTCCCTTTCGTGCTTCTGTGGCCGCTTCATTTCGCAATTTGCCTTCTATCTTTCACTAAGGAGACCATGATCGTTGCTATTCTGATGCCGATGCTCGGGGCTGCTTTGGGGGGAATGCGGGTTCGCAACATATTGATCTGGAACCTGGCCATTGCTGGCTTGTTTGTTGCAACACAAAATTCGTTTCTTGCCGCGCGCAAGGAAATCATCGCCTACAGCGGTACCGAGCGCCAGTCGCCAATCCAAGATCGGATCACTATTCTCGGTCGAGCAATGAGCTTGGCTAATAGCGATGACGAGATAATTATCGACGGTGCCGCGTTACCGTCGCAGTTGTGGTGGGCTCGGCTGAGTTACGCAGGCCCGCAAATCCGGGCGACCGAATTGTTTGACACCGGGCAGCCATTGCCATTGATGTATTCTCCATTCCAGGTGCTGATTCCGAGAGCTATTTGGCCGAATAAGCCAGAGCTTACAAACCTTGGACTGATGTTCAATCGGGAGGTTTCAAGGAATAGCCAGACCTTGGGACGAGTTGCTTTCACCATTTTCGGTGAGGGATACTGGATGTTTGGCTGGGCTGGTATCTTCTTATTTTCGGGTCTCACTGGCCTGATATTTGGTGTAATGACCCGCAAGTCGCAACAATGGTACCATCAACGAGACTTCATTTTCCTTCCTGCCATTCTGCTAGCGACCAAGATGGGAGCGTTGGGGGTTCTTGGGTTCTTTCAGACTGGCATAGCCATCGATTTCATCCTGTTCCTAGTTCTTGTTTTGGCCATGAGGCTTGTGTCGTTGTTTATTAGGCAACGTGCGTGATTGCTTCTCGCTCTCTGCACGTCATTCAAATCGTACCATCTTATTTCCCTGCGACATACTGGGGCGGTCCGATCTTCTCCACCAAGATGATATGCGATGAAGTGTCAAAGCGCCCAGGCTTCTTGGTATCCGTGCTAACGACTGACGCTGCGGGGCTTTCCGTTTCGCACCGCGTAGATGCATCTAGTATCTGCTTTTCCTATCCCGTCTTCTTTTCCAGGCGGATCGCGGGCCACAGCATTGCGCCTGGCTTGTTGTGGAGATTGTATCAAGGCATCGCATCGGCTGACGTCGTGCACGTAACTGCTACTTTCAGCTTTACCACCTTGCCGGCATTCTTGATTGCACGACTTTTGAACAAGCCCGTGATCTGGTCTCCGAGAGGCGCAGTCCAAGCTACCGATGAGTGGCAAAATAGTCCGCGGCGATCGCTTAAGCGCCTATTCTTAAAGGTCGCTCGGAAGATTGCACCTTCAAAGTTGACCATTCATGTAACGGCTGACTGCGAGCGCGCTGCAACGCAAAAATATTTCCCAGGGTTAGATTTTGCAGTTATACCTAACGGCGTAGAGTTGCCAGATTTGATGCGCGAGGATCAGGGAAGAGATGGCCAATTCAATCTGATGTTTCTTAGTCGTATCCACCCGAAGAAGGGAGTGGAACATCTCATCCAAGCCATGAACTACCTGCCGGCCGAATTTTCACTAGATATTTATGGAACAGGTGACGTCGCATATCTCGAGTATATTCGTCGCATTGCTGTGGGCTTCGGCGATCGGGTCCGGCTGCATGGCGAGATACACGGTGCCGAGAAACTCGAAGCATTCAGGAAGGCCGATCTCTTCATACTCCCTAGTTTCTCGGAAAACTTCGGAATCGTCGTCGCTGAAGCGCTGGCGCATGGTGTACCAGTGGTAACAACCACAGCGACCCCGTGGGGCGACCTTGAAAAGCGCGGCTGCGGCCTTTCGATTGACCCATACAGCGGAGATCTTTCGGGAGCGATCTTGAAAATGGCCGGCCATAATTTAGCCCGGATGGGGTCTGTCGGTAGAGCATGGATGACTGAAGAGTTCTCAGCAAGTGCAGTCGGTGACGCCTTCGAGAAGCTGTACCAGCAAAAGGCAGCTTCTCGTGGCTAACCGCGACTGGGTTTCCGCGAATCGAGCTGCGCGCAAGTGGACGACCGGTGAACAACTGGGAAGAATTTTATGGGCGCTTGCAACGCCCTTTTTCCGGTTGAGCCCACGTCCATTTTGGGCTTGGCGCAGGCTAATTCTGAGAGTTTTCGGAGCTCGTGTGTCGGATGGAGTTCATATATATCCAAGCGTACGTATTGCAGTGCCTTGGAATTTATCGCTGGGTGAAAATTGCGCTGTTGGCGATAACGCAAAGCTCTATTCGCTCGGCAATATAACTGTCGGCGCACGGGCAACGGTTTCACAAGGTGCACATCTTTGCGCAGGTACGCATGATCTCGGAGACCCAGCGCGTGCACTGCTTAAACCACCCATCGTGATTGGTGCCGACGCTTGGATCTGCGCGGAGGCTTTTGTTGGCCCGGGCGTTAATATAGGCGAACGCGCGATCGTCGGTGCAAGAGCCGTGGTGATGCGGGATGTCAACGAGAATACCACCGTTGTCGGCAATACTGCCCGCCCGGTCAACCAGTCGGCAATATGAAGCCGGCGTGGCTTGAGTTGCTCCATTAAACTTTTCAACGAATTGCTTACCGTTATCATCCTCACTCGCGATGAAGAGCGGCATATTGCTCGCGCAATCGAATCGGTTGCGGCGATTGCTCGCGAGATAATCGTAGTCGACAGCGGTTCAACGGACAGGACTATCGAGATTGCAGAGGCTAAGGGCGCCCATATTCTGTGCAACCCTTGGACCAACCATGCTAGCCAGTTCAATTGGGCACTCGATCAACTGTCGCCGGACTCAGGCTGGGTGCTTCGGCTTGATGCGGACGAGATTGTTTCTCCGGAATTGGCCAATGAGATTGCGTCCCGACTAGACGGATTGGGAGCTGAGATCACAGGTGTTTCCGTCGGGAGGCGTATGAATTTTCTTGGCCGCCCGGTGCGGCGAGGTGGGGTTTTTCCAGTCCGGCTGATCCGGATCTTTCGTCATGGCTGCGGCAAGAGCGAGCATCGATGGATGGACGAGCACATTGTGGTTTCTGGGCAGGTTACCGAATTTTCTGGTGAAATCATCGACGATAACCTGAACTCGCTCAGTTGGTGGACAGCGAAGCACAACGACTACTCGTCGCGTGAGGCAATAGAATTACTCAATCTCGAATATGGCTTCATGATCGATGACGGATCTAGCCTGCTCCATTGCAGCCGTGAGGCCGGTTGGAAGCGGCTTTTGAAAGAGAAGCTTTATGCGCGGTTGCCACTCGGATTGCGGGCGTTCTGCTATTTTCTCTACCGCTATCTTTTTCGACTTGGCTTTCTCGATTCGCGTGAAGGTGCTGCGTTTCATATCTTGCAGGGATTTTGGTATCGATACCTCGTTGACATAAAATTATACGAGGTAAAATGCCGCATGGAAGAGGGAGACATAGGCATTGTTGAGGCCATTTCTGAAGTACTTGATTTAGACGTACGAACCCAACTTAGTAGCAGGGCGAACTCCTGATTTAATACGTCTTTGGTAATTGGATCCTGTATCCGTTTTTTCGACATTACATAATAACCGCAATGAAAATTTCTATCATTACCGCAGTATATAATCGCGTGGGAACGATTGCCGATGCCGTCGAAAGCGTGGCGCAACAATCGTATCCTCCGTTTGAGCACATTATCCAAGACGGTGGCTCTACAGATGGCACCTTGCAGATTTTGGCGCAGGTTTGCGGAGGCCTCACGAGCGTGACTTCCGAACCTGACAGCGGGATTTATGATGCCATCAACCGAGGTATTTCGCGCGCAACTGGCGACGTAATAGGCCTCATGCACTCCGATGACTTTTTCGCTCATGACCGCGTGCTCGAGATGGTCGCGGGCGCACTCTCCGATCCGCGGATCGATGGCGTCTATGGTGACCTTCATTATGTCGCCGCGGAAAACCCGGCGCGCATCATCCGCCACTGGCGTTCGGGGACCTACGATCCCGAGAAACTGCGCCGCGGCTGGATGCCGCCGCATCCCACACTTTATCTGCGTCGCAAAGTCTTCGAAAGCTGGGGCCTCTACGACACGAGCTTTCGTATCGCCGCCGACTACGACGCTATGCTGCGCTATCTCGTGAAGGGCCAGGTCCGGCTGGCCTATATTCCCGAGGTCTTCGTGAAGATGCGGGTCGGCGGCGAGAGCAATCGCACGCTAGGGCGGATCCTGCGCAAGAGCCGTGAGGACCTCCATGCCATCCACCGCAATCGCGTTGGTGGTATCGGCACGCTCGCATGGAAAAATTTTCGCAAGATCAGACAATTCATGCACAGGGAAGGCAACGGCGCATGACGAAACGCGCACTGATCACCGGCATCACCGGCCAGGACGGCTCCTATCTCGCCGAGCTCTTGCTCGCGAAAGACTATGAGGTCCACGGCATCAAGCGCCGGGCGTCCTCCTTTAACACGCAGCGGATCGACCACATCTACCAGGATCCGCATACACCTGATCCAAGGCTGAAGCTGCATTACGGAGACCTCACTGACACATCGAACCTGACGCGCATCGTCCAGGAAGTGCAGCCTGATGAAATCTACAATCTCGGCGCTCAGAGCCACGTCGCCGTCAGTTTCGAGGCGCCGGAGTACACGGCAGACGTCGACGGCATTGGGACCCTGAGGCTGCTCGAGGCCATTCGCCTGCTGGGCTTGGAGAAAAAATGCCGCTTCTACCAGGCCTCGACGTCTGAGCTCTACGGGCTGGTGCAGGAGACCCCCCAGCGCGAGACAACGCCCTTCTATCCGCGCTCGCCCTATGCGGTGGCTAAGCTCTATGCCTACTGGATCACGGTCAATTACCGTGAGGCCTACGGTCTCTACGCGTGCAATGGCATTCTCTTCAATCACGAGAGCCCGCGCCGCGGGGAGACCTTTGTCACACGTAAGATCACGCGGGGACTTGCCAATATCAGCCAGGGTCTCGAGGAATGCCTCTTCATGGGCAATCTCGATGCCCTGCGGGATTGGGGACACGCGAAGGACTATGTCCGCATGCAGTGGATGATGCTCCAGCAGGATCAGCCAGAGGACTTCGTCATTGCCACGGGGCGGCAGTACTCAGTGCGTCAATTCATTAGCTGGGCGGCCGAAGATCTTGGGATTACGCTGGGCTTCCGGGGGAAGGGCGTCGACGAGGAGGGGTACGTTGAGGCTGTCAGCGGAAATGTGTGCCCCAGCGTGAAGCCCGGGGACGTTATCGTCCGCGTCGATCCTCGCTACTTCCGCCCGGCGGAAGTCGAGACGCTCCTCGGAGACCCGACCAAGGCCCAGGACCGCCTCGGCTGGATCCCCGAGATCGGCGCGCGGGAAATGTGCGCGGAAATGGTTGCATCCGACCTCGAGGCGGCCCGGCGCGACGCGCTCCTGCGGTCCCATGGCTTTAGCCAGCCTGTACCGAGCGACTACTGATGGAGATGCCGACGCGCATTTATGTCGCCGGCCACCGGGGTATGGTGGGCTCCGCCATCGTGAGGCGGCTTGAGGGACAGGGCCTCGAGCCCGTCGTGCGGACGCGCGCGCAATTGGACCTCACTGACCAGGCAGCTGTGCGGGACTTCATGCTCGCAGAGAAGCCCGAGGCCGTCGTCCTAGCGGCGGCGAAAGTGGGCGGCATTCATGCAAATAACGCCTACCCCGCCGACTTCATTTTCGAGAACCTGGCGATCCAGTGCAATGTCATTGAGGCCGCCCACCGCGCCGGCGTGGGGCGGCTGCTGCTCCTCGGATCCTCCTGCATTTACCCGCGCGCGGCCGAGCAGCCGATGCAGGAGAGCGCCCTCCTGACTGGCCCACTCGAGCCCACAAACGAACCATACGCGATTGCCAAGATCGCCGGGATCAAGCTGTGCGAGAGCTTCAACCGGCAGTACGGTACTGACTTCCGCAGTGTGATGCCGACGAACCTCTACGGCCCCATGGACAACTTCCACCCCGAGAACTCGCACGTTTTGCCGGCCCTCCTGCGGCGCTTCCTTGAAGCGGTGGAGAGCGGGGCGGGGGAGGTCACCATCTGGGGATCGGGGACGCCGCGGCGCGAATTTCTGCACGTCGACGACATGGCCGACGCCTGCCTGTTCGTGCTGGGATTGAGCGCGGATACGTATCGCGCCAACACCCAGCCCATGCTCAGCCACATCAACGTGGGCTGGGGGGAGGACGTATCGATCGCCGAGTTGGCTCAGATGGTGGCGGAGGTGACGGGCTTCGGGGGTCGGATTACCTTCGACACGAGCCGGCTCGACGGCTCGCCGCGCAAGCTACTCGACGTCTCGCGCCTCAATGCTTTGGGCTGGCGGGCGAAGATCGGCCTGCGCCAGGGCTTGGACGATACACACCGCTGGCTCCTCGCGAACCGGGCCGCGCTTCGCCAGGTGTGATGACTGCCGCGGCTGGCTACCGCGCAAGTCTGCGCGTCTGTCGGCTAATCTGCGTAATTGCAAACCAACGCTCACTCTTGCTGTGTGAGCGCTGGGAAGACCGCGCTGGCGCGCAGTAGTGAGCTCAATGTCCATTACACCAGTCATTCTGTGCGGCGGCAGTGGCACCCGCCTCTGGCCCCGGAGCAGGGAAGCTCAGCCCAAGCCTTTCCTGCCACTGCTAGGAGGGATAACACTTTTCGAAGCCACCGTTGAGCGTGCCGCAGCCAGCCATGGCTTTGCCCCACCTATCATCGTGGCTGGGGAGCGCCACACCGAGCTTGTAGCGGCACAGCTGGACAGCACGGCGGATGCCACGATCATTGTGGAGCCGAGTGCTCGTAACACGGCCGCAGCAATTGCTCTTGCCGCGCTTTTGCTCCCGGAGGACGCGATCATGCTGGTGTGCCCCAGCGATCATCATATCGGCAATCCGTCTGCCTTCCGCGCTGCGTCCGCGGCGGCTGCCCGACTTGCTGCAGATGGCTATCTGGTGTCGCTGGGGATTGAGGCAACCGGGCCAGAGACTGGCTACGGCTATCTGGAGCGCGGATCTCCCCTAAGTCACGGGGGCTTCAAGGTAGCCCGCTTCGTAGAAAAGCCGGATAGAGCCACGGCTGAAGGTTATCTCGCCAGTGGCCGCTTCGCCTGGAACGGCGGCATTTTCGCCTTCAGGGTTGAGGATTTTCTAGGCGAGTTGGACGCCCATGCCCCTGATATTGGCGCCGCTGCTCGTGCGGCTGTCGCCGATGGCCGGCAAGATGGGGTGTACTTCCGACCGGCAGCCGAGAAGTTCAGTGGCTTCGTTCCGCTGTCGGTGGATTATGCGGTCATGGAGCACACGAGCCGAGCGGCCATGGTTCCAGCAGACATGGCTTGGTCGGATATCGGCAGCTGGGACGCCCTCCATGCCGCCTTGGATTGTGACGCGAGCGGCAATAGCATCCAGGGCTCCGCAGAACTGGTCGATTGCCGCAATGTACTGGTGAGCAGCGACGGTCCCCGCGTTTCAGCTATCGGGTTGGACGACGTCATTGTGGTTGTCGACGGCGACGAAGTTCTGGTGACAACCAAGTCGGGAGCTCAGCGAGTGGGGAAGCTAAGGGGTGCGGCCAGCCAGTGATTGGGCGACCAACGCGGAGCGTTCAGGGGCTCGCAGAATGATGTCGCCCATTCGGCCAGCAGACGGTGCCTTGGGGCAGGTTAGCGGCCGTCGGCCGATGGTAAGTGTCGAGATCGAGACCTAACTGGCTATCTGCTCTGGCCCGACCGTGACCGGATGCGATGCACCGGGCCGATCAATGTCACTGGCAGATCTATTCGATGACCCAACTCGTCTAGGCCCATACATTGTGCTCGGCGAGCTCGAGGTATCGCCCGAGCACATTGACCGACTTCCAGCCACCGGCTCGCATGATGGCGGCCGTGTCAAACCCCGCACAGAGCAAGTCCTGCGCCGCGCCCACGCGCAGCGAGTGACCGCTGAACGCCGCCACCTCTTCGGGCGGCAGGCCCGCGGCAGCCACCGCCTCCTTGATGATCGTCTTGACCTTCGTCGTTCCCAGCGGGCGATTGATGGGCTTACCCTGATAGATCCCGCAGAAGAGGGGCTCGATGGCGGGCCCCCTCCACGTCAGCCACTGCCCCACCAGCTCTGCCGAGCGCCGTGAGCTGAACCCGATGCGCCCCAAGCCGAATGGGTCCGACTTGCTGCGCCGGATTAAGACCCTCAGCGTCCCGTCTGCGCGCCTCTCGACGTCATCGGAGCGCAGCGCCACAAGTTCCGAGCGGCGCGTGAGCAGGTCGTAGCCGAGCGAGATCATTGCCCGGTTACGCAGGCCCCAGGGGTTGTCAGGCTGCGCGGCGATGCACTCCTGCAGGTACTCACGCGTCATCCCCTTCGCCTGCCTCGGCCGGCCGAGCTTGGCGCGGCGGACCCGGCGCAGTGTGATGGCGATGTCCTCATCCCACGTCGGGTCGGGCAGGCGCAGGAGGCGGTGCACTTTCCTGATGGAATAGAGCCGGCGCCGCACACTGGAGGGGCTTAGCGCCACCGCCTGCGCCTCGAGGAATGCGCACACCGTGCCGACGTCGGCGGGGAGCGCCGGCAGGCCCTCGCCCTCGCACCACTCCACGAACAATCGCACGTCGGTCAGGTACGACTTGATCGTCGCCGGAGCGAAGGCGCCATCAAGGCGCTTGAATTCTGCTCGCCAATCTGGGACGATTGATAAGTGGCTCGCATAAGTCATAAATGGCATAATATATGCCAATAAGGGATTGTCAATGATTAGGTCTGATCAAATTAGGGCGGCTAGGGCTGCCCTCGGTTGGACGGCAGCTGAACTTTCAGCGCATGCCCACATTGGCCTTCGCACATTGCTTCGGATCGAAGCAAACGACGGAGTGCCCCAGACCACAACGTCTACGTTGTTGAAAATTCAGACCACCCTCGAAGCGGCCGGCATAGAGTTCATCGGAACGCCCGACAACGCGCCGGGCATCCGCATCCACCCGCCCCGCAGCCCTGCCGACTAGCCTCGCCCGCAGTCGGCGCTAGTCGCTCACACCGCGCAGCCGCGCCACGAGACGCCGCGCCGCGAACCAAATCACGAGGGCGGCCAGGCTCGCCGCGCCGTCCGCCACCCAGTCCAACACCTCCGCATCGCGGTGCAGGGCCGGGATCATCTGCAGGGCCTCGATCAGCCCGCCCAGCAGCGCCATTGCCGCGAACAGCTCGAGGAGCCGCCTGCGCGGGAACGCTGCCGCCGCCAGCACACTCAGCACCGCGAACGCGAGCATGTGCTGCACCTTGTCGCCCGCCTCGAAGGGAAGGGGCGTGGGCGGCTCGGGCAGGAGGGCCGCGACCATTGTGAAGGCCACGGCCAGCCAGAACAGGCCCGCGGCAAGCTTCGGGGGCGTCGCCTGCTCAAAAGCCTGAATTGCTCCATTGCGTAGCTTCAACTTTGACTTGACCTTAACCAAGCCGCGAAATTCGCTTCATCCAGATTGCTTGCAGCCAGTTCCAAAACCACCCGAACTGCATCCTCTGGCGCGAAACTGACGGAGATGCCATTCAGCGCCAAAAACAGACGCGCCAGCACCCAAGCCGTGCGCTTGTTGCCATCGACGAACGGATGATTGCGGGCAATTCCATAGGCATAGGCTGCGGCTAAGGCGCAGGGGTCTGTCTCGCCATAAGCCCACTGGTTTCTTGGACGAGCTAGCGCAGAGGCCAACCCCGAGGCATCGCGCAAGCCGATTGGGCCACCGTGCTCGGCAAGTTGTCGATCATGGATGGCGAGCGCAAGTTCAACCTCGATCCAAGCCGGCTCGCGCGTCTCAGCCACTTACTTGGCTAGGACCCGCAAGATATCCCGGTCATCGCGCATGATCTGTTCAGCCAGCGCCATCTTTGCCTCAAAGTCGGGATTGGATGCCGTGACCCGCACCCCGTCCGGCGTTTCGGATACGTAAAGCGTATCCCCCAAGCCAGCTCGCAGCTTGGTAAGCAATTCCTTGGGCAAAACCACGCCTGCCGAATTGCCAACTTTTGTGATTTTGAGGGCCACGTTCATACACACGTTATAACACGCGGCGCACTTAATTCAAGCCTGCGATGCGCCCTGACCTAATGTCAGCGCTACGCGGAAGACCCGGAAGGCTGCCTCCTCGCACTGCCGCATGGGTCATTGGGGTGACTTCCCAAAGTTTGGAATGATCATAAGGCTTGCGACCTTCACGTTAGGTGGCCGTCGCCCAAGCGGGGAGGTGCCTCGCGGCCCTCATTTCCAGGCACACGTCCAGGCCCTCCCAGAAAACTCTTGGCAGTCAGGCGGGGCGCAGTCCGGTAGGAAAAATCGACCACGCTTGCTCAAGACCCATCCATGAGGCTGCCCCCGCCCCGCAGTGCCGCATTTATCAGCCGCTTGAAGGCAATCATTTCGGCGGTATGGAGACCTGCCTTAAGGGCATTCTGGTTCCCCCGCTGACCACCCGATCCAACAGCGCCGCCGTGCATGCGGCAACGCCGCTTGCCTGCGATGGCGGGGGCGCGGCATGCGCCGCCCGCCCGCGTCTTGGCACCGCACCTCGGGCTCTGCATCATGGGCACGACGTTTCTGGGGTGAGTATCGCCCGTCCTTCCCCCACCCCTCACGGCACACCGCCCCCGGCGCCCAAGACCTCTGCCGCGCCGCGCCCTTCGTTTCGGGAGGCATCTGCCAGGGAAGCGAAGTCCACAGCCCCGCCCGGCTCGCGGCCTATGCTGAGCGTGTCAGGTGCGCTGCCATCGCCCAAGAAGAACTCCCGCGAAGACCCCGCGGCAGTGGTGTGGACGTGCACGTGACCAATGACGCTGTGCGGGGTTGACCCACTTCCAAAGCGCATTTCATCAAGCTTTTCATCGAGCGTCAGACTGTGATTGGACAGTCTCTGGAAGGACCCCGACAGTAGTGCCGTCACCTGCGGTGTGTTGCCAGATCGTGCCGCACCTTCCGCGCAGAGCATCGCCAGGTTCCGGGCGGTGGCGGCCTGATACAGTATCTGCCGCTCGCGCTCGTCTCGGGGAGCCTGATCGGCAATCACGGCGACCAGGTCTGTCCGTTCGACCGTAAGGTGCTGATCCTTCAAGCCGCTGGCCCGGAACAGACTATCCAGGCGCGCAACCTGGACGCGGAGGTCTCGGGAGAGCGTGGCCCTGATGAGCTGTTCGAGGGTAATATTGTCGTGAGCCAAGCCCAGCTGCTGGCAGGCCGTAAACCAGTCACCGGTGGCCTGAAAGTGGCGATGTGCGGCGGCTTCCAGTTCCGCATCAGCTGTGTCAGTGTAGTGGCCTTCCTCCGGTTGATGGCCCTCGCGCAGTAGCGCGTCTTGGCCATACGTCTGGTCCACTGCAGGCGCAGCGATACCGTCTTCGTTCATCATGTGTCCCTCCACGTGGGGGTAAATGTCACGGATTTGGTGGAGCGTTCGTCTGTGCGCACGCTGGGGACGGTGCGCGCCTGCGGAGGCGGCGCGACAATAACGACCTGTTGAACAGACACCACAATCGGTGGCGGCCGTCAAGGCGCCAGAAGCCTTAACCCCAACCGGTCACTGGCTACCCTACTGTGCATGGGCTTGTTTTGCGGGCCGGGTAGGCGCGCGGGCCAAACGGCCGATAACGCCACGCCCGCCCACCCCGTCATTGCGATTGGTAACGGCCACGCCGGAGAAACCCGCCGCCTATTCTAACCGGCTGTGGGCGGTCAGGTTTAGGCGCGTTGGCGCATGGTGTTTTGTGAGGTGGTCCGGCCATCTTGGACAGTTTGGCGGCTGAGTTAAGCTGATCCCGGTTGTCGTTTATGCCGCCAGGCCAGCGCCTTGCGATTGGCCGGGCCCGCTCACCGCGCACCCGAAAGCGGCAACTCGGCCGAGTGGCCCAGCCTATTCGAACCCGTAGTCCGAGTAATCCTTGAAATTGGGCGAGGTGAACTTGGTGATGTCGCTCTGGAAATGCAGGGGCACGTTGCCGGTTGAGCCGTGGCGCTGTTTCGCCACGATCAGCGTTGCCCGGCCCACCAGACCTTCAAACTTCTCCTCCCATTGGCGGTATTTCTCCTGCACATCGGGGGTGCTACTGGCGTCGGGCGTGTCGGGCTTGACCAGCAGGTGATAGTAATCGCCGCGGAAGATGAACCACACCATGTCCGCGTCCTGCTCGATCGAGCCGGATTCGCGCAGGTCGGACAGCATCGGCCGCTTGTCCTCGCGGCTTTCGACCGCGCGGGAGAGCTGGGACAGCGCGATCACGGGAACCTGCAATTCCTTGGCCAGCGTCTTCAACCCGCGGCTGATTTCGGAAATTTCGTTGACGCGGTTGTCGTTGGCGCGGCCCGATCCTTGCAGCAATTGCAGGTAATCGACGATGATGAGGCCGATATCGTGCCGCCGCTTCATCCGCCGCGCGCGGGTGCGCAAGGCGCCGATGGTCAGCGCAGGCGTATCGTCGATATACAGCGGCAGTTCGGCAAGGCGCTGGCTGGCATAGGAAAGCTTCTGGAAATCCTCACGCGTCAGCTTACCGCTGCGCAGTGCCTCGGACGAAATTTCCGCCTGTTCGGCAAGAATACGGGTGGCGAGCTGGTCAGAACTCATTTCCAGACTGAAGAAAGCGACCGGCGCGCCGTAGTTGAACTCGCCCCCGTCGCGCTGCCATTCCAGATGCTTTTCCGCGCAGTTGAAGGCGATGTTGGTGGCCAGCGACGTCTTGCCCATGCCAGGACGCCCGGCGAGGATGATCAGATCGGAACTGTGCAGGCCCGATGTCTTCTGGTCGATGGTAGCAAGGCCGGTCGTCTTGCCCGACAGGCCGCCGCCCGAATTCATCGCCGCTTCGGCCATGCGGATCGCGGTCATGGCGGCTTCACGGAACGTCGCCGCCTCACGCCCGGTGCTTGCCCCTTCGGCAACTTTGAACAGATCGGCTTCGGCCTGCGCGATACGGTCCAGCGGAGAGGTTTCTTCGGAGGTGTCCAGCGCGCCTTCAACCAGCCCGCGCCCGACGCTCACCAATTCGCGCAGCAGGGCGAGGTCATAGATCTGCTGGGCCAGTTCGCGCGGGACGAGCAGGCCCGCCCCGCTGGCGGTCAGCTGGGCCAGATAGGATGTGCCGCCCAGATCCTTCAGCGCCTCGTCCGCTTCGAAGAAGGGGCGCAGCGTGACGGGCGATGCAGTCGTGTTGCGTTCGATCAGGGTCAGCACGCGCTCATAAATGCGCCCGTGCAGCGCTTCGAAGAAATGTTCGGGCCGGATCGGCACCGGCAATTCCTCGATCACCCGGTTATCGATCAGCACCGCGCCAAGGAACGCTGCTTCCGCGTCCAGATTGGCGGGCATCTTGCGCACCGGCAGGTCGCCTTCGGGGCCTTGCGGTTTGATCGGGGTCACTTTTTCTGGTTCGGCCATGGCGGCCAAATGCGCGCGCTTACCCCCTTCGCGCAAGGCCCGGCGGGGGCAATATTTATTTTCAGCGCTGTGGATAGTGGGGAGATCGCGTCGAAGTGCTTGAAGTATCGCCCTCCAATCTGCGAAGGCAGGAAATATGGCTCAGCCGCCGACCGATTCCCTGCCTGTTTCGCCCGTGCCCGGTGCCTCCGGAGCGCAGCGCATTGCGCACGTCACGCTGGACGAGGCGACCATCCTTTGGCGCAATGCCGATGTCGAACAGGAACGCCGCGTTGCGATTTATGACCTGATCGAAGAAAATACCTTCAAGCCGGTGCGCAGTGCAGAGCGCGGAACGCCCGGCCCATATCACCTGCATCTGTCCGTGACAGACGGGCGGCTGGCGATGGATATCCGCGATACGGGCGAGATGCTGCTGGAAACGCTGCTGATCGGCATGGGCCGGTTCCGTCGCCCGATTCGTGAATATTTCGCGATCTGCGACAGCTATTATCAGGCGATCCGCAAGGCGACCCCGGCAGAGATCGAGACGATCGACATGGCTCGCCGCGGGATCCACAACAATGCCGCCGAACTGCTGCTGGAACGGCTGGAGGGCAAGGTCGAAACTGATTTCGCCACTGCGCGGCGGCTGTTCACGCTGATCTGCGTGCTGCACATCAAAGGCTGACAGGGGTATGGTTACAGGGAGCAAAAGCCGGGCGCGAAAGGCGGCGCCGCGGCGCTGGCTGTGGCGGCTGGCGATGCTGGCGGTCCTGTTCGGCCTCGCTTTTGCCGCATGGCTGTGGTGGGACATGCGCGACTGGCGGCCTGACCCGGCGATTTATCCCGAACAGGGCGCACTGGTGCCTGCGGAAAACATCGCAGTCAGGTTCGAAACGCTGAAAGCAGTCGGTGCGCAATTCGTCTATCTGCCGCTGGCAGCGGGGCCGAGGGCCGATGCGCCAGGCGGCTTTGCCGACCGCTTCGATGGCGCGCGCAAGGCGGGTCTGCAAACTGGCGTGTTGCTCGAATTCGATCCCTGCCTCGGCGCCGATGCGCAAAGCGGGATGTTCGCGCAGATGGTGCCGCGCGATCCCGATCTGCTGCCGCCTGCGATCGGATTGGCCCGGATGGCCGATGGCTGTGATCCCAAGGTCAGCGATGCCGCGGTCGAAAGCGAGCTGATGACGCTCATCAACCAGATCGAACTTCACGCTGGCCGGCCCGCGATCCTCAAATTGTCGCCCGCCTTTCAGGAACGGCACAATACCGCGACTACTCTGGCGCGCGATTTGTGGCTGGTGCGGGACCGCGCGCGCCCCGATTATGCGGGGCGGCCGTGGCTGTTATGGAGCGCCAACAACGCCCGTTTTACCGAAGCAAGCGAGGAGCCGGTCGAATGGATGGTGGTGCAGAAATGACGCTTGATGCCGCGCAGGAACAGGCGCTTGTCGCTGCTGCATTCGAGGCTGCGCAAAAGGCCTATGCCCCCTATTCGGACTACCCCGTGGGCGCGGCACTGTTGTTTGACGATGGGGCTGTGATCACCGGCTGCAATGTCGAAAATGCCAGCTACGGCCTTGCCTTGTGCGCAGAGACGGTCGCAGTGGCCAAGGCGTTTGGCGAAGGAAGGCGCGGCGGATTGCTTGCCGTCGCCGTGGTGGGGCTGAAGGCCGATGCCCATCCGATCACGCCATGCGGGCGTTGCCGCCAGGTGCTCAACGAAGTCGCAGCGCTCGGCAAGACTGATCCCATCGTTTTGTGCGTCAGCAAGGATGACCTGCGGCGGGTGAGCCTGTCAGCCCTGCTGCCGCACGCCTTCGGGCCTGCGCACTTGGGTTGAACTCAGACGTCTTTCCCTTCCAGCCATTCCGCCAGCGCGGCGAGGCAATCACGCCCCAGCAGCTTGCAGCGTTCCGGCGACCAGCCCTGTTCAGGCTCGGGGAAATCGGCCAAATCTTTGTAGGGCATTTCCAGGGTCATACCGACCGCGCCAAAGCGTTCGGCAATCTGGTTGGTGCTCATCGACAGATTGGCGCGGCCCGCCGGTGCCTTGGGGTAGCCGAGCTTCGTCTGGAAATCCGGCGTGCGGCGGTCAAGGATGCGCTGGTAGCGGTAATAACCTTCGCCCTGTTCTTCCTTCCATGATGGAATGCCTTCGAACCCGGCGATGAACACGGCGGGGATCGCCTCGTCCGCATGAACGTCGATCGCGAAATCGACGCCGGTCTGGTCCATGCGGTTGCGGATCGCGAGCACTTCGGGCGAGCGTTCGGGGCTGGGATTGGCCCATTCGCGGTTGAGATTTGTGCCAACCGAATTGGTTCTAAGATGCCCGCGCCGCGAACCATCAGGGTTACAATTTGGCACGATGTGGATGCGGCACTGCTTGCGCAAAGCACGCGCGACCGGATCGGCGGGATCGGTCAGGCATTCGATCGCGCCTTCCATCCACCATTCGGCCTGGGTTTCGCCCGGATGCTGGCGCGCATAAAGCCACACCTGCGTCGCGCCTTCGCCCATTTCGAGGCAATCGATCGGCTGGCCGTCCAGACTGGTGCCGAGCCGGACGTAATCCACGCCTTCGCACGATGCGGCCTCGGCGATCAGATCGTGGTGCCGCTCCATGGAAAATGGTGCGAAATAGGCGCACCAGAACACCCCGCCTGCGGGCAGGTATCGCACAGTCAATGTGCCGCCGTCCTCGTCCTTGTCGAAGCTGGAGGCCGCGCGCGACCAATAGCCACGGTCTTCCGAAACGCAGGCGTTATAATCGGGCCACCCACCCGGATAGGCGCTGGCGTTAAGGCCGGTGATCTTCAGTGCCACCTCTTCCCCCGCTGGAGCGCTAACCCGGAAATGGAACCACTGGAAGAAGTCAGAAGCGTTGTCGCGGCTGATCGCAAGGCGGGCCGTCCGGCCTTCGATCCCCAGCACGTCGATATTGCCGCTGTCGAAACCGGCGTCGATAAAAAGAGCGGTCATTTGGTTCCTTGAAGCTTCCTGGCGTCAATCGCTACGGTCTCGCCATTGCCACCGGGAAAGTCCCGGAACAACCCGGCGGCGAGCGTTCGGGCGCTGGTTTCCACCTGTGAAAACGGCGATTTCACCCCCGTCGTCAGCTGCGCGCGACCTTCCCACAAGGTCGTGCCGTCCGTCCGGCCGATGCGCACTTCGAGCATGGTGTTGGCCGCCGGGCCTTCGCGCTGGCCACCGAGATTGATGCCGACACCCATGCCGACCCCCGATCCGAAGCCGCCCGTTCCGCCGCCGATGCCAACATTCACGGGTCCGCGCCGATCCACCGGTGCGGCGGCAATCGGCGTGCGGCTGGTGCGGATCGCGGCGTTTTGTCCGGCGGGCGATCCTTCGGCAACCACGGTATAGCCAATCCGCGTCAACTCCCGCGTGACGGCGGCGGCAAAGGCGTTGCGCGCGCCTTCATTGGCGACTGCATCGGGGAAGGTCACCGCAATCGTTCCCTGTCCTAAACCCGCCGGGTTAGGCGCGACGAAACGGGTAACTTCGACCGGGCCGGTAAATGGCTTGGTCGCACAGGCCGACAGCGCCAACGCGGCAGCAGCAGGGGCAAGGATGAACAGGCGCGGCGGAGAAAGGCGGGGCATCGGGCGGGTTCCTTTGGAAGCGAACCCATCATAAGGCTGCAGCGACCGCGTGGACAGACCTGAGTTGTCTGCTCCAGGTTGCGATTTTTTAATCGGAATACGTGTTAAGGGCGAATGCATGACGACATCCAGCAAACCTTCCGTTCTGGTCACCGGCGGTGCAGGCTATATCGGCAGCCACGCGGTGCTCGCCCTCAAAGATGCAGGTTGGCCGGTGGCGGTGATCGACAATCTGACGACCGGTTTCCGCTTTGCCATTCCTGCCGGCGTACCTTTGTATGAAGGCGATATCGACGACGGCGCGTTGCTGGCGCGGATCTTCGCCGAGCAGAATACGCGCGCGATCATGCACTTTGCCGGTTCGATCGTGGTCCCCGAAAGCGTTGCCGACCCGCTCAAATATTACCATAACAACACCGCTAAAAGCCGCGCCTTGATCGCCGCAGCGGTGCAGGCGGGCGTGCCGCATTTCATCTTCTCGTCGACGGCTGCGACCTACGGCATCCCCGATGTGGCGGCGGTGTCCGAGGATACGCCCCAGCGGCCGATCAACCCCTACGGCTGGTCCAAGCTGATGACCGAACAGATGCTGGGCGATGTCGCGGCTGCGCATCACATGAACTACGGCGTCCTACGCTACTTCAACGTTGCGGGCGCCGATCCCGAGGCGCGCAGCGGGCAATCGACAGCCGGGGCGACTCACCTCATCAAGGTCGCCATCGAGGCCGCACTGGGCAAGCGCGAATCGGTGGCGGTATTTGGCACCGACTATGCGACGCCCGATGGGACGGGAGTGCGCGATTACATCCATGTCAGCGACCTGGCCGCCGCCCATGTGCTGACGCTGGAGGCGCTGATTGCTGACCCCGCCCGTTCGCTGACGATGAACTGCGGCTATGGCCGGGGGTTTTCGGTGAACGAGGTGTTGGACGCGGTCGACCGGGTGACGAATCGCAAGCTCGACCGGCAAATTCAGGGCCGCCGTGCGGGCGACCCCGATTCGCTGATTTCCGATCCATCGCGGCTCAAGGGCACGCTTGGTTGGGAGCCGTGCAACGCCGATCTGGACACGATCATCGCCCATGCGCTGGCATGGGAGCGTAAATTGGGCGATTTGCGGGGCTAGTCACGCCAGACTCGCATTGACGTCGTTGGGGCAGGCCGCTAACGGCTGCCTTCAATTTTCGCGCGTCGGGCGAACCGGCGCGCTTCGTTTTTGAAAGCGTAAGAGCCATGAAGATCGTCAACAGCCTGAAGTCGCTGAAGGGCCGTCACCGCGATAACCGCGTTATCCGTCGTCGCGGCCGCACCTACGTCATCAATAAGACCGACCGTCGCTTTAAGGCCCGTCAGGGCTGATTCGTCGCGGCTGCCGGCATTCGGCAGTTCAGGTATCCAGCGGCCCGCCTCCTCCCGGAGAGCGGGCCGCAGGCTTTTGAGGGCAAGCGTGAGCGTGGGCTTGGGGGTGCGATGCGTAAGGCGGTGGTGTTCGATATTGGGCGGGTGCTGTTCCACTGGCAACTAGGCGCCTTATTCGAAAAACTGATTGATGATCCGGTGGAGTTGGACTGGTTCCTCGCCAATGTGGTGACCGAGGAATGGCACTACGAGCATGACAGTGGCCGCGCGTTGGCTGACATGATCCCCGAAAGGATCGCGCTTTACCCGCAATATGAAAGCCACATCCGTGCCTATGCTGCGCGGTTTAACGAGAGCATTCCCGGCCCGGTTGAAGGCTCGCACGAATTGGTCGTCCGGCTGGCCGAGGTGGGCGTGCCATTGTTCTGCCTCACCAATTTCGGAGACGAGTTTTTCGCCGGGTTCCGACCGACCCAGCCGATCTTCGACCTGTTCGACGACATCATCGTCTCGGGCGTGGAGAAGATCGCCAAGCCCGATCCGCGCATCTACGAAATCGCCGAGCAGCGCAGCGGGCGTGAAGGTGCGGCGCTGTTCTTCACCGACGACAATGCTGCCAACATCGCCGCTGCCAAAGCGCGCGGTTGGGATGCACACCTGTTCAGTGACGCCGCCAGCCTTGAAGTCCAGCTAAGCGTCGCTGGATTCTTATAAAGTGCCTGCAGTGGGGCTCTGGCCTCCGACCCCGAGGGTCCGCAAGAGCCACCGCCTGCCACTGGGCGTCCCGGCCGCAAGGCGCGTTCGCAATCCAAAAACATTAACCCCCGGCCGCGCGCTGTGGGGGACAGTGGGCGCCGGGGGCCGGGATCTCTGTCCGAGGGGAGAGGGGACATCCGGACAGAGAGGGATTATGTCAGGCTGCAATCAGCCGTTGCACTTGGCCAGTTCCTCGGCCTCAATGGCCGCACCCTGCACCTTGAAATCGGCGATTTCGCCCGACTTGCGGTTCAGGCCGCGGCAAATGCGCAGCGGACGCGCGCTCGTCTTGGTGGCGACGCAGGTGGAGCCTTGGCAGGTCCAGGCAACACCGCCAGCGACGAAGCGGGCTTCGCTTGCCGGGGCAGCCAGTGTGGCGCTGTAATAGGCGGGGCCGGCGGCGTTCAGCGGAGCGCTGCTGGTGGCAACGCCGAAGCTAAGGCCGGAGTAAACCAGCGCCGAAGCGAGGATCGCGAACTTACCGGTGCGGGGGAGGGTGAGGGTGTTGATCATCAGGGTATCCATTTTGTTGTCGGGGACGGCTGCCCCCATGGGATCTGGCAACGCATTTTGCAATGCAACATTTCAATTCGAAACTGGTTGCAAGTCGCCACCTATCTAATTAAGTTGCGGGTTGCAACTGAAAACTGAAAATTTTTTGTGAGCCGGACAAAATCGGTTACACATCGCCCCTGAAGGGGAAGGACAGGTATTATGGGCAACTTGAGAGAGCCGCTGCGCGAGTTGATCGAATGCGGACTGCCGCAGGCGCTGGAGGTGATGGGCGAACGCTGGTCGTTCATGATTCTGCGTGCCAGCTTCAACGGTCTCAAGCATTTCGAGGAATTCCTGAGCGAGCTCGGGATTGCCCGTAACATCCTCTCAAACCGCCTTGCCAAGCTGGTTGAGCACGGCATCCTGAAACGCGAACCCTGCGCCGATGACCGCCGCAAGATCGAATACCGATTGACCGAAAAGGGCTTCGATCTGCTCCCCGCAATGCTGGCGTTGCGCCAGTGGGGCCAGAAATATGGCAGCGAAACCGTGGTCGAAGACCCGGTGCTGGTCGACGAGCAGGACCGCCTTCCGATCGGCCCAGTGTCGATCCTTGCCCATGACGGCCGCATCCTTGGCCATCAGGACTTGTGGCTGGTACGCCCGGAAAACCTCGGCAGGCGTGCCGACGGCAGTGTTGCGACCCGCGGGACGGATTTTGCCGAGGGCGACGTTGTCGATCTCGCTGCCAGAAAAGCCAGCAACGGATAATCCGTCGATAGCCTGTGCGCAGCGGGTGCCCATGCGGCATGGCATGGGCTAGGGCTGCGCCCATGAGCGTCGCTGCGACTTCCGACATTCACGAAATCCTGCATCGCACCTTCGGCTTCACCGGCTTTCGCGGGCAGCAGGAGGCTGTGATCGAGCGGGTGATGCGCGCTCAGCACACCCTTGCGCTAATGCCGACCGGCGCGGGCAAAAGCCTGTGCTACCAAATCCCGGCGCTGGCGCGTGAAGGCACGGCGATTGTCATATCCCCCCTGATTGCGCTGATGCACGACCAGATCCGCTCCGCCACCGCCGCGGGGATCAGCGCGGCATCGATGACTTCGGCCGACAGCGACAATGCCGCCACTGCCGATGCGTTCCGTTCGGGCGCGCTCGATTTGCTCTACGTCGCCCCCGAACGCGCCGCGACACCTGGCTTTCAAAGCCTGCTCGAACGTGCGCCGATATCGTTGTTTGCCATCGACGAGGCGCATTGCGTGTCCGAATGGGGTCACGATTTCCGTCCTGATTACCGCGCACTTCGCCCGGTGCTCGACCGCTTTCCCGACGTGCCGCGTCTTGCGCTGACCGCAACCGCCGATCAGGCGACCCGCGCCGATATCCTGCGCCAACTCGGCATTCCCGACGAAGGGCTGATCGTTGCCGGGTTTGACCGGCCCAACATCCGCTACGCCATCACCGCGCGCGATTCGGGTACGCGCCAGATCGTCGAACTGCTCCAGAAACTGGACGGCGCCGGCATCGTTTACGCACCAAGCCGCAAGGCCACCGAAGACCTTGCCGCGCAGATCGCCAAATCCGGGCGAGAGGCATCGTTCTATCACGCGGGCCTTGATCCCGAACGGCGCGCCCGGGTTCAGGCCGAATTCGTCGCGTCCGAGAACATGGTGATGGCCGCCACCATTGCGTTCGGCATGGGGATCGACAAGCCCGATGTTCGCTTCGTCATCCATGCCGGCATCCCCAAATCGATCGAGGCCTATTACCAAGAAACGGGCCGCGCCGGGCGCGATGGCGATCCTGCCGAAGCCCACCTGTTCTGGGGCACGAGCGATTTTGCCCGCGCACGGCAATGGCTGGCCGAGGTTGAGCCGGAGCGCTTGCCCGCCGAACAGGCGCGGCTCGGTACGCTGGCTGCGCTAGTGGAAGCGCCGACCTGCCGCCGGGCGATCCTGCTGCGCCATTTCGGTGAGCATCCACCCGAAAATTGCGGGAATTGCGACAATTGCCTTGAACCGCCTGACGTGGTCGACGCCAGTGAATTGGCGCGCAAGCTGCTGTCGGCAGTCTATCGCACCGGGCAAAGCTTTGGCGTCGGCCACATCGAAAAGGTGCTGATCGGGCAGACTGACGAGCGGATTACATCGCGCGGGCATGACCAGCTGTCGGTGTTCGGGATAGTCGATACTCCCGACGCACGGCTGCTGCGGCCGCTTGTCCGGACGATGGTGGCCCGCGGGATGCTGGCGGCGACGGAACATGGCGGCCTGATGCTGGGGCCGGAAGCGCGGCCTGTCCTGAAGGGCGAAGCAGGCCTCAGCATTGCCGAGCCGCCCGTCCGCCAGCGCCGCCAGCGCCGTACCCGCACGGGCGATGCGCCAAATCCGATCGGCAACCCGCTGTTCGAGGCGCTTCGCGCCAAGCGCAAGGAGCTTGCCGCCGAACATGGTCTGCCAGCGTATGTCATCTTCCACGATTCGGTGCTGCGCGACATGGCGCACCAATGCCCGGAAACGCTGGCTGAACTCGGCACGATCCCGGGTGTCGGGGTAAAGAAGCTGGAGACGTGGGGGCCAGACTTCATTGCCGTGGTGCGAGATAGCCTTAAGCCTTAAGGCCTGGCCCGCCGCACAGTGTAATCGATCCGAATACGAACCCATGATCCGAACTGCTCGCGCCCTCCGACCCGTGCTGGACGCACCCGGAATTGCCAGGCAGCGGCCAGCGATGCCCGGCCCATCATCGAGCCTTGCGGCGCCTCACTGATGAGCACACAGTCCTCGACATAATAGCCCTGCACGGTCTTGCAGGCGATCAGTGCATAGCCCGGGCCGTTGGCGGTAGACAGATAGCCCGCCAGCTCTTCCTGGGTTGGTTCGCGATACCAGCGCGCGGCGTAAAGCGGCTCGCCATTGGGGGCGGTGCCGACCCGCTCGCTATCGCCGGTGGTGCGCGGATTGCCGCTGTCGACCGGGCCATATCCGCGATTGGGATTGATGCGCGCGCCGATCTTCGGCCGGGCGCTCGGCTGAGGCTGCGGCGGCGTCTCGGGCGCAGCTTGCGGCGGGGCGGGCGGCTGGGGAGGTGCAGGCTGCGGGTTGAGGGCAAGCGGCGAAGGACGCACGGGCTGCTGCGCCACGGGCGTGTTGTCCTGCGGGGTGTCAGCCTCGCTCGCCGCGTCGGCTGTTTCGGGTTCCGGCGCGGGCGGCGCGGCGAACTCCACCGCCTTGAAGGTCGTGACGGCTTCCTTGCCGTCCTCGACGCCGGCGATACTTGCGCCCAGCGTGAGCAATAACAGCAGGATCAGCGCTTCCAGCGCCAGCGCGATGCCAAGGCTCGTCAGCTTACGCCGCCGCGACGCATCGCGCACCGCCACGAGCAGCGCCGCCGCCTTGCTGCCCGGCGCGTCGTTCACTGCCAATGCTGAAGGATCGTCCGAAATTGCCGCTGCGCCTTTGATAAGGCCGGGGAAGGGCGGCCCAGCGGCCCCCTTAACCCGTCATTAGCCGGTATGATAGCGCCTCGGCAATGTGCACCCGGCCTACTGTCTCAGACCCGGCAAGATCGGCTATGGTGCGGGAAACGCGCAGCATCCTGGTGTAGCCGCGCGCGGACAGGTGCAGCTTCTCCGCTGCTTGCAGCAGCAGCGTGCGGCCCGCCTCGTCAGGGGCGGCGAAGGTGTCCAGCTTATCGCCTTCCAGTTCAGCGTTGGAGCGCACCCCTCGCACCGTCTGGCGCGCGCGCGCCGCGGCGACCCGCCGCGCGACTTCGGCGCTGCCCTCTGCGGGCGGTGGGAGGGTCATATCCATCGCACTCACCGCGCCGACGTGGACATGGAGGTCGATACGGTCGAGCAGCGGGCCGGACAGCCGCGCCTGATAATCGCCCACGCAGCGCGGATACTTGTTGCAGTTCCTCGCCGGATCGCCGGCAAAGCCGCAGCGGCACGGGTTCATCGCGGCAATCAGCTGCACCCGCGCGGGGAAAGTTACATGGGCATTGGCGCGGGCGACATCGACTTTTCCTGTCTCCAACGGCTGGCGCAGCGAATCGAGCACCGGGCGCTGGAATTCAGGCAGTTCATCGAGGAACAGCACGCCAAGATGCGCCAGGCTGACCTCACCCGGGCGGACTTTCAACCCGCCGCCGGTCAGCGCCGCCATACTCGCCGAATGGTGCGGCGCGCGGAACGGGCGGGCGCGGCTGATGCGACCGGATTCGAGCGTCCCGGCGACCGACTGCACCATCGACACCTCTAGCGCCTCGGCAGGCGCAAGGTCGGGAAGGATGCCGGGCAGGCAGGATGCAAGCAGGCTTTTGCCCGAACCGGGCGGTCCGACCATGAGCAAATTGTGCCCGCCTGCCGCCGCGATCTCCAGTGCGCGCTTGGCCGTTTCCTGACCCTTCACCTGCCGCAGATCATTGCCTGTCGCGCCATCGGCCACGTCCCCGCGCGGCGGCTCCGGCAGGACGAGGCTGCCTTTCAGATGGCTCAACAGGCTCATCAGATCACGCGGGGCGAGGACCGGCACGCCGCTGGCCCAACGCGCTTCCGGGCCTTGTTCGGCCGGGCAGATGAGACCCGTTCCCGCCTCACTGGCATGGAGCGCTGCGATCAACACGCCGGGGCTGGCGACCACGCGGCCATCCAGCGCCAATTCCCCCACTGCAATCCAGTCACCCAGCTGTTCGGCATCGGTAACGCCCATCGCGGCGAGAAGCGCGAGTGCAATCGGCAGATCGTAATGCGATCCGTCCTTGGGCAGGTCGGCAGGGGAAAGGTTCACCGTGATCCGCTTGGGCGGCAGCGCCAGACCCATCGCGGAAAGCGCCGACTGCACCCTCTCGCGGCTCTCGCTCACCGCCTTGTCGGGCAGGCCCACTACAGTGAAGCGCGGCATCCCTGGCGCCACCTGGCATTGCACCTCCACGGCGCGCGCCTCCAGCCCGAGGTAGGCAACCGTCCTAACCAGCGCGACCATCTGCTTATCCCTTGATCACCCCTTGAATGCTGTTTGTGGAGCCTTCTGAACCACTTGTCGAGCCATCGCAGGCTAAACGCTGCTGCGGGACGCCAACTTATAGGCCTGCATTTTAAGGTCTTTTTAAAGCATAAATCTTGGCGATTTGGGAAAGGGCCCGGGACGACAAGGGCGGCCATGAAACGCGCCCTGACCCTTCTGCTTGCCGCTATCGCGCTGCTATTGCCGGGCGTGGCGGCGTTGGCCCAACCGGCGGGCCATTCGGGCGCGCGAGTTGTTGCCACGGTCAGCTGGGTCGAGGAGTGGGACCCGGCGACCGGGCAGTGGGTCCGCATCGAGGAAGCCCCCGCCCACATCGCCCCTGCCGCGCTGCAAACCACCGCCACCAATATCGCCCGCGCAGGCAGCGTCACCATGACCGAAACCATCACCGAAGCTCCTGCACGCTTCATTGCCCCGTCTGCACGCACCGCCGCCAGGTTGGCCGGGATCGCCGCGTTCGGCCCGTTCCGCGTGATCGATGATAAGCGCGCCGCACTGGTCGGCACGACCGACGCCGCCAGCCCGCAGGCCTTCGCGGCGATGCTGGCGCAGTTCCCGGCGCTTGAGGTGATCGATTTCGTCGATGCACCGGGCACCTGCCATGATCTGGCCAACCTGCGGCTAGGCCGGGCGATCCGTGCCGCTGGCCTTGCCACACATGTTCCTGCGGGCGGATCGGCGCGGTCCGGCGCGGTTGAACTGTTCCTTGCGGGCACCCGCCGCACGATGGACCCCGGCGCGCTGTTCGCTGTGCATTCCTGGCGCGACACGATTGGGCGCGAACCTTCCGATTTCGCCGCCGATGCGCCGGAAAATCGCCTCTATCTCGATTACTATGCTGATATGGGCATGGCGCCTGATCAAGCGAGCGCGTTCTACGCGATGACCAATTCGGTGCCGCACGCAGACGCGCTGTGGCTGCAAGGCGGCGACATGGCGCGCTGGATTGATACCCCGGCGCAAACCGCTCTGCGTCTCGCCGTGATGCGGTCCGGCGCGGGTCTTGCCAAAGCGGTACGCGCACCGTTTGGCAAGCTGCGCCTGCCCACGGCCGCTGGCCCTTCGCCTGTCCTGCGCCTAGCCCCCAAGCTAGCCCCCAAGCTAGCCCCCAAGCTAGCCTATGCGAATCTGACTGCGGGTTTGCTTGACTCAGGGTCTGCATTCCCATAACGGCCCCGGTCTGTTTTGTGGTCGCTGTGTGGCGGCCCCGGCAGGATTGCGGGACACGCTCGCTACGATCCGGCCGGCCAGTTTTTTCGAGGATGATATGAAGCGTACCTTCCAACCCAGCAATCTTGTGCGCGCCCGTCGCCACGGCTTCTTCGCCCGCAAGGCGACCCCGGGCGGCCAGAAGGTTCTGCGCGCCCGCCGCAGCCGCGGCCGCAAGAAGCTCTGCGCGTAATCGTCTGGCGCCCTCAGGCGCCGGGCGCGGGCCGTCCGGCCCGATTGGCTTTCGCGGCATAGGCCGCGGCGGGCAGTCGCCCATGCGGGCTCCCTTCGGGAGCCCGTTTGCGTTTGGTGCCTTGCGGGGTAGAGCCAATCGAACCGCGCAGGCGGTTCGCACGCGCGACTGCGCGCCGGCCTTTAGGCCGAAAGCCATGGCGGATGGATGTCCGCCGCCCGGCGTTTGAGGGCCAAAACAAATGACTCAAGCGGCAAGCACGACGATCCCACCCAAGACCCTGACCAAACGCGCCGATTTTCTTCGCGCAAACTCCGGCATTCGCAATGCGCGGGCCGGGTTTGTGCTGCTGACCCGTCCGAATGACGGGCAAGGCATCCGCTTCGGCATCACTGTCACCAAGAAGATCGGGAACGCAGTTGTGCGCAATCGCATGAAGCGGCGGTTCCGCGAATTGCTACGCGCGGCTTTGCCCACGCTGGGCTTGCCGGATCACGATCATGTGTTGATTGGTCGTGCGGGCGGGGTTGAGCGTGATTTTCACCTGATGGTCGAAGAACTCGCTAAGGCACTGGAGCGCGCGCGCGAAGGGCGCGGCGATCCGGCGGGCGGGCGGCGTCCGCGCAAAGGAAATAAGGGCCGATGAAACAGCTTCTTATCCTTGTCGCGCGCGGCTGGCAGCTTGGTCCTTCGCGCATCCTACCGCCCACGTGCCGCTACGCGCCGTCGTGCAGCGAATATGCGATTCAGGCGATTGGCAAGTATGGTGCGCTGAAGGGTGGATGGATGGCGTTTAAGCGGCTAATGCGCTGCCACCCCTGGGGCGGACACGGGCATGATCCCGTGCCTTAGGGGCTGAATTTGTGGGGGACTGGAAACCGGACCGCCTTACCCCCATAATACACCACTGATACCCTTCAACGTTGCATTTCTCGGGGCTTACACTTGGACAATCGCAATCTTCTGCTCGCTGTCGTGCTTTCGGGCCTGCTCATTCTGGGGTGGGACCTGGGGATGCGTTACTTCTATCCCGACGCGGCGATTTCCGCGCAGTCTACTCCGGCAGAAGCCGTTGCTGGCGCGCCCGGCACGGACGAAGGCACGGCTCCGGCGGCAGGGGCTGGCAATTTGGGCGGGGACGCGGCGGCTGCCAAGATCGATCTGAAGACGGCTCTGGCCAGCGCCAACCGCGTGGCGATCGATACGCCGCGGGTGGCCGGATCGATTAATCTGGTCGGCGCGCGCATCGATGACATCGTGCTCAAGGATTACCGTGAAACGCAGGACAAGGATTCCGGCCCCGTCCGCCTGTTTGCGCCCGAAGGTACACCGGGACAATATTTCGCCGAATTCGGCTTTGTCAGCGGCGGCGCGCGTCAGCCTTCGAACCTGTTGTGGCAGGCCGACGGCACCAAACTGACGCCGACCACGCCAGTCATCCTGACCCGCACGGACGCGAACGGCGTGACCTATGCGATCCGCTTCGCGGTCGATGCCAATTACATGATCACCGCTACCCAGACCGTGACCAACGGCGGCGCGGCGCCTGCGGTGATCCAGCCCTTCGCCCTGATCAAGCGCACCAGCACCAACGCCACCATCGATCAGTGGGTTGCCCATGCAGGTCCGGTCGGGGTGTTTGGCGGGTCGCTGTGGGATCCCCATTCTTATGATGAAGTGGCCGAATTGGGCGGGGAAACCCCCGAAGGCAAAGCCAGCTGGCTCGGCTTTACTGATCAATACTGGCTCAGCGCGCTGGTTCCCGGAGACGGGAAGGGCAACCTGACGACCGACAGTGCGGGCTTCCGCGCGCTCGGCAACACGCTGTTTCGCGCCGATCTGCTGTATAACGTGGCCACGGTCCCGGCAGGCGGCAGCGTGTCGCAGGCGACGCGGCTTTATGCCGGTGCCAAGGACAGTCAGATCCTCGATATCTATGAAGAGGGCGGCATCACTTATTTCGGCAAGGCGATCAGCTGGGGCTGGTTCGAGATCGTCGAAAAGCCGATCCTGTGGCTGCTGCGGACGCTGAACGGGTTGGTCGGCAATTTCGGCGTGGCGATCATCCTGCTGACGGTCATCATCCGCGGGCTGATGTTCCCGGTGGCGCAAAAGCAGTTCGCTTCGATGGCTTCGATGAAGGCCGTCCAGCCGAAGATGAAGGAAATCCAGGAACGCTTCAAGGATGACAAGCAGCGCCAGCAGCAAGAAATCATGAAGCTTTACAAGGATGAAAAGGTTAATCCGCTGGCCGGGTGCCTGCCGCTTGTCATCCAAATTCCTATCTTCTTTGCGCTTTACAAGGTGCTGGTCCTTGCCATCGAGATGCGGCACGAACCCTTCATCGCGTGGATCAAGGACCTGTCCGCGCCCGACCCCGCGCATATCCTGAACTTGTTCGGGCTGCTGCCTTATGAAGTGGTCGGCTTCCTCGCCATCGGCCCGCTCGCGCTATTGCTGGGCGTGACGATGTGGCTGACCTTCAAGCTGAACCCGAGCGCGATGGACCCGGTGCAACAGCAGATGTTCGCGATCATGCCGTGGATTCTGATGTTTGTGATGGCACCCTTTGCAGCCGGTCTGCTGCTTTACTGGGTGACCTCGAACATCCTGACAGTGGCGCAGCAAAGCTATCTCTATTCAAAGCATCCGCAGCTCAAGGCAGCGAATGCGGCGGCCGAGAAACCGGCGACGAAGGGATAGGCGCGTGACTGATCCAGACGACTGGCAGGCGTATGAAGACGCCGCAGCAAAGCTCTTTTCAGGGCCGGTGGACTTCCTGCGTTCTGCGCCGCAGCTGCAATTTCTGCCCGATCCGGTGGTGCCGGAAATCGCCTTTTGCGGGCGCTCGAACGTGGGTAAATCGTCTCTGCTGAACGCGCTGACGGGGCGCAGGGCAATTGCCCGGGCCTCGGTCACGCCGGGGCGGACGCAAGAACTGAACTTCTTCGATGTCGGGCGGCCTGAGGAAGAGGGGGCGCTGCCCTTGTTCCGGCTGGTCGACATGCCCGGCTACGGCTTTGCCAAGGCGCCGGTGAAGGTCGTCGACAAGTGGAAGGCGCTGGTCAATTCCTACCTGCGCGGACGGCAGGTGCTCAGCCGCACGCTGGTGCTGGTCGATAGCCGGCATGGCTTGAAAGAAGTCGATCGGGCAATGATGAAGATGCTCGATGAAGCGGCGGTCGGCTACCGGGTGGTGCTGACCAAGACCGACAAGATCAAGGCGAGCGAGCTGGACAAGGTCGCCGAAGCGACCGCTGCCGAGGTTCGCAAACATGTTGCCGCCTACCCCGAACTCCACCTTACCAGCAGCGAAAAAGGCATGGGCATTGATGCCCTGCGCGCTGCCGTGGTGGCCGACGCGCTCGGCGAAGGGTGGATGGGATAGTCCCGTCACGCATTTGGTTTGAGGGGTGCGGAGAGCCGCCGCGGCCAGCCGCGACGGTGGCTCTCCTTAACGGCTTAGCCGATTCGGTGTTCGCCCCGGATCCACCGCACCGTCCCTGACGACGCGCGCATCACCACGCTTTCGGTGGTTAGGATCACCTCGCCCGTGGGCTTGCGGCGGCGTTTCACCCCGCGCAGCAGCGACCCGTCGGTCACGCCGGTCGCAGCAAAGATACAGTCACCCTTGGCGAGGTCTTCCAGCTTGTAGATGCGGTTCAGATCCTCGATCCCCCACTTGCGGGCGCGCGCCTTTTCGTCATCGTTGCGGAACACCAATCGGCCGTTGAACTGCCCGCCGACACAGCGCAGCGCCGCCGCGGCTAGCACGCCCTCAGGTGCGCCGCCCTGGCCCATGTACATATCGACCGTGGTTTCTTCGTCGGTGACCGCGATCACGCCTGCCACGTCACCATCGCCGATCAGCACCACACCGCAGCCCAGCGCGCGCAGGTCCGCGATCAGCTCGGCATGGCGCGGGCGGTCCAGCACGCAGACATTGATCTGCGACGGATCGACACCCTTGGCCGCCGCGACCGCGCGCACGTTATCGGCAGGGCTTTTGGCAAGATCGATGATGCCTTCGGGATAGCCCGGGCCGACCGCCAGCTTGTCCATGTACACGTCGGGGGCGTTCAGCAGGCAGCCTTCCTCCGCCGCCGCCAGCACGGCCAGCGCATTCGGGCCGGCCTTGGCGGTGATGGTGGTGCCTTCCAGCGGATCCAGCGCGATGTCGATCTTCGGGCCTTTGCCGGTGCCGACCTTTTCGCCGATGAACAGCATCGGGGCTTCGTCCCGCTCGCCTTCGCCGATCACCACGGTGCCGTCCATGTAGAGCGTGTCGAACGCCTTGCGCATCGCTGCGACCGCCGCTGCGTCAGCCGCTTTTTCGTCTCCGCGCCCGACCATCTGTGCCGCAGCAATCGCCGCCGCTTCGGTCACACGCACCATTTCAAGCACCAGCACGCGCTGGATGGCATTATCGCTGGCGGCTTGTGCGGCAACATCAAGGTCAGTATCGATCAAGGAGTTCATGCGAGATTCAGCCCTTCTTCGCTCTGGTTGCCACCCAACCAAGTATCAACGGGCGCTTAAGCGGATGGAGACGGGTTTGTCGAGTAATGCCACGCCTGTGCTGCCCTGTTTTCCTGTCGCCTTGGCCGCATTGGCGGCAGTGATTGCGGTTCCCGCCGCCGCGCAGGACGCCAGCAGCGTCTCCGCGACGCCCGCCGCAGAGCAGCCTCCTGCACCACGACCGCGTCTCAATTTGATGGTCACCGTCCCGCGCGGCGAGGTCAATCAGGCCGAGCTTCAGCAATGCCGCGACAATGCCGATGCAGGCACGGTAAGCGGCGAAATCGTCGTCTGCCGCGAAGGGGGAAGCGACGGCACCGGCCTGACCGGATCGCGCGCCGACAGTCAGAAACGGTACGCGCAGGAAACCATGCTGAACGGCGCCCCGCGCGCGCCCGAAGCGTTCGGGATCGCCAACCACGGCAACGGCATTGGCTTCGGCAAGGCCCCGCCGCCCGCGCTCATGGTCGACGTGGCGGCCTTGCCAAAAGCACCCGCAGGCTCGGACGCAGACCGCATCGCCCGCGGCTTGCCGCCGCTGGGCCACGATGGCGATCTGTCCGAAGAACAAGAAAAGGCCCGCCGCGAAGCAGCAGGGATAAAGACCACCGTCCCCCCACGGGGGAAGAAAAAAGGTTAGCGCGGCAGGATCGGCAGCACCAGCGGGTCGCCGGTCAGGCTTTCCGATCCTTCCAGCAGCGCCAGCGCCTGCGACACGCACTTCTCCTGCCCTTCGTGCGTGACCATGGCGACCATCACCTCGCCATCGGCTTGACCGCGGCCTTGCTGGATCAGGCTTTCGATCGACACTGCGCCATCGCGCATCGCGGCGGTGATTTCGGCGAGGACGCCGGGGCGGTCTTTCACCATGAAACGGATATAGGTGCGTTCGGTGCGGTGGCCGGGCTCGACTGGCGGCAGTGCGGCGAGCTGCGCGACGGGGATCGAGAATGGCGCACCCACTTCGTCGCGCGCGATGTCGATCAGGTCGGCGGCCACGGCGCTTGCTGTCGGCCCATCGCCTGCGCCTGCGCCCTGAAACAGAAGGCGACCGGAAAAATTGCCTTCGGCCACAACGGCGTTGGTCGGGCCGTCCACAGCGCTGAGGGGGTGGCCCTTGGCGACCAGACAGGGGCGCACGCGTTGCAGCAGGCGGGGGCCTTCGGGGGTGTCCTCGACATCGGCTTCACCGATCAGGCGGATGACGAAGCCCAGCGCATCGGCCTGTGCGATATCGGCGGCGCGCACCTGCGTGATTCCGTTCACCCGCACGCCGGCAAAATCGATCCGCGTGCCAAACCCGATCGCGGCAAGAATCGCCAGCTTGTGCGCTGCGTCAACGCCTTCGATATCGAAAGCCGGATCGGCCTCTGCAAAGCCCAACCTTTGGGCTTCGGCCAACACGGCGGCGAAGTCCGCGCCGGTGGCTTCCATTTCGGACAGGATGTAATTGCAGGTGCCGTTGAGGATGCCGTAAACTTTGGTCAGCGCATTGGCGCTGGTTCCTTCGCGCAGGCCCTTGATGACCGGGATGCCGCCGCCCACCGCTGCTTCAAATTTAAGCGCCTTGCCTGCGGCTTCCGCCAGTCCGGCTAGTTCCAGCCCGTGATGGGCAATCATCGCTTTGTTGGCGGTGACAAGGCTCTTGCCCGCGCCAAAGGCCGCGCGCGAACAGGCGAGGGCCGGCCCGTCCGACCCGCCGACCAGTTCGACCACCACATCCACATCATCGCGCCGGGCCAGCGCGGTCATGTCATCTTCCCACGCGAAACGGGCGATATCGACGCCGCGATCCTTGCCGCGGTCGCGTGCCGAAACGGCAACCACTTCGATCCCGCGTCCGGCGCGTGCCGCGATTAATGCGCGATTGGTATCGAGCAGCCGGATCACGCCCGCGCCGACGGTGCCAAGACCGGCAATTGCAATGCGCAGGGGTTTGGGTGTGGCGTTATCGGTCAAGCGGCCCTCCATCGGTGACGCGAAGGGTGCTTAACCGTGCTGTCCCCGCGGTCAAGCGGGGATAAGTGGTGTTATGACTTAGTCGCTACCCGTTCGCATGGCCCCAAAGCGTCGCGCACGAAGGCATAATCGGACGCAGCCAAGCGGCGCTCCGCAGATTCGCGGGCGAGGTTGGCGTTGCTCGGCAACTGCGCGGGCAGGGTGCAGGCGAGCCGGAACCACCGCAGCGTTTCTGGTGCGGGTGGACGAGCAGCCGAATCGATGATTTCACCCCACGATACGCCCCATTGCGGGCGCTGACCTGGCCGGCGCAGTACCGTGATCGATACGGGCGAGCGGTTTTCGGTTGCCAGAAAAATCTGCGTTTCCGATTCGCCGGTCAATGTGCCCGGCACTGCGAGCGCGTCGCTGATTCCGGTGATGCGCGGCGGCACATTTGCGGCGTAAAGTTCCGTCAGGATCGGGCGCAGCCGCGCCTCAAGCGCGGGAGAATAGGCGATTTGCGCGCCGGGAGCGATCAGCTGCACTTCGCCTGTGCGGCCCGGAACGGTGCGCGCGAAAAGCAGAAATTCACGCTTTTTCAGCTTGGGCACCTTGCCTCTGCCATCCAGCGGCACGTCCACCAGATAGGCCAGGGTTCCGCCCACGCTGCTGCGTCCAGCAATCAGGGCAACCGTGTTGGCTTCGATATAAAGTCTTGCGAATCCAGCGGCCAGACCCGGTGCGCGATCCGGCTTTACCACGGTCTGGCGACGAATCTGTGCCCGCAAAACCAAATCCGCCGCGTCCGAAAGTGTCGCGAGGTCGGCATAAGTGGGCTCTGCGGCGGCTGCCGATGTGGATGAGGGAAGGGCCGGAGCCTGAGCTGCCACCGGCGTCATGGCCAGCGCACATAAAGTTATCGCCGGGCCGGCCATATAATTGAAAAATGGCATTAATTCACCTTTGACCTATAGCTTTGTTGCGCCCTGTCACGGCGCACCTTTCGCCTTGTTCTAGCACGGCTTCTTGCACATGCCTCGCAGTGAATTTGCGCTGAACCGCAAAAGCGTTTGATCGCTCTGGGGTTGCCCGTTAAAGCCCCTCTGACTGATTGCGCGGGACTGGGGACATGACCGCGTAGAAAGTGCAGGTTGCGTTCTGGGGGTGAGAGCCCACGACGTGCCAGCCGGAGGAAAATTCGGGCCACGCGTTTACCGCCGGCCCGGGTCTTCGTTCCCGGCGTGGGAGGACCGAAATTACCGGGATCCATCCGCCAGCCAGTATGGCCGGAGTTTGGGAAGTGTGCCGATCAGATGATCGGCGAGTATTTGGAGAGAAAGCGCTGGATGTCCTACGCTAGCCAACAACAAGGATTGACCGGGCCTAAGCTTGTGTCGCTGATCATCGCTCTGTCGATTGTCGGCCTCGTGGGCACGGGCATGGTCCTGTTCCTTGCCGTCGACGCCGTGAAGGAAATGGTCGAACGCGTGACCACCGTCAACGTCGAGGAAGAGCCGCCGCCACCCGAGGAAGAGCCGCCGCCGCCGGAAGATATGCCGGAGCCGACGTCTCCGCCGCCGCCGGTCACGCCGCCGCAGATGCTGAACATTGCGCCCAATCCGCCGCCGGTGGAAACGCGTCAGGACATTCCGCCGCCCGCGCCGACCAATACTCGGCCGACGACGATCCCGACCGCGCCTCCGGGGCCGCCAACCCCTCCGCGGGTGTCGAAGGCCCGCGGCGTGCAGCCCAAGGGCCAGCGCAGCTGGGCCGCGCGCATTCAGGAAAATTATCCGCGTCGCGCAGCGCAGGAAGAAATCGAAGGCACCGTCGGTGTGCGTGTGACCGTGACGGCCGATGGCCGGGCGACCAGTTGTTCCGTGACATCCTCCAGTGGGTCGAACATCCTTGATGATGCGGCCTGCAAGGACCTCGAACGTTACGGCCGGTTCGACCCCGCGCTCAATGATGACGGCGCCCCGATCAGCGCCGGTTGGTCGACCCGCATTACCTATAAGCTGAACTGACGGATCAATCGGGTTGGCAGCCCAGCGATGACTGGGCTGCCCGCTCTGTTAGGCAAAATTTTTCAAAAGGACTTTCGCAATGAACCTTTATCTTCTCGCTGCCGCTGCTGGCGAAGCTGCGCCCGAAAACAAGTTCGGCTTCGTCGAAGCCATGAAGGAAGGCGGCCCCGTCGCCTGGTCGATCCTCGCGATCATGGTCATCATGTCGGTTGGTTCGTTCTACATCATGTTCACCAAGCTGTTCGAACAGAACAAGGTGATGAAGCAGTACAACAACGTGACAAACCAGTTCTGGCGCACGTCGAGCCTTAAGGAAGGCGCGACCAAGCTCGAGAAGGACAGCCCGTGGCGCCAGCTGGCCGACGACGCTGTCAAGGCTCAGGAAGATCACGGCAAGATGACCGACAGCCTCGAATCGCATGATTACATGCACGGTTCGCTGCAGCGTTCAGAAGATTCGATCAACGCCGTGCTCTCGGGCGGTCTGTCGTTCCTCGCCACCGTTGGTGCGACCGCGCCGTTCGTTGGTCTGCTCGGCACCGTGATCGGGATTTACCGCGCGCTGATCAACATCGGCATCGCCGGCTCGGCTTCGATCGACAAGGTCGCCGGCCCCGTCGGTGAAGCGCTGATCATGACCGCCATCGGTCTGCTCGTCGCTGTGCCTGCTGTGTTCGCGTTCAACTGGCTGCAGTCGCGCAACCGTCGCATCGCGGCGATGCTCAACGGCTTCTCGACCGACCTGCTCGCCTACATGAACTCGAACGGCGCGGTGAAGCCGGCGGTGACGGCGGCTTCGGCTGCTGCGAAGCCTGCTGCAAAGCCGGCTGCCGCTCCGGCTGCGAAGGCCTAATCGTCATTGCCGCATGACGGCGGGAACGGGTTCGCCCGGTCCCGCCGCTGTCCGGCCAGCCACCCCAGCGGCGGCGAAACCGGGCAGGCATTTAAAGTCAAAGTTTTGACAGGCTAGGAATTCACAATGGCGATTTCTACGGGAGGCGGGGCCGAAACCCCCATGTCCGACATCAACACCACGCCGCTGGTGGACGTGATGCTGGTGCTCCTGATCATCTTCCTCATCGCGGTTCCGGTGGCGATCCAGACAATCGAGAAGCTGAAGATTCCGGTCTTCGAATCGCTCGAATCGAAGGACAAGGTCGAAAATCTGCTGATTACCGTCAGCTCGACCGATGATGCCGGTCGCAGTGCCGGGGAGCCGGGCTTTGCCGGTGCCTCGCGCAGCGGCGAATGCCGGATCTACATCAACAACATCACCCTGGTTGATTCGCAGGAACTGCAGGACAAGGCGTTCAAGCGGCTTGACGACATCGTGAAGCGCGCCGGTGGCCCCGAAGCGCTGATGGCGAACCCTGACCAGATCCCGCAGGTCCACATCCGCGGCGACGTAAACGCCCCGTGGAAGTGTGTGGCCGGTTCGATCTTCCGGGTGCAGTTGGCGGGCTATCCGATCGTCGGGTTCATCTCGAACCCGGTCGAACCGGGTATCTGATCGTACAAGCGAGTTTAAGGAGAAAACACCATGGGTATGTCTGGAGGCAAGCTCGACGGCGAGCCGATGATGGACATGAACATGACTCCGCTGATCGACGTTTTGCTCGTTCTGCTGATCATGTTCATCATCACCATCCCGGTCGCGACCCACTCGGTCGATATCGACCTTCCGCAGCCGACGCCGCAGGATAATCCGCCGCCGATTGATCCGGTGAAGAACAAGCTCGTTCTCACCCCGCAGGACCAGATCCTGTGGAATGGCACGGCCATCAGCGAAGGTCAGCTGGTGGAAACGCTTCGGCAGACCACCCAGATGCCGGTTGAGCCCGAACTGCAGTTCGAGCCTGAGGCGCAGGCCAGCTATGATCTGTCGGCCAAGGTGCTGCAGGACATTAAGGCATCGGGCGTGACCAAGTTCGGCTTTGTCGGCAACGACAAGTACCGCGACTTCGGCAAATAAGATCGGTTCAGGGGTGCCTCAGGGTGCCCTTCGACCCGTCCGAAAGGGGGCGCTGCGAGGTTTCGCGGCGCCCTTTTGGTTTTTGGTTGTGGGTTCGCCCTGTCATTGTTTCACGTGAAACATTTCAGGAACATCGGGTCGGCCTAATCGCCCCCCAACGGGTCATCCGGCCGCATCGCCGCGGCAATCAGCCCTTCGGCCTCGAGCAACAGTTCGTCATCGATGGCGCCCTGCGGCACGGCCTCACGCCCGATCATGGTCATCACCGGCACGGCCAGCGGTGAAACGCGTTCAAGGGTGACGTGCACCAGCTCCCGCTCCGACCGTTCAAGCAAATCTGCCAACCGTCCCACATCCGTCATCCGCGCCCTCGCATCGGCCCATGCGGCTTCAATCAGGATGTGATCAGGCTCGTATTTGCGCAGCACGTCGTAGATTAGGTCGGTCGAGAAGGTGACCTGCTTGCCGGTCTTCTTCTGGCCGGGATGTTGGCGTTCAACCAACCCGCTGATCACCGCCACCTCTCGGAACGCCCGGCGCAGCAGGTGGCTTTCGGTTACCCACTGCATGAACTCGTCCGTCAGAATATCGGGCGACAACAGCGGGGCAGGGTCATCCATCGGCTTCAGCCCCCACACGGCGAGGCAATAATCATTGGCTACGAACCCGCCCGGCATCAGCCCACGATCCTCCATCCGCCGTGTGATCAGCATCCCCAGCGATTGGTTCGCGTTCCACCCTTCGAAGGTGTAATAAGTGGTGTAGTGCTTGCCGCCATGCGGGAAGCTTTCGACCAGCAACTCGCCCGGGGCGGGCAACCGCGAGCGGTAATCCTGCATTTCCAGCCATTCGCGCACATCATCGGGGAAACGACCCCAACCTGCGTGGTCCGCCAGCAGCCCCTGTACCCGCTGCGAAAGGTGCGTGGTCAGCGGCAGCCGCAGCCCACCATAGCTGGGGATGGTGGCGCTTTTCTTGGCCGCGCGGACCACCACATCCATGTCCTTCACCCCCTCCACCTCAAGGCTCAGGCCTGCAAAAAAGAAGGTGTCCCCAGGGGAAAGCTGGGCTGCAAACCGTTCCTCAACCTTGCCCAGACTGCGGCCGTTCTTGAACCGCACGGTCAACATTTCGCTATCGACGATGATCCCGGCGTTCATCCGGTGGCGCTGCGCCTGAGCCGGATGGGCGAGCCGCCAGACGCCGTCCTTGCCTCGGACAATTCGCTGGAACCGGTCATAGGCCTTCAGCGCATAGCCTCCGTTGGAAACGAAGTTCAGCACACGCTGGAACGTCGCCCGGTCCAGCCAGCTATAGGCAAGGCTGCTGCGCACCTCGTCCATCAACGCGTCTTCGTGGAACGGTGCGGCGCAGGCGCAGGCCATGACATGCTGGGCGAGCACATCGAGGCTACCGGGGCGAAACGCCTCACCATCGCGTTGGCCTTCGTCCACGGCCTGCTTGGCAGCGATGGCTTCGAGGAATTCAAACCTGTTGCCCGGCACCAGCACCGCCCGGCTTGGCGTGTCGAGCCGATGGCCCGCGCGCCCGATCCTTTGCAGCAGCCGCGATGACCCCTTGGGCGCACCCATCTGCACCACCAGATCAATGTCCCCCCAGTCGATCCCCAGATCGAGGCTGGCGGTGCACACCAGCGCTCGCAATTCGCCCCGCGCCATTGCCTCTTCGACCTTGCGGCGCGATTCGGTCGAGAGGCTCCCGTGGTGGATGCCGATCGGCAGGTGATCCTCGTTGGCTTCCCACAGGCATTGGAAGATGAACTCGGCCAGGAAGCGCGTGTTTGTGAAGACCAGCGTGGTGCGATTGGCCTTGATCGCCTGCATCAGCTGCGGGATGGCCCAGCGCCCGGCGTGCCCGCCCCAAGGGATGCGCTCTTCGTTGGGGAGCAGGATTTCAACCTCGGGCTCGGCCCCTTCTTCGCCCATCACGAGGTCCGCGGCGGCGATCTCCCCATCCGCGCCCGATTGGGGCGCGAGCCATTCCTGAAAGTCGCGGGGGTTGGCCAGTGTGGCCGACAGCGCCACCCGCTGCGCCTGCGGAGCAAGCGCATGGAGCCGTGCCAGCGACAGCCCCAGAAGGTCGCCCCGCTTGTCGGTCGCAAAGGCGTGGACCTCGTCGATCACCACCCGTTTCAGCCCCGCGAACAGATCGGCACTTTCGGGGTAGGACAACAGCAGCGAGAGGCTTTCCGGAGTGGTCAGCAGGATGTGCGGCGGGCGTTCCCGCTGGCGTTTCTTGCGGTCCGACGGCGTGTCGCCGCTGCGGGTCTCGACCCGGATGGGCAGGCCGATGTCCTCGATCGGCGTCAGCAGGTTGCGCTTCACATCCTGCGCCAGCGCTTTCAGCGGCGAGATGTAGAGGGTGTGGAGGCCATCGGGCGGCGGCGCGTCATCGGCAAAGTCGCACAGCGTCGGCAGGAAGCCCGCCAAGGTCTTGCCCGCGCCCGTATCAGCGACCAGCAGAGCATGTGCGCCGGTGCGGGCCTTTTCCAGCATTGCCCACTGATGCCGCCGCACCCGCCAGCCCCGCCCGGCAAACCAATCGGCGATGGCGGACGGTAAAGGCGGTTGGGGCTGCGACGAGGCGGGAGCATCAGGCACCGGCCCGATGTGGGCGCTCAGCCAGACTGAGGCAAGCGCAAGGGCGCTTACTCGCCCTCGCCCTCCACCGCTTCCGCGTCTTCAGCTTCCGCGGCCGATTCTTGGATGGCCTTTAGGTCATCGAGTTCGTAGCCCGTCAGCTCCGCAACCTTCGCCTGTTCGGCCGCCGACAGGTCGGCAAAAGCGCGCTGCTTGGGCAGATCGGCGGTCGCCTCGGCCATCTTCTGCTCCACCTCGGCGAAACTGCCCATCATCTGTGGGAGCGCTTCCATCGACACGCTGATGATCCGCGGATCGCTCGACATGGTGAAGCTCTTGCGGGCATAGGCAGTGCCGATATCGGTCTGGAAGAAGGCTTCGATCCCATCGAGTTCGGTCTGGCTGAAATGGATCGCGTAAAGCTCGGCCATGGCCTTGCGCATCGAGGGTTCCATCACCGTCATCAGTTCGCGCATCACGCCCGGCATCACCGACGCCTCACGCGTCTGACGTTCGGCATGGGCGGGATCGAACAGCGCTGCGAGTTCGGCGGTCTGTTCCGGGGTGAGATCGAGCTCGCTGCGTTCAAGTCCGATGCCCTTGATCACCGCGGTAATGGCCGAGGTGTCGGCCGCCGCCATCATCGGGCCCATCAGCTTGTCGAACATCGAACCCATCAATTCGCCCAAGGTGCCTTCGGGGATCATCCGCGTGATGATGCGCTGTGCCTGCGGCAGGCGGGTCTCCTGTTCGGGGGTGAGGGGTTCTGCCGGGAACATCTGGCCGAGCATGGCCATCGCCTGATCGATCTCCTCCGGGCTCTCCTGCGCCAGCAGCGGCTGGGGTGTGAGGGCCAAGGCGGTGAGTGCGGCGGTGCCGATAAAAAGGCGGCGAATCATGCTGTTGCTCTCCCTGCGGTTTCAGGGAGCACCTTGCCCCGCTTTGCGCGCAGATCAAAGCGGCTTGCGTATCACGGTCCTAATGGCCCACGCTCTCCCCG
>JBIKSA010000132.1:0-4166 GCA_044348875.1 Erythrobacter sp. | reverse complement strand
CAGGTGGAAAGCCGGGCGCAGATGAACATGCTGCCGCGCCTGCGCCCGCATGAATTCTACGACCTGGTCATTCAGGTCGCGATTGTCCGTCCCGGCCCGATTCAGGGTGACATGGTGCACCCCTATCTGAAGCGCCGCCGGGGCGCAGAGCCGGTGCAAATCCCTGCGCCTGCGCCGGAACACGGCCCTCCGGATGAACTCACCAGCATCTTGGGCCGCACCTTGGGCGTGCCGATCTTCCAGGAGCAGGCGATGAAGATTGCGCTGGACGCGGCCCGGTTCTCCAGCCTCGAAGCCAACCGGCTGAGGAAGGCGATGGCGACCTTCCGCAGCCGCGGGATGGTGGACGAACTTCAGGACATGATGGTCGAACGCATGGTCGCGCGCGGATATGATCGCGACTTTGCGCAGCGGTGTTTCAACCAAATCAGGGGCTTCGGCGAATATGGCTTCCCCGAAAGTCACGCGGCGAGCTTTGCCCAGCTGGTCTATGTATCGAGCTGGCTCAAGTGCCACTACCCGGCGGCGTTTGCTTGTGGCTTGCTCAATTCGCAGCCGATGGGCTTCTATGCGCCGGCGCAGATCGTGCGCGATGCGGCGGAGCACGGGGTTCGGGTGCTGCCGGTGGATGTGAATGCGAGCCTTTGGGATTGCACGCTCGAAGGTGCTGGCGACGATCACGCCTTGCGCCTTGGCTTGCGCCAGATCGACGGGCTGCCCGAACACGTCGCCGCCGCATTGGTGGCGGCCCGTGAGGCGCATGGCCCATATTGCAACATCGCCGATCTGCGCACCCGGGCTGGGCTTTCGCCAGCGCATATCGAGCGGCTTGCCAGCGCCGATGCTTTTACCTCATTGGGCCTTAGCCGCAGGCAGGCCTTGTGGGACGCGCGGAGCTTGATCGCGGTCCCCGATCTCCCGCTGTTCCGCGCTGCCGGGGTGCGTGAGGAGGGGGCGGAGCGGGCGCGGATAGCCTTGCCTGCCATGCCGCTGTCCGAGGAGGTGGTGGCCGATTACCAGACCACCCGCCTCAGCCTGAAGGCGCACCCCATGGCCTTCCTGCGCGCCGATCTCGCCGCGCGCGGGTTCGTGCGGGCCGCGGATCTCAGGACGCGCAAGTTCCGCAGCATGGTGCAGGTCGCAGGCGTGGTGCTTATCCGCCAGCGTCCGGGCAGCGCCAAGGGCGTCACCTTCATCACACTGGAGGATGAGACGGGCGTCATCAATCTCGTGGTCTGGCCTGATCTCAAGGAGAAGCAGCGCAAGGTGGTGATGGGTGCGCGGCTGATGGAGGTGCGGGGCCGCGTCGAATATGATGACGAGGTAATCCATGTGATCGCCGCGAACATGACCGATGCGACACAGCGGCTGCACGCTTTGTCGGACGATCTGCTGGAAGCGCCGCTGGCGCGTGCGGACGAGGTCAATCGCCCGATGCTCGAGCGTGGACCACCGCTGCCGCGCGACATGATCGATGAACTTGCGCCGGTGCCGAATGTGACCGGCCATCCGCGTGATCATCGTATCCTGCCAAAGTCGCGGGATTTTCACTAGGACAGGGTCATGCCGCAATCCCGATCAAACAGTCACTTGCGTGCCGCTCGCCGGGCGCTTGTGTCGCTTGTGCTGCTGTTGGCGGCGATTGCCGGGTGGCAGTGGCTTCAGGATCATCCGGAGCACAACCCTTGGGCGCCGCTCGACCTGCGCGATCCGCCGGGCTTCGCGACGCGGGCGAAACTTGCCCGGCTGCGCGGCGATGTGATGGAGTGCCGCGCGGTGCTTTCCCGCAGCGATGTTGTCTTCACTGCGCTGCCGCCAATCGGGGAGGGGGACTGCCCCCGGCCTGACCGCACCCAGCTCGGCGATTATCCGCTTGCGCCTGACACCCCGCCAGTGACCTGTCCGGTCGCCGCCGCACTTGAAATATGGCGGCAGCGCAGCGTTGCCCCCGCCGCGCGCGATATTCTTGGCAGCGAAATCCTCCGGATCGAGCATCTTGGCGCGTTCGCATGCCGAAAGATATATGGCGGCGCAGACGGCCCGTGGAGCGAACACGCCACCGCAAACGCGATCGATATTGCCGCTTTTGTGCTGGAAGACGGCCGGCGGATCACCGTCTTGTCAGACTGGGAGGGGGAAGGGGCGGAAGCGCACTTCCTGCGGGTGGTGCGCGAAGGCGCCTGCAACAGTTTTGCCACTGTGCTCTCGCCGGAATACAACGCCGCTCACGCCGATCATTTCCACTTCGATCAGGGCGATCGCTGGGCAGGGGTCTGCCGCTAACTCGCTTCGAGCGCGTATCCAGCAGAGCGGACAGTGCGGATCGGATCCTTTGCACCATCCACCTCGATCGCCTTGCGCAAGCGGCGGATGTGAACGTCGACGGTGCGAAGTTCGATGTCCGAATCCGTGCCCCACACCCCATCGAGCAGTTGGCCGCGGCTAAACACCCGGGCCGGGCTCTCCATGAAGAACTTGAGCAGGCGGTACTCGGTTGGCCCCAACTGGAGCGCACGGCCCCGGCGTTGTACCCTGTGCGCGACCGGATCGAGCTTGAGATCGCCGACTTCGATGGTTTCGCCCGCCAGGGCCGGACGGATGCGGCGCATCACCGCAGCGACGCGGGCCAGTAACTCGCGGGGCGAAAACGGCTTTGTGAGGTAATCGTCAGCCCCGGTTTCCAGCCCACGGACGCGATCATCCTCGGCCTCGCGCGCGGTCAGCATGATGATGGGGACGTGGGAGGTAGCCTTGTCGCGCCGCAACCGGCGGCACACTTCGATCCCGCTGGTTCCTTCTATCATCCAGTCGAGGATGATGAGATCCGGCACTTCCTCGGCCGCCAGCATCAGCGCTTCGTCCCCATCGCCCGTGCAGCGCACCGCATAGCCTTCGTTTTGGAAGCGGTATTCGAGCAGTTCGGACAGCGCCGGATCGTCTTCGACCAACAGCAGTTTGGCAGCGGACATGCGCAGGGTGCCTCCTCAAGCCCGCAGGCGGGCGATGGGCCTACCTATGTGTCACTTCCGCGACAGTTTGATGAAACTGCCCCGAATTACAACCGCGCCTAGTCAGCCCATCAATGTTTCACGCGAAACATCGCTTTGTACCCCGGATAAGAGGGGTCTGGAAGGGGGCTAGCAGGGGTCTAGCAGGCATCAAGCACCAGCAAAGGCACGCCTCTGCCGTCCCGCAAATATCAGCGATCGCCTTCGGGCGGATAAACGCCCGTCGCTGCGAAGTGCACCATTTCCGCAACGTTGGTCGCATGGTCGCCGATGCGTTCGATGTTGCGCGCCACGAACAGTAGCTGGGCTGCGCTCGAAATGGTCGAAGGATTCTCGACCATATAGCTGACAAGATTGCGGAAAATGCTGTTATAAAAACCATCCACCTTGGCATCGGTGGCGATAACCTCGCGCGCCAGATCAGGGTCGCGCGCGGCATAGGCGGTGAGCACATCGTGCACCATCTCGCCCGCCAGCTCACCCATGGTGGGCAGCAGGGTCAACGGTTCGAAACGGGCGCGGCCTTCGATCATGCCGGTGCGCTTGGCGATGTTCTTGGAATAGTCGCCGATCCGTTCGAGCACGCCGGCGATTTTCAGGGCCGCGATCACTTCACGCAGATCGTCGGCCATCGGCGCGCGCAGGGCGATGATCCGCACCGCCAGCTTGTCGACCTCCATCTCCAGCGCATCCATGCGCTTATCACGCAGCACCACCTGTTCGGCCAGGGCTTCGTCCCCGCGTACAAGCGCGTCCAAGGATTCGGCGATGGCGACTTCAGCCAGCCCGCCCATTTCCGCGATTAATCCGCGCAAACGCGTGATGTCTTCATCGAATGCCTTGACGGTATGTTCAGCCATCAGCCGTAACGTCCTGTAATATAATCCTTCGTCCGTTCCTCGATGGGATTGGTGAAGATTTCCGATGTGGGACCATACTCGACCATTTTGCCGAGATGGAAGAATGCGGTGCGCTGGCTCACGCGGGCGGCCTGCTGCATCGAATGGGTGACGATCACGATCGCATAGCGGCCTGAAAGCTCGTCGATCAGTTCCTCGATCTTGGCGGTCGCAATGGGATCAAGCGCGCTGGCTGGTTCGTCCATCAGGATCACCTCCGGGTCAACGGCAATGGCCCGGGCGATGCAAAGTCGCTGCT
>JBIKSA010000054.1:0-14933 GCA_044348875.1 Erythrobacter sp. | reverse complement strand
ACCCAGAACGATTCGAACGTCCGACCCCCAGATTCGTAGTCTGGTGCTCTATCCAGCTGAGCTACGGGTGCGCGCTGAGGGGCGCCACATACGGGGGGTATACGGGCTTGGCAAGGGGGGTTCAGCTTAAATCGGGATATTTGCGAAAAGCCTCTCGGCAAGCCCTACGTCAAGCGGCGGTTTATCGAGTGCGAGAACCTCGCCCGGCGTAAACCAGCGCACCTCGCCTCCCTCAAGCGACTGCGGTTCGCCGTCCCACCCGCCCACAGTGTAAAGCAGGATGACAAGGCCCGGCTGTCCGTTTGTGCCTGCACCCTCGGCAAATCCGACCGGTGCGCAAAGCTCGGCATGGGACAGGATACCAAGCTCCTCAGACAGCTCCCTGACGAGCGAATGAAGGGGCATCTCGCCGCCTTCCACCTTCCCACCGGGAAACTCCCAGAGCCCCGCATGATGCTTACCGACGGGTCGGCGCTGCATCAGCCAGCGCCCGTCGCTGCGGTGCAACGCGCCGGCGACAACCGTTATCCAAGTCTGCATTGTGTCGGCTTTCTTTCCATCGCAGGCAACCGCTTCAACCATTTCTTAACCCGTATCCATGATTTTACGCCAGATCAGAACGCGGGAGGGGGAGTGTCCCAATGTCATCGACTTTCATCGAAGAATTGTTCGATGACACATCAGGAGCCACTGCCGTCGAATACGGTCTGATCCTCGGCCTGATCGCACTCGTGATGATTGCGTCGCTGCAAGATGTGGCAGCTACGACGACCGCTATTTGGGAGCGAGTCGAAAAAGAGGGTGTCGGAGCAATGACAAACTAACTCAATCGCCGCATTCGATTAGTATTTTGTCAATAGATTACCTTTAATCACACTCTCAGCCCACCGTGAGCAGGGGGGCACGGATACCGAAGACCAACCAGGAGACCAGACATGACCTTTTTCAAGAACCTCGTCCGTGACGAACAGGGCGCCACCGCCATCGAATACGGCCTGATCGCCGCTCTGATCGCCGTCGCCGCAATTGGCGCCATGACCTCGCTGGGCGGCACGCTGTCCGGCACCTTCGCCAACGTGAACACCAAGATGCAGCCGGGCACCGGCGCCGGCGCTGGCGGCGCATAAGGTTCACACCTTTGCTTAAAGTAAAACGGCGGGGAGCAATCCCCGCCGTTTTTCGTTTCGCCCGCAAGGCCGCTCGTCCGCGAATTGGGCAACGGGTAAAGCAACAATTACATTTCGAACTTGGTATTAGCACTTTCTCAATAGGTCATGGTTTAATTAGATATCAACCTGCCACACTTCGAGGGGGCAAGTTACGAAGACCAACCAGGAGACCACACATGACCTTTTTCAAGAACCTCGTCCGTGATGAGCAGGGTGCCACCGCCATCGAATACGGCCTGATCGCCGCTCTGATCGCTGTTGCTGCCATCACCGCTATGACTTCGCTGGGCGGCACGCTGTCGGGCACCTTCGCCAACGTGAACACCAAGATGCAGCCGGGCACCGGCGCCGGCGCTGGCGGCGCATAAGGTTCACACCTTCGTTTCAAGGAAACGGCGGGGATCGTTCCCCGCCGTTTTTCTTTGTGCATCGCCTCGGCAGGCTGCCTGCGGTTGTAATGAAATCAGCGCGCGCGCACCACCAGCTTAACCTTCTGGCCGGGCGTTAGCGTCGCACTCCCGCTTAAAGCATTGAGAACTCGGAAACGCTCCTCCTGCGCGCTGGGATAGGCCATTCGCTGCGCAAGGCTTGCCACCGTATCGCCGCGCCCGACTGTCACTACCTGCAGCATCTTTGGCACAACCCCGCCTGCCTCTGATGGGGTGATCCGCCGCATCGATTGGAACATGGGATTGAAGGTCCCTGCACGGCCTGCCGGGGCGATCACCCTGAAGTGGAAAGCGCGGTCGCGCGCGAATTCATAGGCGAACACCACCACATCGACTTGCGACTGCCCATTATTGACCCGGGCCGTTCCATAAACCGCAGGCAAGCCATTCACCGTGGTGCGCTCCATCTGCTGGGGCGCAAGGCTGGCGTTCTGCCCGCCAAGCGCAGTAAACTGCTGACGCACATAGGTATCAAGGTTGCCGTTATAGGCCGCCATGGTCATTTCCGCCTGGCCGCCCTGGCCCTGCACCGTCACGGCACGCGTACCGTTGACCATGTAGAAGCCTTGCGGCGCGGTGAAAGCGAGCCGCAGTTCGGGATGGATGAAAGTGCTGCCCTCAATGATCCCCTGTGCAGGATCATCGCCGTAAAGCAGCCCATCGATCCGTGTAAGGAAGGTGTCGCGATTATTGACACCTCCGCTTGCTGCCCCGGCCTTGGTCAATGCGCTCTGCACGCGGCTTGCAGGATCGGGGTGGGTGGAGGCCCATTCCGGCACGCTCGCATTTCGGCCCGACAGCCTTGCATCAAGCGCGTTCTGCGCAGCAAGGCTCGCCAGCACCGTGCCCATGGCACGTCGTTCGTAACCCGCCCGGCTCAGATACTGGATGCCCAAATCGTCCGCTTCCAGCTCCTGCTTGCGCGAGAACTTGAGCGTGAGAAGCTGCGAGCCCTGAAGCAAGCCGCGCGACACCGTCTGTCCCAGCCCAGAATCTCCAAGCAGCAGTCCCGAGAGAATCGCTAACCCGCCGCCCAGCAGCGAGTTCTTGGTCGCAGCCCTTTGCCGCCGTTGCGAATGACGTGCGGCAACGTGGCCCACCTCGTGCCCCAGCACCGCGGCCAGTTCCGCCTCGTTGTTCATCAGCGTCACCAGCTGGCGTGTGGTGTAAATGTAACCGCCCGGCACCGCGAAGGCGTTGTGGACGGGCGAATTCAGCAGACTGACGGTAAAGCTCTCACGCGCATTGCCGAGGCCGGATTGCACCGCGATATTCTTGCCCACCTGTTCGACATATTGTGCGTGGGTGCCCGTCATCGCACCACCGAACTCGGCGAGGAACTGAGGGTGATATTGCGCGCCCATCTGCGCTTCCTGTGGCGTGATGGCCGTCGAAGCAGATGGCACCTGTGCGCCTGCCCCCATGCACCCGGCGAGCGTCACCGACGCTGCGCCGAATACGAGCCATTTGCGTGAAATCCCTGCCATCCTCAGTCCCTTTCCGCCTATCCCGTGCTGCCGGTGCAGCATGTCGAGAAAGCTTATTGCATCAAGGGGATGGCAAACGGAACCTTAACTTGGGATGGCCGGTCAGCCGCCAATAGCGAGGAAGCGTTGCTCCCGCGCGGCGACCAGTTGTTGCGGCGTCTGCTTGCCGAGCAGATCTAGCTCCTCCACCAGCGCAGTGCCCAGCATCCGCGCCGCCACCACCGGATCACGGTGAGCACCGCCAACCGGTTCCTTGACGATGCGATCAATGACATTGTCGCGCTTCAGATGCTGCGCGGTGATCTTCATCGCCTGCGCCGCCTCGGCGGCCTTTTCAGACGTGCGCCACAAGATCGAGGCGCAGCCTTCCGGCGAAATCACCGAATAAACCGCGTGCTCCATCATCAGCACGCGGTTGGCCGCAGCAAGCGCCACGGCGCCGCCGGAACCGCCTTCGCCGACGATCACCGCAACCATCGGCACGTCCAGCGCCAAACACGCTTCGGTCGAGCGGGCAATCGCTTCGGCCTGTCCGCGTTCTTCCGCCTCGATCCCCGGGAACGCACCCGAAGTGTCAACCAGCGTTACCACCGGCAGGCCGAATCGGCTTGCCAGTTCCATCAGCCGGATCGCCTTGCGATACCCTTCGGGCTTACCCATGCCGAAATTGTGGCGGATGCGGCTTTGCGTATCGTTGCCCTTTTCATGGCCGATAAGCATGATCCGGCGGCCATCGAGCCGCGCGAAACCGCCCATGATAGCCTGGTCGTCACCGTACAGACGATCACCGCCCAGCGGCATGAAGTCACTGAAGGCATTGGCGACATAGTCGCGGAAATGCGGCCTTTGCGGATGCCGCGCCACCTGCGTTTTCTGCCACGGGGTGAGCGAAGCGTAGGTGCTGGCCAGCAGCTCCGTGCTCTTGGCCTCAAGCCGGCCGATCTCGCTCGCGACATCGACGTCGTGCAAGGCATTGACGCCGCGCAGCTGCGTGATGCGTTCTTCCAGCTGAGCAACCGGTTTCTCGAAATCGAGGTAAGAAATCATGTCGCGGCGCTAGTCCGATGTTGCCTTCGTTGCAAGCGGATGGCGCGAATTGACCAGGGCAACCAGTCGCGCACTATCCACATGCGTGTAGATTTGGGTGGTGGAAATGTCGGCATGGCCCAGCATCGTCTGCAATACGCGCAGGTCCGCGCCGCCTTCCAGCAGGTGCGTGGCGAAAGCATGGCGCAGGACGTGCGGGCTAATCGCGGCAGGATCGAGACCGGCTCGCCCGGCCAAGCCTTTCAGGAGCTGGAACAGCCGCACCCGGCTGAGGTGCGCTTCCTTCCCGCGCGACGGAAACAAATAACGTGACGGCGGCTCCGCCGGCCGCAGCGCCAGCCATCGGCCCAGCGCCGTCAGAGCGCGCGCGCCCACGGGGACGAGCCGGGTCGCCCCGCCCTTGCCCGTCACCGTCAGAAATGGCGCGTCACGGGGGACCGCGTGGACCGGCAGGCCCACCAGCTCTGTGGCGCGCAACCCCGACCCGTAAAGCAGCTCAATCAGGGTCAGCAGCCGAACCGCCTTGGGATCACCGCCGCTCGCCTCATCCTCGGCGCGGGCAAACAGCGCGGTAATTGCATCATGCCCCATTACCTTGGGCAGCGGGCGGCGGGTGCGCGGGGTCGGCAATCCGCCAGAAGGATCGTCGCTTCGCCAGCCTTCATCGATGGCAAAGCCGAAAAATTGCCTTAGCGCCGATGCCTTGCGCGCAACGCTGGCTGGCGCAAGGCTGGCCCATTCGCCAGCAAGACTGGAGACCGCGTCGCGCGATGCAGCGGTCAGATCGCCGATGGCTTCTTCGGTCTGGTTCAGATCTCGGCGATAGGCGGCGAGTGTGTTGAGCGCGGCCCCCCGTTCGGCGGCAAGCATTGCGAGGAACGCCTCAGTCGCGGCAGACATTACCCTCGCGCCACCGCCTCGGCGGCGATCATCCGGGCCTCAGCTTCAAGCCCCACGCGCGTCAGCGCGGCGGTGATATGGTAGAGGTGCAACGGGGTCATCTGCTCCCAGCTCGTGCCCTGCATCCCCAGCCCTGCCAGCAATACCACCAGCGCCGGATTACCGAGGTCGGCAGAGCGCGCGATGGCGCTGGTCCAGCGCGTCTGCCCCGCCAGATCAGCCCCCACATCGTCCGCCAGAGAATTGGCATCCCCTTCGCTCAGACGGCCGAGCCCAGCCAGCCCCGCCACCAGAAACGCCGACCTCCGTTGATTTTCGCTGTTATCATCGCTGACGAAGCTGCTGACCGCGCCCGTCGAAACGTCCCCGTTCCGCGGGGCGGACAGCGTAATCAGTGCCCAGCCCAATGATCCTTCCTCGACCACATTGGCCCACCGGCCCGCATTGCGATCCAGCCCTGCCGCCAGCATCGCCGCGATCAGATCGCCCGCCGCATCGGCATGAGCCTCGTTCGCAGGGATGCGCGCCGCAGCATAGGCGGTCAGCACCCGCGCCCCGTAACCATCGCCGCCGTCCAGCTTCGCGCCGGCCGCCCACAATTGCTGCATCGCGGCAATCCGTTCCGCCGGATCAGTGGCGAGATAGGCTTCGCGCAGCATCCCGGCGTGCGCTTGCGGATCGCCATTCGCGGCGGGATCGGCATAGACCTCGGAATAGAGGTCGACCATCGCATCTGCCGACAGAATTCCTTCGCGCGCCCCCCTCCCCGCCAGTGCCGCACGCTGCGTGGCGGACAGCATCGGCAGCAGGGCGCCCGCGCGGGCATAGTAGGCACCGCCGCGCGCTTTAAGCGCAGTATCCAGCAAGCCTTCGGGCAGCGGTTCACCCAGCGCTGTTGCAAAACCGAACCGCCAGGGGTTGAGTTCGTCCACGCCCTTCCATTCGATCTGCACCGCCCTCTGACCGCGCCCTGCAGCCCCGGCAAACCGCCGCGCCAGCAGCACATCGATGCGCGGCGCCGTCCCACGGAACAGCGCCCGGTCAAGCTGCGTTGCGGCCAGCGCAGCTTCGCCCGAATAGGCATTGCAGACCGCCTGCCACATCTGCCAATCGCCGTCCTCACGCTTGGACCCCTGAAGCCGCACTGCCGGGCAGGCTCCGGTGATATCGCCGCTGGCAAGGTAGGCGGTCAGCGCCTCCTGCGTCAGGGCGGGTGACCAGTTAGCGGTGTCGATATCCTGCACCACGGCGCGGGCGATCGCATATTCACCGATGCGGTTGAGCACGCCGGCTCTGAGTGCCGCAAATTCGATCGGGTCCATGCCCACAGGCGCGGCAAGACGGCTGGCCAACGCGCGGCGCATCAGGATGTGGCCCCAGCGCGACACCATCGGTCCGCGGGTGCCGCCCAGCACCGCCCGCACAAGCTTGTCGGACTGGTTGGCAAGCGCCAGCGGCGGCAACCCGCCCTCGTCCACGGCCAGCACGCCAACGCGGGTCAGCGCACGCTGCGCACCGGCGGGAATGTCCGATTTGGGCGCCAGACCGAGCAACTGGTCGAGCTCCTCGGTCGACATGTTCTCAAGCTTCTCAAGGCTCGGCAGGCGAGCCAGATCGGCGCGCGTAATACTCGGTAGCGGCGGAAGGCTCGCAGGATCGACCGCCACTCCGGGCAGCGGCGCAGGGCCAGACTGAACAGGCTGAGACGGCTGAGCGCCGGAAGCAGGGGCCTGCCGTGGCGGGGGCGCAGGCGCGGGATCATCAAAGCCCGGAGGCAACAGCGATTCGGGCTTGCTCTGCGCAGTGGCGAAGCCGGTCAGTCCCGCCCCGCCGATGGCTCCGGCTAGTCCCAGCGCCGCAATGCCGGCGGCAAAGCGAAACCGCACGGTCATTCTGCCTGCTCCGGCAGGGCGACATCCTCGGCAATCGGGCGCAGCGCTTCTTCCCCGCCGTCAAACCAGGCAAGCGCCAGCAGGATGACGGCCACGGCGGCTGCAACCAGCAGCCGGCGGCGCGGGCGCGGCGCGGGCGCTTCGTGGGGTCCGGACGAGGAGATACGTTGACGCCGCAAGTTTGCCATATTGCGTGTGCCCTAGCCCATCTATAGGCCCTGCGGCAATGTCCGCTGCGCACCCTTCCGATCGCGATTGCAACATCGCCGCTGCTGCTGCGCGTATCACCCGTCCTGTGGTGCTGGTGGGCCTGATGGGCGTGGGCAAATCAACCGTCGGGCGCAAGCTTGCCAGCTTGCTCGCCCGCGATTTCGTGGACGCGGACGAAGCCATTGCCGAAGCCGCCCAGCGTTCAATCCCCGAAATCTTTGAAACCTTTGGCGAAGCCCACTTCCGCGATGGCGAGCGGCGCGTGATTGCGCGGCTGATTGGCGAATCCCACGGCGTGATCGCGACCGGCGGGGGGGCTTTCGTCGATCCTGAAACCCGCGCTCTGGTGCTTGAACGCGGGATTGCGGTGTGGATCGATTGCGATGTCGACACGCTGGTGGAACGCACCGCGCGGCGCGGCAACCGCCCGCTGTTGAAGCAGGGCGATCCCAAGGAAATCCTCACCCGGCTGGCGCGCGAACGGGCGCCCTTCTATGGGCAGGCCCACATCCGCGTCGTCAGCGAAAACGGCCCACACGCCGATACCGCACGCGCGATCATCGAGGCGATTGACCAATGGCTGTGATCGAAGTGGCGCTGGCCGGGCGCGAATATGACGTGGTGATCGAAGAAGGCGTGCTGGCCCGGCTGGCCGATGCCGCTGCGCCGTTTCTGAAGGGTTATGCAGGTGGCCGCCCGGTGCCGTTCGTGGCCGACACCAACACACACCGGATCTTCGCAGACGGCATCAACGCCAATCTCGCCGCGCATGGCCTGAAGGCGGATTGGTTTGTCGTGACCCCGGGCGAAGATGCGAAAAGCTGGAGCGTACTAGAAAAGCTTACCGACTGGCTGCTGGCCCTGGGCGTCACGCGCAAGGATCATGTCTTTGCCCTGGGCGGCGGCGTGGTGGGCGATCTGGTCGGCTTTGCCTGCGCGATCATGAAGCGCGGCTGCGGATTTGTGCAGATACCCACAACGCTGCTCGCACAGGTCGACAGCTCGGTTGGCGGGAAGACCGCGATCAACACGGCCGCGGGCAAGAACCTGATTGGCGCCTTCCACCAGCCTTCGCTGGTGCTGATCGATCCGTTGGTGCTTTCGACCCTCCCGGACCGCGAGATGCGAGCCGGTTATGCCGAGGTGCTGAAATACGGCTTGCTAGGCGATGCGGCGTTTTTCGCGTGGCTGGAAGCAGAGGGAAACAACGTGTTGGCGCGCGCGCCTGCCGCGCTGGAACAGGCCATCGCCACCAGCATCGCGATGAAGGCCCGCATCGTTGCCGCAGACGAGCGCGAGACCGATGACTTGCGCGCTCTGCTCAATCTCGGCCACACCTTCGGCCATGCGCTGGAGGCGGAGACCGGCTTTTCCGATCGTCTGCTGCATGGAGAGGCGGTGGGATTGGGCATGGTCCTCGCGGCGCGATATTCGGCGCGGCGGGGTGAGATTTCAGCAGCCGATGCCGCGCGTGCGGCCAGCGCAATTGCGGCGGCGGGCCTGCCCGCCAGCCTGCCCGGACTGGGGCTTACCTGCAACGGCGCCGCGCTGGTCGATCATATGCGCCACGACAAGAAGGCCGAAGGCACCACCCTGCCCTTCCTGCTGCTGCTCCGTCTCGGCGAGGCTTACGTGGCGCGCGACGTGGACCTTGGCGATATCGCTGCGTTTCTCGACGGCGAATTGACCGCCTGATCAGTGCGCCGGGCGGCTCGGCAGCTTGGCGACATTACCCGGGGCATCGCCGATCCGCAGCGACTTCATGGCCGCTTCCTCTTCCAGCATCTGGTCATGTTCGGCGAAGAGCTGTTCGATATCCGCCCGCCGTTCCAGCAGCATGTTGGCGATGCCGGGCGCAAGGCTTTCGCCATCGCCGATCTTGCCGAGCAGCGCCGCCAAATCGCTCACCGTCGCTTCGCGCGCCGATTTGAAGAAATTACCCTTCCGGTCGAAAAACCCGGTTCCGGTATGCGCCATGATCAAATCCTCCCACTGAGATTCAATCCTTTTCGCGAATCGGCAGGACGAGTGTCTCACAAGACGGAGCGTAGGATAGGGCAGAGCCTTATTTTGTGTCGAAAATCACTAATCTGCCGCAAACATACAACGAATTTAGCAAGGATGCTGCCGTGCAAAGCAGCAATCTTTCGCCATCGCACATTCCCATCAGGAATGGTGCCGCGGACGGACGCCGATTAGCTGGGGTCTAAGGGGGTCTAAGGGGGGCTAAGGCGGGTCAAAACGGGGCTAAGGCGGCGCAAGAGGGGGGCTAAACCGGGCCTGGATGCGCTCTGAAAAGCGCCAATCGGTCGGATTGCCCCAGTGCCACTCCAACTTCGATGCCGTTTCAACATGGAAGCAAAGCGGCGAGCGGCATTTCGCAACCCTGCCCCACCATCGCCGCGTAGGAAAGCACGCGCCGGGCCGCCAGCAGCGGCCCCGCGCGCGCCGCCTATTCCAGTTCGAGGATCACCGCGTCCACCGCCAGGCTTTCACCCTCTGCGGCGTTGATCTTTGCGATCACGCCCTCTTTCTCGGCGCGCAGGATATTCTCCATCTTCATCGCCTCGACCGTGGCGAGCGGCTGACCGGGCTGCACCGTCTCGCCTTCTGCGACGTGGAGCTTCACCAGCATCCCCGGCATCGGGCAGATCAGGAACCGCGACAGATCGGGCGGCACCTTTTCCAGCATCAGCGATTCGTGGCGGGCAATCCGCAGCGGCAGTACCAGCGCCGTATGCGCCGCGCCGCGCGTGGTCACCTTCCACTGGTTGCCATGCCGTTCGACGATCAGGCCGAAGCGCAGTTGATCGCCGTTATCCAGCGTTGCGGTGGCTTCGGCCTGCACCATGCCTGGCAGCCAGTTGCAGGTGCCCTCCACCCGCACGCCATCAACCATGGCATGGCCATCGCCCAATTGGACTTCGAAGCGTTCGTCAGCGATCTTCACAAGCCACGCGCTGGTCACCGGCAAGGGTGCATCAAGCTGGCCCGAAATCTGGCGAGCGCGGCTCTGGAGCGTGAATTCATTGCCCGCGCACACAGCGGCCAAAACGCGGCGGAACTCCAACGTGGTCGCCGCGCCGGTAAAGCCGTCGGGATATTCTTCAGCGATGAAGCCGGTGGTCAGCTCGCCCGAACGAAAGCGCGGGTGCTGCATGATCGCGCTGAGGAAATCGACATTGTGCCCCAGCCCCTTGATGCGGAAACTGTCGAGCGCCTCGATCTGCAAATCCGCCGCCTCGTCGCGGGTCGGCGCCCATGTGATCAGCTTGGCGATCATCGGATCGTAAAAACGCGAAACCTCGCCGCCTTCGTAGACGCCGTCGTCGACCCGCACCGATCCATTGCCGCGCGCGACCCCGCGCCGCGCCTTGCCCGCAACAGTATCGTCTTCCGTCCAGCCCGCCAGCGGGGGGGCATAGTGCACCAGCCGCCCGGTGGAAGGCAGGAACCCGCGATACGGGTCTTCGGCATAAACGCGGTTTTCGATCGCCCAGCCATCAATGCCAATGTCGTCCTGCGTCATCGCCAGCTTCTCACCCGCCGCGACGCGGATCATCTGTTCGACCAGATCGATGCCGGTGATCGCTTCGGTGACGGGGTGTTCGACCTGAAGCCGGGTGTTCATTTCGAGGAAGTAGAAACTCTCCCCCGTCGGGTCTGCGCCAGAAACGATCAGTTCGACCGTGCCCGCGCTGTAATATCCCACCGCGCGGCTCAGGGCGACGCATTGCTCGCCCATTGCCTTGCGCATTTTCGGCGTGACGAAAGGCGACGGCGCTTCTTCAACCACCTTCTGGTGGCGGCGCTGAATCGAGCATTCGCGCTCGTTCAGGTAGAGGATGTTGCCGTGCTGGTCGCCGAGGATCTGGATCTCGATGTGGCGCGGGTTCAAGATGAACTTCTCGATGAACACGCGGTCATCGCCGAAGGAGTTGAGACCTTCGCGCTTCACGCTCTCGAAGCCTTCGCGCACGTCGGCTTCGCTGTAGGCAAGGCGCATCCCCTTGCCCCCGCCCCCTGCCGAGGCCTTCATCATCACCGGATAGCCGATCTCGTTGGAGATGCGCACCGCGTGTTCGGTATCGTCGATCTCGCCGACGAAGCCGGGAACGACATTGACGCCCGCTTGCATGGCGAGTTTCTTGGATTCAATCTTGTCGCCCATCGCGGCGATCGCGCCGACCGGCGGGCCGATGAAGGCGATGTTTTCTTTGGCTAGCGCCTCGGCAAAAGAGGTGCGTTCCGAAAGGAAACCATAACCGGGGTGAACAGCTTCGGCCCCGGTCTGCTTGCAAGCGGCGATGATCTTTTCGGCGATCAGGTAGCTTTCAGCCGCAGGCGACGGCCCGATATGCACAGCCTCGTCAGCCATCGCCACAAACGGGGCGCGGGCATCGGCATCGGAATAGACCGCAACGGTCTTGATCCCCATCTTGCGGGCGGTGGTGATGACCCGGCAGGCGATTTCGCCGCGGTTGGCAATCAGGATTTTCGAGAACAAGCGCGTAACCTCTCTCTCAGGCATGGCAATCGTGTTGGGCGGCTATGCCGAGGGTTTGCGCTGCCTGCAAGCTAGCGGATTTGTGGCGGTCAGGTGCGGGTGGCGGCAAAGGCGATCAGGCTGTGGGCAAAGGCGGGCGCCCCCCTCCGGTCGCCCTCGCCGCTGACGAGGGTTTGCACCGCCCTACCCAGCATGGCGATGTTGGCGGGGGATAGGCTGCCGAGCGGTTCGACATAGATGCCGATGGTGAACAGGATCGCGCCCGTCTGCGGCAAGCGGCGGAGCGTCTGGCGTTCGGAGCGGACGAACAGCGTTTCCCCTGCATTGTCGGGCGTGACGTGGGCAAAGGCCTGTTGCGGGGGCCGGTCGGGCAGCCAGCGGCGTTCGCCCGTGGCGGCGATGAACCAGTTGCAGCGGCCATAGATCGGGCCGGGTCGCAGGGTCTCCATGAACCGGTCGACCCCGGTGGCGAGCTGTTCCTCATAACCTGCGATGGGCGCATGGAGGGCGCGCAGAGGAAGGCCGATCTTCTCCGCCGGATACCAATCCGATGGCCATGCGACCGCCGCTCCGATCAGCCGGTACACGTCGTCATCGTCCCGCTTGGTGAGCAGGCAGAGGTCTTCGTGAGTGGCAAGCGCCGCTTCGCGCAGAGCGCCTCGGGTGCCTAGCATAGCGGCGAGTTCGCGTCCGGGATCGTCCACCTCTGGCGTAAGCTGCACCCCCTGTGGCCAATCAGCGAAGGCAGCTGCGCGGGCCGGCAGGTCAGGCGCTGGGTCGCACCAATCGCGCTCATCCAGCTTGACCAGCCCCATGCGCAGCTGTCCGCCGCCCCGCGCCTTGGGAAGCAGGGTGTCGACGGAAAAGCCGAGGCTCACCCCTCGCCGCCCCGTCGATCACAGCGCAGCACCATGCCGTATTCGTCCAGCCAGTCCGCCTTGGTCGGCAGAAGATATTGCAGCGCCTCGGGCAGCAACCCGTGGAGCGCGGTGGCGTGATGCAGGTCGTCGCGACGGTCGGAGAAGCAGTAGGGCTGTGTCGCTGGCAGGCTGGCGAGCAGTCGCTCCATCCCCGCTTCCGTCGCCCCGCCCTCGTCCGCGAGGCTGACATAGAGCGCCGGGCGCTTATGGCCGCTGGTCACGCGGCGGCTTAACGCCTCGCCGTCCCATTGCAGGCTGGGCGAGATCGCGGCGTAGCCGGTAAACAGCGCCGGTGTCTGGGTCCAGGTCTCGACCACAAAATGCCCCGCTGCACTTTCGCCGATCAGAAAAGCGGTGCCATCATGGCGATAGCGCTCCTCGACCATCGGTTTGACGACCTGTGCCAGCCAAGCGCGAAAAGCGGCGCTTTGGCCGGCGGTAGGGTAGCGCTGACGCTCCGCCGCATCGCCCGTAGTGGGGAGCAGTTCGCGCTGACGGTCCTTCGTTTCGATGCCGACGATGATCGCATCCTTGTTGCGCCCCCACAGTGCGCCCCAGCGCATCAGGCCCGCGCCCATCATCAGGTCTTGTGTCACCGCCCCGTCAAGCAGGTAGATGACTGGCCACCGCCGGTCCGGCTCGGCCGCGTAATCGGGCGGCACGACGATATTGACCGCGCGCTCCGTTCCCAGCGCCTCCAGAGTGACCGTCTCGCCAATGGCGAGCGGCTTCGGCGGGAGCATCGTGGGCGCTGCCAAAACCGCTGCGGCGAGCAGGCCGATCACTCCGCCGCCACCGCCGTCTTGCAGGCCCGCGCGAGCTCCTCGCCCTTAACCGCGGTCAGGCCGAGCTTGGCAAGCAGCGTGCAGAGCTGCGCCGGCATGGGCGGGCGGTATTCGCGGTGAACGATGGCCGCGTGAAACAATTGCTCGCCGAAAGGCCGGTCAAACAGGCCTGCGATTTCGTCGCGGGTCCGATCGTCGCGAGGAATCATAAAGGCTTCCTTGCAAGGTACAGCCCGAGGGCCATGAGCGCGATACCGAGCATCCGCCGAGGGCTCAAACTGCTTTGGATGGCGCCAAGCCAACCGAAATGATCAATCGCCGCTGCGGCGACGATCTGCCCCAACAGCACGAAGAAGATCGCATTGCCAAGGCCGATCCGCGGCACCGCAAAGGTCACCGAAACCCCGTAGAACAGGATGAACACCGCCCCGAACCAGACATAGGGAACGTCGAAATGCAGGGCGGCCCGCTGCGGCAATCCGGTGACCGCCAGCAACGCCAGTGCAATCACCAGTCCCACCCCGAAGGCCGCAGCTGTTGCCGCAATCGGCCCGCCCAACTGCTTGCTCAGACCCGAATTGAAGGCAGCGAAAATCGGTATGCCGATCCCGGCTACGAACATCAAAGCGGCGAGTGGCAAGAAGGCGCTTTGCGGCGCGTTCACTCCGCTGCCTCGTCCAGCCCTTCGCCAAGTGGCGGCATATTATGGCCGAGCAGCACAAGGATATCCGCCGCGCACTCCACCACGTTTGAGCCCGGCCCATAAATGCCCTGCACCCCAGCTTCGCGCAGGTAGTCATAGTCCTGCGGGGGGATCACGCCGCCCGCCGTCACCTTGATATCGCCCCGCCCTGCTTCGCGCAAAAGCCGGATCAGCTCAGGGATCAGCGTCTTGTGCCCCGCCGCCAGCGAAGACGCACCGACCACGTCGACATCGTGTTCAAGCGCCATTGCGACGGATTCCTCGGGCGTCTGGAACAGTGGGCCGGAGATTACATCGAAGCCCATGTCACCGAACGCGCTGGCGATCACATTCGCGCCGCGATCGTGGCCGTCCTGCCCCATCTTGGCGATCATGATGCGGGGTGCGCGGCCCAGGCGGCGGCCCACGGCCTCCACGCCGTCCGTCACCTGGGCCCAGCGGCGGTCGAATTCATAGGCGCTGGCATAGACGCCCGAAACCGGCGCAGGGGTTGCGTCGTGGCGGCCGAAGATCTCCTCCATCGCCGACGAAATCTCGCCGAGCGTCGCGTCATGGCGCGCGGCAGCAACAGCCAGCGCCAGCACGTTCTCACCCGCAGCGCAGCCTGCGGTGAGCGCCGCCAGAGCCGCCCTGCAAGCGGCCTCGTCCCGGCCTTCGCGCACCTTGGCAAGGCGAGCGATCTGGCCGGTGCGGACCATCTGGTTGTCGACCTCCAGCGTCTCCAGCGCGTCTTCGCTTTCCTTGCGGTACTTGTTGACGCCGACGATCACCGTCTCGCCCTTGTCGACCTTGGTCTGCTTTTCCGCTGCCGCCCGCTCGATCGCGGCCTTGGGCGCGCCGGTGGCGACATAAGCGGTCATGCCA
>JBIKSA010000053.1:0-14958 GCA_044348875.1 Erythrobacter sp. | reverse complement strand
GGCTTCGGCGCTGTTATTGGCATAGGCGGTACCGAACACCAGTTGATCGCCGGGCACGATGGTGCCCGGCTCGACCAGTTCGGTCCGTTCCTTGCCGTCGGCATCGGTGACGATCTTCACCGCTTTCACATCGCCGTTGAGCGAGATCGGGCCAGTGCCCTGCGCAGCAAGCGGCATGGCGGGAAGCGCAAACGTCGCAGCAGCGGCGCAGGCGAACATCAGTTTGGTCATTGCTTTCATGATACGGCCCCGTTCATTCGTCTGTTTTGGTTGCGTCACTGTTCGAGCGTGACGTTGAAGGTGACGGCGCGGCGCGTCCCGGCCGCTGTATTGCCGAGCGTGACGGTGATGCCGTCAGCATCCGAGGCGACGCCTGCATCGCCGTCGGCGGCGTCGGTCAGCGCCGCGGCATCAAGCGCAAGGGTGCCTGGCACATAGGTCGTGCCGTCGGGAATGGCGTCGGTTACCACAAGGTTGGCGACCGATCCGGTGCCGCTGACATTGGCTTCGATGGTGAAGGTAGCGATGGTGCCAGGTACGGCGCTGTCCCCGCCAAACGGATCACGCAAGGTCACCGATTTGACGAGCTCGACGCCTGCCACCGTGCTGACCAATGCTCCGCGTGCCGTGGCCAGCGCACTGGTCGCGCCGACAATCGCATCCCCGCCGCCAACGCCCGCAGCAGCGAAGGTCGTGCCGGGGGCGCCGTTGCCGGTCACCGCCTGTGCAGCCAGATCGACATTGCTGCGCTGACCGTCAGTCGCCGTCTGCGGCACGGTCACCAGCACAAACACTGTCATCCGCGCATCGGCCGCCAGCACGGCGGTGGTCTGCGGTTGGGCGAGGATCTGGTCGATCCCGTCATCATAGGTGCCGTTATTGTTGCTATCGATTGCGATTCCGCGCAGCGAAACCTCGAATTCGTTACCGGCAACCCCGGTGTTGGGGATCAGGCGGAAGGCTTCAGGCCCGTTGCCCTGGTTGGTGAGTTCAAAGGTCAGCACCGCATCGCCGGGACGCGCCGGAACAGGCCCGGGATCGAGCGAGGTCAGCGTCACATCGAGCAATTCGTCTACGCGCACTCTGACGGTGTTGGAATTGACGGTGCGCGGCACGCCTGCATCGTCATAGCTGGCGACGGCGGTGTTTTCGATCAGCGTGCCGGCAGTGACGCCCCCGGCCAGCGCGGACGCAGGCATGAATGCGCTGGCCAGCAGAATGGGGACAAAGGCGGACGCTAATGAAGCGTAAGGATGGGCATAGGTCTTCATGCCCAGGAGAATTACGCAGAAATGGTTAGCAACTCGTTAGCCGCGACGCTGATCTTCGGGTTGTTCCCGCGGGCTCAAGCATGGTTAGGTCGCAAACAAGTTGCTCGGGTCGGCAAACGCCTTGAATTCCAGCGCATTGCCCGAAGGGTCGCGCAGGAACATCGTCGCCTGTTCGCCGGGCTGGCCTTTGAAGCGGATGGTCGGTTCGATCACGAATTCGCAACCCCCGTTCCGCAGGCGCGCGGCGAGCGCTTCCCAGTCGTCCATGGTCAAAACCAATCCGAAATGCGGGACCGGGACGCCATGCCCGTCGACATGATTGCTGGCCCGGTCGCCGGCCTGTCCGGGGGCGAGGTGGGCGACGATCTGGTGACCGTGGAAATCGAAATCGATCCATTCGTTCGAAGAACGCCCCTCACCGCAGCCCATCACTTCGCCATAGAAACGGCGCGCGGCGGCAAGATCATCGACCGGAAAGGCGAGGTGGAAGGGGGGCAGGGTCATGGCAGGCTCCTCGATTACCGGCTGGCGTTAGCCCGTTCACGCTCGACAGGAAAAGCCTGAATATCTACGGGAGCCCCTTAACGCGTCTCGCAGGTGGAGCAGACCGCAATGAAACTTATCATCGGCAACAAGAACTATTCCAGCTGGAGCTTACGCGGCTGGCTTGCTGTCAAGCAGTCAGGGCTGCATTTCGAAGAACTGACCGTGCCTATCATGGGCGAGGAATGGGACCGGCTGAAGCAAGACATGGGCGAAGTGCAGCCCTCCAGCGGAAAGGTGCCGATCCTCTGGGATGATGATGCGGTGGTGTGGGATAGCCTGGCGATCCTCGAGTATTGCGCCGACAAGGTGGGTCGGGAACGGTTCTGGCCGAAGGACAACGCCGCGCGCGCCATGGCCCGCGCGATGGTCGCGGAAATGCATTCTGGCTATCTGTCGCTGCGTCGCGAATTGCCGATGAATATTCGCCGCCGGGTGGAACTGCCCGGCCTGTCCGATCAGACCCGCGCCGATATCGTCCGTATTCTCGGGCTATGGGCCGAAGCTCGCGCCCGCCACGGCAGCGCGGGGCCATACCTGTTCGGAACCTTCGGTGCGGCGGACATTTTCTACGCGCCCGTCGTCACGCGCTTTGTCACCTACGGGATCGGTGTCCCCGGTTTTGCGCAGGCCTATATGGAAGCCGTCGGCGAACATGACTGGATGCGCGAATGGACCGGCGCGGCCGAGGAAGAAGAATGGGTAATCGAACAATTCGAGATGGTGCGATGAAGCGGCTGATCATCGCGCTCGTCATGCTGCTGGCGCTGGTGCCTGCCCCCGCGAGCGCATGGGGTTTCTACGCCCACCGCAAAACGGCCGAGATTGCCGAGGCCAATGCCTCCCCGCTGGTGCGGGCCAGTATTGCCGCGCTGCTGGCGCGTGAAAAGGACCTTGGCACGCCCAAATGCCCGCTCACCACGCTGGAGGACGCAGCCGTCTGGGCCGATTGCATCCGCCGTGAAGGCTGGCGTTGGGGGTATACCGCCGCGTGGCATTACCGCACCGCGCCGGTATGCGCGGCGTTCAACCCGCGCGCCAATTGCGCCGGCGGGAATTGCGTCACCGCACAGATCACCCGCGCCCACCGCATTCTCGCTGATGAGCGCCTGCCCGCAGCGGTGCGGTTGGAAGCGCTGGCCTTCATGGTCCACTTTGCCGGCGACGTGCATATGCCGCTCCATTCGGGCGATAACGAGGATCGCGGCGGCAATGACCGTAAGGCCGACTATGGGATCAAGCCGGGGCTGAACCTGCATTCGATCTGGGACGGCCCGCTGGCCGAACGCGCGATCAGCGATCCGGCCGATCCGGTGGCGCGGCGCTACTCCCCCGCTGAACGCGCCGAAATCGGCGGCGGCACGCCGGATGATTGGGGCCGCGAAAGCTGGGAGATTGCCAGAAGCTTCGTTTATCCCACCGCCTTTGATACCGGCAATGTCTGCGCCGCGCCGCTGCCGAAAAAAACGGCGCTGACGCAGGATGACATCGCGCGAAGCGTGCCGATTGCCAAACGCCGTGTGCAGCAGGCGGGGCTGAGAATCGCGGACTTGCTGGAAAGCGCCTTTGCGCCGGGGCCGCTGGCGATCGAGAAACGCCGCCGCTAAACGAAGGCCTTGGCGAGGAACCACGCACCCACACCAAGCATCGCGAGCGCCAGCACCCGCCGCACGGTCTTCGCCCGTGCCTCGACCATCAACACTCCCCGCGCCTGTTCGGCGGCCAACACCAGCGTCAGGTGGATCGTGGTGGCGATGGACACGCTGATCGACGCAAGGCTGACGCCTTGCACGAAGGCGGGCTGGCCGTTCGTCACGAATTGCGGCATGACCGTGATGAAAAACAGCGCGGACTTCGGGTTGAGCAAGTTGATCGCAAAACCGGCAAGCGTGTGGCGCTGATGCCCCCCGCGCGGAACCGCCGCCGGAGACGTCTCACCCGCTGTCCACCATGCCTCCCACGCCAGCCACGCCATCATCGCTGCCGCCAGCACCGAAATGCCCCGCGTCAACGCCGGACCTTGCCCAAGGATCAGGCTCGCCGCCAACACGCTGATCGCTGCATTGGCGGCCAGACCCAGCGCAACGCCCGCAATCGCGCCCAGTCCCGCGCGCCTTCCTTCGGCGAGTGTCAGCGTGACCAGCCATGCCATGTTCGGCCCGGGCGTCAGCTCGATCAGCAGCACGGCCAGCGCAAATCCGGCCCAGTTGACGGCGGGGTCGATCACGAGCGCCGTGCGCTCCCGCTACAGGCACCGTGGATGGCGTCACAATCGCACTTGGGCATTGGCGGCAACTCCTGCTAGGCCCTTGACCATGCTTGACGTAGTCGACCTTGCCAAGCGCCTGATTGCGGCGTCTTCCGTGACGCCCGCGACCGGCGCGGTATTTGCTGAACTGGAGGCCATGTTGGTCCCTCTAGGCTTTGCCGTCCACCGCTTCACGCGTGGTGACGGGCCGGAGGGCAGCGACGAAGCTCCCGTCGAGAACCTGTTCGCGATCCGTCATGGGCCGGAAGGATCGAAGCATTTCGCCTTCGCCGGGCATCTGGATGTGGTGCCCCCGGGGGAAGGCTGGGAAAGCGATCCCTTCGACCCGCAAGTGCGCGGCGAGCTGCTCCACGGGCGCGGGGCTGTCGATATGAAGGGCGCGATTGCCGCGATGGTCGCCGCCGTGGCCGATGTGCCGCAGGATGCCGGCACCATCAGCTTCATCATCACCGGTGACGAGGAAGGCCCAGCGCTCCACGGCACCCGCGCGCTGATCGACTACATGACGGCCGAGGGCGTCCAGCCGGACCTGTGCCTGGTGGGTGAGCCGACCAGCGTCAACCGGTTGGGTGACATGGTGAAGATTGGGCGGCGCGGTTCGGTCAATATCTTCATCGATGTCGATGGCACGCAGGGCCATGTCGCTTATCCGCATCTTGCCGATAATCCGCTGCCCAAACTGGTGGCGATCTTGGCGGAACTGGACGCGCTGATGCTGGATACGGGGACGAAGTGGTTCCAGCCCAGCAACCTCGAAATCACCGATATCAATGTGGGGAACCGCGCGCATAATGTGATCCCGGCGGCGGGCGCGGCGCGTATTTCGATCCGTTTCAATGACCTTCACACCGGCCACAGCCTGTCCGAGCGCGTCATGGCCATCGCCGAAAAGCACGGCGGCAAAGCCCGTCCCGTGATTTCGGGCGAGCCGTTCCTGACCGAGCCGGGGAGCTTTTCCAAGCTGGTCAGTGCCGCAGTGGCGGCTGAGACGGACGTCGTACCAGAAATGTCCACTACCGGCGGCACATCCGACGCGCGTTTCCTTCGCGCCGTGTGCCCGGTGATCGAATTTGGCCTGTGCAACGCGACGATGCACAAGCGTGACGAAGCCGTAGCGGTGCCCGATTTGGCGGTTCTGGCGCGCATTTACGCGCGGATCGCGGCAGGCGGGCTGGCACTGGCGACAATCGAAGAATAGCGCCGGTCGCAGCGTTGGAGAGAACTCGGGATCATGGACCGCAAGCTAACCCTCTATATCCTAATCGGCATGGCGCTGGGCGTGGTCGTTGGCCAGTTGCTCAACCAGATGGTGCCAGCGGAAACGATCAAGGCGGATATCGCTCCGTGGTTCAAGCTGTTGTCGGACATTTTCCTGAATCTGATCAAGATGCTGGTCGCGCCGCTGGTGCTGTCGACCATTGTTGTCGGCATCGCGCACATGGGAGACAGCGCGGCGCTGGGACGGATCGGCGTGCGCGCGCTGATGTGGTTCATCACTGCCAGCCTTGTGTCGATTGGTCTTGGTCTGGTGCTGGTCAACCTGTTCCAGCCCGGCATCGGCGCGCCGATCCCCGACGTGGCTGAAGCCGCTGCCGCCGTGGGCGAGGTCAAGGAGCTGAAGGCCACCGATTTCATCCTCTCGATCTTCCCCAAGAACGCTGTCGAGGCGCTGGCCACCAACAACATCCTGCAAATCCTGGTGTTCTCGATCTTCGCAGGCGTCGCCCTGTCGGCCATCGGTGAACGCGGCAAGGCGCTGGTCACGGGCGCTGACGCGCTGGCCGAAATGATGCTCCAGATCACCGGTTATGTGATGCGCTATGCGCCCATTGCGGTGTTCGGCGCGCTCGCCAATGTGGTCGCGGCCAGCGGGCTGGCGATCCTCGGCACGTACCTCACCTTGCTAGTCGAGTTCTATCTATCGCTGCTGCTGCTGTGGGTGATCCTGCTCGGCGCAGGCGCGGTGTTCCTGGGGCGGCGCATCTGGGCGCTGATCCGCTATATCCGCCAGCCGCTGATGATCGCTTTCTCGACCGCGTCGTCGGAAGCCGCGCTGCCCAAGCTGTTCGAACAGCTTGACCGCTTCGGCGTGCCGCGCCGCATTTCGGGCTTCATGCTGCCGCTGGGCTATTCGTTCAATCTCGATGGCTCGATGATGTATATGAGCTTCGCGACGCTGTTCATCGCGCAGGCCTACGGCATTGATCTCAGTATCGGCACGCAAATCATGATCCTGCTGACGCTGATGATTTCGTCCAAGGGCATCGCTGCCGTGCCGCGCGCATCGCTGGTGGTGATTACCGGCACGCTGGCGATGTTCGGTCTGCCGGTTGAGGGCGTCGCTATCATCCTTGCTATCGACCAATTCCTCGACATGGGCCGCACTGCTACCAACGTGGTGGGCAACGCGGTGGCAACCGCCGTCATCACCAAGTGGGAAGGGATGCTGGAGGTCGAGGAGCCCGACTTTATCGAACATCCCCACGCCGCCGCCCACACCGCCGCCGATGGCCGCGCGGGGCTGGAACTGGACCCGAGCAATTTTGAAGACCGTAAGGGCTAGGGGCGCTAAGGCTCTGCCCTTCTTTATGCACTTCACCGGCAGGAACTTGCCCAGCCCGCAGCCTGCGCCGCTTTGCGGGACACCAGCGATGTTTTGCAGGGCGCAGACGATCTGCTGCGAGCATAGCCGCCCGCGCGATTAAACGGCGCCTTAATCCGGGTTGGTATCAAGCGGCGCGCGCCCCTTGGGTGGTTCCAGCACCTTCTTCCTGAAACTGCATAGGTCCACCACTTTGCAGCGCCAGCATTCCGGCGTCCTTGCCTTGCAGATATAACGCCCGTGCAGGATCATCCAGTGGTGCGAATCCCGGCGGAAGGGCTGGGGCACGCGCTTTTCCAGCTTCGCCTCGACATGATCGGGGGTCTTGCCCTTGGCCATACCAGTGCGGTTGCCGAGGCGGAAGATGTGGGTGTCCACCGCGAAGGTTTCCTGCCCGAACCAGCAATTGAGCACCACATTGGCGGTCTTGCGCCCGACGCCGGGGAGCTTCACCAGCGCCTCGCGCGTGTCAGGCACTGTGCCGCCATGTTCTTCGACAAGGATCTGGCTGAGCGCGATCACGTTCTTGGCCTTGGAATTGAACAGGCCGATGGTCTTGATGTGCTCCTTGAGGCCCTGCTCGCCCAGATCGAGCATTTGCTGCGGCGTTTCGACCTTCCGGAACAGCGCGCGGGTCGCCTTGTTCACGCCCACATCGGTTGCCTGCGCGCTCAGTGCCACAGCGACGAGCAGCTGGTAGGCATTGCCATATTCCAGCTCGGTCTGGGGCGCGGGGTTATCCTCGGCCAAACGGCGGAAGAATTCGAAGATCTGGTCTTTCGTCACGGGGCGGGCGGGCCTTCCTTGGGATGCGCCGCCTTCCACTCCATCGCCATCAGCGCGCGCTTTTCGACCGAGGGGTGGGTGTAGAACAGCGCCTCCTGCAAGGCGGACGGGCGCGGGTAGCGATATTCTGCGGTTTTCACCAAAGCCGTGGCCAGCGCGTCGGGCTCGTTCACCGTCTCCAGCGAATATTGATCCGACTCGGTCTCGCCCACGCGGGTCAGTGTGTTGGTGAGCGGCGTGATCAGCAGCCCAAGCACCGATCCGACCACCGCGAACACCGGCAACCCGCGCGGCTCGCCCAGCCGGGCGTCGCTGCCCAAAGCCCGCGCGGTGGGGGCAAACAGCCGGTCAAGCAGCCAGAAGAACGCCATCGCCAGCAGCGGGAAGATCACCGCGTAACGCCAGACATGGCCCAACTTGTAATGCCCCGCCTCGTGGCCTGTCACTGCGCGCACCTCTGCCAGCGACGCCTCTTTAAGCGCCACATCGGCAATCGCGATGCGGGCGGAAGGGCCGATGCCGGAGACATTGGCGGTGAAGCGATCGGACTGGCGCGATCCGTCATACATGAAGATGCGGTCCTTCGGGATGCCCACATCATCGGCGATTTCTTCCAGCGCGGTGCGCACTTCGCCCGGCGGCACCGGCTTGTAATCGTTGAACAGCGGCTCGATCAGCGGCGGCCCAGCCAGCAGCGCCGCCAGCGTTACGATGCCCGCAAAGCCCCCGCTCCACAGCCACCAGCGCGCGCCCGTGCGGCGGATCAGGCCATAGACCCCGGCGAGGAACAGCCCGCCCAGCACCATGCCTAGGCTTTCGCTGATCGCCATCTGGCTGAGGAAATCGCCCAGCGGCTGGCTGGAAAGGTCATAGCTGCGTTCCCGGTACCAGTCGGTGTAGATCGTCCACGGCAAAGCGATCAGTGTGGAAATCAGCAGGAACGCTGCGCTGACGGTGAAGATCGCCCGAAAGCGTTGCGGATCGGCAAAGCGGTCAGCGATCCGGTCAAGCAGGCGCAGGCGCACCATGACCAGCGCAACCAGCAACGAGACGACCACATTCAGCAGCAGCAGCCAGTGATTGCCGGTGGTGTAGGCTGCAGCCTTGGCCAGCGCTTCCGGCCCGAGGCTGTCGACCAGCTGTGCGGCTTGCTGCGCGGGCGTGAGATTGGCGGACATGATCGTAAGCGCTCCCCTGAAATCTTTTGTGTATTATTGTTGCAATACACCTTGCGTGCCGTCAAGCCTTACAGGCCTAGCACGTCGTTCATGGTGTAACGCCCGGCGGGCTTGGCGGTCAGCCATTCCGCCGCGCGAACCGCCCCTCGGGCAAAGATCATGCGGTTTTCGGCCGAGTGCGCGAGGGTCAGACGCTCCTCGCTGCCGGCGAAGATTACCGCATGCTCGCCAGCGACCGTCCCGCCGCGCAAAGTGGCAAAGCCGATGGCTCCTAGAGCCCGCGCGCCGGTCATTCCGTGGCGGCCGCTTTCCATATTGTCCGACAGCGCGATCCCGCGACCGGCCGCTGCCGCTTCGCCCAGCAGCTTGGCGGTGCCGGACGGCGCATCGACCTTCATGCGGTGGTGCATCTCCAGCACTTCAATATCCCAGTCCGCTCCCAGCCGCGCCGCAGCTTCGCGCACCAGATGCGCCAGCAGCGTCACGCCCAGCGAGAAGTTGCCCGATTGCAGCACCGGCACGGTGCGAGCAGCCTCTGCCAGCATCACGAAATGCGGCTCTTCAAGTCCGGTGGTGCCGACCACGATGGGCTTGCCCGCCACTCGCGCTGCTTCAAGGTTGGCCGCCAGCGCATCCGGGGCGGAGAAATCCACCAGCACATCGCATTGCGCGGCCAAGGGCGCGATGTTCCCCCCGGCATCCACGCCGACGCACAGGATATGCCCGGCGTCTTCGATTGCCGTTTCCAGAGCACGGCCCATCCGCCCCTTGTGTCCGATCACCCCGAATTGCAGCATTCGCCAATTCTCCGTTCGTCCTGCGCTTGTGGAAGGACCGCTTTTCCTCATACTCCCTTTGAAGAAAGGGCGCGACTTCGACAAGCACGGCCCGAACGGAGTTGGCTTTGAACGCAAAATTCAACCGCATCGTCATCCTGACCGGCGCAGGCATTTCGGCCGAAAGCGGGATCGATACTTTCCGGTCGGCAGCGGGACTCTGGGAACAGCACCGGGTGGAGGATGTCGCTACGCCCGAAGGCTTTGCCCGCAATCCCGATCTGGTGCTGGGCTTCTATGATATGCGCCGGGCCGCACTGGCCGAAGCTGCGCCCAATCCCGCGCACATGGCGCTGGCGCGGCTGGAACGGGAGTTTTCGGGCGAATTGCTGCTGGTCACGCAGAACGTCGATGATCTGCACGAACGCGGCGGATCGGCGCGTGTGCTGCACATGCATGGGGAGCTGAAATCGACGCTGTGCACATCGTGCGAAACGCGTTCCCCCTGGCGCGGCACAATGGCGGACCGCCCGCCTTGCCCAGTGTGCCATGCGTGCAGCTTGCGCCCCGATGTCGTGTGGTTCGGCGAGATGCCCTACCAGATGGGCCGCATCTATCGCGCGCTGGAGGCTTGCGATCTCTTCGTCAGCATCGGCACCAGCGGCGCGGTTTATCCGGCGGCGGGTTTCGTGCAGGAGGCGCGCGCGAACGGGTCGCGCACGCTCGAACTCAACCTTGAGCCGAGCGAGGGTTCGCGGATGTTCCACGAAACCCGGCTAGGGCCAGCGAGCCTGCTGGTGCCGCAATGGGTGGACGATGTGCTCAGTTCCGCGGCGGTATAGGAGTGGACGGGTTGGCGCCGCGCTCCTTGCTTCAGGTGCGGCCCGCATCCTTGGGCGCGCTGAAATCGTCGGACGCCCGGCCCTGCGCCCTGAATGGCATCCTCCATGCGCTGACGCTGGGCGACGGCGGTGTGCTCATGATGATCTCTGGCCTCCTTGATGGGGGAGGAGGCTGACCGCAGCGGGCGGGGTGACGTTCCGGGGCGGAGCGAATATCCGTGGCGCACCGAAGCGCGCGCGGGATAGGCCGAAGCCTTAGCCGCAGGTCTTGCAGGCGGGGTCCTTGCTAATGCGGATGGTGCGAAGCGCGGGCGCAAGTCCGTCGAGGATATGAATACGGCCCCATTGCGGCCCACCCGCTATGGCGGTGTCCGCTAGCAGAGCCTTGATCGCCTGAAGCGCGGCAAAGCTGCCCGCCCATCCGGCCATCGCGCCCAGCATCCCATCGTCGGCGCAGGTGTCGCAATCTTCGGCGTCGAAGGCGTCGCCGACAAAGCAGCGGTAGCAGGCTTCCCCCGGCAGGTGCCCGGCGAAGGCGCCAACTTGACCTTGGAAACGGCCCACGGCTGCCGATAGCAACGGGATACCCGCCGCCACGCAGGCATCCGACACGGCGAGGCGGGTGGCGAAGTTATCCGTTCCGTCGACGACCAGATCGGCACCGGCGATCAGCGCGGGCGCATTGCCGGGGGTGATGCGCGCGTCGGACACATCGACCTGCAAGGCGTCATCGAAATTGGCCAGCCAGCGCCGAGCCGACACGGCTTTGCCATAGCCGACATCGCGGGTAGTGAAGATCGTCTGGCGCTGGAGGTTCGACACATCAACCACATCGTCATCGACCAGGGCAAGGTGGCCAATCCCGCTGGCGGCGAGATATTGCAGCGCGGGTGAGCCGATGCCGCCAAGGCCGATAATCGCAACGCGCGATTCGGACAGCCTCACTTGCCCCACACCGCCGACTTCGGGGAGCACGATATGGCGGGCGAACCGGTCGAGCCGGGCAGGCGAAAGGCTCATTCGTCAGATTCCTGGCGCACGCGGCGCTCCTGCCGGAAGGCGCCGATTCCGTGCCACCACAGGAAAGCGATCACAGCGCCCTTGGTCGGTTGGAGCATGACCAGCAGCATCACCACCGCCACCGGCAGGATGATGGCGAGCGTCGCCCAGGCCGACATTCCCCACGTCGCGATCATCGCGATCACCACCGGAGCAAGCAGGTGGCCGACCACGAAGATGCCAATATAGGCCGGAAAATCATCGGCCTGCTGCGCCGACCAGTCCTGTTTGCAATGCCCGCAGCGATCAACTGGCTTCAGCCATGCGCGGAACAGCGCCGCCTCACCACAGCGCGGGCATCGCCCCCTCAGCCCCCGCACAATCGCAGGGATCCATCCCGCAGGCAGGTCAAGAAGCTCTGGAGAAAGGCGCTGAGATGGCATGGAAAGGCTGTTTACAGCCTATGCACCGCCTGTCGACAGGGCTGTGGAACAGCCTGTCGAAAGTGCGGTGCAAAGCTTGCGGAAAGATGGTGCGCGCGATCAGCTTTCCAGCTGGCGCAGCAGGCTCCTTACGTCGCCGTCCATATCGGCGTCGCGCTGGCGCAGGTCCTCGATCAGGCGGACGGCGTGGATCACGGTCGAATGGTCACGCCCACCGAACTTGCGCCCGATTTCAGGGTAAGAACGTGGGGTCAGCACCTTGGACAGATACATGGCCACCTGCCGCGGACGGACCACTGCGCGCGCGCGCCGCTTGCTGCTCATTTCGGAGCGGTCGATGCGGTAAAACTGGCAGACCGTGCGCTGGATTTCGTCGATGGTGATCCGGCGACGGTTGGCCGACAGGATGTCCGTGAGCTGTTCTTCAGCCAGTTGGAGCGACACTTCCTGCCCTGTCAGCTGCGCATAAGCGATCAGCTTGTTCAGCCCGCCGACCAGCTCGCGGATGTTGCGGGTAATAGTCCGGGCGAGGAAATCGATCACATCTTCTGGCACGGCCAGCGGGGCGAAGCGAGTGAGTTTGGAGACGAGGATCTGCTTGCGCAGCTCGATATCGGCGGGCTGGATGTCGGCGACAAGACCCATCGAAAGGCGGCTGAGCAGGCGCGGTTCCACGCCGTCCAGCGCCTGCGGCGCGCGGTCGGCTGCGAACACCAGCCGCTTGCCCTCGGCCAGCAGTGCGTCGATCGTGTACAGCAGTTCTTCCTGCGCGCTCGCCTTGCCGATGATGAACTGGATATCGTCCACCAAAAGCAGATCAAAACTGCGCAGCCGCGCCTTGAATTCGATGGTCTGGCTTGACTTCAGGGCCTGCACGAATTCGACCATGAAGCGTTCGGCCGAACAATAGAAGATCCGCGCACGCGGGTGCGATTGCAGATATCCGTGGCCGATCGAGTGGAGGAGGTGCGTCTTGCCCTGTCCGGTCGCCGCCTTGAGGTAAAGGGGCGAAAACTGCGGCTGTTCCAGTGCCGCCATGCGCTGCGCTGCGTTGCAGGCGAGGACGTTGGCCTCTCCGGTGACGAAGGCGGCGAAGGTTAGCGAGGGATCAAGGCCCACCGACGAGGTGAAATTCGCATCGCCCAGCGTGCCTGCGGCAACCGCAATCGCGCTTGCGCCGTCATTGGCGGGGCGTCGGCCATCATCGAGCCGCAGATCGGGCAGCTGGCGGCGGCCCGGGTGAACCACGATATTGACCCGGCGCACTTCGCTGCGGGCGATGCTCCATGCCAGTTGCAGCCGGTCATGGAAGCGGTCACGCACCCAGTTGGCGGAAAACTCGGTGGGGAGGTAAAGGTCGAGCGTTCCGCTTTCGCGGGTCAGGCTGCCCAGCTGGATCGGCTTGATCCACTGGCTGTGCAACTGGTGTCCCAGGTCTTTACGCAAACCTTGGCTAATGTCGGCCCAGTCGGCAGCAAGATTAACAGCCTCGGAGTCTTCCATCAGATGTTCGTCGGCTTGGCGGCCAGTTGTCCGCGCCTTGTCAGTCCTGTGCACAAGCTCTTCCCCAATTCACGTGCGGCCTGTTCAGCCGGATGGCCTGCAGACTCATGTCACCCCATTGCGACAGGCTAACCTTTCCCCTCCCCGGAATCGCAATTCCGCGGAACCCCCCTGTCGGCCAGTTTGTAAAAACACCCGGGCTGTCCCGCACCGGATGCCGCTCCTGTAAAGAGCCCTGCGCGGTTTTGCGCAAGCAAGGACTTTTAAAAAAAGTGAAATATTCGTGTTGACTCGGCGCTGACCCGCAGGCGTGCGTTGAAGTCGTTGTATAAATGAGAAAAGTTGGGTGTTAGCCGCGCGAATCGCGGAGAATCCTACGATTTCTAGTGTTTTGGTTAATTGCAGTTAAGGCAAAAGAAACGGGCCGCGCTTCCACAGCGCGGCCCGTAGCCTTTTTCATACTGCCGACACCGCGTGATCACACGTAACGCGTGCCCGCGGTGACCGAATCAGAGGGTGGCGACTCGGCGCGTCAGGCGCGAGAGTTTGCGAGCCACAGTGTTCTTGTGCAGCACGCCGCGCGCAACGCCGCGGGCCATTTCCGGCTGGGCTGCCTTAAGCGCCACAGCGGCGGCTTCCTTGTCACCGGCTTCGCAAGCCGATTCGACCTTCTTGATGAAGCTGCGGATGCGGCTGATGCGCGCACCGTTAATTTCAGCGCGGGCGGTGTTGCGACGGATGCGCTTCTTGGCTTGCGGCGTATTGGCCATAATTCGTGTCTGTCTCGCGTTTGGTTCAGACCGCGTTTGGCGGCTGAAATGAAATCCGTGGGTGTGCTCGAAAAGGGCGAGCAGACTCATGGTCCGACCGCCGGAAAGCAGCGCGCATAGTCAGAACCGCCCAGAAGGTCAACGATTCTCCCTTACTTCTGACAGACAGGGCAGAACCATGTGCTGCGCCCGCCTTGCGCAATGCGCCGGATCACGCCGCCATCATCGCGGCGACACGCTTCGCCCTCGCGTCCGTAGGCATCGAAGGAGCTAGCGAAATACCCGAGTTCCCCGTCGGGTCGGGCATAATCGCGCAGCGTCGAGCCGCCGTCGCGGATCGAGGCTTCGAGCACGTCGCGAATCGCTGGCACCACCCGCGCCAGTTGCGGCCCGGTGACCTTGCCCGCGGGTTTCGTGGGGCGAATCCCGGCCCGCCACAGCGCCTCGCACACATAAATATTGCCGAGGCCAGCCACGATCCGTTGGTCCAGCAGGGCCAGCTTGATCGACAGCACCTTGCCCGCCAGCGCTGTCTTTAGATGGTCGGCCGTCAGCCCCGGCCCCAACGGCTCCGGCCCGAGCGCGGCGAATTGCGGCCAGCGGTCCAGCGCCTCGGTCTCGACCAGATCGACCGAGCCGAAGCGGCGCGGATCGCACAGCGCGAAGCGGTGGCTGGCCGTTTCTAACAGCAGGTGATCATGGGTGTCGGGCGTTTCTGGATCGATCCGCCAGCGTCCGCTCATACCGAGATGGAAAATCATCGTGGCCCCGCGATCCAGATGCATGAGGCCATATTTCGCCCGCCGCGAAAGCGCGGTGACGGTTGCGCCGGTTATCACCTGCACCAGATCGGCAGGGAAGGGACGGCGCAGATCGGCGCGGTTCAGCTGAACGCGCGTGATCCGCTCGCCATCGAGGAACTTGGCAAGGCCGCGGACGGTTGTTTCGACTTCAGGTAATTCAGGCATTTGTTTTC
>JBIKSA010000051.1:0-15154 GCA_044348875.1 Erythrobacter sp. | reverse complement strand
CGTACCATTCGTACACATTCGAGGCGCTGCCGCCCCGCACATCGGCGCGGGTGTTGGCGAGCACTTCCATGTGGCCACCGGCAGAGAAGCTGCTGGTGAATTTGTAGCCGGCGTTGACCCAGGTGTGCAGGAAGTCGAGCGCGCCGACATTGTCGCTGCGGTTGCGCAGCGCGGCGTAGTAGCCCCCATAGAATTCGCCTTCGAACTGGGAATCGCTGTAATTTACGGTCAGGCTGGGCACGATGCCATCGAACACGTTGCCGCCGTTCAGCGTGGTGGTGGTGTTGCGTGGGCCATTGCCGAGGTTGCCGCGCGACAGCAGTGCGCCGTTGGTGATGCCGACCTGCGGCTTGATCATCAGCTTGCCATCGGCCGCGTGGAAGTTGGCGCCGATCCCGAATTCGGTCCAGAGATCGGAGCCGAGGCCCGTAGAGCTGGCGAAATCAGGGGTAGTCCAGAGAATCCCGTAAAAGCTCAGATCGACTTTGTCGCCGACCGGAATGAGACCGTTGAACGTCGGGTAGAAACCGAAGAAGCTGTCCTGGTTGAGGACGACGGTGAAGCGTTCGTCACGCTCGGTCGTGCCGGACTGCGCAGCGGCGGCGGCGGCGGCCATCACCGCGCTCGAAACGGCGACCTCGCCAGTGCCTCCGCCCACAGCAAGCGTCGGGGCGGCGGGCGCCTTGCCAAGCGCCAGATCGAAGTCGGTGATTGCGTCATTGCCGGACGGGGTGGGATTGCCGACCACCATGGTAGAGGCGGCGGCGTTGATCGCCGCGCTGTCAGTGCCCTGCGCGAAAGCCGGGGCTGACAGGGCAGATGCCAGAATCAGCGCCGAAGCGGCGCAAGAAAAACGAGACTTCATAGGGAACGCTCCTGAAAGAGAGGAAGGATCGTTCCGCCTGCGTGCTGCGCCGTGGCTTCTTTTCTTGCGAATGGTCCATGTGGACAGCAAGAAAACCAAATAACGGCGCTGGTGCGCCGCACAATTATTTATGCATTTCCGGTTGGCATATTGCCTGTGCACTGTTGCGCCGGGGCGACAAATTACATTTTATTAAGCTTTGTAAACATAAATATTCAAAGCTTCAGTAATTTGAAGTTATCTCGCCTGCCAACCCCGGCCACCGCCTCATCCTGTGCGCAGGCTCTCCATGTCGATCACGAAGCGGTACTTGATGTCGCTTGCCTCCATCCGGTCATAGGCGGCGGCGATGTCCTGCATCCGGACGATCTCGATATCGGGCACGATGTCGTGTTCCGCGCAGAAATCGAGCATCTCCTGTGTCTCCGCGAGCCCGCCGATCCCGCTGCCGGTCAGCACCTTGCGGCCCAGCAGCACGCCGGTATGCAGTTCGGGCATCATTCCGATCAGCCCGACCAGCACCTGTACGCCGTCAATCCTGAGCAGGTGCAGGTACGGCACCACGTCATGGCGCACCGGAATGGTGTTGAGCACCATGTCGAAGTAACCGCGCTTGGCGTTCATCGCGGCAGCATCGTCGGTGTTCAGGAAGGCGTGGGCGCCCAGCTTTTCGGCATCGGCGCGTTTGCTTTCGCTGCGGGAAAGCACGGTCACCTCTGCGCCCATCGCCGCCGCTAGCTTCACGCCCATGTGGCCCAGTCCGCCAAGGCCCGCGACCGCGACCTTGCTGCCCGGCCCGACCTTCCAGGTGCGCAAGGGGCTGTAGGACGTGATTCCGGCGCACAGCAGCGGCGCGGCTTCAGCCATTGGTATGCTGGCTGGCACCTTGAGCACGAACTCCTCACGCGCGACGATTCGTTCGGAATACCCGCCGAAGGTGAGCGATCCGTCCCGGCGGTCGTGGCCGTTGTAGGTTCCTGTCATCCCGCCATCGAGGCAATATTGTTCAAGGTCGCTGTCGCAATGCGCGCATTCCATGCAGGAATCGACCATGCAGCCGATCGCCACCCGGTCGCCGATCTTGTGACGGGTAACTCCGTCGCCAACCGCGCTCACGATGCCGACAATCTCGTGACCCGGAACGATAGGGTAGGTGGTGAAACCCCAGTCATTGCGGGCCGAATGGAGATCGGAATGGCAGATGCCGCAATGGCTGATCTCGATCAGCACGTCGTCATGGCGCAGTCCCCGACGGGTGATCTGCATCGGGCCGACGCCGCTATCGGGCGCGGTCGCGCCGTAAGCCTTGGTGGGGTATTCGTTGGTTGCGGTGGTCGTCATTCGTTTTCCCTCGCGGCTTGTTCGCTTCGCGAACGTTTCCGGGCGGGCGGCCTACCGGCCGGCGCGCGGTCGCGCTTGCGAAGCCTGACGGCTTCGGTTGTGTAGCGCTTCTACTTCGGCGGCATTCTGATCGCCCCATCCAGTCGGAACTGGTGGCCGTTGATGTAGCTGTTGCGGGCGATTTCCAGCACCAGCGATGCGAATTCCTCCGGCTCGCCAAGGCGCTTGGGGAACGGGACAGATGCGTTCAATTGCGCCCACATCGGCGGATTGCGGTCTTTCATCCCCAGCATCAGCGGCGTGGCGAAGATACCCGGCATGACCGAATTCACGCGGATGCCCATGTCCATCAGATCGCGCGCCATCGGCAGGACGAGGCCGTTCACCCCCGCTTTGCAAGAACCATAAATGACCTGCCCGATCTGCCCGTCCTGCGCAGCGACACTGGCCGTGAGGATGATGCAGCCGCGCTCGCCATCGTCATTGACGGGATCTGCATTGGCCATCCCCAGCGCCGAAATGCTGGCAACGCGGTACGACGCGACCAGAATGCCCTCGGCCCCGAAGGCGTAATCCTCGGTCGACAGGCGCTTGAACGCGCCTGCTTCCTTGTCCCAGCCCAGCGTCTTGCCGCGCCGCGATGCCATCGCGCAGTGCAGCGTCACGCGTTCCTGACCGTGAGCAGCGCGGGCGGCGGCGAAGCCGGCTTCGACGGAGCTTTCGTCCATGATGTCGACATGGTGGAAAGTGCCGCCGATTGCGGCCGCATGGGCCTCGCCCGCTTCGTCGTTGATGTCAAAGATCGCAACCTTCAGACCCGCCGCCGCAAAGGCCGCCGCACTTGCCTTGCCCAGCCCGCTTGCGCCGCCGGTGACCACGGCTGCCATGCCGCTTTCGAGTTTCATGCGCTCTCTCTCCTCTAAGGTGTTTCGCTTTGGCTATCCGCTTTGCCCGCGCGGCGCTAGCTCTCGAAATGCAGCAAGGGGCAGGACGGGGATGAATTTCTTGCCCCACCACAGGCGGGCCAGTACAGCGCAGGGCGTGACTTACACCCTCTCCACGCCCGATCGCCGCCGCTTTCTCGGCGCCACTGCCACTGCCACGGCCTTTGCCGCGCTCGCCGCGAGCGGGTGCATGATGCGGGAGGCGGCGACCACCGCCACCTCAGCACGGGGCGCCAAGGGTGCGTTTCCCGGATACGGCGCATTGCAGCACGATCCGGCAGGCTTGCTCGATCTGCCGCAGGGCTTCTCCTACCGCGTGATCTCCCGCCTTGGCGACCGGATGGACGATGGCGGCACCGTGCCGGACCGCGCGGACGGCATGGGCTGCTTCGACATCGGCAACGCAGAGATCGCGCTGGTTCGCAATCACGAATTGCAACCGCGCCACGATGCGGGCGGACCGATTGCCAAGGGCTTTGGCAAGCGCAATGGCGAATTTGTGCCGGGCGGCACCACCACCATCGTGCTCGACGCGGCGACGCTGGCGGTGAAGCGCCAGTTCCGCAGCCTTGGCGGCACGATCCGCAATTGTTCGGGCGGGGTGACCCCATGGGGCAGCTGGCTGACGTGCGAGGAAGCGCCGACCGGCCCCGGACAGCCCTATGGCGATGGGCTGGAGCGCAATCACGGGTGGGTGTTCGAAGTCCCTGCATCGGCGCAGGGGCTGGTTGATCCGGTGCCGCTGACCGCGATGGGCCGCTTCAACCATGAAGCGGCCGCTGTCGATCCGGCGACCGGCATCGTTTACATGACGGAAGACCGTGATGACGGGGTGCTTTACCGGTTCCTCCCCACGACCCCCGGCAAGCTGGCCGAGGGCGGGCGTTTGCAGGCGATGGTGATCGAGGGACTAGCCGATACCCGCAACTGGTCCAGCGCCGCCATGCCGCTTGGCAAGGCCTACCGCGTTTCGTGGATCGATCTCGATGATGTCGAGGCCCCGAAGGATGACCTGCGCCAGCGAGCGGTCGCCAAGGGCGCGGCGCTGGTGGCGCGCGGCGAAGGCCTGCACATGGGCGCGCGCGAAGTGTTCGCCTGCTGCACCAGCGGCGGGGCGAAGGAACTGGGGCAGATCCTCAAGCTGACCCCCGGGTTGGCGGGCGCATCGGACACGATCGAACTGTTCTTCGAAAGCGAAAGTGCCGATCAATTCAACTTCGGCGACAACCTGACCGTCGCGCCCAGCGGGCACCTGCTGGTATGCGAAGACCAGTACACCGCCGTGGTCGATAACCACATCCGGGGCATCACGCCTGCCGGGGAAGCCTATGTCGTCGCGCGTCTGAAAGCGCAGACCGAACTGGCCGGGGCGTGCTTCTCTCCCGATGGCAAGGTCCTGTTCGTCAACGCCTACGGCCCCACCGCGACGCTCGCGATCACCGGGCCGTGGACGGCCTGACGCAGCGGGCGCAGCCGGGTGGACGGCTTTCTCCTGTCACTGTTGCTGGTGTTCGCGTTGGCGATGGGCGGGCGCGATCAATGGCTGGTGGCGCGTTGGTCCGATGCGTTGGCGCAAAGCGCGCAATTGCTGGCGGTGGCGGTATTGTCCGCCGGCCTCGCCGCAGCGGCGATGGCGTGGATCGGAGCGGAGTTTGCAGCGATGCTGCCGCGCCGCGCGGCGCAGATGCTGGTCGCTTTCGCGCTCGCCATTGCCGCCTTCGAATTGGCATGGCCGGTGCGGGTCAAGGAGCCGCAGGAGCCAACCCGTTCATTGCCCGCTATCGGCATCGTGCTGCTCGCCCGGCAGATTGGTGATGGCGCGCGCTTCGGCGTGTTTGCGCTGGCGGCGTGGACGGACTGGCCGCTGACAGCAGGCCTCGGCGGTGCACTGGGCGGGGCTGCAGCGGTGGGCGCGGGCTGGGCGGCAGGCGCGCGAATTATGCAGCGTTGGCCCTTGCGAATGGTGCGGATCGCACTGGCTGCGGCGCTTGGCGTGACAGCGATTTTCATAGGCCTGGACGCCCGTTTCCCCACTGTCTGATCGTTTTGGGCGATCACCCAAACCGAAAATTCGACCGCAACCCAAACCATTTAAGTGCGTTGGTGTAATGACCATGCAAGCGGCATCCCTATGCCGCAATTTGCACAATAATGGAGAAAATCATGGCCCAAGCCAAAGCCAATTCCAAAGCCGCACTGATTGATGAACTCAACGGTCTGCTTGCTGATCACTTTGCTTTGTTCATCAAGACCAAGAATTTCCATTGGCATGTAAAAGGCCCACGCTTCCGCGATCTTCACCTGTTATTTGATGAACAGGCCATCCAGATCCGCGACCAGATCGATGTCATTGGCGAACGCGTGCGCAAGCAGGGCGGCGATACGCTGACGTCGGCCGGATCGGTCAGCAAGCATACCCAGATCAAGGATCAAGACAGCACTTCGGTCGCCGCCGAAGACATGATTGCGGAACTGCGCGACGATAACCAGAAGGTGGTCGACCGGTTGAAGCGCATGAAGGAACTGGCGGAGGACGCGGGCGACAACGCCACTGACGGATTGCTCGACGACTGGACCGACATGGCCGAAGAACGCGTGTGGTTCCTGTCCTCGTTCTTGGGCTAACCCTGTGCATAGCTAATCAAAGGGCCGGCCGACGTTCCCCCATTGCCGGGGTCGGCCCTTTCGCTATCTGTGCGTCCATGCAGAACGTGACAATCATTGAACACGCCGACACGTCTGGCATCGCTGGCTGGCTGGCGGGGGCGCTTGGCAAAGCAGGGGCGGTGACGGTGCCGGGCGGATCGACCCCGTTCCCCATAATCGGTGCGCTGATCGAAGACAGGCACGTGGATTGGGCGGGCAGGAAAATCTGGCCGAATGACGACCGTATCGTGCCCGAAGATCATGAAGCATCCAACACGGGCAAGCTGCGTGCGTTGCTGGAACCGGCCGGCGCGCAGATCGTGCCGCTGACCGAAGGCGCTGCCCCGCCGCATTTCGCGCTGACTTGGCTGGGCATGGGGGCGGACGGGCACATTGCTTCGCTGTTTCCCAACACCGATCCTGCGGTCGATGATCCGCAGATGGTGCGCCGCCTCACCCCGGATCCGCTGCCACCGCACGCGCCGTTCGACCGGATTACGCTTACTATCCCGGCGCTGCTGGACACGGATGCGCTCGTCTTCACGCTGGGCGGCGCGGCGGACAAGCGCGCGGTCATTGCGGCGGCGCTGCGCGGCGAAAGCGACCTGCCGGTTGCCCGCCTGTTGCGCGCGGCCATGGCGCGCGGCATTCCTGTAACTATCTTCGCCTGATGCCGCACATCATCCCAGCCCCGCTTCACCGTGCGTTGTTACCGCTGGCGAACAGCGTGCGGCATAAGTGGCGGCGCTGGCGCCAGACGCCGATTGCGGGCGTGACCGTGATCATCACCAATCTTGGCGGTGAGGTGCTGCTGTTGCGGCATTCCTATGGGCCGGCTGTCTGGGCGCTGCCCGGGGGCGGCCTTTCGCGCGGCGAAGACCCGCTGGACGCCGCCCGGCGCGAGATACGCGAAGAACTGGGCGTGGAACTTGCTCAGATCGAAGCAATCGGCAGGCTGGAAGAATTGCTGTCGGGATCGCCCCATACCGCGCATATCTTCACCGCCACCTGCGATCAGCGCCCAAAGCCTGATGGGCGCGAAGTGACAGAGGCGCGGTTCTTCCCCTCTCATTCCCTGCCTGAACCCTTGGGCCGCAGCACCCGTGCCCGGATCGCCATGTGGAAATCCCGAAGCGTGTGGCGGGGCTAAAGCAGGCGCAATTGCGCTTCGTCGCGCGCGGGCTTTTCAGCCTCGGCACCGTCCAGCCCCGATAGCGTCAGTCCCATCAGCCGGATCGGTTTGGGCAAGGGCAGTTCCCCCTCCAGCAGAGCGCGGGCAAGCCTTGCAAACTCCTCCTTCCCGCTGACGTAGTCGGGCAGCGAGCTTGCCCGCGTCATGATGCGGAAATCGGTGAATTTGAGCTTCAGCGACACCGTGCGGCCCTTTGCACCTGCCGCTTCGATCCGGTCCCAGACGATGGCGATGATCGTCTCCAGCGTTTCGCGCAGGGCCGCGCCGCTGCCGATATCTTCGGAAAAGGTGCGCTCCCCACCCACCGATTTGCGCACCCGGTGCGCAGCCACCGGTCGCAAGTCGATGCCCCGCGCCGCGCGGAACAGATAATCGGCCATGCTGCCGAAATGGGTGCGCAGAAAGGCAATGTCCTTGCCCGCCAGATCGGCACCGGTAGCAATGCCCAGCGCCTGCATCTTCGCCTCCGCCCGGGGGCCGACACCGTGGAACCGCCGGATCGGCAGGCCTGCGACGAACTGCGCGCCTTCGCCCGGGCGGATGATGCACAATCCATCGGGCTTGTTCTGGTCACTGGCGAGCTTGGCGAGGAACTTGTTGTAGCTCACCCCCGCGCTTGCGGTCAGCCGCGTCTTGGCACGGATTTCCTGCCGGATCAGCGTGGCGATGCGGGTCGCGCTGCCGATGCCGAGCCGGTCATCGGTGACATCGAGATACGCTTCGTCCAGGCTCAGCGGTTCAATGATCGCGGTGTAGTGTTCGAACACCCGGCGGATCTGGCGGCTGGCTTCCTTGTAGGCGTCAAACCGTGGGCGCACGAAGATCAGATCGGGGCATAGCCGCGATGCGGTGACCGAGGGCATCGCGCTTTTCACGCCGAATTTGCGCGCTTCGTAACTGGCGGCGGCCACCACTCCGCGCCCGCCCGCTCCGCCGACGGCGACCGGCAATCCCTTGAGATCCGGATTATCGCGCTGTTCGACGCTGGCGAAGAAGGCGTCCATATCGACATGGATGATCTTGCGCAGGCCCAGCTCCGCTGCGCGCGCGGAGCCATCATCATCCGGGAAAGGCGCATCGCTTGCCATGCCGCACAAATAGAACCTTCACGCGCGCGAAGGAACTGTTGCTGGAACTAATCACCGCAGCATCCATTTTGTGCAGATGCGAAAAGAACAGTGGTCTTCCGGCGAACCGATGGGCAATGGCCCCGCCATGGCGACCACACTTGCATCCTACGCACCGGCCCGAAAGTCTCTTGGAGAGACCGAGTTGATGTGGATGATGGCAATGTTGATGGCGCTGAACGCGTTCGGGATCGACGCGATCTTGCCGGCGCTTGATGCGCTGGCGGCCGATCTTTCGGTTTCGGGCAATGACCGCCAGTTCGTGATCGGCGTGTATCTGCTGACCGGCGGCATTGGCGCGTTGGTGCCGGGCGCGCTGGCGGACCGTTTCGGGCGCAGGCCAATCCTTCTGGGCGCGGTGGCCGCTTATATCGCGCTGGCGATTCTATCGGCGCTCGCCCCCACCTATGACGCGCTGATCGCCGTTCGTGCGGCGCAAGGCTTCTTCGCCGCCGGGATCATCGCCCTGCCACCCGCGATCATCCGTGACCGGGTTGGCGGTGACAAGATGGCCCGGATGATGAGCCTGATTTTCGTCATCTTCCTTATGGTTCCCGCCGTCGCGCCAAGCATCGGTGAGGCGATCCTGCAAGTCGGCAGCTGGCGCGCAATCTTCGCCGCAAGCGCGGTGCTGGGCGTGCTGGTGGGCCTGTGGGTGTTCGTCCGCCTGCCCGAAAGCCTGACCGACGATAACCGCCAGCCGATCCTGCCGCGCACCATCGCCGCCAATATGGTCAAAGCCGTCACCTTGCCGAGCGTTACAGGCTATGTGATTGGCAGCGCGCTGGTGTTCGGAGCCTTGTTCGGCTTCATCAATTCCTCGCAGCAATTGATCACCGAAACGTTCGGCGCGGGCGATATCTTCCCGATCGTATTCGCGATCTGCGCCGGATCAATGGCGGTGGCGAGCTGGTCAAATTCGCGCATCGTCGAACGCTTCGGTGCGCGCCGGGTTAGCCACACGGCGCTGTTCGCCTTCATTGTGGTGGCCGCAGTGCAAGTGATGTTCGCTTTCCAGACCGATGAACAGCTGTGGCACTTCGTCCCGCTGATGGCGATCAACATGGCGCTGCTGGGCTTCATCGGCAGCAATTTCGGCGCGATTGCGATGAACCCGTTCTTCAACATCGCCGGTGCGGCCAGTTCGGTTCATGGTTTTGTGCGGATGACCACCGCGGCGCTGCTGGGCGGGGCGATTGGCTATGCCTTTGATGGCACCGCTCGCCCGCTGGCGCTGGCCCTGCTGGCGAGCGGCCTTGCCTGCCTTGTGCTGGTGCTGTGGAGCGAGAAGGGCAAGCTGTTCGGGCTGTCTGATGCGGAAGCGGGACGCTAGTCCGCCCCCAGCCGCCGCCAGGCCAGCCCGGCAAATTCGCACAACAAGGGCCGGGTGTCGCGCGGGTCGATAATGTCCTCGACATTGTAACGCTCGGCAGAGCGGAATGGCGAGGTCACCTTGGCCAGCCGTTCGCGGATTTCCTCCAGCAGCGCGGCGGGATCATCGGCGGCTTCCAGTTCGGCCTTGTACGCGACCTCCAGCCCGCCCGCGATGGGCAGACTTCCCCAATCGCCGCTCGGCCAGCAATAGCGGTATTGGTAACGTTCGGCATTGCTCATCGCGCTGCCCGCGATCCCATAGGCGCGGCGCAGCACGACCGAGGCCAGCGGCACGGTGGCGCGGTAGATCGCGTTCATCGCATTGACCCCGTAGCGGATCGTCCCCGCCATCTCCGCCTCGCGCCCGATCATGAAGCCGGGGTTGTCGACGAGGTGCACGATGGGGAGCCTGAACTGGTCGGCAAGGCGCACGAAACGCTCCACCTTCTCGGACGTTTTTGCTTCCCACGATCCGCCCAGATAACTGGGATCGCTGGCGATGACGCAGACCGGCCAGCCATCGAGCCGCGCAAAGGCGGTGATCGCGGCGCGGCCCCAGTGCTTGCCGATTTCGAACACGGTGCCGGTATCGAACAGCATCTCCAAACAGCGGCGCATCGAATAGACCTGTTTCGCGTCACGCGGCACCAGTGACAGCAAGGCCTCCTCGCGCCGGTTGACGGGGTCATCGCAAGCCGCACGGCGGGCGGGCTGGCCGACATATTCGGGCATGAAGCTTAGGAAATGCCGTGCGCGGACGAAGGCTTCGGCCTCGCTCGCCACCTCGTCATCCACCACGCCGTTGCGGGTGTGGATCGCCGAGCCGCCGAGCGTCTCCTTGGCCTCCTCGTGATTAGCCGCGCCGCCCTTGTAGGCCTCGCCCAAGCCGTCAACCACGGCAGGGCCAGCGGCGAAGATCTGGCTGAGGCCCTTGACCATAATTGAATAGTGGCTGGCGACCGTCCGCGCCGCGCCGAGGCCCGCCGTCGGTCCCAACGCCAGCGCCACCACCGGGACTGTATCGAGGTTCGTTACCACATCGCCCCAGCCGGGCACCGCCGGGATATAGGTCGCGCCGATCTGTTCGAGCGTTTTGACGCTGCCGCCGCCGCCCGTCCCGTCGATCATGCGGATGATGGGGAGCTTCAACTGATGCGCCATCATCTCGGCCTGCACCATCTTGCGGGCGATCCCCGCATCCGCCGCGCCGCCGCGAATGGTGAAGTCGTCCGCCGTCGCCACAACAGGACGCCCGTTGATGGTGGCCTTCCCGAACAGGAAGGGGGCGGGGGTGACGCTTTGCAGGTCGCCATTGGCGTCATACTTGGCCGAGCCTGCGATCTTGCCGATTTCGCGGAAGCTACCTTCGTCGCACAGCGCCGCGAGCCGCGCGCGGGCGTCCATCTTCCCGCGGCCATGCTGGCGCGCAACCTTGTCCGCGCCGCCCATCTGCTCGGCGAGAGCTTCGCGGGCGCGCAGTTCTTCGAGTTCCTTGGCCCAGGTCATGTGTTCCCCTTCCCAAGGGGAGGGGAGGTTCATGCGTCGTCCCCAGCCGCAGGCACGACGCGGCAGAGCACCGCATCGACCTGCACCTGAGCGCCTGCGCTGACGGCCAGCCCCTCGATCACCCCGTCGAAGGGCGCGGCAAGCGCGTGTTCCATCTTCATCGCCTCCAGCACCAACAGACGTTGTCCGGCGCTGACGGCCTGAGCTTCGGCCACATCGACCGCGATGACCTTGCCCGGCATCGGCGCGATGATCGCGCCATCGGCGGCTGAGGCTTGGCCGGAGCCGCGCGCTGCGAAAGGCCGCAGAGCGAAGGTCTCACCCGCTTCGTTGACCCACACCGTCTCCCCGTCATCATGTTGAAGCACGCCGGCGTCGGGCCTGGACGACGCATCGCCCATCACAACTTCGTTTCCGAGCATCATGGCAACGTCGTGCTGGTCGGAGGCGTTGAGGCGGAAGCCCGCAACGCTAACGGCTGCGTTCATTGCCGGGCGATGCAGGATTGATCGCGCGGCCTGATCCCGTGCGGTTTGGGACAGGCAGATCGCTTCGGCCCAATCCGGATTGCGCCCGATCAGACCCGTGTCGAGCCGGGCTTGGGTGAACGCCTCCGAAAGCAGGGCGCGCAGCAGGAACGGGGCATTGGTCTTGACCGGGAAGACAAGCTGTTCGCTGAGGCAATCCTCCATCCGCCAGATCGCCTGTTCGCGGGTGTCGGCATGGGTGACGATCTTGGCCACCATCGGATCATAGAAGGGCGAAATGGCATCGCCTTGCGCAACGCCGGTTTCGATCCGGGCATAGCCATCGTCGATGGCAAACATTTCGAGCGTTCCGGTGCTCGGCAAAAACCCCTTGGCCGAGTCTTCCGCATAAAGCCGCGCTTCGATCGCGTGGCCATTGATCGACAGATCCTGCTGCTGCTTGGGCAGCGCCTCCCCGCTCGCCACGCGCAGCTGCCATTCGACCAGATCGACGCCGGTGATCTCCTCGGTGACGGGGTGTTCGACTTGCAGGCGGGTGTTCATTTCCATGAAGAAGATGCGGTCGGCGCGCAGGCCGTCGCTGGCGTCGGCGATGAATTCGATCGTGCCTGCACCCTCATAATCAACCGCCTTGGCGGCGCGCACGGCGGCGGCGCAGATCGCTTCGCGGGTGTCCGCGTCCATGCCGGGGGCGGGGGCTTCTTCGATCACCTTCTGGTGGCGGCGCTGCAATGAGCAGTCGCGCTCGAACAGGTGGACGACATTGCCGTGGGCATCGCCGAACACCTGCACCTCGATATGGCGGGGCGAGGTGATCCACTTTTCCAGCAGCACTTCATCATTGCCGAAACTGGCCTTGGCTTCGCGGCGGCAGCTTTCCAGCGCGGCGGCGAAATCGGCGGGGGCATCGACCTTGCGCATCCCCTTGCCGCCGCCGCCTGCGACCGCCTTGATGAGGACGGGATAGCCGATGGACTCGGCCTCCTTGGTGAGGCGTTCCAGCGATTGATCAGCGCCCAGATAACCCGGCGTCACCGGAACGCCCGCTTCGATCATCCGCGCCTTGGCCGCGTCCTTCAGGCCCATCGCGCGGATGCTCGCAGGCTTGGGGCCGACCCAGATCAGGCCAGCGTCCAGCACGGCTTGCGCGAAGTCGGCGTTCTCCGAGAGGAAGCCATATCCGGGGTGGATCGCATCCGCGCCCGTTTGCTTGGCCGCCGCGATGATCTTTGCGCCGACCAGATAGGATTCCGCAGCGGGCGAGGGGCCGATATGCACCGCCTCGTCGGCAGAGCGAACGTGGAGCGCTTTGGCATCGGCGTCCGAATAGACCGCGACCGTGGCGATGCCCATGGCACGGGCGGTGCGGATGATACGACAGGCGATCTCGCCGCGGTTGGCGATCAGGAGTTTGGCGATCATGCGGGCTGGATTAATCGCAGTCCGTCAGAAAAGAAACCACGCGTTCTCCGATCAGGCCCGGAGTTGCGATGCGGGGGCAGCGGGCCGATAATCCGCGATGCCCCAGTGGATCCCGCCTTCCGGCATTTTCTCGCGGTTGATCACGGCAGACAGGAAAGCACGCACGCCATACAGCGCCTTTTCAGCGCGCGGCACGTAGGTGCGGCTTGCCCAGGCATCGGCCCCGCGTGCCCTGACCTTGCGCCCGATTGCGCCATAGATACGCGCCGCAGACAGCACCGCCCAGCGGCTGCGGAAGGGGAGTTTCGCCGCGCCTACCCGGGCTGCAGCCTCATGCTTTTCCACCAAGGCCACCAACCGCGCGGCCATTTCGGCAAGTTCTTTGCGGTGGTGCGGTTTGGTGTGCTGACCCGGCTCGATATCCTGTTCGACCAACCAGATTTCCGGCAGGTAACAGCGACCCACCGCGTCATCCTCGACGATATCGCGGGCGATGTTCGATAGCTGGAAGGCAAGGCCCAGATCATTCGCCCGGTCGAGCGTCTCCTGATCCTTGGGATCGACCCCCATCACCACCGCCATCATCACACCCACCGCGCCCGCGACATGGTAGCAATAGCGCAGCATGTCGCCTTCAGTGCGCGGGCGCCAGTCTTCGGCGTCGAGCTGGAAGCCGGCGATCACATCCTCGGCCATTCGCGGGGTGAGGCCCACTTCGGCAGCGACCACGCCCAGCGCGTCGAAGGCCGGATCACCGGTGGGCTGGCCCGCGAAGGCAAGGGCCGTGAGGCGGCGGATCAGGGCAAGGCGCTCTCCCAGACCCGATTGGTCGCCCAACTCGCCGCCCATTTCCTGATTGTCGGCAATATCATCGGCGCGGCGGCACCAGGCGTAGAGTAGCCACGCACGTTCGCGTGTTTCGCGGTCGAACAGGCGGGCGGCGGCGGAAAAGCTCTGCGATCCGCGCTTGATCGATAGCCGCGCGTGTTCGACCAGCGCGGCACGGGTGGTGGCATCGACCGCCATGCCCGAGCCTACAGGTCCTCAGCCTTCATGCGGAAGATCGGGGTGTGCGGCTGGTAGGCCTCCATCTTGGCGAGCAGTTCGGCGCAGGTATCCGCCGCAATCAGAATGTTCTGATGCGCTGGCCGGACAAAGCCGACCGCCGCCATCTTGGCGTTGAAGGCGAGCAGATCGTCGTAGAACCCGAACGCATTGAGCAGCCCCACAGGCTTGGAGTGATAGCCCAACTGCGACCAGCTCATCGCCTCCCACAGCTCGTCCATCGTGCCGACCCCGCCGGGAATAGTGACGAAGCCATCGCTGAGGTCGGTGAAACGCTGCTTTCTCTCGTGCATTCCGCTGACGGTGACGAGTTCATCGCAATCATGGTTGGCAACTTCGGCGCGCACCAGGCTTTCGGGGATGATGCCGATGACGTGGCCCCCGCCATCCTTCGCGCCCCTGGCAACCGCGCCCATCAGCCCGAGCTTGCCCCCGCCATAAACCAGCCCGATGCCGCGCGCGGCCAATGCCGCGCCGACATCATAGGCAAGCTGGATATAGCGCGGGTCTTCGGGCGAGGCCGAACCGCAATAAACGGCGAGACGTTTCACGCGTTCGCCTTTACCGCCAGATCCTCCAGCATCAAGCCAGCCGTCGCCTTCGCGCTGCCAACCACGCCGGGAATGCCTGCGCCCGGGTGTGTGCCCGCGCCGACGAGGTAGTAGTTGTCGATCACATCGTCGCGGTTGTGGCCGCGCAGGTACGCGCTTTGCCACAGCACCGGTTCAAGGCTGAAGGCGCTGCCCATGTGGGCGGAAAGGTCCTGCTTGAAGTCTTTGGGCGCGTAGCTGAACTTGGTGACGATCCGGCTGTGGATGTCGGGGATCAGGCGGCGCTCCAGCTCATCCAGGATCATCTTTTCCAGCTTCGGGCCGACTTCGTCCCAGTCGATCGGCATCTTGCCCATGTGGGCAACCGGCACCAGCGCGTAGAACGTGCTCTTGCCCGCAGGCGCCATGCTCGGATCGGTCACGGTCGGGTGGTGGAGGTAGATCGCGAAATCTTCCGGCACCACGCCGTTCTTGTAGATGTCGTCGAGCAGGCCTTTGTACCGCTTGGCGAACAGGATCATGTGGTGCGGGATGCCGGGCCAGGTGCCCTCCAGCCCGAAGTGCACCACGAACAGTGAGGGCGAGAAGCTCTTGCGGTTCAGGCTCTTGGCCATCTGCTTGCCGCGGTCGCTG
>JBIKSA010000023.1:0-33280 GCA_044348875.1 Erythrobacter sp. | reverse complement strand
CCCGCAACAGCGCGCCCCGCATCGGCCAGCGCAATGATGATCCCGAATGGCTCTTTGCCTTCCGCAAAGTTGGCGGTCCCGTCCAGCGGGTCGATGATCCAGCATTGGCCAGATAGGTGATCGAGAACAGATTTATCGGCGTGGACCGCTTCCTCCCCAACCACTGCGACGCCCGGCGCGAGCTTGGTCAGGGCTTCGGTCAGGAAGGCTTCCACCTCGCGGTCGACGATGGTGACTGGATCGTTCTCGCCCTTCATCTCTACCTCACCGGCGGCGAGGTTGCGAAAGCGTGGCAGCATCGAACGCTGCGCGGCAAAGCGCACCAGATCGCGGATTTCGGCGTCGAGCGCCGAAAGAGCAGCATCGCTCACGAGCGATAATCCGCGTTGATCGCAATGTAGCCGTGGGTGAGATCGCAGGTCCACACGGTAGCGCGGCCTTCTCCGATGCCCAGGTCGACCGCGATGTCGATGTTCGCGCCTTTAAGATGAGCGGCAACGGGGGCCTCGTCGTAACCCTCCACCGGCAAACCATTGCGCGCGGTCCACACGCCGCCAAAGGCGATCGAAAGCCTGTCGCGGTCAGCAGGTTCGCCTGCCTTGCCCACGGCCATCACAACGCGTCCCCAATTGGCGTCCTCGCCGGCGATCGCGGTCTTGACCAGCGGCGAGTTAGCGATGCTGAGGCCCACGGTCCGGGCGCTGTCGTCGCTCACCGCGCCGCTGACGCGGATTGTGATGAATTTCTGTGCGCCTTCGCCATCGCGAACCACCAGTTGAGCCAGTTCGCGGCACACATCGGCAAGCGCGGCGGCAAAGGCATCCGCGCCGGGGCTGTCCCAACCTTCAATGCGCGCATTCCCGGCCTTGGCTGTTGCAAACACCATCACCGTGTCGCTGGTGGAAGTATCGCCGTCGACCGTGATGCAGGAAAAAGTGGCACCATTCGCCCGCTCTAGCGCCGCTTGGAGGAAGGCTGGTGCCACGTCGGCATCGGTGAAGATATAGCCGAGCATGGTCGCCATGTCGGGAGCGATCATGCCGCTGCCCTTGATGATCCCGGCAAGTTCGACCCGTGTTTCGCCGACCATCGCCGAAGCGCCTGCGCCTTTGGCAAAGGTGTCGGTGGTGCCGATGGCGTTTGCGGCATCCTCCCAGCCACAGGGCGCGGTGGCAAGAGCATCGGCAATTCCCGCGCGGGCCTTGTCGATTGGCAGGGGGACGCCGATCACCCCGGTGGAGGATACGAACACTTGGTCCACCCGGCAGCCGAGCGCCTCGCTGACCTGAGCCTGGATCGCTTCCACGGCCTCACGCCCGCGCCAGCCTGTAAAAGCGTTGGAGTTGCCAGCGTTGACGATCAACGCCCTTGCGCAGCCTTGCTTTACGGCTTCGCGGCCAAGCTCTACCTCGGACGAAGCGCAGGCGCTGTTGGTGAAGACACCGGCCACGCTGGTGCCGGATGCCAGATCTACAAAGGTCAGATCGCAGCGATCCCATTCCTTGTAGCGCGCCCGGGCCACGCGCAACGTGACGCCCGCAATCGCAGGCATTTCGGGGAAGGGGCGGGCGAGGGGCGAAAGGTCGATTTTCATGGCCAAGCCCTCTAGGCACCTCAGTGCATGCAGTAAATCGGCAAAGCTGGTGGACGAAGTCGGTGGAATTGCCTATCTGCTGCCCACGATGATCCGGCGTTTTCTCGCATTTGTGGCCCTCCTGACTGGCCTTGTGGCGTTTGGCGGCCCGGTGCAGGCGTCGCTGGTCGAGGCATTGGCTTGCGAATCCAGTATCGCGGCCACCACCGGAGACGAGTGCACAAGCGGCAGAAGCGTCGCGGTTCAATCGGTCCCCACTACGGTTCATGAAAGCCGCGACATCGAAGCGCCGCAAAGCCGCCCGGCTCGGCCACGTGCGCTGCGCCTGCCGGTGCTGATGGGAATCGAACGCGCCTACGAATAGGCGCGTTTTGCATTCACCCCCGTGCTTTTGCGCGCTGAGCCTATGTCGGCATCGCGCGCGCCAATCCCTCAATTTGTTTCAGGCCCGCCCGCCGCGGCCTCCTTGCATCAAAGGTTTGCCCTCATGTTTGATACGCTTCTTAAGTCGGTATTTGGCTCTTCGAATGACCGCTACATCAAGTCCGCCCGCAAGGTCGTTACCCAGATCAATGCGCTCGAACCGCAGATCCAGGCGCTTTCTGATGAGGAACTGCAGGGGCAGACTGCCAAGCTGCGCGGACTCGTCGACGGCGGGGCAAAGCTCGACGACATCATGCCTGAAGCTTTTGCCACCGTGCGAGAGGCATCGGTCCGCGTGTTCGGGATGCGCCACTTCGATGTGCAGTTGATTGGCGGACTGGTGCTCCACCGCGGCGAAATTGCGGAAATGCGTACGGGCGAAGGCAAGACGCTGATGGCGACGCTGGCGGTTTATCTGAACGCGCTGGAAGGCAAGGGCGTCCATGTCGTCACCGTCAACGATTACCTCGCCCGGCGCGATGCGGCGGAAATGGGCAAGCTGTACAGCTGGCTGGGCCTTACAGTTGGCGTGATCGTCCCGGGGATGCCGGAGGAATACAAGCGCGACGCATATAACGCCGACATCACCTACGGCACCAACAACGAATTCGGCTTCGACTACCTGCGCGACAACATGAAGCATGAACGCAGCGCCATGGCGCAGCGGCCGTTCAACTTCGCGATTGTCGACGAAGTCGACTCAATCCTCATCGACGAAGCCCGTACCCCGCTGATCATCTCCGGCCCGACCGAGGACAAGTCCGAGCTGTATGTGTCGCTCGATCAGGTGGCGCGCGAAATTCCGATCGAATGGCTCGACATCGATGAGAAGGTAAAGCGCGTCCAGCTGACCGAAGAAGGCATGGAAGAGGTCGAAAAGCTGCTCATCGACAAGGGCCTGCTTGCTACGGAAAACCTTTTCGACGTGGAGAACACCCAGGTCGTCCACCATCTCGATCAGGCGCTGGTCGCCAATTTCGGGCGCAAACGCGACACCGATTATATCGTCAAGGATGACAAGGTGGTCATCATTGACGAATTCACCGGTCGCATGATGGATGGCCGCCGCTGGTCGAATGGGCTGCATCAGGCGGTCGAAGCCAAGGAAGGCGTGCGGATCGAGCCGGAGAACCAGACGCTCGCCTCGATCACCTTCCAGAACTACTTCCGGATGTATCCGAAGCTTTCCGGCATGACAGGGACCGCCGCCACGGAAGCGGCTGAATTCTGGGACATTTACAAAGTCGGCGTGGTTGAAATACCCACCAACCTGCCTGTCGCCCGCATCGACGAGGAGGACGAGTTCTACAAGAACACCGCCGACAAGTTCGGCGCAATTGCCAAGGCGATCAAAGAAAAGCAGCTGATCGGTCAGCCGGTGCTGGTCGGCACGGTTTCGATCGAAAAATCCGAATTGCTCAGCCAATATCTCGACAATGAAGGCGTGACGCACTCGGTGCTCAATGCCCGCTTCCACGAACAGGAAGCCCGTATCGTGGCGCAGGCCGGACGCTTGGGCGCAGTCACCATCGCCACCAACATGGCCGGACGCGGCACCGACATCCAGTTGGGCGGCAATGTCGAATACCGCATCCTCGATGAACTCGGCGACATGCCCGAAGGATCGGAACGCGACGTAGCCGTGGCCGGGATTAAGGCCGAAGTCGCGGCGGAAAAGGAGCAGGTCAAGGCGGCGGGCGGGTTGTTCGTGCTCGGCACGGAACGCCACGAATCACGCCGCATCGACAACCAGTTGCGCGGCCGTTCGGGCCGTCAGGGTGACCCGGGCTTGTCGCGCTTCTACCTGTGCCTTGAGGATGACCTCTTGCGGATCTTCGGTCCCGATACGCTGTTTTCCAAGATGATGAAATCGAACCTTGCCGATGGCGAGGCAATCGGTTCCAAGTGGTTGTCGAAGGCGATCGAGACCGCGCAGAAGAAGGTCGAATCCCGCAACTACGACATGCGCAAGCAGGTGGTTGAATACGACGACGTGATGAACGATCAGCGTAAAGTCGTTTACGAACAGCGCGCTGAGATCATGGACTCTGAAGCGGTCGACGATGTCGTGGTCGATATGCGCCACGACACGATCAACGCGATTATCGGCGCTGTCTGCCCGCCCGGGTCTTATCCCGAACAGTGGGACGTCCCTGCTCTCAAGGCACGGACCCAAGACATCTTCGGCTTCGATGCGCCCTATGATGAATGGCTTGCCGAAGACGAAGTTGAGCCGGAATTGCTGGAAGAACGGCTGCGCGCGCTGACCGACGAGATGACGGAAACCAAGATCGCCGGATCCGATGCGTCAATCTGGCGGATCGTGGAGAAGGACGTGTTGCTGCGCCAGCTTGATCACCACTGGAAGGAACACCTCGCCACCTTGGATGCGCTGCGGCAGGTGATCTGGATGCGCGGCATCGCGCAGAAACAGCCGATCAATGAATATAAGCAGGAAGCCTTCGCGCTGTTCGAAACGATGCTTGATACGCTGCGGGAGGAGGTGACCAAGATCCTCTTCCGCGCCGAACTCAGGGTCGAACAACCGCAGACGCAAGCCTTGCCCGAACTGCCCGATTTCCTCACCGGCCATATCGACCCGCTCACTGGGCTGGACAATTCGGCGGACGGCGACGGGTCCGAAGCGCGGCCCGAGCTGTTCGGCTCGTTGTTAGGCGCACCGGCGGCCGAGGTTGGCCCCGGCGGGGCGAGCACGGAAAATCCGTGGGCCAATCTCAATATCAGCCGCAATGCGCCGTGCCCTTGCGGTTCGGGTAACAAGTATAAGCACTGCCACGGTGCTGTCGGCGCGTCGCAGAGTGTCTGACGCGCGCAGCGCTGGGATGGTGCCTTGATGATCGGGGCCGTGCCGACGCTGCTGGCGTGCGCCTTTTTGGTCACGGCGCTGCTTTATGCGAGCGTCGGTTTTGGCGGCGGGTCGACTTACGCGGCGCTGCTGGCGCTGTCGGGTCTCGACTACCGTCTGCTGCCGCTGGTGGCGCTTGCCTGCAACATTGTAGTGGTGACCGGCGGCAGCATCCGCTTTGCGCGCGCCGGTATCACCCCGTGGCGGCGCGCGGCGGCGATCGTAGCGCTAGGCGCTCCGCTGAGTTTTCTGGGAGGGCTGACCCCGATCAAGGAGGCAACGTTCCTGGCGCTATTGGGCGGCAGTCTGGTTCTAACCAGCCTCACCATGCTGGTGCCGGTGAAGGATAATGCCAATGCCCCTCCACACCGCACGGCACGCTGGATTATGTTAGCGGCGCCGCCGCTCGGGTATCTCGCCGGTGTGGTGGGGATCGGCGGAGGCATATTCCTTGCCCCCTTGCTCCATCTGACCCGCTGGCACGAAGCCCGCGGGATTGCTGCCACAGCAAGCTTGTTTATTCTGGTGAATTCGCTGTTCGGCTTGGCGGGACAGATGGTGAAGAACGGCCCCGACCTGTTCGGTCTGGCGCTGGGCGCTGCGCTTCCTCTGCTGATGGCAGTGGTGATCGGCGGGCAGGTTGGCAGCCTGTTGGCTGCGCGTCTGCTCCCGCCGCAATGGATCCGCTGGCTGACCGCGCTGCTGGTGCTGGTCGTTGGCGTGCGTTTGCTAGTCGGGGTGTAACCCCCGGTGCACGACCGTGACGATTAAGAAAATTGGCTCCCCGAGTAGGATTCGAACCTACGGCCAAGTGATTAACAGTCACCTACTCTACCGCTGAGCTATCGGGGAGCAACTCTTCCAAGCGGTCTAAGGAAGAGCGGAAGCGCGCCTATATGGGGGGTGCTGCGGGATTGCAAGAGGGTTTTGACCGGTGGGGGGTGATCCTCACGCGGTTATGAATTGCTCCGCAACGATCCGTTCCTCAAGGCTCTGGCCCGGATCAAACAGCAGGGTGAGATCGCAGTCGCGGGCAAGTTCCAGCCTGACTTCGGCAATGTTGCGCAGTTCCTTTTGGTCGGCGACTGCCGCGACCGGGCGCTTGGCCGGGTCGAGCACCTTTAAGATGATTTTCATCCTGTCAGGCAGGATCGCGCCGCGCCAGCGCCGCGGGCGGAATGGGCTGATTGGAGTAAGTGCGAGCATCTGGCTGTCGAGTGGCAGGATCGGGCCTTGGGCGGACAGATTATAGGCGGTCGAACCCGCCGGCGTTGCCACCAGCACTCCGTCGCACACCAGTTCGCGAATCCTCACCCGATCCCCCACGGTGACTTCAATCTTGGCCGTCTGGCGGGTTTCGCGCAGCAAGGAAATCTCGTTGATCGCGCGCAACTCATGCATCTCGCCGTCTTGCGTCAGGGCTTCCACCCGCAGTGGCGCAATCGTCCAGCGGCGCGCCTTGTTTACCCGTGTAGCGATGGTCGCGCGCTTGTCATACCGGTTCATCAAGAAGCCGACTGTGCCCAGGTTCATGCCGTAAGCCGGGATCACGCGCCCGGCGTCGATCATGGCGTGCAGCACCTGCAACATGAAGCCGTCCCCACCCAGAACGACGACGGCGTCGGCCTCGTTCAGCGGTACCCACTCGGACTGGCTCAGCAGCGCTTGATAGGCCTCCTGCGCGCGGGGTGTATCCGAAGCAAGCAGCGCCAGCCGCTGGAAATTTGTCGCAGTGCTAGCCATTCGTTCCCCCCGGGCAGCAAAAGCGGCCGAGGTTCCGTTTATCCCCGGCGCAAATCCAACCGCTCGCCCTGATGTGCCAGATTCGGGCGGATTGCAATTGATGCGAGGCAGGCGCGACTTGAAAGGTTAAGGCGAAACGGGGCAAGAGGAGTGTAATGGAACAAGGCTGGACATCCTTGCGTGGGCCGATCACGCGTGGGCGCCTGCCGGGCGTTAGTCCGGGCGTGCTTGAAGCGGACTTGCTGCGGGCGCTCGACCGGCGCGAAATCGAAGTGCTGTTCCAGCCGCAATTCTCTTGCGTTACCGGGGCGGTAGTCGGGGCCGAAGCGTTGGCTCGTTGGCGTCATCCGACGCTGGGCGCCATCGGCGCTCGTGATCTATTCGCCGTGGCAGAGCGTGCGGCGCTGGTCGCGCCACTGTCACGCCACGTCGTTGCCCGCGCGCTGGAAGATGCCGCGACGTGGCCCGACGGGTTGACGCTTTCGCTCAATATCACCCCAGAAGAATTGGGCGATCCGCGCTTTGCCGCTGATTTTGCCGCGCTGATTGGTCAATCACAAATCGCCCCCGAGCGGTTAATGCTGGAGATTACCGAAGACCTGCTGCTCAGAAACCTGGCGCAGGCGGCAAGTGCCTTGAAGGCGCTGCGCGGGCTTGGTTTCCGCACGGCGCTTGATGATTTTGGCGCGGGGTTCTGCAATTTCCGGTATCTGCGCGAATTGCCTCTCGACGCGCTCAAGCTTGACAAGGCGATGGTTGAAGGCGTGCCTGCCGATGCGACTGCGCTTGCGGTGTTGCGCGCGATCATTGCGCTGGCAAAGGCGCTTGACCTTGCTGTCTATGCCGAAGGGATCGAAGATGAGATCCAGCGCGCAGCCATTACCGCGGAAGGCTGCGATTTTTGGCAAGGCTTCCTTCGCGCGCAGCCGATGCCCAGTGAAAGCGTGTTAGCCTTAGCGCGGACAGCCCGGGGAATGGGGCACGGATGATCGGGGTTGCGGCGCGCTGCCTCTCTCCATCGCAGAATCTCGGCGGGGATTGATCGCCGTTCTGCGGGTTTGCAGGGTTAAAGATCGCTGAACCGGTAGTAAGTAAACACCAAGAGCTGCGCCTTCAGCCGACTGCGACACTGTCCCCCCTATTGGCCAGTCATGGTTAGTCGCATTTTCACCTTTCGGTCATCTCTGCCGGCCCTCAGCGCGCTGGGCTTGGCTGGCGTCTTCGTGCTGTGGGTTCCTGCCTCGGCTAACCCTGCACCTGCGGGGATCGTGATTGAAAGCACGGCCGAGGTCACATATTCCGATGCCGGCGTTAACCGTAGCGCCACTTCTAATACCGTGCGGGTGCGGGTCGATGAGCTGGTGGGGGTTGCTGCCGCAACACTCAATTCCGGCCCCGTCACCGCCCGCAGCGGGCCTGCGGTTCTGAGTTTCCTTGTGAGTAATACTGGCAACGGCCCGGAGGCGTTCTCGATTGAGGTCGTTACCGCCGTTGCCGGCAATGCTTTTGATGCCGCGCCCGATGGTCTTGCGGTCGATAGCAATGGCAACGGGGTCTATGATCCCGGCGTCGATCTGCCGCTGGCACCTCCCAGCATCACGGCGATCATTCCAGCGGGTGGATCGCAGACCTTATTTGCCCTCGTGACGGTTCCCACCGGGGCCGCCGATGGGGCACAAACAGCCGTGAACCTGATTGCCAGATCGGCAACCGGAACCGGATCGCCTGGCACAGTCATTGCTGGCGCGGGCGAGGGCGGTGTTGACGCGGTTGTGGGGCCGGGCGGAGGCATGGCGGTCGCCAGCGGACGCATCGTCGCCAGCGCCAGCACGGTCACATTGGTCAAGTGGGCATCCGTAGCCGATCTCTTCGGCGGATCGACCGCTAGTCCGGGCGCTACCATAACCTATGGCATTCAGGCCCTCGTCAGTGGCTCGGCCACGATCGATGGTTTGGTGGTCACCGACGCCATTCCCGCCAACACCCGATACCTTGCAAACTCCCTGACCCTTGAAAGCGCACCAGTCAGCGATGCGCCGGGCGATGACGCGGGTGAGGCATCGGCTGCAGGGATTACGGTCAACCTCGGAAGTTTGCCTGCAGGCACTTCAAGAACCGTCAGCTTCGCCGTTCAGATCGAGGAATAGGAGTACCTGCATGAGCTATCGCTGCACGCTTGGTCTGGCCACGCTTATCGCGGTCCTCGCCTCAACAGCCCCCGCTTTCGCGAACCCGTCCGCGCCGGTTGAGCTGTCCGGATATGTGAAACTTGAAAAAGTGACGACCGATGCGGCCGGTGAAAGCCGGGTCGAGCGGGTTGATCCAGAAGTGGTCGTACCGGGTGACAGACTGATCTTCGGGACCCGCTTTGCAAACCGTGGGGCGGTCCCGATTGAGCGTTTTGTTGTGTCCAATCCGGTTCCTGCCAGCGTCAGCGTGGCATCCGATATCGACGAGGCCATGCTGGTTTCAGTCGACGGAGGCAAGGCTTGGGGAAGGCTGGGTGATCTGTCGATCACAGACGCCGCGGGCCAGCAACGCGCAGCCATGCCGCCCGATGTCACTCATGTTCGCTGGGTCATTGCGCAGATTGCGCCGGGTGAAAGCGGCGAACTCGAATTTCCGGTGACCGTCCGGTGAACACCGGCTCTGTCCCGGCAATGGAGATTAATCACATGACACGCAGTTCCAGAATGGTCGCACTGGCGGCCGGCACCGCGATGCTCGCGTTGCAGAGCGCTCCGGCGGTTGCCGAAGGCACGAACGCCGGCACCAGCATCAGAAACACGGCAACCATCGATTACCGAGTGGGCGGGGTTAATCAAACCGCAGTGACCGCGAGCGACACCTTCAGCGTCGACCGCAAGGTGAATTTCGTGATCAGCCGTGTGCCTGATGTGACCACCACCGTGGTGCCTGGTCAAAGCGGCGCAGTGATCGCGTTTGATGTCACAAACCTGTCGAACGACACGATTGATCTGGCGCTGGCCGCCGCGCAAGCAAGCGGCGACAATTTCGACGCCGACAATGTTACCATATTCGTTGGCGCGGCGAATTCGACTTTCAACGGCACTCAGAACCAAACTAATCTGATCGACGAGATCGCTGAAGATGCGACGGTGCGGGTGTTTGTGGTCAGCAATATTCCCATCAATCGCCGCAACGCCGATGTGGCGAACCTTACCCTGTCGGCAACGGCCCGTTCCGGCAACACGCCGGGCGCTCAGGGGGGCGTGATCACCACCACGACGGGTCCGGATACCGACGACGTCGAAACCGTGCTGGCAGACGGCGCCGGACCGGATGACGGCGTCAGAGACGGCATCGTTACCGCACGCGGCAGCTATACTGTCACTGCCGCAACGCTGGCGGTGAACAAGGCGAGCTGGGTTGTATCCGACCCCATAAACAACACCGCCGATCCCAAGGCTATTCCCGGCGCATTGGTCGAATATTGCATCGCAGTGAGCAACGCTGCTGGCAGCGCGGAAGCCAGCAATGTTATCGTGACCGATGTTCTGCCCGCTGATCTGACCTATGTCGGTGCGTTTGGTATTTGGGTCGATGGCGCGCTGGACGGATCCGGTAACTGCACCGGCGGCGTCGCTGGGGGCTCCATCGCGGCGCGTTCAATTAGTGCGCCGCTGAGTGATGTTGCTGCCGGTCAGACCCGCACCGTCTATTTCCGCGCGACGATCAACTAAGGCCAGCGGTGCTGCTGGACGCGCTTCATGGCGATCCCAATTATGGATGCATGGCGGCGCAATGGCCGGTGGGCCGAATGGCTGGCGCTGGCGCTGGGCGCGCTGACCGCTGTCGCTGCGACGTTCGGCGATGCGCCGGCTGCTGCCCGGACCATTGAGAATATTGCCTACGCCCGGTGGACCGAGGCGGGCGTGGCTGCGCAGGTGCAATCCAACCAGGTCGCCGTGACATTGGCGTCGCCGGCCAAGCGGCTTGAGACCTACCGGCTCGCCCCGGACAGCGAGACCAGCCTTGCTATTATCCCTTCGCGCTGCCTGATCGCTCCCGAAAGTGCGCCTGCCGAAGCCCAGACTTTGAAGATTGAACCGGCCAGCCACTTCCGCGCAGGCGAGGTGATCGTCTTCGCACTTGATGCCCCCAAATCCAATCGGGATCCTGGCGCGGTCGACAGCATCCGGATCACCGTTAGCAGCCCCAAGGCGCAGGTCGAACTGATCGTACATGAGAGCGCGCCTGATAGTGGCCGTTTTGCAGGCACAATTGGCACGCGCCGGACAACAGCGACACAGGCCTCGCGCGAATGCCTGCTGGCTGTGGCGGCTGGCGATAAGGTGACAATCACGGCGAACGATGCGGTCGAGGGCGGTGTTGCTGTGACCCGTGACACCACGATTGTTGCCGATCCTTTTGGCATGGTGTTCGACAGTGAAAATGGCGCCCCTGTATCGGGCGCACGCATAACCCTGCGCGATGCTGCAACCGGCGCGCCCGCGCAGGTGTTCGCGGCAGATGGGGTCACGCCTTGGCCCGCCACCATCATCAGCGGATCGCCAATCACTGATCTGGCGGGCAACATCTATCCCATGGATCCCGGGCGCTTCTGGTTCCCGTTCGCCGCGCTTGGCCGCTATCGCCTGGAGATCGAGCCGCCGCCCGATTTCACGGCGCCCTCGGCTGTTCCTGCAACGGCTCTCGCAATGCTGCCTCGTCCCCAAGGGGGGCGGTTCGCGATTTCCGAGGCTTCTTTTGGCGGCGCCATCGATCTGGTTAGCTCCATTCCGATGGAGGTCGATATTCCGGTTGATCGCAGCGGCGCGGCAACCGCGTTGGCTTTCACCGCATCGCGCCAGCGTGCACAGCCCGGGGACGCGGTGGTTTACGCGCTTACGGTCAGCAACCCGCAGTCGCAGGAACGGCGTGCGATCACGGTAAACATCGATCTGCCGCGCGGACTGCGGCTCCGGCGCGAGACGATCCGTATCGACGGCGCTGCTCCTCCGCCGGGCAGCGTAACGGTGACGCCGGATGGCCGCCTGCTTGTTGTGGCGCTGGACCGGATTGCCAGCGCTGGCAGCGTCCGGATCACCTATGCAGCGACCATTCGAGCCGATGCGGCGCCGGGGCAGTCGGTGAGCGCAGCGACCACCCGCGATATGCTGCGCCGAAGCCTACGCGCCGATGCGGCGGTGCTGATTGAGCGTGAGACGATTACGGGCCGGATGACCATCATTGGTCGAGCCGTGCTGGGCAATTGCGAAGACGCCGGGACTGCCGCAGGTGTGGCCGGGATCCGGGTCATGCTGGAGGATGGCAGCTTTGCTGTCACCGATGCCGATGGGCGTTATCGCTTCGAAGGCGTGGTTCCCGGCAGCCATGTTGTGCAGGCTGTGCGCGGCACGCTGCCACTGGGAACAAAGCTGACTGATTGCGCGCGCTCCACCCGGAGCGCCGGCAATGCCGGCTCGCGGTTCGTCATCGGGCAAGGCGGTTCGCTGGCACGGGCGGATTTTCACATCATGCCGCTTGTGACCGAAAGTGCGGTCGGGATCGCGGTTGCCGATGATCTGGCGTTTGATGATGGCGTCACGCTGACCGCTGCGGCGCCCGCAGTTTCAGGCGGACCCCGCGGCGCGATCCCTGTTGCCGCTTCTGCCGCCAGCCTTGCTGTTCCTGATGTGGATTGGCTGGCGCTGGGCGATGGTCCGGATGGCTGGCTCGCCCCCGAGGTGGATCACAATCCGCGTGTGCCAGCGGTGAAGGTCGCCTTCCGGCATCGTTCCGGTCAGACCGTCCGCCTTTTTGTCGATGGCAAGCCGGTCGAAAAGGCCGCCTTCGATGGCACGGTCAAAGACCCTGGCGGCAATTATGCGGTCAGCCTGTGGCGCGGCATCCCCTTGCTCGCCGAACGCACTGTTCTTTCTGCCGAGATCGTCAATTCGCTGGGCGGGGTAAATGCCAGGTTGGAACGCGAGGTTTTCTTCACCTCGCAGCCGGCGCGGGCCGAACTGCTCGCCGATCAGTCGCTGTTGGTGGCGGACGGCGTCACCAGGCCGGTCGTGCTGGTGCGCATCACGGATCGCAACGGCCGTCCGGTGCGCTCAGGTGTAGCGGGGACTTTCACGCTCAGCGCCCCGTTTGAAAGTGCAGCGCAGATCGAGCAGCAGCAGCTTCGTCAACTTAGCGGCATTGGTGAGGCTTCGGCACGCTGGGTGATTGATGGTGACGATGGGCTCGCGCGTATCGAACTCGCCCCGACCATGGTCAGCGGCCAGCTGCGTATGGCGTTTGATTTCAGCGACGGAAACATCCGCCGCCGACAGGAGATCGAAGCCTTGGTGGTGCCAGGCGATGTCGAATGGACCATCGTTGGTCTGGGCGAAGCATCGCTGGGTGCGCGGAACATTGCCGACCATATGGAGCGCGGCGACAATTTCGAAAGCGATCTGGGCCGCAACGCCCGCGTAGCGCTGTATGCCAAGGGGCGGGTGCTGGGCAAATATCTCCTGACGCTGGCCTATGACAGCGCCAAGCAGCGTGAGGATCAGCCGCTGCTTGGCGCGATTGACCCGGCCGCCTATTACACTGTCTTCGCTGATGCCTCGCAGCGCCGTTTCGATGCCGCCTCACGTGAAAATCTGTATGTGCGGATCGAAAGCGCCGCGTTCTTTGCGCTATATGGCGATTTCCAGACGGGCTTCGATCAGACCACGCTTGGCCGCTATCAGCGCACCGCAACCGGAGTGCGCGGCGCTGCGCAACTGGGTGATGTGCGGGCCGAAGCTTTCGGCGCGCGGATTGGCAGCACATTCCGCCGTGACGAATTTCAAGGCAACGGACTGTCAGGTCCATACGCGCTGGGCAGCCGCGACATCCTGTTCAATTCGGAACGCGTCACCATCGAAGTGCGTGACCGCTTCCGATCCGAAGTGATTGTTGCTTCGCGCAGCCTGACCCGGTTCATCGACTACAATATCGATATTTTGTCCGGCACCATCACTTTCAGCGAACCGATCCTGTCGCGCGATGCCGAGCTAAACCCTCAGATCGTCATCATCGAATATGAAAGCGGGCAGGCCGCCGGAGGCGCGATCAATGCCGGCGTGCGTGCCGAATGGACGCAGGACAATGGCACCGTGCGGATCGGGGCTACCGCGATCACCGATGCCGGTCCGGCAGGCGCACAGGCTGCGCGCACCAATATCGCCGTTGCCGACACCCGCGTGCGACTTGGCGAAGCAAGCGAGCTGCGCGGTGAAATCGGCGTCAGCAATGCTGATGGCAGCACAGCCGAAGCGTGGCTTGTCGAAATGCAGCATCAGACCGGCAAACTCGATGTGGTCGCCTATGCACGCTCGATCCAGGCCGATTACGGGATCGGCCAGCAAAGCATCGCAGAAGCCGGACGCCGGAAGCTGGGGGTCGATACCCGCTACCGCTTCGGGGACCGTGTTTCGGCCACCGCCACGCTGTTGCAGGACGAAAGCTTGGCCGATGCGACGCAGCGGCGCGGCGGGGAGATCGAGCTGGCATGGCGCTCACCCAACACCGACGCACAGGTTGGGCTGGCGCATTTCGATGACCGGCTAGCCAATGGCAACCGCGGCTCTTCCACGCTGCTGCAGGCAGCGGGGGCGCAGAGGTTCTTCGACAATAGCCTTGAAGTGAGCGCTGATTCGAGCCTCGCGCTGGGCACAGCGGGTTCGGTCGACCTTCCTGCGCGCCACCAGCTCGGGCTGCGCTATGCCATTGCCAGCGATGTGCGTGTCACGGGCACTTATGAAATCGCTAGCGGTGCCGCAATCGAGGCCCGCACGTTCCGTGCCGGGCTTGAAGTCACCCCGTGGCAGGGCGGGCGGATCACCAGCAATCTGGGGCAGGTTTCGGAGAACACGGCAAAAGGCAGGCCGTTGGCGGGCTTCGGTCTGGCACAGACCATTGCTGTGTCCCCGTCGATCACGCTTGGAGCCACGCTGGACGGCAACCGTGTGTTGGGTGAAGCGCCGCCAACCGAAAGCGTGATTAACCCCGCCCAACCGGTCGCCAATGGTGGCCCGCTCGGCGTCGATCGCACGCTGTTTGAGAATTTCACCGCAGTCACTTTCAATGGCGCGTGGCGAAGCGGGCCTTGGACCGCAAATGGCCGCGCCGAATATCGTGACGGGCAGTTTGCTGACCGCACGGGCGCATCGCTCGCGGTGATCCGCCAGATCGGCGCAGGCCGAGCTGTCGGTGGCAATTTCGTGTGGACCCGCGGCACCGCGCCGGGCGGAGCGGCGAGTGAAGTTATCGACGCGGGGCTGACAATGGCCCACCGCGCTGATGGATCGGAGTTCGCGCTGCTGGGGCGGATCGAATATCGCAGTGATGCCGTGATGGGCGCGGTTGCCGGTGAGCTTGGCCCCGCTGGCCGCACCGCGCTGATGGTGACCGGCGATGCGCTGTCGCAGCGGTTGGTGGGCAGTGTGTCTGCCAGCTGGTCACCGCGGAGCGCAGGCGGTGCCGGACAACTGACCGAGATTGGTCTGTTCCTAGGCACCCGCTACAGCTTCGACCGCGTTGAAAGCTTCGATCTTGCCGGCTTTACCGCGCTTGCCGGGCTCGACCTGCGGATCGGCTTGAACGAGCGGATCGATGTCGGCGGTAGCGCCAGCATCCGCGCCAATGTGATCGATGGCAGCTACAGCTATGCCGTTGGTCCGCAAGCGACCTTCGCGGTGGCTGAGGGCACACTGTTGAGCTTCGGTTACAATGTTGTCGGCTTCCGTGACCCCGATTTCAGCATCGATCGTCAGCATGATCAGGGGCTGTTCGCCGCAATCCGGTTCAAGTTCGATGCCGGGCTGCTGGGTTTGGCCCCGAACAGCGCAAAACCCGCGCCGCTCCGTAAATTCACGCAGTAGCGGCTTAGCCATGATCTTGGGACACGTTCACGTAAAGTCGGCAGCGGACATGTGGCACATTGAAATCATTATGGCGCCGGCTGTGTGGCAACGGTGCGGACGCGCCGTCAGCGCGACATTGCGCGCCGTTGCCCTGCGGCTCGCTGGTTTTACCTTGTCAGCAGCAGTCTGCGGGATTGCAGTGCAAGCGCCGGCTGCGGCGCAATCGACGCGCAGCTTTGGCAATACAACCAGCGCGGCCATCACCAATGCAACGCCTTGCACCACCCCGATCCTTCGGACTTTCACGGTGACGAGCAACTTCATTGTTGGCGACGTCGATCTTGGTTTCTTCGCCCCCCATACGTGGCGCGGCGATATCCGCATCACGCTGCAGTCGCCGGCTGGCACACGGCAGCAGCTTGTGGACGGAGACGCCAACATCACCAGTGGTGATAATCTCAACGTGCGATTGAACGACGGTGGGAGCCAATTGGTGAACTCCGACGACCCGCTTGCCAACCATTCCGTCGCGGCCGCGCCGCCTTACCAACACAACTTCATTCCCAACGCGCCCCTGGCTGTTTTCAACGGACAAACCAGTGGGGGCACTTGGGTTCTGGAGGTCTGCGACATCTTCCCCAGCGTGGACGACGGAACCTTCATCCGGTCTGACCTTTACCTGACCCCGCAAACCAGCAGCAGCGGCACCGGGGCAACCTTCGTCGTCTCGAGCACTGCTGACAGCGGAACGGCAACGCTGCGGCAGGCGGTGATCGACGCCAATAGCACGCCAGCGGAGGCTGATACGATCCGGTTTGCCATTCCGGGCGCTGGGCCGCACACGATCACGCTTTCGGCCGCTTTGCCCACCCTGACCGACAATGGGTTGCTGATTGATGGCACCAGCCAGCCAGGCACCCAGTGCCGCGATTTGTGGGTGGGCAGCGGCCACGATTTACGTCTGAACCTGAGGGGAAACACCGGATTTAACGGTTTCCGGATGGCCGGAGCAAACCAGACCATTCGCGGGCTTTCTATTACAGGCTTCAGCGACGGCGTGGAGTTGCTGGCGTCCAGCAATACGGCCACCCTGCAATGCAACTACATCGGCCTGCTCGCTAACGGCACAAGCAGCGCCAACGCGGGGCGCGGCGTCCATGTTTTGGGAGTGAGCGCCCGCGTCGGCGGAGTGGATGTCGGACAGGGTAACGTCATATCCAGCAACTCGGCCTACGGGGTGCAGACCCGCGGCGGAAGCACCGATACAGCCATCCGCGGCAACTTTATCGGCACTGACGCAGCCGGTATGGTGGCCCGCGGCAATGGTATATCGATCAACAATCAGGATGGTTCCGCCACCTGGCGCGACATCACCCGCAATCTTGTTTCCGGCAACGGCTGGCCCGGCGGGATTACGCTGGAACCCGATGATCGGGTCACCCCCTCGAACGGGCAAATTCGCATTCAGGGCAACATCATCGGGTTCACCCGTACACTCTCCGCCGCTTTGCGGAACGGGGGAGACGGGCTGTTCTTCGATGCCGGCAGCATTGCGGGATTGCTAATCGGTGGCAACACTCCGGCCGAAGCCAACACCATAACCGGCGAGGAGGATGGCGTTGACCTGCGCTCCGCCAGCAACGTTATGATCCGGGGCAACACCATTGCCGCCTCCGGAGCGCGCGGCCTGCACCTCAACAATGTCAGCACAGCCGAGATCGGCGGATCAAGTGCCGGTCAGGGCAACAGTATCGGCGGTAACGCGAGCGATGGTATTTACCTCACGAATTCATCGTCCAACATCACGATTCTTGGCAATCTTGTTCAGCCGATCACCATCCTCGGCAACACGCTTCCCAATGGCGGCAATGGAGTCTGGCTTGATAGGACCAGCAATGTCACGATTGGCAACGGCACCGCAGCGGGGCGCAATGTCATCGGCGGAAACCGCCGCCGGGCGATCCAGAGCACGGATACCAATTCCGCTATCACCATCAACGGGAACTACATCGGCACTGACGCGAGCGGCAACGCCGCGGTCGGCAATGGCCAGGGCATGGATATATGGACGCGGGACGCCGTCACATTCAGTTCCGGCAATTTCACCGGCATCAACATCGTCAACAATGTGGTGGGAGGCCACGCCGGCGCACTGATTGAGTTCTGGGACACCACCGCCAGCAATGTCACCATTCAGGGCAACAGCCTGGGTGTCGGTGTGGGCGGCGCTTCGATCATGCCTACCGACGGGATTGAACCGATCATCTTCGTTGGCGGACCAACGCGCAATTACTCCAACCTGCTGATCGGCGGTTCTGGACTGGGGCAGGGCAATATTATTGCCAATGGTGCCAATTCCGGCATCCGGATGGAGTCCACGGGCAGCGCAATTCAGGTCGTCGGGAACACCATTCGCAACAACGCGTCCGTCGGGGTGGCCATCTTCAATAACACCCGCGCCGCAGTCATCAGCAATCGCATCTTCGCCAATGGACTGTTGGGCATCGACCTTGACGACAACGGCGTTACTGCGAACGATGCAGGCGATGGAGACGGCGGCTCGAATGACTTGCTCAACTTCCCGCAAAGCGTTTCAGCATGGGTGATCAGCGGCAACCAACTGCGCTACAATTTCACGCTCGACGCGCCTGCGGCCGCAAACGGTTACCGCATCGAGTTTTTCGCCAACAGCGCCGCTGATCCCAGCGGTCACGGTGAGGGTGAGCGTTATCTCGGCCATGTCGACATCGTCCACCCCGGCGGGATGCAGAGTTTCAGCGGCACGATCACCAGCCTGATGCCGGTGGCTATCGGAGACATAATCTCGGCCACCGCCACCCGGCGCACCGCAGGTGGCGCGTGGGATATCACTTCGGAATTCTCAGCTGTTGTGACCGCTCAGGGTATTGCCGTGCTGACCGTTGTCACGGCTTCGGATGTGTTCGAACCTTCTGCAGGCAACCCCTTCGCCACACCGGGCAATGACCTGCTGCTGACCACCACCGTCAACAATGTCGGCAATGGCAGCACGGATGCGGATTCGATCTTTGCGGTGGTCTCGATCAATCCGGCGAACGCCTTCCTCAACGCCGTCACGTCCGCGTTGAGCGGTGTTGTCGGGTTCAACAGTGCCAGCCCGGGGCTGACCTTCAATCCTGCCAACGACTTGCGATTTTCTAACGCGGCCCAAGCGCCAACCGCGTTTGCGCAGTGCACCTATACGCCCGTGGCAGGGTATGATCCGCAGGTGCGCCATGTCTGCCTTAACCCCAAGGGCACTTTGCCCACCGGGTCACCGCAGAGCACATTCAACGTGCGCGTCCGTGTCAGGGTGCAATGAACCCGTGCTTCTCTAGGAAGGTCCGCCTTAAGCCGCCTTCTTCGCCTTGGTAGCTTTCTTGACGATCCCCGAAAGACCTTTGGTCAGCTGGAACAATCCGTTCAATCGGCTTTGCGGGTCCGCCCATGCGCGGTTGATGACCAGCTTCATGTCAGGGCGCAGCTTAGCGGTTTCCTTGCCGCCTTCATTCAACCGTTGGACGTAGGCAATCAGGCCTGCCGGATCGGGGAAATCGTCATTATGGAAGGCGACAAGCGTGGCCTGCGGGCCGACATCCATCTTGGCGATACAGGCATTGATCGCCTGATGCTTGATCTCGATCAGGCGGATGAGGTTCTTGGTCGGCTGCGGCAGATCGCCAAAGCGGTCGATCATTTCAGCGGCGAGGCTTTCGATCTCGTGCTGCCCGTCGGCCTGGTTGAGGCGGCGGTAAAGAGCCATGCGCACCGCCAGATCTGGGACGTAATCCTCCGGGATCATGATCGGCGCATCGACGGTGATCTGCGGGCTGACCTTGTCGCGCGGCCGCTCCAGACCCATTTCGCCCGCCTTGGCGGCCAGGATCGCTTCTTCAAGCATCGCCTGATAAAGTTCAAAGCCGACTTCGCGGATATGGCCTGACTGTTCGTCGCCCAGCAGGTTGCCCGCACCGCGAATGTCGAGATCGTGGCTGGCAAGCTGGAACCCTGCGCCAAGGCTGTCGAGATCGCCCAGCACCTTCAGCCGCTTCTGTGCGATTTCCGACAGAGCAACGCCCGATTCATGCGTCAGATAGGCATAGGCGCGCAGCTTGGCCCGGCCCACGCGCCCGCGCAGCTGGTAAAGCTGGGCCAACCCGAACCGGTCGGCGCGGTGAATGATCATCGTGTTGGCGCTGGGAATGTCGAGCCCGCTTTCGACGATGGTGGTCGAAAGCAGAACGTCATATTTGCGGTCATAGAAGGCTCCCATGCGGTCTTCGACCTCGCTCGGGCTCATCTGGCCGTGGGCGGATACAGCCTTTATTTCAGGCACGTTTTCCCGCAGCCATTCCTCGACATCGGCCATATCGGAAATGCGGGGGACGACGATAAAGCTTTGCCCGCCCCGGTGATGTTCGCGCAGCAGCGCCTCGCGCATCACCATGTCGTCCCATTCCATCACGTAGGTGCGCACCGCGAGACGGTCGACTGGCGGGGTCTGGATGGTGGAAAGCTCGCGCAGCCCGCTCATCGCCATCTGCAACGTGCGCGGGATGGGCGTGGCGGTGAGCGTCAGGACGTGAACATCGGCACGCAGCTGCTTCAGCTTTTCCTTATGGGTCACGCCGAACCGCTGTTCTTCGTCCACGATCACAAGCCCGAGGTTCTTGAACTGCGTCGTTTTGGAGAGGATCGCGTGCGTGCCGACAACAAGATCGATGTCGCCGCTTTCCAGCCCCTCGCGCGTTTCGGCGGCTTCTTTCGACGTGACCAGCCGTGAAAGCCGCCCGACTTTGAGCGGGAAGCCTGCAAACCGATCTGCGAAGTTCTGGTAATGCTGCCGGGCGAGCAGCGTGGTGGGGGCGACAATCGCTACCTGCTGGCCATTCATGGCGGCGACAAACGCTGCGCGCAAAGCGACCTCGGTCTTGCCGAAGCCGACATCGCCGCACACCAGCCGGTCCATCGGTCGGCCGCTTTCCAGATCGCCCAGAACGTCGGCAATGGCGCGTTCTTGATCCTCAGTTTCGGACCAGGGAAAGCGGTCGGTGAACTGACCAAGGCTGGCGGGATCGGCGGGCAGGGCAGGCGCCTGCCGCAGCGCGCGCGCGGCGGCGACCTGCATCAGTTCGCCCGCAATGGCGGTGATGCGTTCTTTCAGCTTGGCGCGGCGGCGCTGCCATGCCTCGCCGCCCAGCCTGTCGAGGGCGACGGACTGTTCGGATGATCCGTAGCGGGTGAGAACGTCGATATTCTCGACCGGGATGAACAGCTTGTCTCCACCCGAATATTCCAACGCCACACAATCGTGCTGGCTCTTGCCGACGGGGATCGCTTCCAGGCCCAGATATCTGCCGATCCCGTGTTCCACATGGACAACCAGATCACCCTGCGAAAGCGCCTGAAGTTCAGCCAGGAAGGCATCTGCATCCTTGCGCTTTTTCTTGCGCCGCACCAACCGGTCGCCGAGAATATCGGCTTCGGTCAAAATCTCGATAGCGTCGCTGGCAAACCCGGTTTCCAGCGGGAGAACGACGACCGCAGTCTTCGACTTCGCCGCCAGTCCGAGCGCCTGTTGCCAGCTTTCCGCAAGCGCGGTCGGGGCGCCAGCTTCCTCCAGGATAGCCGCAATCCGCCGCGCGCTGCCGTTCGAATAGGCGGCAACCAGCGACTTGCGCGCGGATTTCGCTACCGGCTTCAGGTGCGCGGCGGCAGCTTCGTAAACATTCTCCCCGCGCCCGCGTTCAGGCGCGAAGTCGCGGGCCGAGCGGAAGCCGAAGTCGAGCACGTCTGCACTCTCATCAGCGGCAAAGCCGGTGGCACGGTGGGCAGGCATGGCGGCGATCGCAGCATCGAATTCCGCGCGCGAGAGGTAGAGCGCATCGGGCTTCAGCGGGCGGTAGCTGCCCTTCTTTTCGCCCGCGATCCGGCTGCGCTGATCGTAATAATCTGAAATGTCGGTCAGGCGTTCTTCGGCCGCGCCGGCCGCGCTCTGATCAATCACCACCACATCGTCTTTACCCAGATGGTCGAACAGCGTGGCAAGCTTGTCCTCGAACAGCGGTAGCCAATGCTCCATTCCCGCCAGCCGCCGTCCTTCCGACACAGCTTCGTAAAGCGGGTCTTGCGTCGCATTGGCGCCGAACAGTTCGCGGTAACGGGTGCGGAACCGCTTGATGCTTTCCTCGTCCAGCAACGCCTCTGATGCAGGCAGCAGCAGATGTTCGTTGATCCGTTCGACCGTCAACTGGGTCGTTGGGTCGAACAGGCGCAGGCTTTCCAGCTCGTCACCAAAGAAATCGAGCCGCAGCCCCGCATCGAGCGAGGAAGGGAAAATATCGACGATTGATCCGCGAACCGCAAATTCGCCGTGGTCGATCACCGTATCGGTGCGACTGTAACCTTGCCGGATCAGCAGCGCGGCCAGGCTGTCGTGCCCGATCCGCGTGCCGACGCGAAATTCGCGCAGGCTTTCGCGGATTCGGAAGGGGGAGAGCACGCGTTGCAGCACGGCGTTGACGGTGGTGACCAGCAATTGCTGCGCGGCGCCGGGATGGGCCATGCGGTGAAGCGCAGCCAACCGTTCGGCGCTTACCGACAGTGCAGGGCTGGCGCGGTCATAAGGGAGGCAATCCCACGCCGGGAAGGTGACAACCTCGATCTCCGGCGCAAAGAAGCGCGCGGCTTCAGCGGCGGAGCGCATGGCGCCATCGTCGGGTGCGATGAATACGGCGCGGCGTTTGGCAGCGCGCGCCAGATCGGCCAGCACCATCGGCAGGCTTCCTCGGGGAAGCGAGGCGAGAGTCAGCGGTTCACGGGCCGCGAGGATGCGGGAGAGGTCGGGCATTATCACTTTGCTTTTTGTCGGCAGGGCGGTCTGCACCCTCCCACAAGCTCAGGGCGAGCGTTCCGTTCCGGCCCTTAACCGCTTGCAGTGGGCATGTCGAACAGCGAGCGCCAAAGCGATCAGGTCAGCGCGGGATATCGACGTAATCGAGTTTCTGCATGATGGTCAGCAGGTCGCCAGCAAGGTGTTCCGGCGGCGGCTGTGTGCCAAGCGCCCATGCCATTACGTCAACATCATCTTCATCGAGCAGGGCTTCGAACCACGCCAACGCGGCCTCATCCCAGTTAGCGTGATAGCGATCGAAATAGCCGCCGATCATGTAATCGGCTTCACGCGTGCCGCGGTGCCAGGCGCGGAACTTGGCGCGGGCGAGACGTTGTTCGAAAGATGGTGCATCGGTCATGCCCTTCACCTAGCCACAGGTCTGCGCGGCTTCAACTCGCAAAGCATCGGCGACGGTGATAGCAAAGCGCGATGCGCCCCGAGGCTCTCAATTCGCTGTTCGCCGAAGTCCAGACACTTGAAGGTGTCGGACCGAAGCTGATGAAGCCGCTCGAAAAGCTTGGCCTGCGCCGGGTCAAGGATATTGCCTATCATCTGCCCGAAAGGTTCGTCAGCCGCCGTGCGGTTGCCGATCTGGATCAGGCGAGCGAGGGCGAGCAGGTGATCATCGCGCTGACTGCCATTGAACACCGCGCCCCGCGCGCCGGGAGCCGCGGGCCCTACCGAGTGCTAGCTCAGGATGGGGCGGGCAATATCTGTTCGCTGACCTGGTTCGGGAAAGCGGCTTATAGCGCCAAAAAGCTGGTGCCGGTGGGCGAGAAACGCTGGGTGGCGGGCCGGCTCGACCGATATGGCGATATGCTCCAGATCGTCCATCCCGATCACATCGAGGTGGAAAGCGCGGCGCATATGGGCAGGTTGAGCGAGCCGGTCTACGGCCTGTCCGAAGGTCTGACCCAGCCGCGCATTGCGGATTTCGTCGAACAGTCGCTCGGGCGATTGCCGGAACTTCCGGAGTGGATCGAGCCAAGCCAGCTGGAGCGCGCCGGGTGGCCCGCATGGATTGATGCGCTGCGGCAGGGGCATGAAAGCACCGATCCCAAGGCGCGCGACCGGCTCGCCTATGATGAGCTGCTGGCGAACAGCTTGGCTCTGCTGCTGGTCAAGGCGGAAGGGCGAAGGCGCAGGGGGCAGGCGCTGGCGGGTAACGGGCGCCTTCGGGCGAAGCTGCAACTGCCGTTCGGCCTGACCGGCGCACAAACCCGATCGATCGCCGAGATCGAAGGCGACATGGCGCAGGAGGCGCCGATGCTACGCCTGCTGCAAGGCGATGTCGGCGCAGGCAAGACGGTCGTTGCCCTCAACGCCATGCTGATCGCGGTCGAGGCGGGCAAGCAGGCCGCGCTGCTTGCGCCTACCGAAATTCTTGCCCGGCAGCATTTCGAAACGCTTCGGAAGATGCTGGGCCCCACCGGGGTGGAGGTCGCGCTGCTGACGGGGCGGGCCAAGGGGCGGGAGCGGGAAAGCATCCTGATGGGGCTGATGGATGGCTCGATCCAGCTCCTGGTCGGCACCCATGCGATCTTTCAGGACACGGTGAATTACCGCGATCTGGGCCTTGTGGTGATAGACGAACAGCACCGCTTCGGGGTGGCGCAGCGGCTTGCTTTGGCCGCTAAGGGACGCCGTGCGCCGCATACGCTTGCCATGACCGCGACCCCGATTCCGCGTTCGCTGACGCTGGCACAATATGGCGAGATGGACGTGAGCCGCCTTGATGAATTGCCGCCCGGGCGGCAGGCGATCGACACCCGCGTGGTGCCAGTTGAGCGGATCGACGAGGTGGTCGCCGGCGTTGAACGGCACCTTGCCAGCGGGCAGCAGGCCTATTGGGTGTGCCCGATGGTGCGTGAGATCGATGGCGTGCCCGACCTTGCCGATATCGCCGCCGCCGAAGCCCGCTTTGCCGCTTTGCAAGAGCGGTTTGGCGATAAGGTGGTGATGGTCCACGGACAGCTCCGGCCCGAGGTCAAGGACGCCAATATGGAACGTTTCGCCAGCGGAGCTGCGCGTCTTCTGGTGGCAACGACCGTGATTGAAGTCGGGGTGGATGTGCCCTCGGCCACACTGATGGTGATCGAGCAGGCGGAACGGTTCGGCCTTGCCCAGCTTCACCAGCTGCGCGGCCGGGTGGGGCGGGGCGCGGAAAAATCCACCTGCCTGCTGCTGCGCGGCCCCGCGCTTTCGGAGACCGGCCGCGCGCGCTTGGCGTTGATGCGTGAGACGCAGGACGGGTTCCGCATTGCAGAGGAAGATCTCGCCCTGCGTGGCGGGGGCGAACTGCTTGGCACGCGGCAATCGGGAGAGGCAGGCTTTCGCATTGCCGATCTTGAACAGACCCAGCGGCTGCTGCCGATTGCCCACGGCGATGCGCGTTTGCTGATGGAGCGCGACGGCGGTCTGCAGTCCGAACGCGGAGAGGCGGCGCGGTTGCTGTTGTACCTATTCGAACGCGACTGGGGGGTGCAACTGCTGCGGGGCGGTTAGGCCTTGATGTTCGCGCTTTCGCGGATCAGACGTTCGGCCCAGGCATTCACACCGATACTGATGGCTGTCCACGCTGCTTCGAACGAGGGCAAGTCGCCGTAATAGGGATCAGCCACGGGTTCGCCCCGGCGCCCCTCGACAGCATCCATCAGCATCGCAAGGGCTGCGGTCCCGTTGCGCGGAGCCTTCGCCCGTAAAGTTTCGAGATTGGCGCGGTCCAGAGCGATGATGTGGGTGAAGCGGAAGAAATCGTCGCGTTCGATCTGCCGCGCGTATTGTCCGGCAATGTCGATTCCGTTGGCGCTGGCGACCGTGATAGCCCGCGGATCAGGTTGGCTGCCGACGTGATACGAGGCCGTGCCTGCGGAATCCGAGATGCAATCCAGTCCTCGCTCCAGCGCGGCCGCGCGAAATGCGCCTTCGGCCATCGGCGATCGGCAGATATTGCCGAGACACACAAACAACACACTCGTCTTACGTACGTTACCGCCATCCATGGAGCGGCTGTTAAAACAAGAACTTACAGCTGTCCACATGCTATCGTGTTGGTTTTACGTGAAACATAATCAAGATCGCAGTAAGCTGGGTCTACGCTTGGCTAAAGGGAAGCTAGGCAGGGGCTGGCGCGATTACGGCGCATTTAGCCGTGCCTCACGCCGACGCTGCGGGTAGCGGGGCGGTGCTGGCCAGAACTTCCTCTGTGATGCGGCGGATGTTGACCTTGGCCTTTATCCGCGCGCCCAGCAGCGCTGTGCCAGAGACTTTGCGCTGCACGAACAGCGTCTCGATCGGAGGGAAGGCCCACGTGTCCTTATCCTGCGCGATGGCAACGCCTTCGTCGCGCAGCAGTGGCACGAACGCGCGGTCGCCGAAATCAAAAGGCGCATCCTCGCGCATTTCGTTGATGACGATCCCGATCATCCGGTTCACCCGTTCAGGGTGCTTTTCAGCGACGATTGGCATCATGAACCCGGCTTCGATGGTCGCTTTGAGCACGTCTTCGGCTTTACCCTCCAATCCTGCCAGCAGCATCTTGCGATAACCGTTAGCCACTGCCGGATCGACCGGACGGCAGGCCCCGAAATCGAGCAGGATGATCTCACCCGTTTCGCGCCGGTAGCGGAAATTGGCGAAGTTCGGATCGGTCTGCATGATGCCGAATTCGAACAATTCACGCGTCACCAGCCGGATCAACCGGGCAAACACTTCGTCGCGGCGCTCAGGCCTTTCCTGCCCGAGTTCTTCAATGCTGACGCCGTCTTCGAAACTCATCGCCAGGATCGATCCACGCGTCAGGCCTTCGTGCAGGCGCGGCACGACGAAGCCAGGCGTTCCGGCCAGCCGCTCACGATACAGCGCCATCTGCGCGCCTTCGCGCTGGTAATCGGCTTCTTCGTGGAGCTGCTGCTTCGCCGCTGCCATCAGCTTGCCGACCTCCAGTTCAGGCGGAGCAAATCCGGCGACCTTCAGCAGCGTCATCACATTATCGACATCGCTGTCGATCGATTTGGCGACGCCGGGATATTGCACCTTGATCGCCAGCTCCTCGCCATCGCGGGTCAGCGCCTTGTGCACTTGACCGATGCTCGCGGCGGCAATGGGGCGGGGGTTGAACCAGCGGAACTGCTTGCGCCAGTCCGGCCCCCATTCGCTTTTGAGCACCTGATCCAACTGCTTGGTCGGCATGAAATTGGCCTGATCGCGCAAGGTGGCAAGGATCTTCGACAACTCGTCCGGCAGGAAATCGCCGGCATCCAGACTGATCATCTGCCCCATCTTCATCGCCGCGCCGCGCAGGTGCGAAAGCCTGTCGGTCAGACGCTGGACATTGCCAGGGGTGAGGATCAGATCGCGCGGGGTGATGCCCTCTCCGCTGGCCAGCCGCCGTGCGCCTTCGGCCACCATTCCGCTCGCTACACCGCCGACCAGCCTGCCGAATGTTCCGAACCGCGCGATGCGGCCCGCAGGCACGGCGCGCTGGCGAGCGCGGTCTTCGGGAAGTTTGTCGAAGTCAGGGATATTGTCGTCGGACACGGGGATGGGGTTCCAGATACGAGAGGCTTCCACCGGGCAACGGTCAGGCCGGCGCCCTGTTCCGTTCCAGATGGTGCCTGACGACCACGGTGCAATCAGGAAATCGACAGCCCCCCATCGACCGGCAGGCACTGCCCGGTGATGTAATCGGAATGGGGAGAGGCGAGGAACACCGCCAACCCTTCCAGCCCTGCCTGGTCGCCAGGACGGCGCAGCGGGATGCGGCGGCTCATCCATTCGGCGAACTTCGGGTCGGCCTTGGCGGTGATATCGGTTTCGTAAAAGCCGAAGAGCAGGGCGTTGGCGGTAATTTGGTAACGCGCCAGTTCGAAAGCGGCGGCGCGGGTGAGGCCGTTGAGCGCGGCTTTCGACGCGGCATAGTCCGACGAGCGGTTGACCCCCATGATCGACTGGCCGGACGATGTGGCGATCAGCTTTCCGCCTGCATCGCCGCCCTTCGCCCGGGCAATCATGTGGCGCGTGACGTGCTTGTAAAGCAACGCCGCGCCGCGGGTGTTGATGGCCATTGTGTGATCCCAGCCCGCGCTGGTGATGTCGGGGATGGCCGTTCCCGCGCCAGAGATGCCGGCATTGGCAAAGCACACATCAATTCGTCCGAACGCGCCGAGGATCTGCTCCGCCGCGCGCACGATCTCGTCCTCGTCCGCCACGTCGCAGGTCAGCGCCAGCACGTCCCCTGCACCTAGGGCGCGCAGTTCCTCGACGGCCTCAGCGTTCTTGTCTGGGTTCCGAGCGAGGATCGCGACATTCGCGCCCGCCTTGGTCAGTCCGCGCGCCATGGAAAGGCCCAAGCCGCCATTGCCGCCGGAGATGATGGCCGTGCGGCCGGTGAGATCGAACAGGTCCATGGCCAGCAGTGGTGGCGCAATCGCGGCGCTGCTGCAAGACTTGTGGGAACCCGGTGGCCGCTTCGGGACTTGAGGCGCCATGGACAAACCTCAGGCAACCCCGCAAACCTCGCTTTCATCCACCGCATACGTGCTCGGCTATGCCGGACTGACGCCGCAAATGCTGTGCATTGCGTTGATCCTGACAGGACATGAATGGCGCTATTCCGCGCTGGCGGGCGGGTTTGCTTATGCCGCCGCCATCTTCAGCTTTCTGGGAGGCGTATGGTGGGGGCAGGCGGTGCAGGGCGCTAAAGCCGGCCACCCCGCCAGCACCGGAGCCTATCTGCTGGCAGTCACGCCGAGCCTGCTTGCCGTGGCACTGTTCCTGCCTTGGACATTCGGGTGGGAATGGCCCGGCCCGGCGCTGCTTTATCTGGGCGCGCTGATCCTAGCCTCGCCGCTAATCGACCGGGCACTGGGCTTTGCGGGAAGCGACTTCATGCGGTTGCGCTGGCACCTTTCGATCGGTCTTGGCGGGCTGACGATCTGGCTGGGCCTGTTGGCCCCCCGGGTGATGTAAGGGCAACCCACAAGGCTGCCGGGGCCATTCGTTCGCGATAAATTAACCACCGCACCCTAGGGAGAAGCTTGGTCTTTCCCTTTGGGGCAGCGCAGTTGATGATCGCATCAGTTCAGTCCTTGGCCGACAAGATGCGGCGCGTGCTCGGCCCTTCCGACAAGGAAGCGGCTGATTTGAAATCGCTTGGCGAGAAAGGGTCTGGCGCAGGCCTGCTCCGCCGCAAGCGGATCACGGTGGCGCTGATGGCGATCATATTCGGCGCGGTGTCGGGGGTAATCGAGCTGCCTCTTCCCGCCGAGGATGGATTTCGACTGGCCCGTGCGCAGCTCCGTGTTCGGCCCGTACCGCAGGATATCGTCGTGATTGCGATCGACGATGCGACGCTTAACGAACTGGGCGTTTCAATCCCCACGCGCCATCACGACAGCGAACTGATCGACCGGCTCGTCAGAGCAGGGGTCCAGAAGATCGTCTTCGACCGCGCGCATGCGGACCCTGAAACGCCGCAATCGGATGCTGCATTCGCGCGGACACTTGAGGAGCATCGAGACAAGGTTTGGCTGGGAATGACCCCCAAACTTGATATCGGCTTTCAGCAGGTTGATAATATCGTCCCTCTCAAGCTCTTCCGCGAGAGCGTGCCGATGGCATCGATGGGCGGCTTCCAAGGTCCGTTCGGACTTTCAGTTGCCTTTCCGACTGAGGTCGAAATGGACGGTGGTACTTACCCTACAATTTCTGCCGTCCTCGCCGATTATGCTGGCCCGCCTACCCGTTACCGGCCGGACTACGCTTTCAATGCGGAAACCATACCGTCGTATCGGTATGTTGATGTTGTGCGCGGCCGCGTCGGCGATGCACAATTGGCAGGGAAGGCGGTCATCATTGGCAAAACGTTTATCGACTCGTCGGACGTTTTTCGACACCCCCTCTACGGCAAGGTTCCGGGGTCCTATTTCCATGTTCTCGGTGCTCATACGCTCAAACGCGGCGCTCCTGTGGACCTGATGTGGTTCCCCGGAATGCTCGTTGCAGCTCTCGCCATAGCTGCGCAGGCGTTTAATCGCATCCGCTCTTATCGCCTTCTCTGGTTGCCGATCATCGCCCTTCCGGCGGCGGCCTTCGTGCTTGACGAATTCACCCTCAATATCGACATCATGCCAGGCGCGCTTGCGCTTATCTTTGCGGCTATCGGATTTTACCGGATCAACCGCAAATATTTCAGCAGCGACGTTGACGCGATGACGACCACGGCGATCAGTTCCGAAAAGGCCAATGCCGATCAGGACGTTTTCGCGCTCAAGATCGCAAACCTCGCTGAATTGTCCGAAGAATGGACTACGCGCGATGTCGGCGACTTCGTGAACACCCTCATCGGCTATGTGAAGGGCCCGGGCGATGTGGGCGACGTAGCCTTTGAACGCGATTTGCTGGTGTGGCTTTCGCCGCGCATGGAGCCAGGCGAACTCGAGCGGCATACCGATGGCCTTGCGCTGATGCTCAAGACCGCGATCAGCCATGACTGGCAATCCTCCAACGGATCGCCCGCCATTGGTGTTGATACCAATCATGATCTGCCCGTGGCGCTGCGCATTAAAAAGGCGATGCAGGCGGCTGATGAGGCCGCGGCCCGCGGGCTTCGCTTCGTTATCAACGATGCGGCGCATCTTGAAGCGCGCAACAACCGGCTTGAGCTGATTCGCGTTCTGGAAAAGGGCTTGCGTGATCGGGACATCGGGGTCGCGTATCAGCCGAAGGTGGATCTAACTTCCGGCCGGATTGTGGGGGCCGAAACCCTGATCCGCTGGCAGCCTGACGGCCGCGAATTCATCAATCCGCAGGATCTGGTGCTTGCTGCCGAAGCAGGTGATCGGATCGGCGAACTCACATTGGTGGTCATGGAGACCGCACTGATCGATGGTAAGGAGGCGATCTCGCTCGACCCGCGCTTCAAGCTGGCGGTCAATATGTCGGCCAAAAGCCTGTCGGACACCCACCTTATGTTCGACATCATGACAATGCTGGGGCGTTACGATTTTCCACCGGAAAACCTGACGCTTGAGCTGACCGAGACTGCCAAGCTCGAGGATGACCGCATCGCTCCGCAGGTTGCTGCGTTAAAGGCCCGGGGAATTGGACTTTCGATCGACGATTTCGGCACGGGGCAATCGAACCTGGAATATATCGAAAAGCTGCCCAGTTCCGAGCTCAAGATCGACAAACGCTTCGTCCAGCACATGGCCACATCAGAAGAAAGCCGCGCCGTCGTGCGAGCGACGATCGAGATTGCTCATTCGCTTGGTAAGGTGGTGGTCGCCGAAGGCGTCGAGGATTTCGCCGTCGCAGCAACCTTGCGCGACATGGGCTGCGATCAGGCGCAAGGCTACCTGTTCTCGCCGGCAATCGCGATGCGTGAGCTGCTGGTGATGATGGGCGGAGGGCGAGCATCACTTAGCACTTGATTAAGGTTAATAGGATGTTAAAGATTTCTATAGCGATTCAACGCTAATAGGAGGCTTTTATGTGGGCATGGTGCTATGAAGTCTTCGGCAGCCGTTAATGCGCTGCTGACAGTCAGGTCAAAAAGCCCCGGGAAACCGGGGCTTTTTTTATGTTCATCCAGAGGGGAAGTGGCGCTCGGGTGCCGAACGGGTGGCTTGCTGATAGTTTCGATTGGCCACGCTAATAGTTAACGATTTATGTCGTTATGGCGGCGATAGATCTTTAACGAATCGGTTTGACTGTTCCAACTCATCGAAGTCACGGGTTCGTGGATTCAGTCCGCAATCGTGGCAGTTTTCTTTTTCGACTTTTTCGATGGGACGGGTAGGCTGTCGATCAGTCCGGGCCGGAACTCGCCAGTTTTGAACGGGCCAAGCGCCATTCGTTCGCGGCTGTGTCGATCATGTTGGCGCAGAGATGCAGTTCACACCGCACCGTTCCCGGCTTCACCAGCTTCAGCCGTCAATCACGATAGGCGGCGAAATCAGCCGAGGTGAGATCGGTGAGGACCTTTGCCGCAACGGGGCCCTTCGCCGTCCGGCCAAGCCGGAGGCAATCCGTTTCTGAACTGCGCTTTTGCGGTGACACCGTCAGGCGATGGTGTTCGGTCAGGTTCGCGAGCTTTTTCGCTTCGACATCGATGCTATCTTAGGCGCCGTATGATCAGAGTATCATCGGATCCACAAAACGGCGTTAGTCGAGGGGATATTTCTGTAACGAAAGGCCCGAGACAACCTAATTTTCCAAGGAAACGAAATTGGTCGGGGAGAGAGGATTCGAACCTCCGGCCCCTGCCTCCCGAAGACAGTGCTCTACCAGGCTGAGCTACTCCCCGACCGTGTCGTGCCCGCGGTGGCAAAAGCCTGTGCGGGCCGAGGCAAGGCGCGCCCTATAGGTGGGGATGAGCAGAGTGGCAAGCGGGCAAATGCGCTCTATAGTCGCAGCCATGGCCATCACCGCGATTCCCCTTTCCCAGTCTTCGGATCAGCACCCGGAACAGCAGTATCTCGATCTCATGAGGCAGATCTGGGAGACCGGCAGCGAGCGTGTCGACCGCACCGGCGTGGGCACGCGGTCGGTGTGCGGCACCTTGCTGCGCTTCGATCTTGGCGACGGCGCGATGCCGCTGCTCACCACCAAGCGGGTTTACTGGAAAACCGCGACGCGCGAGCTGCTGTGGTTCCTGACCGGGTCGACCAATATCCGCCCGCTGGTGCTGCAAGGCGTGAAGATCTGGAACGAATGGCCGCACGCGCAATATGTCCGCGAGACGGGCGATGCGGTCAGCCTCGATGATTTCGTGGCGCGAATCGCCGCTGACGAAGGCTTCGCCGCACGCTGGGGCGATCTGGGGCCGGTCTATGGCAAGCAGTGGGTGGACTGGCCGACCTATCGTTACCGCGCCGACGGGCTTTACGAAAAGGGCGAGAGTATCAACCAGGTCGCTGCGGTGATCGAATCCCTACGCACCAGCCCCGGCAGCCGCCGCCACATCATCGAAGGCTGGAACGTCGCCGAACTCGACCGCATGGCTCTGCCGCCGTGCCACAAGACCTACCAGTTCCATGTCGCGGGCGAGGGGGCCGACGCGCGGCTCAACTGCCTGCTTTACCAGCGCAGCTGCGATGTTGCGCTGGGCCTGCCGTTCAACCTTTGGTCGGCCGCGCTGCTGACCCGGATGATCGCGCAGCAAGTCGGCATAAAGCCGGGCGAATTGGTCTGGATGGGCGGCGATGTGCACCTTTATCTCAATCACGCACATCTGATTGAAGAACAGCTATCCCGCGAGCCGCAGGGCCGCCCGACGCTGGAGATTACGCGCACACCCGAAACAATATTCGATTACACCATCGATGATTTCGTAGTGCATGATTACGCGCCGCTGCCCCCGATCAGCGCACCTGTTGCGGTTTAGCCCTGTCGCTTGCACCCACCTTGACCGCACCCTGACGTTGAAATAAAAATACGTGCGCAAGCAATGATTGCACTCGCCTGAAGCGGGTGACTGTCGAGGGAGAGCAAGGCGCATGGTCGATCCAGCAAAACCGGGGCAGATCAACCGCCCGGCGCTCGCGCTGCACGTGCCCGAGCCGAAATACCGACCCGGCGATACGGCTGACTTCTCGCATATCGACATCGGCACTCCCGGCGATCAACCGCGCCCTGATGAAAGTGCGCACCCATCGGAAATGGGTGGGCTGGCCTATGGTCTGGTGCGGGTTCTTGGCGACGATCATCAGGCGCATGGTCCGTGGAACCCGCGGCTCAGCCCCGATACCTTGCGCGCCATGCTGGGCCACATGGCGCTGGTGCGGGCTTTTGATGAACGCATGTTCCGCGGACAGCGGCAGGGCAAGACCAGCTTCTACATGAAGTGCACCGGTGAAGAGGCGACATCGATC
>JBIKSA010000075.1:0-9652 GCA_044348875.1 Erythrobacter sp. | reverse complement strand
GCGCAGAGCGTTCCGCGCTCGTCACCGAACGCTGCTTCTATCATCTCGAAGCCCCGATCGAACGTGTGACCGGCTTTGACACGCCCTATCCCCACAGCCTCGAATGGGCCTATTTCCCAGGCCCCGTCCGCATCGGCGAGGCCATCGACAAGCTTCTCAAGGACTGACCCGACTATGGCCAAGTTCATTTTCAAGATGCCCGATGTGGGCGAAGGCGTGGCCGAGGCGGAAGTCGTCGAATGGCACGTCAAGGTCGGTGACCGGGTCGAGGAAGACCAGCACATCGTCGACGTGATGACCGACAAGGCGACGATCGACATCGAAAGCCCGGTTTCGGGGGTGGTGGCGACGCTCGCGGGTGAGGTTGGCGATGTGGTCGCGATCGGCGCGATGCTGCTGGTGATCGAGACCGAGGGTGAGGCTTCTGAAGCCGAAGCCGCTGCCGAGCAGATCGAGGACGAAATGTCCGATGCTTCGGATGCCGACGATGCAATGGCCGCCGCACCGCAAACCGTTCCGATGCCGGCTCCCACGCCCGCCCATGCAAGCGAAGCCAAAGTCCTGGCCTCCCCCGCCGTGCGCCAGCGCGCCCGCGAACTGGGGGTCGATCTGGCGCAGGTCAAACCCGCTGAAGATGGCCGCGTGCGCCATGGCGATCTTGACGCCTTCCTTGCCTATAATGCGGGCAGCGGCTTTGGCGCGGCGGGTAAGGCGCGGGGCGACGAGACGATCAAGGTCATCGGCCTGCGCAAACGCATCGCCCAGAACATGGCCGCTGCCAAGCGTCACATTCCGCACTTCACCTATGTGGAAGAATGCGATGTCACCGATTTGGAGGCTCTGCGCGCGCAGCTGAACGAGGGGCGGGGTGACCGCCCCAAGCTGACGCTGCTACCGCTGCTGATCACCGCGATCTGCAAGACGATCCCCGCCTTCCCGATGATCAATGCCCGCTATGATGACGAGGCTGGCGTGGTCACCCGCTTCGGCGCGGTGCATATGGGCATGGCAGCGCAGACTGACAGCGGGTTGATGGTTCCGGTGATTCGCGACGCCCAGAGCCGCAATCTGTGGCAGCTGGCCCGCGAAATTGGCCGACTGGCCGAATCCGTGCGTACCGGGAAGGCGACATCAGAGGAGCTTTCGGGCTCGACCCTGACGATCACCTCGCTCGGCCCCTTAGGGGGCGTTGCCACCACGCCGGTCATCAACCGCCCGGAGGTGGCGATCATCGGCCCGAACCGCATCGTGGAACGTCCCATGTTTGTTTCCGACGGCATGGGCGGCGAGCGTGTCGCCAAGCGCAAACTGATGAACATCTCGATTTCCTGCGATCACCGCGTGGTCGACGGGCATGACGCGGCAAGCTTCGTGCAGGGGATCAAGCGCCTGATCGAGACGCCCGCGCTGCTGCTGGTGGATTAGATGAAAATATTGCGCCAGAGGCGGCGTCGAGGGCGTTGACAGCCCGAAGCGCCGGCCCTAATGGCGCTGCTCCACGAGCGGGACGGCGTCGCCGGAACGGTCGAAAGGACAAGATGCGCGGGTGTAGCTCAGTTGGTTAGAGCGCCGGCCTGTCACGCCGGAGGTCGCGGGTTCGAGCCCCGTCACTCGCGCCACTTGTACCTTTGGAAAGCCTTTCAAGGCATCGAACAAGGCGGGCTTCAGTCCGCCTTTTCTTTTGCCTGAAGCGGGGCTTCCGGCGGGCTCCAGCTGCCGGTTTCCATCCAGATCAGGAAACGCTTCAGGGGCAGCAGCCAGATCAGGCCGAGCACCACATAAATCACCGTCTGCGCTCCGCCCGACCAGCGCCCGATGATGCCCGGCGCATAGCGCGCGATCACCACGCCATAGATCATCAGCAGGATGAACAGGCTGACAATGCCGAAGGGGATTCGCCAGGTGGGAGTTTCGCGCATCAGATTGATCCGTAAATGCGGGTGGGGGTGACAACCGCATCCAGTGCGGCGTCGTGGGGTTCGGTCGGCAAGGCGTCGCACAATTGCGCATCCCATGCGAGCCCAACGGCAAGCTCAGGGGGATGTTCCGCCAGCCAGCGATCATAATGCCCGCCGCCTTGCCCCAGCCGGTCGAGCGCTGCGGTGAAACCGACCAGCGGGACGAACAGCACATTCGGAACGAGCGGTTCGGCATCGGCAGCCGGTTGCAGGATGCCGAAGGGGCCAACCTCCAGATCGCCTTGCCCATAGGGATCGCCGTGGCGGCGAAAGGTCATGGGCGCATCGGCTTTGGCAAAATGGGGCAGAGCGATGACGTGCCCGGCCTCATGGAAAAACCGCGCATAGGCAGCTGCAGGTGCCTCCCACGGCCCGGCGTGATAGACACCGATCACCGCCTCGGCCGGAATACGCGCCAGCAGCGGTGCCGGCGGACGATGAAACAACAAGCCGCGGATCGCGTCCGGCAAGGCCGTGACATGGGCCTTGCGAGCAGCGCGTAGGGCCTGGCGGAGTTCTGATTTGGTAAGTTCGGTCATTATAGCCAGGCGGTAGGCCTCGGGCCAAAGGCCCGCAAGCCCGACGGGGCGTCCGCAGCGACGTGGCCTGCAGGCCGCATGACCGCTGAACTCTTACGCCGGAGGGGGTGCGAAAAACAAAAACGTGGCGGAACCACCATGGGTCGTTTGCGCTAGAAATCCTCTGACGCGTGGTACGTCAGGTGGGCGCCGTATGCCCTAGTTTTCCGGACGAACCAGCAAACAAGGGCAGGGACAACTCCCATTTGGATTACTTATAGCCTCAGGGATGTTCAACGGCTCGTGCCGGGCAGTCCCGCCAATCTCTATCTAGGCGCTTGCGGCCGCCGCTTCAAGCGCGTCGGCACTCGCTTCGGCGCGCGCGGCAAGGGCTTCGAGCTGCGCGGCGAGGTCGTCTGCGGCAGCCGAAGGCATCGCAGCGCCGCCAAACAGGTCGAATTGCGGAGCCGGACGCGCGGGCGGGGGGGCAGGGTGGGCAGCCGCTTCACGCGCAGCGGCAAGGTCGGCTTCCAGTGTTGCGATCGCGTTGCTCAATGCCTCGATCACTTCGGGGTCGACGGGATCGGGCTGACGCTCTGCGGCGATGGCGAGTGACTTGCGCGCTTCGGCCAGCTCGTCTGCCATGAACAGCGCTGCAAACACGAGATTCTGCGCTTCGAGCGGCGCGCGGGCGCTGCCGAGCTGGGCGTATTTTTCGGCAATCATGCCACCGAGCGCGCGGATATGGGCTTCCTGCCCGTCACCGCAGGCGACAGTGTAGGTCTTAGGCCCGATACTGAGTGTAACTGTGCTCATCGGCTGTCAGTCCTCAAGCTGGGCCAGTAGGTCGTCAAGTTCGCGCAGGCTTTCAGCGACCTGTTCGCGCAACTTCTCGTGGACATTAACCAATTCCACCACGCGGGCCGAGCCGTTGGTGCCTCTGGCATCCTCGGAGACGCCCTGACCGCGTACGGCATCGATACGCGCCATAGCGGCTTCAATCCGGGCAAGCGCGGTGGCTATGCGATTTGCACTCATGGAGATACCGATACCAACAGAAGACATGACGCGCAAAGGCTTGCGGGGGGCTGTTGATAAGTGAAATGCGCCCGGTGCTGGTTGAGATCGGGTGAAGCGGCGCGCACGCAAGGTTGACCTCCCTGTTGGGCTCGGCAATGGCACACGTCGACCAAAACAGGGGTCGAATCGCGCGCGAGTGTGCGGCGGCTCCCGCAGGAGAATAGCGTGCCCATGAGCATAGACGCCGCCCGCCTCCAGCCGATGGCCAACGCCATCCGCGCTCTTTCCATGGACGCAGTCGAGGCGGCCAATTCGGGCCACCCGGGCATGCCGATGGGCATGGCTGACGTGGCGACGGTGTTGTTCACCGGACACCTCAAGTTCGATCCGACCGCGCCCAAATGGGCTGATCGCGACCGGTTTGTGCTGTCGGCCGGCCATGGCTCGATGCTGATCTACAGCCTGCTGCACCTGTCCGGCTATGCTGCGCCGACGATCGATGACATCCGCAATTTCCGCAAGCTGGGCAGCCCTTGCGCAGGCCACCCCGAAAACTTCATGCTGGACGGCGTCGAATGCACCACCGGCCCGCTGGGTCAGGGTCTGGCGATGGCGGTCGGCATGGCGATGGCCGAACGGCAATTGAATGCTGTGTACGGCGATGATCTGGTCGACCACCGCACTTGGGTCATCGCGGGCGACGGCTGCCTGATGGAAGGCGTCAATCACGAAGCCATCGGGCTTGCCGGGCACCTTGCTTTGGGCAAACTGAACGTGCTGTGGGACGATAACCGCATCACCATTGACGGCGCGACCGATCTTTCGACCAGCGAAAACATCAAGGCGCGTTACGTGGCGACAGGATGGCACGTCACCGAGTGTGACGGCCATGACTTCGCCGATATCGAGCGCGCCCTGGCCGAGGCAAAGGCCGATCCGCGCCCCTCTTTGGTCGCCTGCCGCACAGTTATCGGCAAGGGCGCACCCAACAAGCAGGGCACCAGTGCCACCCACGGCGCGGCGCTGGGCGGGGCCGAGGTCGCCGCCGCGCGCGAGACGCTGGGCTGGACGTCCGAGCCTTTCGTGATCCCATCCGAAATCGCTGCCGAATGGCGCCTGGCGGGCGAACCGGGCCGTGCGGCGCACGGCGCGTGGGCAGGCCGTCTGGAAGCCAACGCCAATAAGACCGATTTCGAGCGCCGCATGGCGGGCGATTTGCCCGACAGCTTCAGCCTTGATGACCACATCAACGGCCTGATCGCTGCTCCGCAAAAGATCGCCACCCGCAAGGCGAGCGAAATTGCTTTGGCCGCGATCAACCCGATGCTGCCTGACACCATCGGCGGCAGCGCCGACCTGACCGGGTCGAACAACACGCTGGCAGGCGGCATAGGCACCTTCAACCGCAGCAATTACGCTGGCCGTTATGTCTATTATGGCATCCGCGAGTTTGGCATGGCCGCCGCGATGAACGGTATGGCGCTGCACGGCGGCGTGATCCCCTATGGCGGAACCTTCCTGGTGTTCACCGACTATGCGCGCGGGGCGATCCGCCTGTCGGCGCTCCAGCACACCCGCGTGATCTATGTGATGACGCATGATTCGATCGGGCTGGGCGAAGACGGGCCGACGCACCAGCCGGTCGAGCATTTGGCTTCGCTGCGCGCCATGCCGAACCTGCTCGTGATGCGCCCTGCCGACGCGGTGGAAACCGCTGAGTGCTGGGAGATTGCGCTCCGACAGCCGGATCGCCCCACGGTGCTCGCGCTGACCCGCCAGAACCTGCCGCAATTGCGGCTTGAGGCGGGCGCTAACCTTTCGGCCAAGGGCGGCTATCGCCTGAAGGGGGCGGACGCCGCACGCAAGGTTGTGATCATCGCCACCGGTTCGGAAGTCGAACTCGCTTACGCTTGCGCCGCGCAGCTCGAAGCGCAAGGCATAGGCGCTGATGTCGTCTCGATGGTCTGCACCGAACTGTTCGACGAACAGTCCGCCGCCTACCGCGCCGACATCCTGCCCGCCGATGCGCTGATCGTCTCGGTTGAGGCGGCCAGCACCTTTGGCTGGCAGCGTTACACCGGCACCGCCGGCCTCAACATCGGGCTCGACACCTTCGGAGCATCGGCGCCGGCGGGTGATCTGTTTGCCCACTTCGGCTTCACCGCGGAGGCAATAGTCCCGCAAATTCTGAACAAATTGAACGCTTAAGCAGGAGAACCTCTCATGGCTACCAAAGTTGCCATCAATGGCTTTGGCCGCATCGGCCGTCTTGTCGCCCGCGCTATCCTTGAGCGCACCGACCATGATCTCGATCTTGTCGCGATCAACGACCTTGCTGACGCCAAGGCCAACGCGCTGCTGTTCGCGCATGATACGGTTCACGGCCGCTTCAACGGCGAAGTGACTGCCGATGGCGATGCGATCATCGTTAATGGCAAGCGCATCGCGGTGACCAAGGAACGCGATCCGGGCAATCTGCCGCACGCCGCGATGGGCATCGACATCGTGCTCGAATGCACCGGTTTCTTCCAGTCGGACGAAGCGAGCCGCCCGCATCTGGCCGCAGGGGCCAAGCGCGTGATCATCTCCGCGCCTGCGACTGGCGTGTCGAAGACCATTGTGTTCGGCGTGAACCATGAAACGCTCACTGCCGACGATGTGATCATCTCCAACGCGAGCTGCACCACGAACTGCCTCGCACCGGTCGCCAAGGTGCTGAACGACGTGATCGGGATCGAGCGCGGCTTCATGACCACGATCCACAGCTACACCAACGACCAGCGTATGCTCGACCAGATCCACCCCGATCTGCGCCGCGCGCGCGCAGGCGCCCAGAACATGATCCCCACCACCACCGGCGCGGCGCGCGCGGTTGGTCTGGTGCTGCCCGAACTAAAGGGTAAGCTGGACGGGTCGTCGGTTCGTGTGCCGACCCCGAATGTCTCGATGGTCGATCTCGTCTTCGTGCCGAGCCGTGATACCACCGCTGAAGAAATCAACGCTGCGCTGAAGGCCGCTGCCGAAGGCGCCATGAAGGGTGTGCTCGATTATACCGACCAGCCGCTGGTTTCGAGCGATTTCAATCACTATCCGGCGTCTTCTACCGTCGATTCTCTGGAAACCAGCGTGATGGAAGGCAAGCTCGCCCGCGTTGTCAGCTGGTATGACAACGAATGGGGCTTTTCCAACCGGATGATCGATACTGCCGGTGTGGTGGCGAAGTTCCTGTAAGACCTGCTCCCCTCCCGCCATCGGGAGGGGATGAGGAGCAAGCGATGCCCAAGTTCAAGACCCTCGATGATCTGCCTGCCGACCTCACCGGCGAAGTTGCGCTGGTGCGGGTCGATTTGAACCTGCCGATGAAGGATGGCTCGGCCACCGATGTCACGCGGGTCGAGGCGGTGCGCCCCACGATCCTTGAACTTGCCGGACGCGGGGCCAAGGTGCTGCTGCTGGCGCATTTCGGGCGCCCGGGCGGCGCGCGCTCCTCAACGCTTTCGACCAGCATGGTGATCGGCGATGTCGAGCGTGTCATCGGCGAAGAGATCATGTTCATCCCCGAAGTCACTGGGCCGGTGGTGGCCCAGTCGATCGGGATCTTGCGGGCAGGCGATATCGGCCTGCTCGACAACACCCGCTTCTGGCCGGGCGAGGAAGCGAACGATCCCAATTTTGCTCAGGCGATTGCGGCAAACGGGACGTTGTATGTCAACGACGCGTTCAGCGCCGCCCACCGCGCCCACGCAACCACGGAGGGCCTCGCGCACTTCCTTCCGGCCTATGCGGGCCGTTCAATGGAAGCCGAGTTGAAGGCGCTCGACGCAGCGCTGGGCGCGCCTGAACAGCCGGTGGCAGCGGTTGTCGGCGGGGCGAAGGTTTCGACGAAGCTGGCCGTGCTCGAACATCTGGTCGGCAAGGTGCAGCACCTCATCATCGGCGGCGGCATGGCCAACACCTTCCTCGCCGCGCGCGGGGTGAAGGTCGGCAAAAGCCTTTGTGAGCATGACCTTGCGGCCACCGTGGCGCGGATCATGGACGAAGCCGATCACGCCGGATGCACCGTGCACCTGCCTTACGATGTGGTGGTGGCCAAGGAATTCGCCGCGAACCCTGCGTCCTTGCGGGTCTGCAACGTCCACGAAGTCGCCGAGGACGAGATGATCCTCGACCTTGGCCCGCAGGCGGTCGAAGCACTGGCCGATGTGCTGAAGACCTGCCGCACGCTGGTGTGGAACGGACCTTTGGGCGCCTTTGAAACAGAGCCGTTCGACATGGCAACCGTGGCGCTGGCGCGCACCGCAGCGGCATTGACGCTGGAAGGCTCGCTGATCAGCGTGGCCGGCGGCGGTGATACGGTCGCCGCGCTGGCGCAGGCGGGGGTGGCGGAAGATTTCTCCTATGTTTCCACTGCTGGCGGCGCTTTCCTTGAATGGATGGAGGGTTGCGTGCTGCCCGGTGTCGCCGCGCTCGAAGCCTGACAATGGCAGTGAGCCAAGCCGAGATTGAGGCGCTGGCGCTCTCGGCTATGCGCGCCTGGGTGGCGGGCGATGCCAAGGCGTTGAAGAAGCTGATGGCGCGCGATTTCATGATGATGGTTGGCAGCCTGCCGCCGCAAATCCTCGATCGTCCAAGCTTTCTTGCCGCGATTGAGCGCGGCTTTGCCTGTACCCGCTTCACCTTCCGCGAAGTGATCGTGCGCGCGCACGGCAAAGCGGCATGGCTGGTGGCCGGGGCCGAACTGGAACTGGCGCTGGGGCCGAAGGTTTGGTCGGGCGGATTCCTGATTACCGATCTGTGGCGCAAAGGCGCAATCGGCGGATGGAAACTGGCCGAACGCAGCCTCGCCCGGATCGACAACGATGATAGCATCGCCCCGGCGGTTGGCCGCCTGCAATTGTGGAAGTGAACATGACCGAAGCAGTCGAGACGAGTTACGGCGCCCTCCGGGTCATGGAGACGGGCGAGTTCGCTGGTTGGCGTTTCTGGGAGGGCGATCCGTTCGAAACCCGCTCCGGCCCGTTCTACTATCGTCAGGAAGATGATGGCAGTTACGTCAGCGCCTTCCGCGCCGAAGACCGCCACATGAACGGCGGCGGCTTCATGCACGGCGGGTGCCTGCTGACTTTTGCGGATTTCGCGCTGTTCGCAATCGCCACCGATGCATTGGCGGGCGACCATGCGGTGACTTTGAACCTTGCAGGCGATTTCCTAGGCTCGGTCCAGTCCGGCGCGCTCATCGAAGCGCGGGGAGAGGTGACGCGCGGGGGCGGCAAAACCATCTTCGTTCGCGGCCTGGTGACCGGCGACGGGGCGCCTGCGTTAAGCTTCACCGGCATCATCCGCCGCTTTGCCCCGCGCTGATCCGCCGAGCCTGGCCTTCGCGGTTGCAGCATCCAAGATGCCTCGCTAAGGCCTCGGCGAGAGGCTCTGCATACCTATGCACAGTCGGTATCGCCGCCCACAAACATCGCACGCGCCAATGGAGAACGCCGCCATGAATACCCAGGAAATGACGAACCGCATCGCCACCGGACAGGGTTTCATCGCTGCGCTTGATCAATCTGGCGGCTCCACGCCCAAGGCGCTGCGGGGTTATGGGGTTGAAGACGGCGAATGGGAGGGTGACGCGCAGATGTTCGCCCAGATCCACGCGATGCGCGCCCGCGTTATTACATCGCCCTGCTTTTCCAGCGGCAAGGTTATCGGCGCGATCCTGTTCGAACGCACCATGGACGGCGAAGTGGACGGCAAGTCCACCGGCGATGCGCTGAAGGCGCGCGGGATCGTCCCCTTCATCAAGGTCGACGAAGGCCTCGCCGACGATGCTGATGGGGTGCAGTTGATGAAGCCGATGGTGAAACTTGCCGCGCTTCTCGAAAAGTCGGTCGCGGCAGGGATGTTTGGCACCAAGATGCGATCGGTCATCAAGTCCGCAAACCCCGCAGGCATCGCCGCCGTTGTCGCCCAGCAGTTCGAAGTGGCGGCACAGATCATCGCCGCCGGTCTGATGCCGATTATCGAACCCGAATATGACATCAGCGCCGCCGACCGCGCCGAGGGTGAGGCGATCCTGCTCACTGAAATCACCAAGCATCTGGACGCCCTGCCGGACGGCCAGCAGGTGATGCTCAAGCTGTCGATCCCGGCCGCCGCTGG
>JBIKSA010000155.1:0-2617 GCA_044348875.1 Erythrobacter sp. | reverse complement strand
CTTTACACCCCGCTGGCCAACCACTCCAAGGTGCTGCGTATGGTCGCGCTGTCGGGCGGGTTCTCCACCGACGACGCCTGCGAGCGTCTCGCCAAGAACCCCGGCATGATCGCCAGCTTCAGCCGCGGCCTGCTGCAAGACGTGCGCAAGGGCCAGTCGGACGACGAGTTCGACGCAGTGTTGGGCAAGGCGATTGACCAGATCGCCGCCGCCAGCGTCTGAACAGGTGACAGTCACGGCGTGAACGACTAGCGAACGCGCCATGACTGAAACACAGCTTTATCTCATCTCCCCGCTCGATGTGGGCGGGGAGTTTCCGGCCCGGCTCGATCGTGCGCTTATCGCGGGCAAAGGTCTTGTCACGGCCTTCCAGTTCCGGGTGAAGGGCGTGGAAAGCCACGAAGCCGCCGCGCTGGCAGAGCCGCTTCAGACGATCTGCGCAGCCCATGACGTGGCGTTCATCGTCAACGATTCGGTGTCGCTCGCCAAACGGTTGAAGGCCGACGGCGTGCATCTGGGGCAGGACGACGGCTCACCGCGCGACGCGCGTGAGGAACTGGGGCGCGAGGCTCAGATCGGCGTCACCTGCCACGCCAGCCGCCACATGGCAATGGAAGCGGGCGAGGCGGGGGCGGATTACGTGGCCTTCGGCGCGTTCTATCCCTCGACCACCAAGGATAAGGGCCCCGACGCCGAGGTACCCGGTCTGGAACTGCTGCAATGGTGGACGAGCATCTTTGAAATCCCCTGCGTTGCCATCGGCGGCATCACGCCGGAAAACTGCAAGCCGCTGATCGAAGCGGGGGCGGATTTCCTCGCCGTGTCGGGCGCGGTGTGGGGCGGGGACGAGGTCGAAGCCATCGAGGCTTTTGCGAAAGTCATGCGGGGCTAGGTCAGTCCCGAACATCACCGCCGAAGACCGCGGTCCGAAGCCTCAGCAGCCCAGCTTATCGGCCAGATCAGTGAAGCTCGTCGCCGACCATTCCCACGCCTGTTCGTGGTGGGCATCGGGCGCAGGCGCACCGCCGTATTCGTCGGGGCGGTCGACATAGGCGCATAGCAGCCCTGCGGCCCGCGCGCCTGCCAGATCGCCGTGGTGGGCGGCCACAAGGCACACTTCATGCGGTGCCAACCCCAGCACCTCGGCGGGGTGGAGATAGGCTTTCGGATCGGGCTTGTAGGCGCCGCTCACCTCCGCGCCGAGGATCGCGTCCCACGGCAGGCCGGCGCGGCGCGCCATGTTCATGATGAGCGCGACATTGCCGTTCGAACACGTCACAATCGGAAAACGCGCCTTGAGCCGGGTCAGTCCTTCGACCGCGTCCGGCCAAGGATCCAGCCGATGCCACGCGCGGTTCCAGTCCGCCAGCAGGTCGGGATCGAGGCGCGCCGCATCGACGCCCATGGCGCGCAAGGCCGCCTCCAGCATTTCGCGGTGGAGCTCATCGAGCGGGACGAATGCGCGGCCGGATTTGCGCATCCCGATCATCGCCGCGATATACTGCCCGCGCCAAGTGTCCGCAAAAGCCTCCGCCGCGCTGGCATCCTGTCCGATCATCCCCAGAAAGCCGGCGGATTCGCGCGCCACGCTGGTGCGCCAATCGACCACCGTGCCGAACACATCGAAGGCGAGCGCTTTGGGCAAGGCCCGGTGTGGTTCGCTTTCCGCCATCGTTGTCGCGCTGCCCTCCCGGCCGCTCAGTTCCCGTTGCCAATCCGCGTGCAGATCAGCTTGCTCAAGCTCCCGTCCGCGTTCAGTTTCTGCAAGGTGTTCTCGCCCAGCACGCGGAAACGTTGGTTCTGTTTGGGGCCGCGGGTGAAGGTTACTTCGGTGCCGCGCAGCAGGTAGATGCCGTTGCCGGCCGGGCTTTCGTAACTTGATGCGGTGCCGATCCGGAAGGCTTCCTGCGGCATTTCGACGAACGCCTCTCCCCCCGCGTCGCCGGGCAGGGCGCATTGCCAGTCGCCGTGGCGCAGGATGCCGAGCACGCCGCCACTTTGCGCAGCCGTGCTGCCCCGCGGGCGCGACGTCTTGCGATCATCTCCGCTGGCATTGACGCCGACGTGTCCATTGGCGTCGCGGGGCAGCAGCGCGGCCGCCGCCGCAGCGCTGATCAACAACAGGAACACGTAACGGGTCTTCATAGGTGCGCCTTACCAGCGACCGCGCAGACGCGCCAAGCTTTTTGGTACCGCGCCCTGACCGGCAGTGCCACCCGCGCTTGCCGATGCCCGCCCGCTCGGCTATGGGCGCGCATCATTTCGGGGCGCGCGCCTTGCTGGCGGCTCGCCTTCCTGCTCTTTCCACCCTGTAAAAAGGCCCAAAGCCCCATGAAGATCAGCGGCGTCGATATCCGCCCCGGCAACATCCTGGAATATGAAAAAGGCATCTGGAAAGTCGCCAAGATCCAGCACACCCAGCCGGGTAAGGGCGGGGCTTACATGCAGGTCGAAATGAAGAACTTGCAGGACGGCCGCAAGACCAACGTGCGCTTCCGCAGCGCCGACACCATCGAACGCGTCCGGCTCGATACGAAGGACTTCCAGTTCCTCTATGCCGAGGGCGACGACCTCGTCTTCATGGACAACGACACCTACGAACAGATCACGCTGCCCG
>JBIKSA010000129.1:0-4303 GCA_044348875.1 Erythrobacter sp. | reverse complement strand
CGCATCAAACTTTGCAGAGAATATGTGTGCGGGCTTGCGTTGCTGGCGGCTATGCTGGTTGCGGCCTGCGCACCTGCCGTGCCGCACCCGGCGGGAAGACCTGCGCAGCCTACCATTGTCAGCCTCAACCCGTGTCTGGATGCGATCCTTGTCGAGATCGCCCCGCCCGATCAGGTGCTGGCGCTATCGCATTACAGCCGCGATCCTTCGGGCAGTTCGATACCCGCCCCGGTCGCCGCGCGTTATGGCGTGACGGGCGGGACGGCTGAGGAGGTGATCGCGCAGGCGCCTGACCTCGTGATCGCCTCGATCTTTCTTCCCCAGCCAACGCGGCACGCGCTGGAGCGCGCAGGGCTGAAAGTGGTAACCTTCGGTAGCCCTCGCACTGTCGCGGAAAGCGCCGCGCAGGTGCGGGAGGTGGCCGCGCTGGCCGGCCGGAAAGCTGAGGGCGATGCGCTCGCCGCGCGCATGGCCGCGCCGGCATCACCTCGCACATCGATCGAAGCGCTGCTGTGGCAACCGGGTGAAATTGTCGCAGGCGAACAGACCCTGATCGCGGAGCTCATGTGGCAGGAAGGCTTTTCGAGCCACGCGGCCGCGCGCGGGCTGGGACAAGCCGACGCGGTGACGCTGGAGCAGATCCTCGCCGATCCGCCGCGCGTCCTGTTGATTGCGGGCGATGCGGCAGGGCAGCGTCATCCGGTGCTGGGCGGCGCTTTCAAGTCCACTCACATCGCTCCATTCGATCCCGCTCTGATCTATTGCGGCGGACCGACCATTCCCAAGGCCCGCGCCCGCCTGCGCGCGATCCGCGCCCAAGTGGAGGCGCCGTCATGAGCCGCGCCAGCCTGATTTTTGGCACGCTGCTGGCGGTGCTGTTGCCTCTGTCGCTGCTGGCCGGTCGGGTGTGGATCGCGCCCGCCGATTTCGGGCCGGGTAACACCCTGCTGATCCTGGCCGAGTTGCGCCTGCCTCGTGCCGTGCTGGCGGTTGTCATCGGCGCTGGGCTGGGGGCGGCGGGTGCGGCAATGCAGGGGTATTTGCGCAATCCGCTCGCCGATCCCGGCTTGTTCGGTATTGCGCCGATGGCGGCGCTGGGTGCGGTGGCGAGTTTCTGGCTGGCGCCGATGCTGCCCCCTGCCTTGGCCGCCTGGAGCCTTCCGGTTATGGCACTGACCGGGGCAGCATTGGGCATGGCCGCACTGGCGCTGATTGCCGGGAGAACCGCTTCAGACGCCGCAGGCGGAGCAGGCGGCGGGATCGCGCTGTTTACGTTGGCCGGGTTGATGCTGGGGAGCCTTGCTGGCGCGATGACCGCGCTGGCCATCACGCTTGCGCCCAGCCCATTTGCCCTTTCGGAAATCGTGCTGTGGCTCAACGGCGCGTTGACCGACCGTTCGTGGCGCGAGGTGATGATCGCCGCGCCGCTGACCATTGCGGGTATCGCCGTACTGGCACTGGCGGCGCGCAGCCTTGATGCGCTGACGCTGGGAGAAGAGGCGGCGCGCTCGCTTGGCCTTGATCCGGCGCGGCTGCTGGCACTGCTGGTCGTGGGGGTGGGGCTGACCGTCGGCGCGGGCGTGGCTGTGGCAGGGATTATCGGCTTTGTGGGCCTTGTGGTGCCGCATCTGGTACGCCCGTTGACCGACCGTATGCCGTCAAGCCTGCTGCTACCAAGCGCGCTGGCCGGCGCCTGCCTTGTGCTGGCGGCGGACGCTATCGTTCGGGCCTTGCCGTTCGTCACTGAATTGCGGTTGGGCATTGCGCTGTCGCTGATCGGCGCGCCGTTCTTCGGCTGGCTTCTGCTGCGAATGCGGCGGGGGCGGCTATGACGCTCGTTGCCGAAAGCCTGACGCTGGAGCGTGGCGGTATGCGGGTGGTGGAGCGCTTGTCTGCGGCGCTGCGGCCAGGTGAGATCACCGCCATCGTCGGCCCCAATGGCGCGGGCAAATCATCGCTGCTGTTGGGCCTTGCCGGACTGCTCGCCCCGGCGGCGGGACAGGCGATGCTGGAGGGGGCCGCAATTGGCGCGATGGCTCCGCGCGCGCGCGCAAAGGCGATCGGCTACCTGCCGCAAAGCCCCGATATCGCTTGGGATGTGGCGGTCGAAAACCTCGTCGCGCTGGGCCGCTTGCCGTGGCGGGACCGAGGTTTGGCGGCCATCGACGCTGCTATTGCCGCGCTCGATCTGGAACCGCTGCGCCTTCGTCCGGTCAGCTGGCTGTCAGGTGGAGAACGCGCCCGGGTGCTGCTGGCGCGGGTTCTGGCTGGAGAGCCGCGCTGGATCCTCGCCGATGAACCGCTCGCCGCGCTCGATCTTGCGCATCAGCTCAGCCTGATCGGTCACCTCAAATTGTGTGCGCGGCGCGCTGACGGGCAGGCACAGGGAGTGGTGGTCGTGCTGCACGACCTCGCGATTGCCATGAACCATGCGGATCGGGTGCTGGTGCTTAAGGACGGTGGGCTCATCGCCGATGGACCGCCACGCGATGCGCTCTCGCCAGAGGTTATTGCGCACGGCTGGGGCGTAACGGCGCAATGGTTAGGCGATCCGGGACGGATGGGGCTGGTGAGTGGGGGCTGACCGGAAAAGATGGCGGGAGAGCTAGGGGCAGCCCATCCCGCCATGTTCCATCTCCTCGCTGGTTCTGGTCCAGTAGCGCCAAGTTGCGACCCTGTGGAGACCCGGCCGAAGAACCGCGAAGAGATCTAAGTGATGACCGAAAGCGGCAGTTCTGACCCCTTCAGATTTTCTGTAGGGTCGCTTTTAGCTGAGTTAAACAACTGACTTATAACGGCAGTTATTTTTCGCCTTTGGTCCGCCTCAACTCGTTTCGGGAATATGTAATTGCCGCAAATTGATCGCCCCGGGCACCAACATTCCTCTCGCCCGTTGCATCGCGGAGCCTGCGTTGCCATTTGAGGGCGACAGGCGCTTCGTCCCGCTCCGCCGCCTTGACCTTTGCGAACATTTCCGGAACATCATACGCCCATGAGCCTTACGACAATCTCCGTGCGCGGTGCGCGCGAACATAACCTCAAGGGCATCGACATCGATCTGCCGCGCGACGCGCTGATCGTGGTCACAGGCCTGTCCGGCAGCGGCAAATCCAGCCTCGCGTTCGACACTATCTATGCCGAAGGGCAGCGGCGTTATGTCGAAAGCCTGAGCGCCTATGCGCGCCAGTTCCTCGAAATGATGCAGAAGCCCGATGTCGAGCATATTGACGGGCTCTCGCCTGCGATCTCGATCGAGCAGAAGACCACCAGCCGTAACCCGCGTTCGACCGTGGCGACCGTCACCGAGATCTATGACTATATGCGCCTGCTGTGGGCGCGGGTGGGCGTGCCTTACTCGCCCGCTACCGGAGAGCCCATTTCTGCGCAGACCGTCAGCCAGATGGTCGACAGGGTGATGGCTCTGCCCGAAGGCACCCGCGCTTATTTGCTCGCCCCCGTGGTGCGTGGGCGCAAGGGCGAATATCGCAAGGAAATCGCCGAATGGCAGCGGCAGGGCTTCACCCGCGTGCGGATCGATGGTGAGATTTACCCGATCGAGGAAGCCCCCGCGCTCGACAAGAAGTTCAAGCACGACATCGAAGTGGTGGTTGACCGGATCGCGGTGCGCGAAGGCATCGAGACGCGGCTCGCGGACTCCTTCGAACAGGCGCTGAAGCTGGCCGAGGGGCTGGCCTATGTCGATCTGGCCGACGGGATCGTGCCGGGGCGCGAGAACGAAGCACAAGGCGGTGCGATGAGAGGCGCAGGCCTGCCGCCCAACCGCATCGTCTTCTCCGAGAAGTTCGCCTGCCCCGTTAGCGGCTTCACCATCGAGGAGATCGAGCCGCGCCTCTTCTCCTTCAACGCCCCGCAAGGCGCGTGCCCGGCCTGCGACGGCATCGGCGAGAAGATGCTGTTCGACCAGCAGCTGGTCGTCCCCAACGAGGCGCTGACCTTGAAGCAGGGCGCGGTGGTGCCCTGGGCCAAGTCCAACCCGCCGTCGCCCTATTACATGCAGGTGCTCGCCAGCCTCGCCAAGGCTTACGGTTTCGACCTCACCATCCCGTGGAAAGACCTCGCCCCTGACCAGAAGCTCATCATCCTCCACGGCACGGGCGGGATGCCGGTGCCGCTGACGTTCAAGGACGGCCGCCGCGAGTACACCGTCAACAAGGCATTTGAGGGCGTCATCGGCAATCTCAACCGCCGCATGATGCAGACCGAAAGCGCGTGGATGCAGGAGGAGCTGTCGAAGTACCAGACCGCACAGGCCTGCGAGACGTGCAGCGGGAAGCGGCTCAAC
>JBIKSA010000012.1:0-48169 GCA_044348875.1 Erythrobacter sp. | reverse complement strand
CAACGAGATTGGGCACTTCAGGACAATCGACAATCTCGAACGCCACATCGATTTGCGTCGAGGTGATGTCCTCGTACTCAACCTCCGCTTCAGCCAGCGCGGTCTGTTCGACGGGCGACCACATCACCGGCTTCGATCCGCGATAGACGTTCCCCGCCTCGGCCAGCTTCAGAAGCTCGGCGACGATCACCGCCTCGCTCTCCTTCTGCATGGTGAGGTAGGGGTGGTCCCAATCGCCCATGATGCCGAGGCGCTTCAGCTGCCCGCGCTGCGTATCGACCCACCGTTGCGCATAGGCGCGGCATTCGTTGCGGAACGCCTTGACCGCCGCTTCATCGCGCCCCGCGCCGGTGAGAACGGGCTTGGCCTTCTTCTCCTTGCGGTACTGCTCCTCGACCTTCCACTCGATGGGGAGGCCGTGGCAATCCCAGCCCGGCACGTAAGGCGCATCGCGGCCCAGCAGGTTCTGGGTGCGGCAGACCATGTCTTTCAGGATATGGTTCAGCGCATGGCCCACGTGGATATCGCCATTGGCATAGGGCGGGCCATCGTGGAGGATGAACTTTTCGCGGCCCCGGCGCGCGGCGCGCAGGGCGTCATAGAGGCCGATCTGCTCCCAACGCGCGGCAATGCCCGGCTCCTTCTGGGGGAGGCCGGCCTTCATGGGGAAATCGGTCTTCGGCAGGAAGACGGTGTCCCGGTAGTCTTTTGCTTCTTTGGCGCGGTTGGTATCGTCGGTCATAGCGGCTGCGCGCTTAGAAGCCGCCGCGCCTCGGCGCAATCCTTGTCCATTTGTTCGATAAGCGCGTCGAGGCTGTCAAACTTCGCCTCGCCGCGCAGATAGTGGTGGAAGGCGATCTCGATTTCCTGCCCGTACAGGTCGCCGGAAAAGTCGAAGAAGAAGGGTTCGAGCAATTCCTTGGGCGGTTCGAACTGCGGGCGGATGCCGATGTTCGCCGCGCCGTGAAGCACGTCGCCGGTCGAGAGGATGCGCCCGGTCACGGCGTAGATGCCGTATTTGGGCCGCAGGTAATTCTCGACGCCCAGATTGGCGGTCGGATAGCCGATGGTGCGCCCGCGCTTGTCGCCGTGTTCGACAATGCCGCGAATCGCGAAAGGCCGGGTGAGCAGGCGCGCGGCTTCTTCGGGGCGGCCTTCGCGCAGCGCAGCGCGGATGCGGCTGGACGAGACGACCTCCTCGCCCTCGCTCACCGGTGCGACTACGCGCGATTGCAGGCCAAGTTCGCCCCCGAACGTGCGGAGCAGGTCGACATTGCCCTTTGCGCCCTTGCCGAAGGTGAAGTCGCCGCCTGTCACCACGCCATGCGCACCGAAGCGTTCGATCAGGATGGCTTGAATGAAATCCTTGGCGCTGGTGCTCGCAAGGTCAGCGTCGAAGTGGAACACCAGCATCGCGGTCGCTCCCGCTGCCAGATACAATTCCTGCCGCTGCTCCAATGTCGTCAGCTTGAAGGGCGGCACATCCGGACGGAAGAAGCCGACCGGGTGCGGATCGAAGGTGGCGATGATCGAGGGGCGGCCTTCCGCCTGCGCCCAGCGGATCGCCTCGCCTGCCACGGCCTGATGGCCAAGATGGAACCCGTCGAAATTGCCGAGCGCGATGACCGCGCCGCGCAGCGCGGCAGGCATGGGTTCGCGGTGATCGAGCCAGCGCATCAGACGGCCTCGTTCCGGCGGTAGGTAACAAAGGAGAAGGCCGGGTAATCGCCATCTGCCGCGTGATCCTCGCGCGCCGTTTCGCCCCATTCGGGGCCGAGCGGTGGCATGAAGGTGTCGCCTTCGTAATCGGCGTGGATCTGGGTTAGTTCGACGCAGGTTGCCAGCGGCAGGAACAGGTCGAACACCGCGGCCCCGCCAATGATCGCGATCGTATCGCCCCCCGCCAATTCCAGCGCCGCTTCAGGCGTGGCAGCGACGTCAGCCCCGGCCGCTTGCCATGCGGCGTCACGGGTCAGGACGATATGGCGCCGCCCTGGCAGCAGGCCTGGCAGGCTGTCGAATGTCTTGCGGCCCATGATCATCGGCAGGCCCATGGTCAGGGCCTTGAACCGTTTGAGGTCAGCAGGCAGCCGCCATGGCAAATCGCCATCCTTGCCGATCGCCCCATTGGCAGCGCGGGCGTAGATCAGCACCACTGCGGCGCTCATTTGAGCGCGTGCCCGACGCGGGTGACGTGGCCCATCTTGCGGCCCTCGCGCACTTCCGCCTTGCCATACAAGTGCAGGTGCGGCTCGCCCGGTTCGCTCAGGATGGCGTGGGCGCGCAGCGCATCCTCGCCAACGATGTTGCGCATGTCGATGCTGGCAAAGCGGGTCTTGGTCCCGCCCAGGGGCAAGCTGCAGATCGCGCGGATGTGGTTTTCGAACTGGCCGGTGGCCGCGCCTTCGATGGTCCAGTGGCCCGAATTATGGACGCGCGGAGCCATCTCGTTGAACACCGGCCCGTCACGGGTGGCGAAGAATTCCAGCGTCAGCACCCCGACATAGCCGAGCGCTTCGGCCACCTTGCCGGCCAGTTCGCGCGCGGCGGGAACCTGCGCCTCGACCAGCGCGCCCGCCGGCAGGATCGACTGGGCGAGCATCCCGCCTTCGTGGAGGTTCGCGGTCGAATCCCAGAACTTCACTGTCCCGTCCCTGCCCCGCACGAGGATGACCGAGAATTCCGTCTCGTAGGTGACGAAGCCTTCGTAGATGCAGGTGACGCCGGGGAAGGCAATTCCGCCTGCTTCCATCACGGACCGGACCCGCCATTGGCCCTTCCCGTCGTATCCGTCGCGTGCGGTTTTAAGGATGCCGGGCGTGCCGACGCTGACCAGTGCGGCGGTCAGATCGGCTTCACTTTCGACCGGGCTGTAGGGCGCGGGCGTCCCGCCGAGGCTGGCGGCAAAGGCCTTCTCGTTAAGCCGGTCCTGAGCCACCTCTAACGCCCGCGACGGGCAGGCAAGCAGGGTTTGGGGCAGGGCTGCGACTGTGCTGAGGGGGACATTTTCGAATTCCCACGTCACCACGTCGCACGCTTCGGCGAAATCCTTCAGCGCCGCAGCGTCATCCCAATCAGCCGTGATGAAAGCCGTGCAGGCATCAGCCGCGACATTGTCGCCTTCCGGGGCAAAGCCGACGACCTTGTAGCCGAGCTGCAAGGCGGCCACAGCCATCATCCGGCCCAGCTGTCCGCCGCCCAAGATGCCGATGGTGGAACCTGCAGGGAGCATTAGTCTTCGGGCACGTCTGTCACGGCAGCGGTTTTCGCCGCGCGCCAGTCCTGCAACCGTTCGGACAGGGCTTCATCGCCCAGCGCCAGGATCGCGGCGGCGAGCAGCCCTGCGTTCTTCGCGCCTGCCTCGCCAATCGCCAGCGTGCCGACGGGGACGCCGCCCGGCATCTGCACGATCGACAGAAGGCTATCCATGCCCGACAGCGCCTTGGACTGGACCGGCACGCCCAGCACCGGCAGATGCGTCATGCTGGCGATCATTCCGGGAAGATGCGCCGCGCCGCCTGCGCCGGCTACGATCACGCTGAAACCTTCGCCCTCTGCGCCCTTGGCAAAGGCCACCATCCTGTCAGGGGTGCGGTGGGCCGAGGTGATCCGCGCCTCATATGGCACTTCCAGTTCATCCAGCACGTCGGCTGCGGCTTTCATGGTTGGCCAGTCTGACTGGCTCCCCATCACGATTGCGACCTTGCCCCCCACGCTTTCCATCATGCGTCCTTCAGATAGTACCGCGGGCCGGGCACCATGGCTTCATCGAAGTCGTAGATGATCGGCTGCCCGGTGGGAATCTCCAGATCGGTGATGTCATCATCCGAAATGCCCGACAGGTGCTTTACCAGCGCGCGCAAACTGTTGCCGTGGGCGGCGATGATCACTGTCTCGCCGCGGGCCAGCACGGGGAGGATCGTGCTTTCCCAATAGGGCAGCACGCGTTCGATCGTCAGCTTCAGGCTTTCGGTCGCGGGAATGGCGATCCCGGCATAGCGCGGATCGGCGGCCAGATCATAGGTGCCCCCCGCCTCCAGCACCGGCGGCGGCACATCGAAGCTGCGGCGCCAGATGTGCACCTGTTCATCCCCGTGCTTTTCGCGGGTCTCCTGCTTGTCGAGGCCGGTCAGCCCGCCATAGTGGCGTTCGTTCAGGCGCCAGTCCTTGATCTCGGGGATCCACAACCGGCCCGCCGCTTCCAGCGCCAGATGCAGCGTGCGAATCGCGCGGCTCTGGAGCGAGGTGAAGGCGTAAGTGGGCAGCACGCCCTTGTCCTTCAGCAGCACACCCGCGGCGGTCGCTTCCTCGACGCCCTTTTCCGTCAGATCGACGTCCCACCAGCCGGTGAAGCGGTTTTCGAGGTTCCACTGGCTCTGGCCGTGGCGGACGAGGATAAGCTTGGGCATTTTCTCTCCGGCGGATCAGTCCGCCCGCTTCCCTACCCTTCGACCCCGAGCCTGCCGGGATTCATCCGGGTAAAATGGGTGGGAGAGCGGGCGGCCTGGTCCTCTAAGACAATAATGTGCGCGGCGTTAGCCCTGACCGGGCGGATTGGGAAGGGGCTGCGTTGTGTCCGAATCGCCCGCCGCGCCCGTCTTTGCCCGTTCCTGAGCCTTCCTGCGCCGCAGGTTCTCGCGCAGCTTGGCGGCCAACCGTTCTTCGCGGGACAAATTCCTGGATTGGCCTTCATTCATGAGAAACGCCTTGCCGATATAGGGTGTGCCCATCAAGCCAGTTGCGCATTTAGAAGTGCGATCGCGCAACAAGGTCGTTGACATTGCGGGGCCGCACGACAATAGCGCGCGCCCATACCGGCGCTGCTGTAGCTCAGTGGTAGAGCGCACCCTTGGTAAGGGTGAGGTCGGGAGTTCAATCCTCCCCAGCAGCACCAGTTAGTTAACGCACTTGCCCGATGCGGTGTGTTCCCCCCATAATGCCGCCTAACAAGCGAAACTAACAGGCTGCGATCCGATCGGTTCGCACAGCCTGACGCCGCGCGCCTGCCAAGCCGCTGCGGAAGGGGGGTTACATGGATCACGCGGCCACACGTTACGTCGCTTCGTTCTTTATCGAGGTGTTCAGCGACTTCATGCGGTTCGCCATCCATCAGAATGGTCTGTCGCCTGATGAAGTCGCCATCATCTGTCTGGTCGCCGCCGAATCCACGCGCGAATTGCGGAAGGATGCCTTTGCAATGCGCAACTTCAGCACCGAGGAATCCGTCTTTCCGGACGAGGCCCGGCCATCGGTCAGCGTCAAGTTCATCCACACCAGCCTCGGCATGAGCCGTGAGACCACCCGCCGCAAGGTTGCTGGGCTGGTCGAACGCGGGTTGCTCAAGCGGTCCCGCTACGGCGTGTTCTTCCCCGCGCAGCAGGGAGTGGACGATCACACCAAAGAAGTCAGGCAGTTCCTGTTGCGCAAGATGGAGGTCGTTAACGGCTATCTCGACAAAATGCCTGATTGACCGGAGACCGCGGCAAAGTTTGCTCAAAATGGGCGCAATGCGTTGTTTCTTATGGTAAATAGTCCGATTGGCTAAGCAAGGATGCTCGGTTCCCCTTCGGGTTGCAAAAAATGAAAAACGAAAAAGGGATCGTCGAGTTGCCGCCGCTGGCCCTCATTGGTGAGGAGATCGGGAAAGCTCGCCGAAAACGCCGTATGACAACGCTCCAGGTGTCGCAGAAAACGCGCATACCAGAACGTTACATTTGCTGCGTTGAAGCGGGTGATTTTGCCAGCCTTCCGGCCAAGCCGTTTGTTTTTGGTTTTACCCGGACGATTTGCGGCCTGCTCGAACTGGATGCTGATGCTTACATCCCGGTCATCAGATCGGAGATGGCCAAGCCCCAAACTAGTGAGCCGAGCATCCCCACGCCGGTGTCGAAAACGCGCCCCGTGCTTCGGCGACTGGCGATGTTCAGGTCTTCGTAATTGCACTGACCCAGCAACCCGTCGCGGCGGCACCACCGCTTGTGGCAGACACAAGCCCGCCCTTCCCCAACGCTTCAGGAGCCCGCGTTCGGCCAGACCAGCGTCCTTGTAACGGGTAGCCTCGCGACCCACGCCCAAACTGGTGCGGATAAACTGGATGCCGACCGTGGGCCGCCGGGCCGCATCCGGAAAGGCGAATGCCACGGTGCCGAAGTTACGCGTACAAAAGGCATTCTACTTCAGTTCGCGGGTGGATGCGGCACTGACTACCGGCATGACACGCGCATCACTGCGCGATCAGTTGGCCCAATAGACATATTCCTGATCTTTCTTCCATGGCGCATTGAGCGGAACATCAATCCGGATCGCGGCTTCGAGCAAGCCGGGCCAAAGCGGCCTGGGAAGCCCGGCATTTTGTGCTTCAATCAACTTGCGCAGTTCTGCCACGCGGGCGGGATCCTTGGCGGCCAAATTGACTTGTTCGGTCGGATCAATTGCCAGGTTGAATAGCCACACCTTGTCGGGGCGACTGGAAACTTGCAATTTCCAGTCGCCTTTGCGGACAGCGCGATAATGCCCCGAACGCCAGAAGGTGATTTCGCGTTTTGGTCCAGTGCCAAACAGGTTGAAGCTGTCCATCTGGCGATCGCTTGGCAGGTTAGCTCCGGTTGCCGCTGCAATCGTCGCAAACATATCAAGATGCTGGGCGACATCGTTGCGAACGGTGCCCGGCGCGATCTCGCCCGGCCAGCGCATCATCATCGGCACGCGAATACCGCCTTCGAAGAACGTGCCTTTGTGGCCTCGATAGGGTGTGTTGTGGTCCTTTATGCCCGTGTACCACGCGCCGCCATTGTCGCTGGTAAAGATAACCAGCGTATTCCCCTCAAGCCCCGTGTCCCTTAGCTTTTGCAGCACATCGCCAACCCGCCGGTCGAGTTGGCGCATCATCGCACCATAGACCCGCTGGGTGTGGTCCTTGATCTGCGGCAGGGCATCATAATCTGATTTCAGCGCCTGTAGCGGGGTGTGCGGCGCATTATAGGCGAGATACATGAAGAAGGGCCGGTTCTTGTTTGCCTCGATCGCGGCCAATGCATTGTCGGTAAAATAGTCGGTCAGGTGACCTTTGGGACGAAAGCGCTGACTGTCCCCCCAATAGACCGCATATGGCAGGTTTGCCCATAAAAAGCGGTCGATCGGATCCCATGGAAGCTTTGCGTTGACGACCTGAGGGTCATCTTCGGCCATGAACAAATCCCCGCCTGAACGCATGCCAAGACTTTCGTCAAAACCTTGTGACGTTGGCCGTAATGGTTTGGCTTCACCCAGATGCCACTTGCCGATGTGGATGTTGTGATAACCTTTGGCTTTCAGCACTTCGGGCAACATGATTTCCGCATTGGGCACACCCATGTCGGCATAGGCTGGCAGGTCTTGGTTCAGTTCTTCATGATAGATAGTTGGATAGGGAGAATCCCCCCCACTATGAGCCAAGTTTGAAGCAAATGCAGCGGGAATAGAAGTAAACTCAAAACCGAATCGTGTCGGATAACGCCCCGTCATCAACGCCGCGCGCGAAGGCGAGCAGGTCGCATTGGCGGCATAGCCATTGGCAAAGCTGACGCCCTGTTTGGCAATGGAATCTATATTGGGGGTCGGTACCGCTCCACCTGCAACCCCGCCACCGTAAAGCGAAATGTCGTTCACCCCTAGATCGTCGGCGACAATCAGGATGACGTTGGGCGGACGTTTGCCTGCGGGTGCTATCGTTGGGCCCTGCGCCCATTCAATCGGACGGTTTTCGCCAATCGGTTCGCGCCACTCGCTGACGATACCGGGAAGATAGATTTTGTATTGCTGAAAGCCCAAATAGCCCGCGCTGATCATCAGCGCCAATACCCCTATCCATGTGCCTTTTTTCATTGTTTTCGCTTCATCTTTCGCCGGTCGCGAGTTCGATCAGATTGCAAGTGTGAGAAAAGCGAGATGCGCCAAGGCTGCAATTAGCGCCAGCATCAGCGCGACTGTCACGCGCGGACTGAGATAGAAGGACACGACCCGCTGTGTCGGGAATGAAAACGTAGCGAGCGTCCCAAGCAGCTTGTCCGGATGGCCTTCCATAAAAGCAGGGTCCGCAACCATCTTCATCAAGTCGCGGCGACTGCGGTAACGCATCAGGCCAAAGATCGTCCAGTCGGGATCCGCTTCAGTGTTCCAAGCATCAATATATCCGCCAACCTTGCGTCCGACCATGCCGGGATGGCCGCCATTGCGGAACAGAACTGGCATAAAGCGTTTGGAATAGCGCTTTAGCAAATCAAAGCCCTGAACCATTTTTCCGGTTTTGGGATCCTCAACCTGTTCCATTTGCGCCTTGACTAGATTGAGCATGACAAACTCGCGGCCGTCGTCAGCTTCAAGGAAAGCACGCAAAACCTCCGGGCTATTTCCCGTGCCCTCGAAACGCCCAGCAATTTGCGCAAGAAACGCCTCTATCTCAGCAGGTTTAACGGGGCCGGACCAGTTGTCATACCAGAACCGAAATACGCCATAAGCGAACAGCGCCGTGCCCCAGATTATCCAGACGGTCATGGCTCTAAATGCCTCTCTTCCTGACGCATTCGGTATCTTCGCTTCCACTCTCCACCGACAGAACGGCAGAATATTATTGGCATTAATTGTGCCAAAATATATTTGCAATCGCTTTTGTCGCTTGCGCCAGCGTCTGTTCGCCGCAAAATAAGGATGCATGAGCAACGTATCGCACAAAATGACATCGCGCTCTGAGGCGCCACTGGCCGATGGCCGGCGCGAACGAAGCCGATCGAGCCGTAGCAAGATCGTCGCAGCGATGCTCGATCTGGTCGGTAAAGGCGACGTAGCCCCCAGTGCCGCGCGCGTTGCGGAGGTGGCTGGCGTGGGGCTCCGCTCCGTTTTCCGGCACTTTGACGATATGGATGAGCTTTACCGCGAAATGGGGGCGGTGATTGAGGCGCAGGTGATGCCCATCATTCTCCAGCCACCAAATGGCGCGACCTGGAAGGAAAAGCTGTTCGACATCGCTGATCGCCGTGCGATGGTTTTCGAAACCATTCTGCCTTATCGGATTTCAGCCAATCTCAAACGCTTCCAGTCGCCCTATTTGATGCAGGGCTATCGCCGGATGTTGCGGCTCGAATCTGATACCACTGAGGCGCATTTGCCCGCGATGGTAAGAGCCGATGTGGCGGGTACCCATGGTCTCAATGTCATACTGAGTTTCCAGACATGGCGACTGTTACGCCATGACCAGGAACTGCCTTTTGACGACGCCAAGGCTGTCGTGCGGCGATTGCTGGGCGATGCTGTGGCCTGCATGCCGGAGGATTGATGCAACGCTTCGGGTTTGCTCTTGGTCTGATGCTGCTGTCTGGTTGCAGCGATGCATCCGCGCCACCCGGAGCAATGTGCACTGGCCTGTCAGGCAGCAAAATGGTGTGGGTATCTGGCGGCAGTTTCGTCATGGGCGATGGTCCGCAATACGATGAGGAAGGGCCGCCGCAGACCGTTACGGTCCAGGGGTTCTGGATCGATACACATGAAGTGACCAACGCCGAATTTGCTGCCTTTGTTAAGGCGACGGGATACAAGACCATGGCGGAGCGCGATCCGCCCAAGCTGCCCAATGCGCCGCCAGAAATGCTGGTTCCGGGATCTGCTGTGTTCAACATCCCGTCGGACGCCGACCCTCGCTGGTGGCGCTGGGTGCCGGGGGCACAGTGGCGGCACCCTTCAGGGTTGAAGGAGAGTATCGTCGGGCGAGACAACGAACCCGTCGTGCAGATCGCCTATCAGGATGCAGAGGCCTATGCGCAATGGGTGGGCAAGGAATTGCCGAGTGAGGCGCAGTGGGAATATGCGGCGCGCGGCGGCGTAGCGGCCTTGCCGGAGCCGGTTGATGCGAACGGCCGGCCGCAAGCAAACTATTATCAAGGTGCCTTTCCGGTCAAAAATCTCAATACCGATGGCTATGTTGGGCGGGCGCCTGTGGGTTGTTTCAAACCGAACGGATTTGGTCTGTACGATATGATCGGTAACGTCTGGGAATGGACGAGCGCCAGCGGAGCGCGCGCCGACGCCAGCGAAGCGGTGAACATCATAAAAGGCGGGTCTTACCTCTGCGCTGCCAATTATTGCGCGCGCTATCGTCCCGCCGCGCGCCAGTTTCAGGAACGCGGGCTAGGGACTGACCATATCGGGTTTCGGCTGGTTGATACGAAGAAGGCTGGCCCAGCTTCTTGACCGGGTATCGATAATATGACACCTTAAGTGCCAATTTTATTGATTTTAGGGGTCAGCCTTTGAAAGTCCTGCGCACACCCGATAGCGCCTTTGCTGCAATCCACGATTTTCCTTTTGCGCCAAACTATGTGGAGATTGCCGATCCCACGGACGGCACACCCTTGCGCGTGCATTATGTGGATGAAGGGCCGCGCGATGCGCCGGTCGTGCTGATGATGCATGGCGAGCCAAGCTGGAGCTACCTTTACCGCCATATGATCGGCCCGGTCGTCGCGGCAGGCTTTCGCGTTGTCGCGCCTGACCTGATTGGCTTCGGCAAATCGGACAAGCCAACGAAAAAAACCGACTACAGCTATGCACGTCATGTTGAATGGATGCGTCAGTGGATCGAGGCGGTTGACCTGACCAATATGACGCTCGTCTGTCAGGATTGGGGGTCGCTGATCGGTCTGCGCCTTGTCGCGGAAATGCCCGATCGCTTTGCCGCCGTCGTTTTGTCCAATGGCGGCTTGCCCGAAGGCGGCCCGGCACCGCGCGCTTTTGCGATCTGGCGGGCCTTTTCCCAATGGAGCCCGTTCTTCCCGATCGGCAAAATCGTCAACGCTGGCGCAAAGCGGGCGCTCAGCGCCGCCGAGATTGCAGCTTATGACGCGCCGTTCCCAGATAGCAGTTATAAGGCCGGAGCGCGGATATTCCCCAGCTTCGTTCCGTTCGAGAATAATGTCGCGATCCCCGATCAGAAGCGCGCCTGGCAAGTGTTTGAGCAATGGGACAAGCCGTTCCTGTGCTGCTTCAGCGACGGCGATCCCGTCACGCGCGGCGGCGAAAAACGGTTCATCGGCCGTGTTCCCGGTACTGCGGGTCAGCCGCATTGCACGTTGAAGGGCGGTCACTTCATTCAGGAAAATGATCCGCAAGGCTTTGTCGACTGCATCCTCAAAGTGCTGTCGCCGACCTGATCCTGTCTCCACCGCAATTTCATGCCATCGCTCGCCGCCGTCTGCGCCGCCAGAACCAGACCGCCGTTGCCATCACCAACAGGGCACCCAGCGGCCACAGCTTGAGCAGTCGCGGTATCAACATCGTGCGAATTGCATTGGCGAAAATCTGGTCAGGCGCCGTATAACCTTCCGGCATCGGCAGCACTTTGTTTGCCTTGGCAAAGGCGGCATAATCCTCTTGCATCGCAACAAAACGGTCGGGATCAGAACCCGACAGATCCTTAGTCTCGCCGGGGTCGGCTGCGATGTTGTAAAGCTGCCAGCGGCCATCTCCGTAAGGCGGGAGGTTCTTGACTAGCTTGTAATCGCCTTTGAACAACACCGCATTGCCGGACAATTCATACCCCAAAGGCTTGTCTGGCGAATGGACGGAGGATGCAGCTCCTGTCAGCATAGGTGTCAGGTCCGCCCCAATCATTGGCTCGACGGGGCGCCCGGAGAAACGGCCCTGCTGCGGCGTGACCCCGACAAGCTTCAGCAAAGTCAGCGGCATATCGGTGACGTGGGCAAAACCTGCGGCAACGCTGCCACCCTTGATCGCAGGGTTGCCCGGCCAAGCCATGATCATGGGAACACGCAAGCCACCTTCGCTCGCCGTAAACTTGTACCCACGCAGCGGCGAGACCGATGCGCTCGCAAACCCGGCCCCTTGTGCGGTCAGCGAACCCGGGCGTCCCTGTTGGGCGACGCTTTGATCATATTGCTGATTGGCGTTCCAGCGCGTGAAAGCGCCCATCGCCATTGGATCAGTAGCTTCGGCGCCATTGTCAGACAGGAACACGAAGATGGTGTTTTCATATTGGCCGATGGCTTTGAGATGCGCGACCAACCGGCCGACTTCCCGGTCCATCGCCGTGCCCATGCCAGCATAGGCGGCCATCGCACCCATACGCTGTCGCTGCTGCTGTGCCGACAATTTCGACCAGTCACCACTGGTGTCCATGGTTACCATCGCGACACCTTCGGGTATCACGCCTTTGGCGACGGCGGCGGCGCGGCGTTGGTTGCGCAGTGCAGTCCAGCCATCACGGTAGCGCGTAGCATAAGCTGCAATGTCAGCATCCTGTGCCTGCACGGGAATATGGTTGGCGATGAAATTGACGGATGCAAGAAAAGGCTTTCCGCTGCCCTTATCGCCGTCGATATAGCTGATCATCCGGTCGACAATCAGCGTTGAGGAATAGAAGCGCTTGGGCAGTTTTGCTGGCTTTCCGTCTTCACTCCACTCGGTCTTGTCATAAATCAGCAGATTGGGTTTATCTTCAAAGTTATCTGCGCCCGATTGCGCGAGAGCGAGCGCGTGATCATAGCCGCGGGCTGTCGGCAGGGTATCGGGCGTGTGCCCCAGATGCCATTTCCCCGTCAGATAGGTGCGGTAGCCACCAGCGCGTAGCTGGTCAGCAATGGTGACCACCCGGTTGTTGAGTTGCGCTTCATAGCCGGGTTTGCCCAGATGTTCGGGCGGAATTGTCTCTGGCATATTGCCCAGTCCAGCGCGGTGGCTGATCACGCCCGTTTGCAGCATCGCCCGCGTTGGCGAACAGGACCCGGCCACATGGAAGTTCGAAAAACGCACACCCTTGGCGGCAAGCGCGTCGATATTGGGTGTCGCAATCTCCCCGCCGAAGGCCCCGACATCACTAAAGCCCCAATCATCGGCTAGGAGGATGACGATATTGGGGGCTTTCGCTGGCGCTGCCTGAACGCCAAGCGTTGTCGGGCCGAGCAACGTCAGCGCCGTCAGGCCTAGCAGCGCCAGCGCCATCAGTGGGGCTGCTGGTCCTTTCAGGCGCATTGGCTCACCAAAGCGTCAGGGCAGCCCGTCTGCGCGAGGAGCGGATCAATGCACCCCCGCGCAGTTGCATCCAATGCGGCATAGCGCGCACGCATTTTCATCGAATAAGGTGAACCGAGCGCACCGTGGATTGTGTACATGGTGGCTTCCGTCCTACATTAATGTGTCTTGTGTGATGTCGTTTTTGCCCGCTTGAAGCGTGAAGATCATGCCGTCCTCACCCACCACAATCGGCCCGTCATAGCGCTTGGCCGCGTCACCCAGAAATGCGGGGTAGAAGAATTTGGACGGGATGGAGGGGACGATATGGCTGAGCACCAGTTGCTTGACGCCCGCTTCCTTTGCGGTCTCGGCGGCCTCTTCGGGGCTGGCATGATAATTGAGGATATCGCGGGCGATCTGCGCCATATTCTTGACGCCCTTCTTCTCCAGTCCCGCGGTCATCATCTTGACCAGTTTTGGCTGCAGCGCTTCATGCACCAGCAGGTCGGCACCATTTGATGCGGCAATGAGTGATGCGGATTTCTTGGTATCGCCGCTGATCACGATGGAGCGGCCCTTGTAGTCGAAGCGGTAGCCAACCGATGGCTCAACCGGGCCATGATCGACCCGGAATGCGGTGATTCTAAGTCCGTCTTCGTCCAGAACGACCACATTGTTGCTCTCGCCCGCTTGGGGAAGGGTAAAGGGCATGGCTATGCCGCCTGCGCCGTCTGGCTGGGCAATAGCGGCGCCATGGTGACCGGTGCGATAGCCATTATCAATGGTGTAGGCGGCGTTGAAGCCAGTGACGACCGATTCTACGCCGGTTGGCCCATGGACGGGCAGCGGGCTGGTGTTCGTGCCGCTTACCCAGCGGTTCATCATCAATGGGCCCATGCCGTCAATATGGTCCGAATGGAAATGGGTGAGCAGCACGCCCCTGATCTTCCCGATAGGGATGCCCATCAGGTTGATGTTGCGCCCACCGCCCTCGCCAATATCAACGACGAAGATCTGCTTGCCCGCGATCACGACACTACATGGACCTGCACGGCCGGGGCTGGGGAGCGGCGACCCGGTTCCGCACAGCCCGATGTGGAGGCCATCAGGTAAAGCTGCAGTCGTATCACGGCCGACGCGCTCGCCCACGGCGCGCTCGAACAGCGAGGCACCTATAGTCGCTTGCTCCGTTTTAGCCGCGATCCCCGCCATTAATGCCAGCGCGGTAACACCCAATGCCACCTTGGTGCGTGTGCGCATAACCATGCCTCCCTATTTGCCTTGTCATCCCGTTTGACGCAATCTAATGGCATGATCAATGCCATATTATCGCGAGAAGGACAGCGTCTGTGCATCCTTCGCCAACTTTTGGGGACAGAACACATGAAAAGAACAATGCAATTCCTGATTGGCTTCGTCGGTCTTGCGAATGTCGCTATTGGTTTGGGTTTCTTGTTCAATCCCGCGAAAATGGCAGCTGAATTTGCGCTCTCGCCGCTGGGGACGCAGGGCATGGCAACGATGCGTGCCGACTTCCCCGCCTTCTTCCTGACAGGGGCCGTCTTTTCGCTAATCGGTGCCTGGCGCGCAGACCGGACCCCCCTGATGGTGCCACTGACGCTTCTGACATTTGCGCTTCTCGGGCGTTTCGTGAGCATCGCGTTTGATGGCACTGCACCGACGACATTCCCTCCGATGATAGTTGAAGTAGTTATGATTGCGCTGCTTGGCCTTGCGTATCGCGCGTTTGGGAAGTCGACGCAGCCATAGGCGGCTAAACTATGGCCAAGAGGCGCGAACAAGTTGGCGCATCGACAGTCAGATTGAAGCGATCACGATGAAGCCGATGTAACAGCCGTCGGTTTGCCCTGCCCATCCCTGCCTTACGGTAGATTCCAGGCGCCGACGTTTGCCGATCGCCGCTCCTGTCCGCAGCATTATCGACGCGGCAAAGGGAGCTAGCTCCAGCCATTTAAACCAAGTGTTGCATAATGATGACAGGGGGCTTGGATAGTTTCCCGACCAGGCACGGTACGGCCCCTGGAGCGTTGATAGTCTGAAGTGCTTAGGTACCTTTCCACCTGCCAGCAGGGGGAACGGCTTCGTGTTCTGCAACATTCACCGGAATGTGCAATGCGATCATGCCCGGCGCCGATTTTGATTATTCAGGGGAATATAATGCGTAAGATCAATCAGATCCTTCAATCAGGCTCATCGATTGGCACCGTTTCGGTGCTGCTTGCGGCAGGTATTGCTGCCGCTCCGGCGCACGCGTCCGACGATTCCGCGCCCGCCGTTGTCGCGGTGTCGCAGCAGGCCGCGGGCGAGGTTGTCGAGGACGTCGAAAACGACAGCGTGCTGATCGTGACCGGCACCCGCCGTTCCAACCGCACCGTTTCCGAAAGCGCGGTGCCGATCGATGTCATCACCGCTGAACAGATGCAGCAATCGGGCCTTACGGAAACCGCGCGCCTGCTGCGCGATCTGGTGCCTTCGCTGAACTTCCCGCAGCCTTCGATCACCGATGGCACCGATGCGATCCGCCCGGCAACCTTGCGCGGGCTGGGGCCGGATCAGACGCTGGTGCTGATCAACGGCAAGCGTCGCCACGGCGCGGCGCTGCTCAACCTCAACGGTTCAGTCGGGCGCGGCAGCACCGCGGTCGATCTCAACCAGATCCCCGCCTCCTCGATTGGCCGTGTCGAAGTGCTGCGCGACGGTGCAGCGGCGCAATATGGTTCCGACGCGATCGCCGGGGTGATCAACTTCCAGCTTAACGACGCGCGCAAGGGCGGACGGTTCTTCGTCAACTATGGCGGGTTCAATACCCGCGTCGAAGGCGTGCGCGAAGTTACCGGCGTGAACGCGGTGGCCGGCCAGGTGCCGCCCCTCACGCCCGATGGCAACCTGCAGTTGATCGACAACGGCCGCGATCTGCGGGTGACGGACGGCGAAGTGCTGACCGTGTCGGGCAACATCGGTCTGCCGCTGGGGGCCGAGGGCTTCCTTAACATCACCGCCGAATATCGTGACCGCAACGACACGAACCGCACCGGCTTCGATCCGCGCCGCAACTATGCGCAGACCGGCGCGCTCGATGCGCGCGAACTGACGCTTGACCGCCGCTACCACCGCTATGGCGATCCGCGCACCGAAGATCTCAACATCGTCGTCAACATGGGCATGCCGCTGGATGACAATGTCGACTTCTACGCGTTCGGCAGCTTTGGCACCCGCGATGCGGAATCCGCCGGTTTCTATCGCCGTGCGGCCGATAACCGCAACGTCGTGTCGATCTATCCCGATGGCTTCTTGCCGCTGATCAACACCGACACGCAGGATTACGCGATCGTTGCCGGATTGGATGGCGACTTCGACGGTTGGAACTGGGACCTGTCGATGTCCTATGGCGACAACCAGACCGAATTCTTCATCACCGACACGCTAAACGCATCGCTCGGCGGGGCCAGCCCGACCGAATTTGATGCCGGGGCAATCGCCTACAGCCAGCTGATGACCAACCTCGACATCAGCCGTGAGCTTGAGGTCAGCGGGATCGAGCAGATGACCCTGTCCTTCGGGGCCGAATGGCGGCGTGAGGAATATCAGCTCACCGCTGGCGAGCCTGACAGCTACCGCGCAGGACCGGTGCGGGTTGGGGCCAACAGCCCCTTCATCACCGGCGCTGGCGCGACCGCCTTCGCCGCTCCGGGCGCACAGGTGTTCCCCGGGTTCCAGCCGGCGATCGGCGGGGTCGACGTGACCACCCCCAACAGCCGCGAAAACGTGTCGCTCTATGCCGAACTGGATACCGACATCACGTCGGGCTTCAACGTGCAGGTGGCGGGCCGGTTCGAAGATTACAGCGACTTCGGTTCGACCCTCAACGGCAAGGTGGCATCGCGCCTCGAACTGGTTGACGGGCTGGGGCTGCGCGGCGCGATTTCGACCGGCTTCCGCGCACCATCGCTCCAGCAGCAGTTCTTCGCTGCGGCGGCCACCAACAACATTGGCGGCGTGCTGGTCGATGCGGTGACCTTGCCGGTCAACAACCCCGTGGCGATTGCGCTGGGGGCGGCCCCGCTGAAGGCGGAAAAGTCGTTCTCGTGGTCGGCAGGGGCCGTGTTTGACCTGCTCGACGGGTTCAACCTCACCTTCGATTACTACCAGATCGACATCGACGACCGGATCGTGCTGACCGACAACCTGTCGGCCAACCGCGATGCCGCGGGCGCGCCAACCGGCACCAATCCGGGCCGTGGGATCGCGCAGATCCTCAACACTGCAGGGTTCACCAGCATTTCGGCGGCGCGGTTCTTCTTCAACGGTATCGACACCCGCACGCGCGGCTTCGATGCGATTGCGACCTATCGCACCAGCATTGGCGATCTGGGCAATCTGTCGCTGATGGCCGGTTACAACCGCAACGATATCGACATCACCGGACGCCGCACGAACCCGGGCAACCTGGCGCAGGTACCGGGGATCGACCTGTTCGGCCGGCTTGAATCGCTGCGGATCGAGCGTGGTCAGCCGCGTGACCGCATCAATCTGGGCGCTGACTGGGATTGGAACTGGTTGAGCGCGACGCTGCGCACCAACCGCTTTGGCGAGGTGTTCTCTGCTGGGGCCACGCCGATCAACGACGTGCTGCTTGAACCGCGCTGGATCACCGATCTCGAAATCCGCATGCGTCCCGAAGGCACCTTTGCCGATGGGCTGGAGTTCGCCATCGGCGCCAACAACCTGTTTGACCAGTATCCGACCGTCAATCCGGTCGGCCGGGTAACCGATCCCGTCACCGGTCAGCCGGGCAACCTGTCGGTCAACAATTACTTCCTGCCGTTCTCGTCCTTCTCGCCCTTCGGCTTCAACGGCCGGTTCCTGTATGGCCGGGTGACCTTCGCCTTCTGACGGGCGGGCCTGACTGAACATTCGCGGGCGGCGCAGGGCGGCTTCGGCCATCCCGCGCCGCCCGTTTTGTTTGGTGGGCCTGTCAGCTGTCTGGGTTTTATGGAAGCTGCGCCCGAGAGCCGAGCCTCCCCGAAACAATGCCGACTTCGGGCGGAATGCGGCGGCGGTTGGGATTGGGCCGGAAAACCAAAACGCTCCGCTTAGCCGAAGTAGCCCAACTGGCAGGCGCGGAAGACCGATTGGGCGCGGTTTACGGTGCCCAGGCTCTCGCAAGCCCGGCTCAGATGGTATCGCACTCCGGCATGGCTGCAACCCATGATGATCCCGATCTCGTAATCGGTCTTGCCCTGCGCCGCCCAATGCAGGCATTCGATCTGCCGGGCGGTCAGCATTGTCTCGGTCGGCAGGTGGCGAGGGTTGCGGTTGACTTTGGCATAGCCCGCCATGAAGCGTTGCACGAGCCGGGCGAGGGGATCGCTATGGCGGGCGAATTCGCGAGACAAATCGGTTTGAGCGGGGTCAAAGCTGGTAAAGATCGCTACGGAAGTTTGTCCGAACGGCATGTGAACCGGCACCACAATCGCCGATTTCATCGGGGCGCGCTTATCAAACTCCTCCAGCCCGATGGCGTCGAGATAGAGGTTCTCCCAAAGGGTATGAACGCCGCGACGGTTGAACCAGAAGGGCTGGCTTTCCACCCGACACGCCCGCAGCCAAGGGGGGCGGAGGGCATCATCAATGGCAATCAACGGGGCAAGGTCAGCTGCGTCCCAGCCCAGAATCCTGCAGTTGATGGGCTGTCCATCGGCATCGACGGTCGGCTCCATCGTGGCCAGATCGTGCCACACCATCGCACGCAGGCCAAAGCCGCGCACCTCGCCCTCCAGCGCTGCGGCGGCATCCGCGATTTCGGCTCGGGTGCGGATGGTGACCGCATCGAGGATGTCGCGCGGTGCGATGTCCGGATTGAACTGGTAAAGTTCCGCGACATTGGGGGCCATTCCAAAACTCCTTGCACGAAGCCCGTCGTATGGCAGCTTTTCGCGGTCGATCTGCTGCGACAAGCGCATGGGCGCCGTCGCGCCTGCCATGGAGATGCTGAGCCTAGAGGAATTGAGTTGCGCATGCGGGCGCGGGCGTCCAATGTTAATTTGCAAATTTGCAAACAAAAAATTTGCAAACTGGAGCCGTCCAATGAGTGCCAGACACCGGATTTTTGCGGGCGAGCAACTGCGGGTGCTGCGCGAACGGCGCGGGTTGAAGCAAGTCGATCTCGCACGACTGTTGGCGATCAGCCCATCCTATCTCAGCCAGCTCGAGCATGATGATCGCCCGCTGACCCCGCGCCTGATCGAGCGGGTCGCGAGCCTGTTTCCGCTCGACTGGCAAGACTTTCCGGGCGACGACACCGAGCAGTTGTCGCTGATGCTACGCGAGGCGGCCGCCGATCCGATCTTCGATGCGCCGATTGGGCCCGATGCGATTGCCCGGCTGGCCGAACAGCAGCCCGCCTTTGCCCGGCGGTTTGTCGAACTGCACGAAGCGCTGCGCCGCGCGAACCAGCGGCTGGAGATGGTGGACGAGGCCTTGGCCGATGACACCGGCAGCGGATCGCGCTTGCCGTGGGAGGAAGTGCGCGACTGGTTCCACCTTTCCAACAATTACGTCGACCTGATCGACCGGGCGGCGGAAACACTGGCGGGCACGTTCGCCGGAGATGACGAAGTGCCGACCACAGCCATGCTGGAACGCCATTTGGGCCAGCAGCACGGGATTGCGGTTGAACTCAAGCCGTCGGACACGCTGCGCAGTTTCGATGCGGCGCAGGGCGTGTTGCGGATTGCCTCGGATCAGCCAGCTGCCGGGGTGCGCTTCCAGATCGCCTATCATGTCGCAGCAATGACCCTGGGCGATTCCATCCGGGCAATTTCCGATGCTGCCGAGCTGCGCAGCGAAGTTGCGCGCGAATTGTTGACTATTGGGCTCGCCAATTATGCCGCCGGGGCGGTATTGATGCCCTATGGCCATTTTCGCCGCTCGGCCCGGGCGTTCCGGCATGATGTTGATCGGCTGGCGCTGCGGTATCAAACGAGCTTCGAACAGACGTGCCACCGCCTGTCGACCTTGCAGCGCGATGGCGAGCGGGGCTTGCCGATCTTTTTCTGTCGGGTCGACATGGCCGGCAACATCACCAAGCGGCACAGCGCGACGCGGTTCCAGTTCGCGCGGTTTGGCGGCGCCTGTCCGCTGTGGATCGTCCACGAAGCCGCAGTGATCCCCGACCGCATTCTGGTGCAGCTGGCTGAAACCCCTGATGGCGTGCGCTATGTCTCTATTGCCAAGGGGCTGGTAAAGGCCTCGGGCCGGTTTGACCGCAACCCCCGCCGCTATGCTGTGGCGCTCGGGTGTGAGGTGCAGCACGCCAGCGAATTCATCTACGCCGACAATATTGACACCCAGTCGGCGCAGGCGGCGACACGAATCGGCGTGTCGTGCCGCATTTGCCCGCGTGGGGATTGCGATCAGCGCGCCTATCCTCCCAACGATCAAACGATCCAAGTCAATCTATTCCACCGCCGCGTGGTGCCCTATGAACTTGGCGGGTAGTCTTCCTATTTGGCGCGACGCCCTCGCTTGCGCTCCATCGGCCATCGCGTAAACTGCGATCATGGCGATGCTGCTTACAGAAGCGCAACTTTGCGAGGTGCGGGACCGGATACTCCGGATCGCCGAACAGCAGATCGCTTTGCATGGGGTCAACGCTGTCTCGCTGCGTTCAATCGCCAGCGCGATGGGCTGGACCGCCGCATCGCTCTATCGTTACTTTTCGAACAAGGCGCAGCTGCTTGATTACGTGCGGACGGCCGTGAACAACCGTTTTTCCGACGCAATCGAGGCGGCCTATGCCAGCAGCGACGATGTCTGGCAGCGTTCGCGCGCAATCGGCGATGCCTATATCGATTTCGCAATTCGCGAGCCTGCAGCCTATCAGCTGATGTTCGCCTATGAGGCAGAGGATTGCGATAAGACCAGCGAACTCAAACAGGCTGAACACCGCTCCAAACAGACGTTGACCCGTTATGTGCGCGATTTGGTCAACGATGGCGTGCTTGACGGGGACCCCGAGCTGATTGCGCACGCCTGGTGGGCCGCGATGCATGGCCTGATCGTGCTGCGCATGTCCGGCAAGCTCGAGGATTCCCCACCCTTTGACCTGCTGCGGCAGGCTGCCGCACGGATGATCATGCGCGGCGTGCGGACTGGGGGAGGCGCAGGTCCCCTTCAGACAACGGCCCCCAGTTACGGGGCGAGCCTCATCCGATGAGCGCGCCTCCATCCACCAGGATATCGATGCCGGTTGTGTAGGCTGCCGCGTCGGACGCAAGATACAGTGCCGCGCCCGCGATATCATCCGGCACACCAACCCGGCCCAGTGGAATCTGCCTGATTTCGCGGTCGACGGATTCGGGCTTGCTGGTCAGCACTTCGGTAGCGGGTGTCTCGATCAGGCCGGGGCTGATCGAATTGACGCGAATGCCATAGCGCGACCAGTCCCGGGCGAGCGACTTGGTCATGAACAGCAACGCGGCTTTGGATGTACCATAGGCGATCAATCCCGTGGTGGCTCGCAGGCGACCTACGCGGTGGCCGCCGATCGAGGCGATATTGATGATTGCCCCGCCGCCATGATCCTTCATGTGGCGTGCTTCCGCCCTGCAGCACCAGAAGGGTGCAGACAGAAACCCGTCAATCGAGCGCCGCCAGCCGTCCACGGCCCGATCATCGAACAGGCTGGATGCACCAGCGGGCTGCATGGCGTTGTTGACGGCAATGTGGAGGCCGCCGAAATCTTCGACGACACCTGCAACCAAGGCATCTACCCGTTCCGGGTCGCGAACGTCGCATTGATAGAACTTCGCCTTAACCCCCAGGGCGACAAGCTCGGCAACCGTTTGCGCTCCCGCCTCGATGTTGCGATTGCCGCACACCGCGACGTTGGCACCTGCCGCGGCATATCCAAGTGCAATGCCCTTGCCGATACCGCTTGTTCCGCCAGTGACCAATGCCACCCGCCCGCTCAGGTCAAAATTTGCCATCCGCCGCGCCTCTTGTAATGCCTGATACATCTGCTTGTTGTTGATGATCGTTGCAGTGCTAAACGCCGTTTTTTATCACTCTGTCAAAAAGGAATGGGGGGCGAAGCGAACATGGCGCAGGGGCACGCCACGATCATCGTTGAACGGCGCGGAGATTGTGACTGGGTCACGTTCAACCGGCCTGATGCGCTCAATGCGTTGTCGCTGGCGATGGTGAATGAGCTGAGCGAGTATTTCGGCGGCCTGTACAATGACCGTTCGGTCCGGGCGGTTGTGCTGCGCGGAGCTGGGCGGGCGTTTTGCGCCGGGCTGGATATAAGGGACCGGAGCGAGAGTGATCCGGCTGATGACCCCTATGGCGGCGGGTTCGGTTTTCAGGGGCATCTGGCGGATGTCTATGTGAAGATGCGCCGATGCCCGCAGCCGATTATTGCGCTGGTTCATGGGGCGGCCTGCGGTGGCGGGATGGCTTTTGCGCTGGCATCCGACATCCGCATCGCGGGCGAAAGCGCGAAAATGAACGCCGCTTTCATCAAGATCGGCCTGTCATCCTGCGACATGGGCGTGAGCTATTTCCTTCCCCGGCTGGTTGGCGGATCGGTTGCTGCCGAACTGATGCTGACCGGGCGTTTCATCCATGCTCCTCGCGCTCTGGCGACGGGCCTTGTGAGCGAAGTGGTGCCCGATGATCAGCTGGAGGCTACCGCGCAAACCTATGTCGATGATCTGCTGGCGGCATCGCCCATGGGCCTGCGGATGACCAAGGAGGGGCTGAATCTGGCGATCGACGCCCCCAGCCTTGAAGCGGCGATGGCGATTGAAAACCGCAACCAGCTGATGACCGCCGCCAGCCCGAACTTTGCCGAAGGGATGGCCGCCTTCCTCGAAAAGCGCAGCCCGCAATACAGGCCTGACTGATATGGACGCCGCGATGACACACCCCCGCTACCCCCACGTTTTTGCGCCGCTCAAGCTTGGCAAGCAGATGGTCAAGAACCGCATCATCATGGGATCGATGCATTCGGGGTTGGAGGATGTGCCTGACGCCGCCGAGCGATTATCGGCCTATTTCGTGGAACGGGTGAAGGGCGGGGTCGGCATGATCATCACGGGCGGCATCACTCCGCACGCCAGCGGTGGGCGCGGTGCGAAGCTGAGCGAGCCTGAAGAAGTGCCGATGCACCGGGCGGTGACCGATGCTGTTCATGCCGCTGATCCCGAGGTGAAGATCTGCATGCAGATCCTCCATTCCGGCCCGATTGCCAATGTCGCGCAACCAGTTGGGCCATCGCCGGTCAAGTCGCGCCTGTCCCCGCTTACCCCTCTGGAACTGGATGAGGCCGGGATCGAGGAACAGATTGCGGCCTTCGCCAACTGCGCTGCCTTGGCGCGCGACGCGGGGTATGATGGGGTCGAGGTAATCGGATCGGCGGGCTATCTGATCTCCACCTTCCTGGTGGAAAAGACCAACCAGCGTACTGACCGCTGGGGCGGGTGCTGGGACAACCGCATGCGCTTTGCGGTCGAGGTGGTGCGCCGGGTGCGCGCGGCGATTGGTTCGGACATGATCCTGATTTTCCGGATTGCCGCGATGGACATGCTTGATGGGGGACTGGCGTGGGACGAGATCGTCAGCCTCGCCAAGGCGCTGGAGGCGGAAGGCGCGGATGTGATCAGCACGCATTTCTGCTGGCACGAAAGCCAGGTGCCAACCATCGCCACTATGGTGCCGCGCGCGGCCTTTGCCGGGGTGACCGGGCGGCTGCGCCAGCATCTGTCGATCCCGGTGATCACCAGCAACCGCATCAACATGCCCGATGTGGCCGAGGCGGTGCTGGCGCGCGGCGATGCTGATCTTGTTTCCATGGCGCGGCCGATGCTGGCCGATGCCGAACTGGTCAATAAGGCGCGGACAGGCCGCGAGGATGAGATCAACACCTGCATCGGGTGCAATCAGGCGTGCCTCGACCACACCTTCACCGGGCAGCTGGTGTCATGCCTGGTCAATGCACGGGCCTGCCGCGAGACCGAGATCGCGATCCGTCCGGCAGATGCACCCCAACGCATTGCGGTGGTTGGCGCTGGGCCTGCGGGGCTGGCCTTCGCCACCATCGCTGCCGAACGCGGGCACAAGGTCACGCTGTTCGATGCGGCCGATGCCATCGGGGGCCAGTTCAACCTCGCCCGGCGTATTCCCGGCAAGGAGGAATTTGACGAGACATTGCGTTACTACGGGCGGATGATTGCGCTCCACGGTGTCGATCTGCGGCTGGGCACACGGGTATCGGCGGATGAGCTTGCCGCGGGCGGATACGACCGGATCGTCGTCGCCACCGGCATCACCCCGCGCATGCCCCAGCTTGACGGGATCACCCATCCCAAGGCGGTCAGCTATGTCGATGTCATCACCGGCAAGGTTTCCGTCGGCGAAAAGGTGGCGATCATGGGGGCGGGCGGGATCGGGTTCGATGTCGCTGAACTGATCACCCATGCCGGTACTTCGGCAGCGCTCGATATTGATGTGTTTGCGAAGGAATGGGGCATCGACTTCAAGAACCACCCGCGCGGCGGGGTGACGGGGGTGGAGCCAGAGGTTGCCGCCAACGGGCGCGAGGTGTTCCTGCTCCAGCGCAAGGCCAGCGCGGTGGGCAAGGGTTTGGGCAAGACCACCGGCTGGACGCACCGCATCACTCTGCAACGGCGCGGAGTGCAGATGATCGCTGGGGTAGAGTATCAGCGGATCGACGACGATGGCCTGCACATCCTGATCGATGGCGAGCCGCGCACGCTGGCGGTGGACACTGTCATCGTCTGCGCCGGGCAGGAACCGGCGCGCGCTCTGTATGACGAGTTGCTGACAAAAGGGGCCAATGCCGATCTGATCGGCGGCGCTTATGAAGCGGCAGAACTGGATGCCAAGCGCGCAATCAAACAGGCTACCGAGCTTGCCGTTTTGGTGTGAACCCACCACCCGCTGCCTTGCAATGCAATCTGGCTGCTTGCTCGTCTGATCCCACCAAAATTGACGATACGCCCAACGCCCATGCTCGGCTATCCCGTCAGGCTACAACCGCAGCCAGGGAGAGGTGCGTTATGGATCTGGGACTCAAGGGCAAGAAGGTCATCATGAACGGCGGGGCGCATGGCCTTGGCCTTCAAGCGCTAAAGCTGTTCGCGGCAGAGGGTGCGGATGTCGCCTTTTTCAGCCGCAAGGAAGACAAGATCGCCGCCGCGGTAGCTGAAATCGATGCTGCCGGGCCGGGCAAGGTGTTTGCCGAGGTCTTCGACATGGCGACCGGCACCGAAGCCTATCAGGCGTGGCTGGAAAAGGCGGCCAAGGAACTCGGCGGCTGCGATATCTTTGTCCACACTGCCAGCGCGTCCGGCACCGGCGGTGCAGGCGACTGGCAGGCCTGCCTCGACATGGACATCAAGGGCGCGGCCTACGCGGTCGAGACGCTGACGCCTTACCTTGAGGCATCGGGCACCGGGTCGATCGTTATGCTGTCCAGCACGGCGGCGCTGGAAACCTTCATCGCGCCCAACCCCTTCAACGCGCTGAAGGCCGCGCTGATCACCTATGCCTCGCAGCTTTCCCAGGCCTATGCGTCCAAGGGTATCCGCGTAAACACGGTCTCGCCGGGCGCGGTCTATTACAAGGGCGGCAACTGGGAAGTGATCGAGGAGCACATGAAGCCGCTGTTCGATGGCACCCTCGCCAAGATGCCGATGGGCCGCTTCGGCGAGCCGGTTGAGGTCGCCAAGGCGATCGTCTTCGTCGCCAGCCCGGCGGTGCCGTACATGACCGGCGCGAACATCGTCGTCGACGGCGGGTTCACGCAGCGCGTGCAGTTCTAATCTCCGCTTCCCCTACGAAGGTGACACAAATGGCGCAAATCGACCGCGACAAGCTGCTCGACATCTACACCCGCACGATGAAGGTGAACCGCACCGACGAGAAGTTCCGCGAGCTGCTCATGGGCGGCAAAGTCGCGGTGATGTATTACTGCGTGCGCGGGCAGGAGCTGGTCTCGGCCGCGGCCATGGCGGCGCTGGAGAAGGAGGACTACGTCGTCTGCACCTATCGCGGGCAGGGCGAGCAGACCGCCAAGGGCATCCCGATGGAAAAGTGGTGGGGCGAATGCCTCGGCAAGGCGACCGGCACCTGCAAGGGCAAGGGCGGCACCATGCACATCACCGATCCCGAGACGGGGATCATGGTGACGACCGGGGTGGTGGGCAGCGGCCTCCCCATTGCCAACGGCCTTGCCATGGCGAGCCAGAACAACGGCGACGGGCGCGTGACGCTGGTCAGCTTCGGTGACGGCGCGTCCAATATCGGCGGCTTCCACGAAGCGATGAACATGGCCCAGCTATACAAGCTGCCCGTCATCTTCCTGTGCCAGAACAACCGCTACGGCGAGCATACGTCTTACGCCGACCACACCGACAGCCCGAACATCGCCAGCCGCGCGGCGGGCTACGGGATGAAGGGCGTGACGGTTGACGGCAATGACGTCCATCAGATCTACCCCGCGATGCAGGAAGCCGTCGCCCGCGCCCGTGCCGGCGAAGGGCCGACGCTGGTCGAGGCCATGTGCTACCGTATGATGGGGCACTTCTTCGGCGCCGACTTCAGCTATATGCCGCCCGAACACATCGCCGAGATGAAGGCGGAAGATCCGCTGCCCAAGCTGCGCAAGGTGATGCTGGAGCACCAGTTCACCGAAGAGGAGCTGGACGCCATCGTCGCCGACATCAACGCGCAGATCGATGCAGCGGTGCAGCACGCGCTCGATGCGCCGCTGCCCGATACCGATGAAATCTACAAAGACGTGCTGGAGGAGACCGCCTGATGGCCCAGATCACCATGACCCAGGCGCTGAACCTCGCCATTGACGAGGCGATGGCCGATGACGCGGGCGTGTTCTGCCTTGGCGAGGATGTTTCCGCAAAGCAGGGCGGCGGGGTGTTCAAGGTCACTTCCGGCCTGACCGAGAAGTATGGCGAACACCGCATCCGCGCGACACCGATCTCGGAAACCGCCATCATCGGTGCCGCTGTGGGTGCCGCTTTGGCGGGCCAGCGTCCGATTGCCGAGATCATGCTGATGAACTTCGTCGGCGTGTGCATGGACCAGATCGTCAACCACGCCGCCAAGCTGCGCTTCATGTCGGGCGGGCAGACGCCGTGCCCGATGGTGATCCGCACCACCACCGGCGTCGGCGTCGGCTTTGGCGGGCAGCACTCGGACATGCTGGAAGCATGGTTCGCCCACGTTGCGGGCATCCATGTCGTCACGCCTTCGAACGCGGCGGACGCGCGCGGGCTGATGCGCGCCTCGATTGACGCCAATGACCCGGTGATCTTCATCGAGAACATCCTGTGCTACGGCCTCAAGTCCGAAGATCCCGGCCCGGGCTACCGCGTGCCATTGGGCAAGGCGGCGATTGCGCGTGAGGGGACGGACATCAGCCTCATCACCTATGGCCGCACCGTTCTGGACGCGCTGGTCGTGGCCGACGATCTCGCCAAGGAAGGCATCTCTGTTGAAGTTATCGACCTGCGCACCATTGCTCCCTACGATGAGGCAACCGTGCTTGCATCGGTGCGCAAGACCGGCCGCGCGATCACGCTGCACGAAGCGGTACGTCCGTTCGGAACTGGCGCGGAAATCGCGGCGAACATTCAGGAAAAGTGCTGGGACAGCCTGAAAGGCCCGGTGCGGCGCATCGGGGGGACTTTCTCGGCGGTGCCCTTCGCCAGCCATCTGGAACAGGCATGGATTCCGCAGAAGTCGGATATCGTCGCGCAGATCAAAGCATCGGTAGGTAAGATCTAGAATGGCATCCGAAATCCGCATCCCGAAGCTCGGCATGAGCGCTGTTGAAATGACCCTCGTCGAATGGATGTTCGGCGAGGGCGAGCGTGTGGAGAAGGGCGACATCATCTACACCGTCGAAACCGACAAGAGCACCACCGAGATTGAAGCTCAGGCCAGCGGGACTATCCACCCAACCGGCGAGGAGGGCGCGGTCTACAAGGTCGGCGATCTGATCGGGACCATCGACGAGTGATGTCCACAAGTAGCCCAGCGATAGGACAGCCAGGACGCACACCACGGGAAATGCTGGCGACGGTCTATGCCACCGCCGGCACGCGCGACTGGGACGCGGTCGAGGCGCTGATCCATCCCGACTTTGTGCTCTATGAGGCGAACTCGCTTCCCTTTGCAGGCGAGTGGCGGGGCAAGGATGCGCTGCAACGCTGCGCGGCGGCGATGTATGGCACATGGGCTGACACCAAGCTGGAGATGCTTGATTGTACCGGGGGGGACACCTGGGCGGTGATGGTGATCCGCCTCACCATGCACCCCAAGGATGGCTCCGCGCCTTTCACCCAGACGATCTGCGAGGCGGGGTGCTTTGAAGACGGGCTGCTGCGCGAGCTTCGTATCCATTACTTCGACGCCGCCGAAGTCGCTGCGCGGGCGTGAGGCCTAGCTGACGGAAAAGGGGATGATCGCCGCATCACCCGCCCGCGCCACGCTGGCATCGCGGGCTTGGGCATACATGGCGCGAATGATCGGCAGATCGGGATAGATTTCGGTCATGTAGCCAAGCAACGGGCGCGTATCGACATAGCCGATGCGGTGCCCGGCAAAGCCGAACTCGCTCACCACAGGATAGCCTTGCGCGATCAGATGATCGCGGGTGGCAGTGTAATCAGGGGCGAAGGTGGCGCAGTGGTGCAGCACCGGCTGGCCATCATCCCGCAGCATCTCGTGAAAGGCGCTCGGCGCGTTCGAGACGACCTCGATCACTTCGACATTGATGTCGCCAGTCTGGACGAAGACGCCGCGGATGCGGATCGGTTCGGCGGGATGGCCGCGGTAGGTGTGGTCGGCAAGTATCCCTTCGGTTCCGCCCAGAAATGGTCCCCAGCCATAGGCGCGGTTCAGAGCCGCACAGCCTTCTTCAAGGTTTGGTACCAGGAAGGCCATCTGGACAAGGGTGACGGGAAGGATGGTCATGCGCGCCCATTTAACCACGCCCGGCTGGTGCGTGCGCATTCCCGGGCGCGGTCGATCAGGTCGGGGAAGGTATCGCGCAGCGTCGCTGACCGCTCCTCGATCGCCATCGGCAGGTGCGCGGGCAAGGCATCAACCATCGCGCCGAGCGGCAACCCGCCTTGCCCCAGCGCCATGCGGCGGTTGATCGCATCGTCGATGATCGCGTCGAAGCTCGTCACGTCCGGCCCCTGCGCAGGTGCATCGCAGGGTTGGCAATAGGACAGCCATTCGCGCGGGATCGCGGCGAGATCCTCCGCCGTCCCGCCCGAACGCGCCCAGTGGAGCGTATCGACCAGCAGCGCCTTGGCCTCGCCTTCCACGCTTTCCAGAACGGCGCGGGCCATATGCATCGTCTTCACCTCGGTGAAGATCCCGAATTCCAGATTGACGCGCACGCCGGTGCCTTTGGCCGCATCGACCAGCGTCTGGAACTTGGCGGTGGTGGCCGCCAGGTCGGGATCGCTGGAGACGCACAGCAGGTTCCTCGCGCCAATTTCCGCGGCGATGTGGACCAGCTCGGTCAGCCACGGATCAGGCGCGCCGGGCATGATCCACGCGACCTCGCAGTCCAACAGCTGCACCCCGGCATCGCGGGCCTGCGCACGGATGGCGCGAGTGGTGGATGGGGTCCATGTCTCGCGCTCGCACCACATCCCGCCGAAGTCGAAATCGCTCGCGGCGGCGCATTCGATCAACTGGGCCGGCGTCGCCTCAGGCATAATCCCGGCAGCGAGCGAGATTTGGCGTTCAGGCATTGTGAGCGGCTCCCGTAGCGATGCCGTGAATAAGCCCGCGCGGCGCCTGAGCGTGCTTTTCGGTTCGCGTTAGCCTGAACCGAAAACACATCATAACGTTTGCCCGTCGTCGAGCACGAAGTCGGTGCCGGTCACGAACTCGCTGGCGTCGGAACACAGGAACAGGATCATCGCGTCCAGCCCTTCCTCGCCCATCAGGCGGCGCTTGGGGAATTTCGCGATTTGCTTCTTGCCCGGTTCGGTATCGAACCACGCATCGTTGATCGCGGTGCGGATGTAACCGGGGGATACGGTGTTCACGTTGATCCCGGCCCGCGCCCATTCACGCCCCAGCGTGCGCCCCGCCTGCACCACGCCCGCCTTGCTGGCGGCATAGGCGACGAGGCCGGGGGAGGGTTCAAATGCGGTGATCGAGGCGATCAGCACGATCCGGCCCTTGGTGACGCCCTGCGCCATCATCCGCTTGGCACCCTCGCGCGCGGTCAGGATGGCGCCCTTCAGGTTGATCGCAAGGGTCTGTTCAATCTCGTCTTCGGAGATGCTTGTCGCCATGCCTGCGCCATCGACACCGGCATTGGCGATCACCGTGTCGACCGGTCGTCCGAACGCTGCCTCGGCCGCGTCGAAACCGGCGATGATGTCAGCCTCGCGCGCGACGTCCATCGTGACGGCGGCGGCTTGAGGGCCGATCTCGGCCGCCAGCGCGGCCAGCCGGTCGGCCCGCCGCGCCCCCAGCGCCACATTCGCGCCGCTCGCGGCAAGGATGCGCCCGAATCGGGTGCCAAGGCCCGAAGACGCGCCGGTGACGAGCGCCGTGCGTGCCGAGAGGTCAAAGGAGTAGCTCATGTGTTTCTCATGCTTTCGTCATTGCGAACGACCATAGATCGCGCTGAAACCCGGAGCGGGTCGCACAAAGCTCTGGACTGCCGCAGTGCTCCTCGCAATGACGAAGGGCCTACTTAACCGCAGGCAGTTCCCCGTTCACGTATTTCATCAGCGTGGTCTGGAAGTGGCGCACGCGGCTGTCCTGATAATGGCCCAGCTCCATCAGCCCGTCCTTCATGCTCTTCATGCCTTCCTGCACGTAAGGCAGGTTGGCCATGTCCTGATCGAACACATTGGCAAGCTGCGGCCCCATGATGTCGTTCGCCCAGCTGAAGGGTTCGTCATCGGGAATATAGGTCGGGGTGACCGCGCGGGGACGTTCCTGACCCTTGGGGGTGGGGAATAGCAGGCGGATTTCCATGATGCACCAGTCGGGCGTGTCGCCGGGCAGCCAGCGATAGACGAGGGTCGGCAGGAAGCCGATCCACGGCGCGAAGTTGGGGAAAATGTTGTAGGTGAAGTTGTCGAGGATCTCGGTGTCCGACGCGTCCGAATAGTCGTAGCCGTAGTTCTCGGCAAAGCCCTTGCGTCCCGCATCGGCCAGCACCTTGCGCGCGCCCAAGGGATCATTGGCGTCATAGCCTTCGACCGGTTCCTCGCTGGCGTTGAAGCGGCGGTTGGTCTTGGCATCGGCCCCGCCGGAGAACTCGTTCATTTTCTCAAGGACATAGTCCGAATTCTTACCCTTCATGTGCGGGCTGAGCACGCCCGACGGCGTGATCGCGCGGTTGAAGTGATCGCCGATCAGGTCGTACCGGGTGTTGGCGTCCCCAAGGAACGCGAGCAATTGCGGGTGCGTGGTGACTGAATGCCAGGCTTCCATGAAGGCTTCGGCAGTCGCCTTCCAGTTGGCCGGGATCTTCTTCTGCACCCACATGCCGGTGTAGCGGTTTTCGAAGTCATAGCGTTCGTAATGCGAAGCCGCCGGGCCGAGCCACGTCTTGAAATCGGGCAGAGCGTGGTTCTCGGTCAGCATGACGAAGCCCTGCCACAGCTCGATCCGGGCTTCGGGCAGGCTCATCTCCTTGCCTTCGAGGTGCTTGAAGTCCCACGCGCAGGGGATTTCCTTCAGGCTGCCGTCATTGCGCCAGGTGAAGCCGTGGAACGGGCAGCGCAGTTGCACCGAAGACCCGCTCTCGGTGCGCAGCTTGCGGCCACGGTGGAGGCAGGCGTTGTAGAACGCCTTCACGCTGCCGTCCTTCTGGCGGATCAGCAGGAAGCTCTTGCCGGCGATGTCGTATACGACCGTATCGCCCACGTCGGGCATTTCATCCTCGCGCGCGGCAAACAGCCAGACGTTGGGCCACAGCTTCTCGCGTTCGGCCTGTGCGAATTCTTCCGAGATATAAGGCGCGACCGGTAGCGGGTCGTCACCCATCTCGATGGTGGTTTCCTCGAACAGGTAATCCGGCGCGCGGCGGGTGTCGCCGTTAAGCATGTCGGTATAGCTGAGCCCCGGGCAACGATCACCGCGGGCAATGTCCTTGATTTCGTTCATTGGGCTTATCCGGTCCTCTCGGGGGTGTCCCCGCCTCTCGTCCTCGCACTTTGTGCAGTGTCTCGGCGGAGGAATATCACACAGCTTGGGCAAGGGGTCACCCTATCGGATTGGAGAGGAACATGGCTTTACCGGGCAAGATCGCCGCTTTGGGCGACATTATGCAGTTGGCGTTTGTGCCGGAAGATTTCGACGCGGCGGTGAAGCACTGGACCGAGGTGATGGGCGTCGGCCCGTTCTACATCATCGAAGGCATTCATCTGGAAGGCATGAAGTATCGCGGGCAGCCCACCGATGCGGTGTTCGATCTCGCGCTGGCCTATTGGGGCGATTTGCAGATCGAGCTGATACGCCCGCGGGACAATCACCCCTCGGTCTATACCGGCGAATATGGGGCCACCGGCAACGGGCTGCACCACGTGTGCATTCTGGTCGACGATATCGCTTACGCGCGGCGGGTTTGCGAGGAGCAGGGCGCCGAGGTGATGATCGAAGGGACGTTCGGCACCAGTCAGGCAATCTATGTCGATCCGGGTAGCGGGCCGGGGACGCTGGTCGAGATTCTGCAGCAGGCGAAGGACGGTCCAGACCTGTTCGGGATTATCAAGGCAGCCGGGATTGGCTGGGATGGGTCGGAGCCGCTTCGGAGATTTTGAGTTCCGCACGCCCTTCGGCGTTCGAAAGCCTCGCTGAACCCGGTCGCGCAGCGACCGCGAGCGCACGCGTGCGAGCCGCAGGGACTCTGCCGCGTCAGCGGCAGAAACGCACCGATGACGTGCCCGCGAACGCGGGCACGCAAATCAGTCCGACGCCCCCAGATACCCCAATTGCCCCGCCTTGAAGATTGTCTGCGCGCGGTTGACGCTGTCCAGCTTTTCGCCGGCGCGGTGGATATGGTAGCGGATGGTGGCGTGGGACCGATCAAGGATCATGCTGATTTCCTTGTCGGTCTTGCCGATGGCGGCCCAGCGCAGACATTCCACTTCGCGCTTTGAAAGCACGCAATCGGACGGGATGCGCCGTTTGGTGCGGTGGGCCTGCACGTAGCCTGCGACGAAGCACCGCGTGACCATCGCGAATAGCGCGCCATGTTCGGCGAATTCGGCGGATAGGTCTTCCTTGTCGCGGTCCATGCTGATGAAGCTGCTGGCCGAAATTTGGCCGAACGGCAGGTGCACCGGCACCACAATGGCTGCCTTGCATAGCGCGCGCTTTTCGAAATCGTTGAGGTCGATTTCGCCGAGGTAGTGGTTGCGCCAGCGGGTATTGAACCCGTGCCGATTCGCCCAGAACGGCTCGCTTTCATAGCGGCAGGCGCGGGGCAGCGGGGAATGAAGGGCAAGGCGGTGATCCTCCCACCAGCGCGCGCCGTCATCCAGCCAGCGGAAAATGTCAGCATTGAGGATCGTGCCATCGGCATCGACCATCGGTTCTTTCGAGGAGATATCGTCGCACACGGCGATCTGCATCCCCCGTTCCTGCGCGATCCGGGCGAGTGCCACGGCGGCGTCGTGGATATCCTCCGGGCAGGTGATGGTCACCGATTCGAGCAGAAGTTCGAGCGACTCGCGTCCTTGCGGCGTGCGCAATTCGACAACATTCGATGCCATTGCACTTGCTCCTCTCATTGTTCTCTGATTCGTCAGCCTAACGCAATTTCCGCGTTTGTCCTCATTATTTACCTAGGGGAAAGCAGGCGCGCCGGGGGCTAGCGAAAGTGACAAGGAGATATGTGCGATATGGCTTTTGCAGGCGCAAATTTCGGGATGGCGGTGAAGGCGCTGGCGGCGGCGGTTCCGTCCGAACGCCCTGCGCTGGTGCATGGCGCGCGCATCGTTACCTGGGGCGAACTTGATGCCATCACCGACCGGATCGCCGCTGGCCTGAAAGCGCGCGGGGTGAAGCCCGGGGACATTGCGGGACAGATGCTGCGCAACACCCCTGATTACATGCTCGCCTATTTTGGTTGCGTGAAGGCCGGCGCGGTGCCCGTCAATGTGAACTACCACTACAAGACGCGTGAACTGGCGGACATCTTCAATCGATTCGGCCTGAAGGCGCTGTTCACGGAAAGCGATTTTGCCGATGCCGCACGCGCCGCCATGCCGGACGGCGCCGTGATGGTGGATGTGGGCGGCGCGGATTGGACAGCTTTGTGCGAAACGCCGGTTCCCGAAGGCTTTGCCATCCATGATGACCCGCAGGCGCTGTTCCTTACCGCCACCGGGGGCACCACCGGAATGCCCAAGGCGGTGATGTGGCCGATGGATCAGGCGTGGGGCGCGTTCAGTATTGGGGTTTGGCAGCGCCCGCCCGGCACGCCTCCGCTGGTGACCGCCAGCCTTGAGGAGCAGGTTGCCGAAGCGGCACGCATCGGCCCCGATCATCCGGCCAGCACTTCGCCGATGCTGCTGCTGTCCCCGCTGATGCACGGAGCAGGGCAGTTCACCGCGGTGATCCACTTGTTGAAAGGCGGCACGCTGGCGCTGCTGCCGGGGCCGAAGTTCGACGCCGATCTGGCGCTGGACGAGATAAGACGGCTCGGTGCGCGCGGGGTGTTTATCGTCGGCGATGCCTTTGCCCTGCCGCTGGCCGACCGGCTCGATGCGCGAGGTGACGGAGCGGAGGTGCTATCGTCCCTGCGCAGCATCACGTCGTCCGGCGCGGTGTTCTCGCCCGCGTTGAAGCAACGCCTGATCGCACATCATCCTGCGTTGATGATCATCGATGCGCTGGGATCATCGGAAAGTTCAGGCACCGGCATCGTTATCACGACCGCTGCCGGTTCCAGCGGCGGGGGCAAGTTCCAGCCGCTGCCGGGGCGCGAAACGAAACTCTTCGACGAGAGCTTGCAGGAGATACCGCCGGGCACCGACGGGGTGGGCATCGTTGCGCGCACCGGGCCGCTGCCGCTGGGCTATCTGGGCGAGGACGAAAAGAACGCCGCAACCTTCCCCGTGATCGGCGGCCAGCGCTGGCTGATGACCGGTGACCGCGCGCGCTGGACGGCGGATGGCACGCTCGAATTTATCGGCCGCGACAATATGTGCATCAACACCGGCGGCGAGAAGGTCTTCCCCGAGGAAGTGGAGGCGGTGCTGCAAGGGCACCGGGCGGTAAAGGACGTTCGGGTGGTCAGCCTGCCGGACGTGCGGTTCGGGCGCAAGGTGGTGGCTGTGGTTCAGCCAGAGGAAGAGGCAGATGGCTTGCAGGAAGCTCTTGATGCCCACGCCCGCGCGGGGCTTGCCGGTTACAAGATCCCGCGCCTTTATGTGCTGACCGGGCAATCACTGCGGCTGAATAACGGGAAACCCGATTACAAGACCGCCCAAGCCTTGGCCGAGGCGGCGGAGGGTTAGCGCCTAACCCATCGCATCCAGCACATCTTCCAGCCGCGCCGGATCGCCCAAGGCGATCACCGTGCCATCGGACCCTGCGTCCAGCGGGTGGCCCTGCCAGTCGGCCATCATCCCGCCCGCGCCTTCGACCACCGGCACCAGCGCGGCGTAATCATAAAGCTTCAGCCCCGCCTCGATCACCACGTCGATGTGGCCGCTGGCGACAAGGCCGTAATTGTAGCAGTCGCCGCCAAACACGATCTTCTTTTCGGCCACCTGCTTGGCCACGCTCATGAAGGCGTCTGCTTCTTCATTGGTGAACAAGTGCGGGCTGGTGGTGGCGAGCACCGCATCGGCGAGGTCTTTCAGCGGCCTTGTGGCGGCAGGCTTGCCATTGAACAGCGTCGGCTGACCGATCTGGCCGACCCAGCGTTCGCCGCTGATCGGCTGGTCGATGATGCCGAGCACCGGCCAGCCATCCTGCAGCAGCGCGATCAGCGTGCCGAAGATCGGGCGGCCGGCGATGAAGCTGGTGGTGCCGTCGATCGGATCAAGCACCCATTGGCGGCCCGCGCCTTCGTTGCGGGTGCCGTATTCCTCGCCGATGATCCCGTCGGCGGAGAATTCGGCCTCGATCAACCGGCGCATCGCGGCTTCGGCAGCGCGGTCGGCTTCTGTGACGAAGCTGCGGTCGGCCTTCTTCTCCTCGGCCCACTGACCGCGAAACAGAGGGCGGATCGCGGCGCCTGCCACATCGGCAAGGCGCAGGGCGAGGGCGAGGTCCCGGTCATTTTTGGCGTCGGTCATGCGTGCTCCCAATACTCATAGGCCTCGGCCTGTCGAGCCTGAGCGCATTCCAGCGGCAGGTCGTCGTAAACGCCCGTGCGGCTGACGAACCAGCCCTGCCCTGGCAAGCCGTCTGATTGTCGCACCACCAGCACCGCAAGGCCGGGTTCGCCGGAAGCACGCCCATCCTCGTCGATGCGGTCAAGCACCTTGCACAATTGCCGCATGAGCGGGCGGGTGAAGGCGTGGCCGAGCGCGCCCAGCATCTCGGAATAGGTCAGCGCCGTGCGCTGCCGTGCGGCGCTGATGAGAATGTCCCGAACTTCGCCGGGATTGAACATCAGTCGAACAGCGAGCTGACGCTGCTTTCATCGGCAATGCGCCGGATCGCTTCACCCACCAGCGGGGCGATGGGCAGTACACGGATGCGGTCCGATGCTTCGGCAGCTTCGGTGGGGCGGATCGAATCCGTGATGACCAGTTCTTTCAGGCTCGACCCGTTGATCCGCGCCACCGCGCCGCCCGACAGCACGCCGTGGGTGATATAGGCCGCGACGGACTTTGCCCCGCCTTCCAGCAGCGCCTCGGCCGCGTTGCACAGGGTGCCGCCGGAATCCACGATGTCGTCAATCAGGATGCAGTGGCGGCCCGAAACGTCACCGATGATGTTCATCACTTCGCTTTCGCCCGGACGGTCGCGGCGCTTGTCGACGATCGCGAGCGGCGCGTTGTCGAGCCGCTTGGCCAGCGCGCGGGCGCGCACCACGCCGCCGACGTCGGGGGATACCACCATCAACTTTTCGCTGCCGTAACGCGCCTGAATGTCGGCGGCCATCACCGGGGCTGCATAAAGGTTATCCGTCGGGATGTCGAAGAAGCCCTGGATCTGGCCAGCGTGGAGGTCCACCGCCAGCATCCGGTCAGCGCCCGCTTCGGTGATGAGGTTCGCCACCAGCTTGGCGGAAATCGGCGTGCGCGGGCCGGGCTTCCGGTCCTGACGGGCATAGCCGAAATAGGGCACCACCGCCGTGATCCGCTTGGCCGACGCGCGGCGCAGTGCGTCGATGCAGATCAGCAGTTCCATCAAATTGTCGTTGGCCGGGAAATTCGTCGGCTGGACGACGAACACGTCCTCACCGCGCACGTTTTCGTGAATTTCGACGAAGACTTCCTCGTCCGAGAAACGCCGCACACTGGCATCGGTCAGCGGAATTTCCAGATAGGCCGCAATGGCCCGTGCGAGCGGCAGGTTCGAATTGCCGGACATGATCTTCATGAATGCGAATCCCTGTTGGCGCGCGACAATGCTCGCCTAGCGCGGCGTCATGGAATTGCAACGGATGGGGCGAGGGTTCTCGTCAGGTAAGGGAGGGGTCGGCGACAAACCAGCGTCCGCTTTCGGGGGCTGCGCGAAGGCGCATGAATGGCCGAGGTGGGTGGGAAGCCGCCACCTCTCCTTAGCGTCTCCCATGACTTGATCCGGGGCCGTTTCCCGAACGGCAGCTTTCGTCGGCGACCGGTGCGAAAGCGGACGCTCGGCGCCTTACGCTTCCAGCTCGACGTCCCAATAGAGCCAATCGCGCCACGTTTCGTGGAGATAGCCCGGTGGGAACAGCTTCCCGTGCTGCTGCAATTGCCAGCTGGTCGGGCGGATCGGCGCCTGATGCAGGGGCATCGCCGCCTGTTTCGGCGTGCGCCCGCCCTTCTTCATATTGCAAGGCGCGCAGGCGGTGATGATGTTTTCCCACGTGGTGCGCCCGCCCAAGCGGCGCGGCATCACGTGGTCGAAGGTCAGGTGGTCGTGGCTGCCGCAATATTGGCACTGGAAGCGGTCGCGCAGGAACACGTTGAAGCGGGTGAAGGCGGGGAATTCCGAATGCTTCACATATTGCCGGAGCGCGATGACGCTCGGGATTTTCATGTCGAAGCTGGGCGAGTGCACTTCGCGGTCGTAGCTCGCGACGATATCAACCCGGTCCAGAAACACCGCCTTGATCGCGGTCTGCCATGGCCACAGGCTGAGCGGGTAATAGGACAAAGGCGTGTAATCGGCGTTGAGCACCAGCGCCGGGCAGGCCGAAAGGTTGCGCGTCGGGTCTTCATCGACCCCGCGGAACTTGGCCACTTTCTCGATCAGTTCGGCATTGAACACGTCGCGCGTTCCTCCCTGATTGACTCTATCCTGACGTGGCATGGCCAAGAGTCAAACCCGTGACAGGATGGCTTTCCACAGCCTTGGGCAAAGGCACACGCTGTGGACAGCCTGTGGATAGCACAATAATCTGTCCTGTGGCATGGCCGCGCGATGAACGCAGCGCCCCCTCCGGTGACCCGTTTCGCGCCCAGTCCCAATGGGCGGCTGCATCTTGGCCATGTGTTGTCGGCCATTGTCGCGCATGATCTGGCAGAGGCGGGCGGCGGGCGGTTCTTGCTGCGGATCGAGGATATCGACGGGCCGCGATCGCAGCCGCATCTGGCGGATGAATTCCGGCGCGATCTGGAATGGCTGGGGCTGGCGTGGGAGGACGTGCCCGCGCAATCGACCCGGATCGCCAGTTATGGCGCCGCGGCCGATGCGCTGCGGGCGCGCGGGCTGCTGTATCCCTGCACCTGCACCCGCAAGGACATCGAGGATGCAGGCGCCCGTCCCGGTCTGGAAGGCCTGATCTACCCCGGCACCTGCAAGCACACCCCACCCGATCCCGCGCGCCCGGCGGCATGGCGGCTGGATGCCGCGCGCGCGCTGGACGAGGTTGGGCCGCTGATCTGGGAGGACGATCTGGCCGGCCCGCAGGCGGTGGACCTGTCCGGCCTTGGCGATGTGGTGCTGGTGCGCAAGGATTTGCCTGCCAGTTACCACCTCGCCGTGACGCTGGACGATGCGGCGGACGGCGTTACGCTGGTGACGCGCGGGGCCGATCTGTTCGCGGCCAGCCACGTGCACCGCACCTTGCAAGCCCTGCTCGGCCTCAGCGTGCCGCGCTGGCATCACCATTCGCTGCTGACCGATGAAACCGGCCAGAAACTCGCCAAGCGCCGCGGCTCTCCGGCCTTGGCGGAACGGCGGGAAGCGGGCGAAGATGGGCGCATGCTTGCACAGCAACTCAGGTTGCAACAATTCCCGCTTGGAACCTGACGCGCGCGCGTCCATTTAAGGGGACATGACCTATGTCCTTATACCCGTACTGCTCGTCCTGATGGGGCTGGTGGCGTTTTCGCTGATCAAGGGGATCGTCGCGTTCCTCAGGACGACCAAGATTGATCTGGAAACCGGCGAAGGATCGACGGCGACCGATATGCAGCTTGCCCAGAACAAGGCGATGTTTGCGCGCATCAAGTATCAGGGGCTGGCGATCGCGGTGGTGGCTATCCTTCTGGCGGTTGCCCGTTAAGCCCTTCGCCCGATGGTCAAGCTTAACCGGATTTACACCCGCACCGGGGATGACGGGACGACGGGTCTTGTCGATGGTTCGCGCTGCCCGAAGCATTCCGCGCGGATCGCCGCGATGGGGCTGGTGGACGAGGCGAACAGCGCGATTGGCCTCGCTATCTGTGCGCTGACCGACGAAAACCAGCGTGCGCTGCTGACGCGGGTGCAGAACGATATGTTCGATCTTGGCGCTGACCTTGCGACCCCCGCGGCGGATGGAGACTTCGCACCCTCGGAAATGGTGCTCAGGATCATCCCTACCCAGCCCGAGTGGATCGAGACGCAGATCGATGCCCTCAACGAACGGCTCGAACCACTGACCAGCTTTGTCCTCCCCGGCGGGAGCGAGGCGGCGGCGCGCGTCCATGTCGCTCGCGCCACGACGCGCGCTGCCGAGCGCGCGATGGTGGCGCTAGGGGCGCAAGATGCGGTCAATCCGTCGGCGCTCGCCTATATCAACCGGCTTTCCGACCTGCTGTTCGTGCTGGCCCGCGTGGTGAATGATGATGGCCGCGCCGATGTGAAGTGGGTGCCCGGCGCGAATCGGTAGCATCCGGCCGCTAACCAAATAGGCTGCTAGCCAGCGGCCACCTTCCCCGCTAGGGCCGGCGACCTTGCTGCACTTGCGAAGGACAAGTACCCCCATGCACAGCCCAATGCGCAACATCGCCGTTATCGGTGCCGGTCAGATGGGCACCGGCATCGCCCAGACCATTGCTGCCCAAGGCATGAACGTCATGCTCACCGATGTTGACCTCGCCCGCGCCGAAGCGGGCAAGGCCAATGTCGAAAAGGCGCTGGCAAAGCTGATGGGCCGCGGCAAGATCGAAGCGGCTGAGGCGGAAAGCCTGCTCGCGCGGATCACGCCGGTTGCCGATTACGCTCCGTTTGCCGACGCTGATCTCATTATCGAAGCCGCGACCGAGCGTGAGGAAATCAAGAACGCGATCTTCGCCGCCGCCGGCAAGGTACTGAACGCAGGCGCGATCATGGCGTCGAACACATCGTCGATCCCGATCACCCGCATGGCCAACCACTCGCCCGATCCGGCGCGGTTCATCGGCTTGCACTTCTTCAATCCGGTGCCTGTCATGGGCCTGATCGAAGTGATCCCCGGCCTTGCCACCGCGCCCGAAACCACCGACCGCGTCACGGCTTTCGCGCGGGGTTTGGGCAAGGAAGTGGTGCTTAGTCAGGATGAACCCGGCTTTGTCGTCAACCGCATCCTGCTGCCGATGATCAACGAAGCGGTGTTCGTGCTGGGCCAGTCGACCGCCGGGATCGAGGATATCGACAAGGGTTGCCGCCTCGGGCTCAACCACCCGATGGGGCCGCTGCAATTGGCCGATTTTGTCGGGCTGGATACCTGCCTCGACATCATCAACGTGCTCTACACCACCACCCGCGACAGCAAGTACCGCGCCGCGCCGCTGCTGGTGAAATATGTCGAGGCTGGCTGGCTGGGCCGCAAGACCGGGCGCGGCTTCTATGACTACACGGGCGAGGTGCCGGTCCCGACCCGCTGATCGGGCGCAATCGGCGCGCGTCTTGTCGCAGCCGTTGCAACATTCGTGGCTGGCCGGGGTTAGGCTTGGGGAAGGAGAGCCCCTATGGAAACCCCCGCCAAACCCATCCCCGGCCATTCCGAAGGCCAGCCGCCCGAAGTGCATAATGACGAACAGGACGGCCACGGCGAACAGGCGCAGGAAGTCGCGCAAGACGCGCGCCGCGACGAAAGCCACACCTCCAGCCCGCTTGAAAGCACGAAGCCCGTATCCGGGGGTTTTGACATCGCAACTGACAGTCGGGGCGATCTGGTTGACGAAATGCGCCGCATGGAAGGCGAAGGCCGGATCGATATGTCGGCCTTCGCAGGCGAACCCAATCACGACGATGAGCCCGAAACCTACGGCGGCGAAACCACCGATGATGACGAAGCGGATTGGCTGGTTGCTGACGGTGAACCCGTGGCCGGTGAGGCGGACCTGCTGGACGGTGAAGGTTTGCTCGAGGAGGCAGAATCGCTCGACGAGGATGAGGTGCGTTTCGACGACCTGCCCGACGACGAGGAGGATTGACGCAGCCGGCCGGTCTATTTGATCGGTTCGATGTTGTTGCCAGCGGCCAGATCTTCCGGTGAGATCGACTGGGAGATCTCGGCGCCGCTCTGCGGCGAAGCATAGTCGCCGAATACCGAAGGCAACGCGCCCTTGACCCCCACTTCACCTCCCGAGGCGGCGGACCCGTTTTGCGCCGCCCCTGCCTGACGCGCATTGTCGCCGGCAGCCTTTGCAAGACCGGCTGCCCGGCCGACAACGCCGGTATCTTCCGATGTGCCGACCATCGACACCGCGCTGATGATGGTCATCACCGCAAAGATGAGCGCAATCTTGCTGTTCTGGAACACGGCCTTGTACATCGCTGCGCGTTTATCAGCCCGGCGGTTAAGCCTTCGTTGAAATCAGCTCTTCGCGCGCGGCAATTGCCGCTTCCAGTCATAAAGCAGGTCCAGCGCCTCACGCGGGGTGAGCGCGTCGAGATCGGCGGCGCGCAAGGCATCGGCGAGCTGCTCTTCGGGGCCGGGCGCGGCGGGCTCGGCGTGCAGCATCGCGAACAACGGCAGATCGCCAAGGCCCGCGGCAATCCCGCCGGTCGCCTCGCGGGTCGCCTCCAGCTTTTCGAGCACCGCCTTGGCCCGCGCCACCACCGGCGCGGGCACGCCCGCCAGCCGCGCGACGGCAAGGCCATAGGAACGGTCCGCCGGGCCATCGGCCAGTTCGTGCAGCAGCACCAGATCGCCCTGCCATTCCCGCGCACGGACATGGTGGAGAGACAGCGCCTCGCACGTCTCGGCCAGCCGGGCGAGTTCATGGTAATGGGTCGCGAACAGGCAGCGGCAGGCGATCTGCGAATGCACCGCCTCGGCGACCGCCCAGGCCAGCGCGAGGCCATCATAGGTCGATGTGCCGCGCCCGACTTCGTCCAGGATCACGAAGCTGCGGGGCGTCGCCTGCGCAAGAATGGCGGCGGTTTCGACCATTTCGACCATGAAGGTGGATCGCCCGCGCGCCAGATTATCCGCCGCGCCGACCCGGCTGAACAAGCGGTCGACCAACCCGATCCGCGCCGCGCTTGCCGGGACGAAACAGCCCGCCTGCGCCAGCAGCACGATCAGCGCATTCTGGCGCAGGAAGGTTGATTTGCCGCCCATGTTCGGCCCGCCGATCAGCCACAACCGGTTGTCGCTCGTCAGGACGCAGTCATTGGCCACAAACCGCTCACCCGCCTTGGCAAGCGCCGCTTCGACCACCGGATGCCGCCCGCCGGTGATGGCGAGGCCGGTGTCATCGGCAATTGCGGGTCGGCACCAGTCGCCTTCTGCCGCGCGTTCGGCATTGCCTGCGCCGACATCCAGCCGAGCAATGGCGGCGGCGGTGGCGGCGATGGCTTCGCGCTGTGCGACGATTTCGGCGACCAACTGTTCGAAATGCGCTTCTTCGGCCGCCACCGCGTGTCCGCCAGCTTCGGCGATCCGCGCCGCTTCTTCATGCAGTGTCAGCGAATTGAACCGCACCGCGTCCTTCATCGTCTGGCGATGGGTGAAGCCGCTGTCGGGGGCCATCAGCCGGTCGGCATGACGGGCGGACACTTCGATGAAATAGCCGAGCACACCGTTGTGGCGGATCTTGAGCGTCGCGATGCCCGTGTCTTCGCGGTAGCGCGCCTCCATTGCCGCAATCGCCCGGCGCGCGTCCCCGGATGTGGCGCGCAATTCGTCCAGCGCCGCGTCATAGCCATCGGCGATGAACCCGCCGCTGGAACGCTCCGTCGGCGGGGAGGGCACCAGCGCGCGGGACAGCCAGTCGGACAGCGCGCCATGACCGGTCAGCCGCGCCAGCACCGCATCGAGCAGCCCGGGCTTATCGGGCGCGCCGTTCAGCCAGTGGTGGAGGCGCATCGCTTCCGTCAATCCGTCGCGCAATTGGCCAAGATCGCGGGGCGAACCGCGCCCTGCCACCAGCCGGCCCAATGCACGCCCCAGATCAGGGATGCCGCGCAATGCCTCACGCAATTGCGCGCGTTCAATCGGGCAGCTTTGCCAGAATTGCACCAGCGCCAGCCGCGCTTCGATCGCTGCGACATCCAGCAAGGGGGCGGACAGGTCTTCGGCCAGCAGGCGCGATCCGGCGCCGGTCACGCAGCGATCCACCGCAGCGATCAGACTGCCCGTGCGGCCGCCGGTTGTGCTTTCGAGGATTTCGAGGCTGGCCCGCGTCGCCGCGTCCATCGCCATACCCGCCGCGCCTTCCCGTAGCACCGGCGGCAGCAGGAGCGGCAGGCTACCGCGCCCGACATGGTCGAGATAGGCGATCAACCCGCCCGCCGCCGCCAAGGCCGCACGGGTGAACGCGCCAAAGGCATCCAGCGTCGCCACACCGTGAACCGCCTTCAGCCGGTCTGCCCCTGCATCGCTGGTAAAGGTGCTGCGCGGGCGGAAAATTGCATCTTCGGGGCCGTGTTGCCAGTCTTCGGGCACCACGACTTCGCTGGGGCTGAGCCGCGCCAGCGCCGCGCCAAGGTGATCGGCGGCGCATTCTTCCAGCACCATCGCGCCTGTAGACACATCGCAGGCGGCAATCCCCACCGCCCCGCGCAGTTCCGCCAGTGCCACAAGGACGTTGGCGCGGCGCGGTTCCAGCAGGGCTTCTTCGGTCAGCGTTCCCGCCGTCACCAGCCGCACAATCGCGCGGCCGACCAGCACCTTGGACGACGGCGTGCCTTCGCGCTTGGCCCGCGCCTTGGCCTCGTCGGGCGTCTCCACCTGTTCCGCAATCGCCACCCGGCAGCCGGCCTTGATCAGCCGCGCCAGATAGCCTTCCGACGAATGCACCGGCACCCCGCACATCGGAATAGGTGCGCCCTGATGCTCTCCCCGTGTGGTCAGCGCGATGTCGAGAATCTGTGCCGCTTGCCGTGCGTCTTCGAAGAACAGTTCGAAGAAATCACCCATCCGGTAGAACAGCAAAGCATCGCCGGCTTCTTCGCGCAGGCGCAGATATTGCGCCATCATCGGCGTGGGCCTGAGAGCAGGGGCATGATCATCGAGCGCGGCCATCATGTTTGCCTAGCGCCATGCGGGGCGATTCGGGAATGACGGGCCTTGCAGCTTTCCCCGAAGTTGCGCGATTTCCGCCCTATCGCATCGCGCCGGGTGACGCTAAGCGCGAAAGCGATTTACGTTAGGGACTGCAGGAGGGATCAGGACCATGGCCGAAGACAACAAAGGCGGCTTCACCGCACGTGAGGCGCTTTTCTATCACGAGACGATCCGCCCGGGTAAGCTGGAGATCGTCGCCACCAAGCCGATGACCTCGCAGCGCGACCTTTCCCTTGCCTATTCGCCGGGCGTGGCTGTGCCGGTGGAAGCCATCGCCGCCGATCCCTCATTGGCTGCGCGCTACACCGCCAAGGCGAACCTTGTTGCCGTGATTTCAAATGGTACCGCTATCTTGGGCCTGGGCAACCTGGGTGCGTTGGCATCCAAGCCGGTGATGGAAGGCAAGGCGGTGCTGTTCAAACGGTTCGCCGACGTGGATTCGATCGACATCGAACTCGACACCGAAGACCCCGAAGCCTTTATCAATGCCGTCGCCCTGATGGAGCCGACTTTCGGCGGCATCAATCTGGAAGATATCAAGGCACCTGAATGCTTCATCATCGAAGCGGCCTTGCGCGAACGCATGAAAATCCCGGTGATGCACGATGACCAGCACGGCACCGCGATCATCACCGCCGCGGGCCTGCTGAACGCCTGCCACATCACGGGCCGCGATTTCAGCGAGGTTAAGGTAGTGGTGAACGGCGCAGGCGCGGCGGCGATTGCCTGCACTGCGCTGATCAAGGCGATGGGCGTGCGGCACGAAAACGTCATCATGTGCGACCGTTCCGGCCCGATCACGCCCGGCCGCAAGGGTGTGGACCAATGGAAAAGCGCCCATGCGGTGCAGACCTCTGCCACCACCCTTGAAGAAGCGCTGGAGGGCGCTGACATCTTCCTCGGCCTGTCGGCAGCCGGCTCGCTGAAGCCTGACTGGGTGAAGAAGATGGCGGACAAGCCGATCATCTTCGCCATGGCCAACCCCGTGCCGGAAATCATGCCGGACGAAGCCAAGGCCGTGCGCCCCGACGCGATCATCGCCACCGGGCGCAGCGATTTTCCCAATCAGGTCAACAATGTGCTGGGCTTCCCCTTCATCTTCCGCGGCGCGCTGGATGTGCAGGCAACCACCATCAACGAAGAAATGAAGGTCGCCGCAGCCCACGCGATTGCGGAGCTCGCCCGGCGTCAGGTGCCCGAAGAAGTCGCGTCGGCCTATGGCAAGAACCACAAGTTCGGCACCGATTATATCATCCCAGCGCCGTTCGACCCGCGTCTGATCGAAGTCGTGTCCTCGGCGGTTGCCCAGGCAGCGATGGATTCGGGCGTCGCCCGGGCGCGGATCGAGGATTTCGACGCCTACCGCGTGGCGCTGCGTTCGCGCCTCAACCCCACAACCTCGGTGCTGTCGGGGGTGTACGAGATCGCCAAGGCCAATCCCAAGCGGATGGTGTTTGCCGAAGCCGAGGAAGAAGTGGTGCTGCGGGCCGCGATCCAGTTCCGCGATTTCGGTTATGGCACGCCCATTCTGGTCGGCCGTACCAAGGCGGTGCTGGACAAGCTGCACCAGCTTTCGGTCGGCGATCCGGGCAGCTTCGAAATCCAGAACTCTGCCGATAGCGAGCATGTGCCCGCGATGGTCGAGCACCTTTACAAGCGGCTTCAGCGGCGCGGTTACACGCTGCGGGACGTGCGGCGGATGGTCAATCAGGACCGCAACGTCTTTGCTTCGCTGCTGGTCGCGCTGGGGCATGGCGACGGGATCATCACCGGCATGACCCGCACCTTCGCGCAGACTGTGCGCGAAGTGAACCTGGTGCTGGATCACAAGGAAGGCGCGCTGCCGTTCGGCATCCACATGATGATCGGCAAGAACCACACCACGTTCCTTGCCGACACCACCATCAACGAACGCCCCAATGCCGAAGAACTGGCCCATATCGCCAAGGAAACGGCGGCGGTCGCCCGGCGCATGGGCCATGAACCGCGCGTGGCGTTCCTGTCCTATTCGACCTTCGGCAACCCGTCGGGCCAATGGCTCGGCAGCATCCGTGAGGCTGTGGCGATCCTCGACCGTGAAGACCCGGGCTTCGAATATGAAGGCGAAATGGCGCCCGATGCCGCGCTGAACCCCAAGGTGATGGCGCTTTATCCGTTCAGCCGCCTGTCCGGGCCTGCCAACGTGTTGATCATGCCGGGCCTGCAATCGGCGAACCTGTCGGCCAAACTGCTGCGCGAATTGGGCAGCAATGCCACGATCGGCCCGATGCTGATCGGGATGGGCAAGCCGGTACAGATCGTGCCGATGACCGCCAGCGTGCCCGATGTGCTGACGCTCGCCGTGCTGGCTGGCGCTGGCGTGGTGGGCTGAGTAACGCCGGTGGGGGCGTCTAGCCGGGGTTTGACCCCCGCTAGACCCCCTCCAGGCCCCGCCTTGCACGGCCCCACGCCGCGCTGTTCCACGCGAAACAACGCGCTGGCATCATGCTTCGGCGGCAGCCGGATTGACCTCTCCGGACGCGATCGAGGTCATCTTCTTGTCACCGCCGCGGGTGTCTTCGAGGCACTGCTGGAGCACGCTGGCTTCGTCGTCTAGACCAAGCCGCGCCGCGAAGGCGCGAACCGTGCCGTAGCCCGAGATGCCATAGTGCGTCATGCGCTGGTACTGCGCGATGATCGAGGCGTCCCGCACGTCCTCGTCCGAGAAGTCTGCCTGAATCCCGTGAGCCCGCGCTTCGGCGACGAGGCCTTCCATCCCGCGGCAATGCTCACCGCGCGGGTTGGCGTTGTGGTTTTCGATGAGTCGCTTCAAGTGATCCATCCCTTGCTCGATGCCGTCGGCCCCGGCTTCCAAAGCGCTGCTAAGCTGTGCGGAATTCGCCGCCTCCTTCAACTCTCGCGTGACCTTCACCGCCTGACGATTGGCGCTGTAGAGGTTCTGAAGCTGGTCGATGTAGAGATCTTTTAACGTGCTGATCGTCATGGGGATGGTCTCCGGTGACATGATTGCCTGTCCGGCAACATGCCCGCTCAAGCGGCGGGCGGCTCTGTCATGGGTGTGCTATCACGCGTAGACCCGACGAAGCGCGGGCGAATTGCGGCAGTTCGAGCAGACGGAACGCGGGTGCATTAAAGTCGCCGCAAGGCTCAGCCGTCCTCGACCTGATCCTTCCGGTCGCGGCGGATCAGATAGGCGCCGCGGTCCTCTTGATGATGCTCATTTACGCCGGAAGCGGA
>JBIKSA010000128.1:0-4373 GCA_044348875.1 Erythrobacter sp. | reverse complement strand
CATAGATCGACGGCGCATCCAGCGCCGGTATCACCGCCTCGGCGCGCACGTTGCAGAACTGCGCAATCTTGCGACGGTCGCTTTCCGGGATCGGATGTTCGGCGCGGCACAGCAAGATATCCGGTTTGATCCCCAGAGACGCAAGCTCGCGCACCGAATGCTGGGTCGGCTTAGTCTTCAATTCTCCCGCAGCCTTGATGTATGGCACCAGCGTGACATGAACGGACAGGGTCTGGAGCGGCTCAAGCTCGTTACGAAGCTGGCGGATCGCTTCCATGAAGGGCAGAGATTCAATGTCGCCAACGGTCCCGCCGATTTCGCACAAGATGAAATCGTGATCGCCCTGATCGGCCAGCGCGAAGGCTTTGATCTCGTCGGTGACGTGCGGGATCACCTGCACCGTCGCACCCAAATAATCGCCGCGCCGTTCGCGGGCGATGATGTCGCGATAGACCCGGCCTGACGTGATGTTATCGCTTTGGCGCGCGGAAACGCCGGTGAAGCGTTCGTAATGCCCGAGGTCGAGATCGGTTTCGGCCCCGTCATCGGTCACATAGACTTCGCCATGCTGATAGGGGCTCATCGTGCCCGGATCGACATTCAGATAGGGATCGAACTTGCGGATGCGGACCTTGTAACCGCGCGCCTGAAGGAGCGCCGCCAAGGAGGCAGCCATGAGACCTTTGCCGAGCGAGGAGACCACGCCGCCGGTGATAAAAATGAACCGCGCCATGGGAGTTGGGCCTTAAGCGTCCAGAGGGATTCGGAGCAAGCGATTTGCGCCGCACAAAGCGCGCCATCCACAGTGCCGTCGATGTAAGAGAGAGGCGAGACCGCTTTCTGCGGCCTTGCGAAACGATTTTTTACTGCGCGCCTTCACCCGTCGGCGCTGTCGGCGCAGGTTGTTCCGACGCAGGTTGTGCCGGAGCCGGAGCAGGGTCAGCCAGCAGATCAGCCTTCGGCAAGGCAGCCGGAGCGCCGCGTTCCAGCGTCGAACTCACGCCACCGACCCGGCTTTCGCGAACGGCCAGCGCGGCGAGCACGATTGACAACGTCACGAACCCCACCGCCAGCCACTTGGTCGAACGCGTCAGGAAATCCGCCGCACCGCGCGCACCAAAGGCTCCGCCCGGACTGCTGCCGATGCCGAGCCCGCCGCCTTCCGAACGCTGCATCAGCACAACAGCGACGAGCGCAGCAGCCACCAGGGCCTGAATGACGGTAAGGAAAAGGAACAGCGACATGGAGCAATCTCGTGGCAGGGGGCGATCCTGTCGCCCGGTTGCAAATCTGCCCGCCATGTAGGCGCGAGCGTGAGTTACGGCAAGCCCGCGCCTTAAGCTTGGCGGCTCAGCGACCGGACCGTTCCCTTAGCTTTCGAACGGCTCGCTGGCGGCGAGCGCGATGCCCATGAAGCTATCGACGGTCAGGCTGGCCCCGCCGACCAGCGCCCCGCCCACTTCGGGCACGGCGAAAATCTCGGCAGCATTATCCGGCTTGACTGAACCGCCATACAGGATGCGCACTTCGGCGCCCTGCTCTTCGCCGAACAGCTCGACCAGCAGAGCGCGGATGACGCCATGCATCTCGGCGATATCGTCGGTAGTGGCGGCCGTGCCCGTGCCGATCGCCCAGATCGGTTCATAAGCGACGGTTAGTCGCTCGGCCACGTCAGCCGGCATAAGGTCCGCAGGTGGCAACGAGGCTTCGAGCTGCCGCTTCACAAAAGCAACAGCCTGTCCCGATTCGCGCATTTCCGCGCTTTCGCCGCAGCACATTATGATACGCAGGCCCACTGCCAGCGCAGCTTGCGCCTTGGCGCGCACCAAAGCATCGCTTTCGGAATGGCCCTGACGGCGTTCCGAATGACCGAGGATCACGAACTTCGCGCCCGCATCGGCGATCATTGCGGCGGAGATATCGCCGGTATGCGCGCCGCCATCCTGATCGTGGCAATCCTGCGCGCCGACAGCGATCTGTTCTGCCTCACGATGGACCGGGTGGATCAGCGTGTAAGGTGGCGCAAGCGCGACCTCCACCTTCATGTGGCGTTGCGCCGCACGGTCGATGGCGCGGGCTTCCGACAGCATGGCGCGGGTGCCATGCATCTTCCAGTTTCCGACGATATAGGGTCGGCGGGTCATGATGTTTTCTGCACTTCCTGGAAATAGAGAGAGATGGGCTCGGCGTGCATTGATTCTTTCTTTTGCTTTATAGCGCCGTGGCCGCGTCCGCTAGCCGACGAAGGGCTGCTAGTCAAAAGCGTCGACACCTGTTGCCGCGCGGTCGCAGGGCCTATAAAGCGCGTTCGCGCCGCGACCCTTGCGGTTTCTTGCCCGGGACCAAAAGTCTCGTCTTCAGCCAGCCTCGGATGGGGTCCAAACGCTCATGATTTCGTTCTTTCGCCGCTTTTTCGCCTCGAAGATCGGCTTGCCCATTGTTCTTGCGTTTCTGGCCCTGATGGCGCTTGCCTTTGCGGCTGCGGATATCTCAGGCAACACATTCGGCGGGGTCTCGAATAGCGACCGGATGGCCGTGGTGGGCGGTGAGGCGATTCCCATTTCCGACCTGACGGTGGCGGCCAACACCGCGCTGGATCAGGTGCGGCAACAGAACCCGACCCTGACCATGCCCGAATTCGTCGCCGAGGGTGGTTTTGAAGCGGTGATCGACCAGCTGATCGACCGGTTCACGGTAGGCGAATATGGACGCAAGTATGGCCTTCGCGCAGGCGATAATCTTGTGAATAGCGAAATCCTAAAGATTTCGGCTTTTAAGGGCCTAACCGGAAGCTTCGATGAAAAGACGTATGTCGCCGCCTTGCAAGCGAAGGGGCTCAATGACGCAATCTTCCGCCGCGACCTGGCCGACGGACTGATTGAACAGCAACTGCTGCGTTCGGCGGTTGCCGCGCCGCAGCTGCCAGAAAAGGTCGCCCGCCATTATGCCGCGCTGGTGCTGGAAAAGCGCAAGGGCGAGATCGCGCTGATACCCAGTGCAGCCTATGCGCCCACGGGCGCGCCGTCCGATGCGCAGCTTGCCGCGTGGTATAAGGACAACCGCGCCCAGTTCATCCGTCCGGAACGGCGCACGCTGCGCTTTGCCGTATTCGGTTCGGACGGCCTGAAGGTCAACGACGTCCCAACCGCCGCCGAAATCGCCGAGCGTTACAAGCGCGATGCTGCCATCTACGCAGCAAGCGAAAAGCGGACTGTGACCAGCTTCGTCGTGCCCACCCAGGATGCCGCCAAGGCGCTGGCCGCGCGCATCCGCGGCGGCGCTTCGCTGGAGAGCGTCGCGCGGGAAGCCGGGTTCACCGCATCAACGTCGGAACCGCGCGAGCGCGAAGCAATGGCGAGCGCGACCAGCTATGCCTTCGCGCAGAACGCCTTCAAGGCAGCTCAGAACGGCGTTATTGATCCGGCGCAAGGCACATTGGGCTGGTATGTCGCGCGGATCGACAAGATTGAACGCATCGCCGCGCGCACACTTGGACAAGCCTCCCCGGCCATCACCGAGCAGCTAACCGGAGAAAAGCGCGTCGCCGCGGTCGCCGATCTGGTCTCCGAAATCGAAGGTGAGATCGACGGCGGCACCGCGCTGGCAGAAGTTGCCAAGGCATACGGCCTGAAGGTCGAGACGACCCCCGCCCTGCTGGCTAACGGGCAGGCCTTCGGGCAGGCTCAGGTGCAAATCCTGCCGCAGCTTGAACCTGTGCTCAAAACTGCGTTCCAGATGGAAGAAAGCGAACCACAGCTGGCACCAGTGCCGGGCGAACAATTCGTGATCTTTGAAGTTGCGCGCATTGACGAAGCCTCCGCCCCGCCGCTTGCCGAAGTGCGGGAAGGTGCGCTTGCCGCTTGGAAACGCGCGCAGGGCGCGATCCTCGCCAAGCAGGCGAGCGAGCGGATCGTTGGCAAGGTGCGCAGCGGAATGCCGCTCGCTCAGGCTCTGGCGGCCGAGAACAAGGCCGGTTTCGAGCGTGAGGCGATCAATCTTGAGCGCCGCCAGCTTCTCGCCCAGTCACAGGGCCGTGTCCCCCCGCCGCTGGTATTGATGTTCAGCATGGCCGAGGGCACCGCCAAAACGCTTGAGGGGCCACGCGACCTGGGCTGGTACATCGTCAATCTTGAAGACATCAGCACGCTGCCGCTGGACAAAGAAGGCGCGCTGATCGCGCAGACTCGCCAGCAATTGAGCGGCGCGATAGCGGAAGAATACCGCGATCAGGCGACCGCCGCGATGCGCAAGGAGCTCGGTGTCACCCGGAACGACGCCGGGATCGCTGCGGTGCGCAAGCAGCTCATCGGCGAACAGTAAGCGCGAGTTTGAACTTGTCGTGACCATAACCGCAGGACTGCCAGAAAACGCCG
>JBIKSA010000050.1:0-15545 GCA_044348875.1 Erythrobacter sp. | reverse complement strand
GCGTCGTGCCGGTTGCAGGCGCTCCGGCGAGCTTTGCCGATCTGACTGCGCAATTGCAGCCTGCCGTGGTCAACATCGCCACCCGCCAGCGGGTCGAGGTTGCAAACAACCCCTTCGCCGGGACGCCCTTTGCCGAATTGTTCAACCGCCGCGGCAGTGAAGGCGGCGGCGCGCAGCCGCAAACGCGTGAGGCGCAATCGCTGGGATCGGGCTTCATCATTTCGGCCGATGGCATCGTTGTCACCAACAACCACGTCATTTCGCCGCCCGATACCCGCGCCAAGTTGGAATCGATCACCATAACGCTGTCCGACGGCACGGAACATGAAGCCGATGTGATCGGCTCCGACGCGGCGTCGGACCTCGCGGTGCTCAAGATTCGCGCCAACCGCACATTCCCGTTCGTTCGGTTCGGGGATTCCAGTTCGGCTCGTGTTGGCGAATGGGTGGTGGCCATCGGCAACCCCTTCGGCCTTGGCGGGACGGTGACCAGCGGGATCATCTCGGCGGTCTATCGCAACACCGGTCAGGGCGGCGCCTATGACCGCTATATCCAGACCGACGCCAGCATCAATCGCGGCAATTCCGGCGGGCCATTGTTCGACATGCGCGGCAACGTGATCGGCATCAACAACGCGATCTTCTCGCCTTCGGGCGGCAGCGTCGGGATCGGCTTTGCCATCCCCGCCGAAATCGCCGCTCCGATTGTCGAGAAACTGCGCAGTGGTCAGGAAATCCAGCGCGGCTATCTGGGTGTGAGGCTTGAGCCGATCAACGAAGATTTCGCCGCCTCGCTAGGACTGCCCAAGCGCCGCGGGGAACTGGTGCAGATGGTGGAGGAATCCACCCCCGCGGGCCGTGCTGGCATCAAGGCTGGCGACATTCTGACCAAGGTCAACGGCAAGGACGTGACGGCCGATCAGACCGTCAGCTTCCTCGTCGCCAACCTCCAGCCGGGCGCCAAGGTGCCGGTCGAGGTGCTGCGCGAAGGCCAGAGGCTTAACCTGACCGTCACCCTCGGCAAACGCCCGAGCGAGGCCGAGTTGCTGCAACAGAACCAGACCTTCGATCCGGAAGCTGAAGAGCCAATGGCACCGGGCAGTTCGGATGGTACCATCGAGCAGAAACTGGGGATGCAGGTCACGGCGATGACCCCCGCCATCGCGCGTTCGCTGGGCGTGCCCGCCGATACCAAGGGCGTGGTGGTCGCCGCCGTTGATGCCAATGCCGACGCAGCGCGCAAGGGTCTGCGTCGGGGCGACATCATCCTGTCGGCTAATTACCAGCCGGTCGAAACGGTCGAGGCACTGCTGGCGCAGGTCAAAGCCGCCACCACGGAAAACCGAGACGCACTGTTGCTGCGCGTCCAGCGCCGCACCACGCCGCCAGCCTTCGTGCCGGTGCGCCTGCGCTGATCGCAGGCGGCAAACGGCAGAAGACGGATCGCTGATACAGAAAAGGGCGCCGGGAGCAGATCCCGGCGCCCTTTTTGCTTGCCTATTGTTCGGGCGGCTTCAGTCCAGCAGGCGGCGGCGCGCGGCGCGGTTCTCGCGGCGGGCGCTGGTTCTGCGGCAGCGTGCCGCCGGTCGCTTCCTCAAGGAAATCCTGACTGGCCGCAGGGGGCGCATTAGGCCCGCCTTCACCCTCCATACCGAACGGCGAAGCTTCAGGATCGCGGCGTCCGGGTTCAACCATGTTGCCCTGCTCGTCGATGTAGTAATAATCCTCCGGCACGCCGAACAGCGCCTCCTCGTCAGGCTCAAGCTGCCATTCAGGCAATTCCAGCGTCACGTCGAATTGTTCGACCGGACGGTTCTTCACGGCAAAGCGCATATAGGCAGCAAAGGCCTGCGCCGGGGCTCGCCCGCCTTGAAGGCCCGGCACAGCCTTGGCATCGTCGCGCCCCATCCATACGCCCGTGGTGATCCCGCTGGAGAAGCCAATGAACCATCCATCCTTGTTCGAACTGGTGGTTCCTGTCTTGCCTGCAACCGGCCTGCCGATATCGGCGGCGCGGCCCGTGCCGGTCTGCACCGCAGCCTGCAGCAGATCGGTCATCCCGGCGACGACATAATTTGGCAGGGCAGCCGGCTGGCTCTGGGCTTCGCGGCGGTACAGCACCTCTCCACTGGCGCCCGTCACCTTGGTAATGCCGTACGGTTCCACCGGCACACCCTTGGCCGCGACACCTGCAAAGGCGCGGGTCATTTCGATCACGCGCACTTCGGACGACCCCAGCACCATAGACGGGTAGGTATCGACCTTCGAATCCACGCCGAAGCGGCGTGCCATCGATGCGACCGTGCCAAACCCGACTTCGTTGCCCAATTGCGCTGCGACGGTGTTGATCGAGAACGCAAACGCGGTGCGCAGATCCGTTTCTCCGACGTTGCGTCCGTTCGAGTTGCGCGGGCTCCACCCGTCGATCGTCACCGGCGTGTCGACCACCTTGTCTTCAGGCGTGTAGCCCGCTTCCAAGGCGGCGAGATAAACGAACAGCTTCCACGCCGATCCGGGCTGACGCAGGGCAGCGGTGGCGCGGTTATAATTACTCGCCACATAATCGGTGCCGCCGACCATCGCCAGGATCGCCCCGTCCCTGTCGAGGCTGACCAGCGCGCCCTGCGCGCCCTTTGGGGTATTGGCTTCGATCGAAGCGGTCGCGGCGCGCTGCATCCCAACATCCAAGGTCGTCCACACCTCGATCGGCTCGTAGGTTTCAGGCAGGATGATATCGAGCTGCGGCAACACCCAATCGGTGAAATACCGCACTGAATTCTGCCCAGCCTGCTCCTTCAGCTGGACCGCGCTGACATCGACCTGCGCCTGATCGGCAGTGATGAAGCCCTGCTCGTTCATCAGCTTGAGTACAACCTTGGCGCGGTCCACCGCGGCCTGCACGTCGGCCGTTGGTGAATACTGGCTCGGCGCCTTGACGAGCCCGGCAATGATTGCCGCTTCACCCACGCTCAACTCGTTGGCGGGGTGGCTGAAGAATTTGCGGCTGGCGGAATCGATACCGTAGGCTCCGCCGCCGAAGTAGACCTTGTTGAGGTAAAGTTCGAGGATCTCCTCCTTCGAAAACTGCCATTCGAGCGCCAGCGCCAACACCGCCTCACGCGCCTTGCGGTCCGGCGTGCGGTTATTGTTGAGGAACAGGTTGCGCGCCAGCTGCTGGGTGATCGTCGATGTGCCGCCGATCCGCGCGCGCGAACCCGTGATCCATTCCACCACCGCGCCGGTGAGGCGCACCGGATCGATGCCGATGTGCGAGCGGAACCGCTTGTCCTCCACCGCCACCATGGCGTTGGTCATTGTTTCCGGGATGTCTTCATATTCAAGCCAGTCGCCGAAGCTCGGTCCGATTTCGACCAGCTCACGCCCGTCGCGTGCCCGCACGACGATGGTCTGGCCCGGCTGCGTTGCCTGAAGCGTCGCGTAACTCGGCAGGGTAGAAGCGGCAAAGCCGACCGCAACGGCAAGGAACACGATACCAAGGACAGCAAGCCCAGTGCCCCAGACAAACAACCGCTTCAGCCACACCCGCCAGCGCGGCGGCGGCGCGCCGTGATCGCCTGAGCCCCGCCCACCTGAAAGGGAAGCGTCGGAACGCTCCGTTGCTGTACGGCGCTTTCCGCGCGCGCCTTTGTTCTGCAACTGCTCACCCCTTCTCGACATGACCATGCCCAATCGATGCCCGCCCAAACGCCGGCCGAACCCGCGCCCTGCATAGGCAAGTTGTAACCGGGGGTGAACCCGGCTTTACGCGGCTCTCCCCCGCTGCTGCCCGAAATGCTTCGGCATCAGGCCGGGGTGAAGATCAGCGCAGCCGAATTGATGCAGTAACGCAAGCCGCCCTGCTCCGGCGGCCCGTCGGGGAAGACATGCCCAAGGTGGCCGCCGCAGTTGCCGCAGCGCACTTCGGTGCGGACCATGCCGTAGCTGATATCGCGGTGTTCCTCGACGACCTCGTCATCCGCCGGGTTTGTAAAGGCGGGCCAGCCGCAGCCGGAATTGTATTTGGCGGTTGAATAGAACAGCTGCGTATCACAGGCCGCGCAGTGGTATTCGCCTTCGTCATAGAACTTGTCATATTCGCCGGTGAAGGCGCGCTCGGTCCCCGCTTCGCGCAGGACGTGAAACTGCATCGGGCTGAGCTTCTCGCGCCATTCGGCATCGGTCAGGCTGCGGGGGTCATCGGTCATGTCGTCACCTCTCCAATCGAAGTGATTATCGGATTGCCAACGGCAATCCGCAAGGCTGACCGTCTACCCGCAGCGATACGGCCTTCATGTCGCGTAAGCGACGATGCCTATCCATCAAGAAGAGCATAATGCTGCGGCGGCTTAATCGTATCCATCCGCTCCGTGAGAAGCGGACGGAAGCTTGGACGGCTTTTGAACACCGCATACCAGCCGCGCGATTGTTCGTGGCCCGCCCAGTCAATCCCGCCCAGATAATCCGCGACCGAAATCTGCGCTGCCGCTGCCAGATCGGCCAAGCTCATTGTGGAACCCGCCACCCACGGGCGATTGTCGATCAACCAGTCGAGATAATCGAGATGCCCGTGCGCCATCTTCATCGCGTTGCGCAGCGCGCCGCTATCTGGCGGCTGGCGCAGGATGCGTTTTTTCATGCGTTCGGACAGAAGCGGCGCGGTGACGTCGGCGTAGAAATTCTCGTCGAACAGCGCGACCAGACGGCGGATTTCGGCGCGCTGCGTGGCGGTGCCGTTGATCATCGGGTTGCGGTCCACCGTCTCCTCGAAATATTCGGCGATCGCGCGGCTATCTGGGATGGTGATGTTCTTGTCAGCATTGGCCAGAACCGGCGTGCGTCCGGCCGGATTGAGATTGAAGAACAGTTCGGACGCGGACCAAGGGTCTTCGCGCGCCAGATCGAAGGGGATGTTCTTTTCGCTCATCAACAGCCGAATCTTACGGCTGAAGGGGCACAGGGGAAATTGATAGAGCAGCCACATGGTGCCGCTTCATTGCCTTACTTGGCGGAGTGAATCCAGCGGACGGCGCAGGGCACGCGGGGATATGTCCGCATTCCTAAAGTCCAGCCGCGGATTTCATCAACTCGCAGGCCGGCATCATCTGCGCGACCCGCTCTGCGCCATCGGGCTTGTCGTGATCCTCGACCCCGTCAAAGGCCAGCGCGATGACATTTTCGCGCGTGAGGCCGGCCGTGTCCATAAGCTTGGCCATCACCTGCACAAAGAACTCGCGCCCGCCGCCCGTTTCCATGTTCGGATAGGGCTCGCCCCGGGGATCACCTGCCTTCTGCCACCGACTGACGGTCGCTAAGGCGATCGCGCAGCGCGCAGCGGCGGCCTGTTCGATCGGCAGATCGGCGAGCGCGACGAAGCCTTCGGGCCGGGGCGGCTCGGCCTGGGGCGTGACATCGACACTGATCGGGGCATCCTGAAGCGCAAGCGCGGCGGCGAAAAGCAAAGTCAGCATGGATCCCTCTATGCCCTGCGGGATGAACCTGTGGCTACCGGAAATGCACATTGCGGGCGGACAAAATCCGCCCTAATCGGCAACCCGTCCTTTGAGAGGAGACGCAATTTCATGTTCAGTCACATCATGCTCGGTACCAGCAATTTCGACCGGGCCAAGGCGTTCTACGACGCCGTTCTCGCCACGTTGGGCGCGAAGCCGGGGAACATCAACGTCGCCGCCACCGGGCACAAGCGCGCCTTCTGGATGCACAATGGCGGGATGTTCTCGATCAGCGAGCCGATCAACGATCAGGCTGCGACCTGCTCGAACGGCTCGACCGTGGGCTTTGCCTGCGACAGTCTGGAGCAGGTGCAAGCGTTTCACGATGCAGCAGTGGCTGCGGGCGGCACCTCGATCGAGGACGCACCCGGCCCGCGCGTCGGCCCGATGGGCACGCTGAACCTTGGCTATGTGCTCGACTTGGATGGGCACAAGCTCTGCATGCTGCACAGGGCGTAATTGGTTCTCGCGTTCACTGACGTGAGCGCCAGCGGCACCGAAGGCCGCCCAAAGCTAGCGGCTTAATTCAAACACCGCGAATTCGGCGCGCCAGTTAGCAGCTGGCGCGCCGATCTGCTTTTCGTTCGAGAAGAACCACGCGCGTTCGATCCGGGCGCCCTTCATCCGCGCCAGATCGCGAAAATCCTCGACCGTGACGTGGTGGATGTTTTGGGTTTCATACCAGCTGACCGGCAGCGCGCGCGTCACCGGCATCCGTCCCCCCAACAGCAGCGCCGCTCGTGTGCGCCAATGCGCGAAGTTCGGAAACGACACGAACGCCCGCCGTCCGACCCGCAGCAGCTCGTCCAGAATCAGATCGGGCCGCGTTGCGGTTTGCAATGTCTGGCTGAGGATCGCGTAATCAAACGCCTTGTCGGGGTAGTTCGCCAGATCGAGATTGGCATCGCCCTGCACCACACTGAGGCCCCGCGACACGCAGCGTTCCACCAGAGCGCCGTCCAGCTCCATCCCTCGCGCGTCGCAGCCGCTAACGCTCTCCAGTTCGGCCATCAACGCCCCGTCGCCGCAGCCGATGTCGAGCACCCGGCTGCCCGGCGCGACGTGGGCGGCGATGGCTGCAAGGTCAGGACGCAGAGACGAAACAGGGCGGGTCACTCGACGAACCCCTTCACCACCCGGTCAAGCTGGTCGTGTTCCAGCAGGAAGCTGTCATGCCCGTGCGGCGCCGACAGTTCGACGAAGCTGACCTTTGCACCCGCCGCGTTCAGCGCGTGGACCACGTGGCGGCTTTCAGCGGTTGGGTACAGCCAGTCGGTGTCAAAGCTGACGACGCAGAACCGCGCCTGTGTCCCAGCAAAAGCCGTGGCCAGCTTGCCTCCGTGCTCTTCGGCTATATCGAAATAATCCATGGCGCGGGTGATATAGAGGTAGCTGTTCGCATCGAACCGCCGGGTAAAGCCGCTGCCCTGATACCTGAGATAGCTTTCCACCTGGAACTCAGCGTCAAAGCCGAAGCCCTTGGCGTCCCTATCCTGCAGGCGCCGCCCGAATTTTTCTGTCAGCCCCGCTTCGGACAGGTAGGTGATATGCGCCGCCATCCGCGCCACGGCAAGGCCGTTGTCGGGCCGCGCATCGCTGGCGTAGTAATCGCCCGCCGCCCACGCCGGGTCGGCCATGATCGCCTGCCGCCCGACTTCATGGAAGGCGATGTTCTGCGCCGAATGGCGGGCGGTTGACGCAATCACCAGCACCCGCGCCGCGCGATCCGGCCAGTTGGCGGCTAGGCTCAGCGCCTGCATCCCGCCCATCGATCCGCCGACCACGGCGTGCAGGCGCGCAATCCCCAGCCCGTCCAGCAATGCCACCAACCCACGCACCATGTCGCGGATGGTGATGACGGGAAAGCGCATGGCATAAGGCTGACCGTCCGGCGCAAGGCTGGCAGGCCCACTCGATCCCATACAGCTGCCGATGACATTGGCGCAGATCACGAAATGGCGGTTCGTGTCGATCGGCTTGCCCGGCCCGACCATTCGTTCCCACCAGCCCGGCTTACCGGTGATCGGGTGCGGGCTGGCGAGGTATTGGTCGCCAGTCAGTGCGTGGCAAACCAGCACTGCATTCGACGCATCGGGCGCCAGCGTGCCATAGGTTTCGTAAGCGATCTCGGCAGCCTCCAGGGCCTGCCCGCTGTCCAGCGGCAGGGGATGGGGGATGGGATAGATCAAGGATGAGCCAGCGGGTGCCATTGTCAGAATGCGCAAAGCGGAAAAACAGCCCTTCGACAAGCTTGAGGCGAACGGTTAGGGGGATTTTTTCAAGATTCCGTTCCGGCGAAGCGCGTCCCAGCATCGCCTTTCTTCCAGCCGAGCAGACCATCATGACCACCGCGCCCCAACCCAAGCCCTGGATCCTCGGCATCCATGCCTATCAGCCCGGCAAGTCGAAATCGGCCTCAGGCCAGGCGCTGGTAAAGCTTTCGGCCAACGAAAACCCGCTCGGCACCAGCCCGGCGGCGCTGTCTGCACTTACCGCGGCGCGGGATGAGGCGGCAACCTATCCCGATCCGGATTCCCGCGCGCTGCGCGAAGCGATTGCGGATCTGCACGGGCTTGATCCGGCACAGGTGGTGTGCGGCACGGGATCGGACGAATTGCTCAACCTCGCCGCGCAAGGGTTTGCCGGGCCCGGGGACGAGGTGCTGTTCAGCCGCTTTTCCTTTGCCGTCTATGATATTGCAGCACGCCGCTGCGGGGCGACCCCGGTGGAAGCGCCGGACAATAATCTGGCAAGCGATGTGGATGCCTTGCTGGCGGCAGTGACGCCGCGCACCCGGGTGGTGTTCCTTGCCAACCCCAATAATCCGACAGGCACGTTCCTTGCCCCTTCCGAAGTCGCACGCCTGCACGCGGGGCTGCCTGCCGACGTGCTGCTGGTGGTGGACGAGGCTTACGGTGAATATGTCGATCCAGCGCTTCAACAGGCCGCGCTCGAATTGGCCGCACGGCACGCCAATGTGCTGGTGACGCGCACCTTCTCCAAGATTTACGGACTTGCTGCCGAACGGATCGGCTGGGGCACCGGCGCGCCGGGCCTTGTGGATGTACTGAACCGGATCCGCGGCCCGTTCAACGTCACCGCGAGCGGTCAGAAGGCGGCTCTGGCGGCGCTGGCTGATCAGGATTTCGTGACCGCCAGCCGTGAGCACAACATCAAGGAGCGCGCGCGGCTGGCCGAAGCGGTGGCGGCGCTGGGCAACCACGGCCTATACATCACGCCGAGCGAGGCGAATTTCCTGCTGGTGCATTTCGCAGGCATGGTAACCGCCGCCGAGGCGCTCGATGCGCTGGGTGAGGCGGGGTATGCGGTGCGGCACCTGCCGGGACAGGGCCTGCCCAACGCGTTGCGCATCACCATCGGCAAATCGGACGACATGACCCGCGTGATTTCCACCTTCCGAATCCTGTGCGGGGAAACGGCATGACGATTACCCGCGTCGCTATCATTGGCCTCGGCCTGCTCGGTGGGTCGATCGGCCTCGCCATCAAGGCGCGCGGCTTGCCTATCGCCACGACCGGCTGGGATCGCGATTCTGCGGTGCGAGAGCGGGCAGCGCAGCGCGGACTGGCAGGCGAGGTTTGCGACACTGCCGAAGCCGCTGTTGCGGGCGCGGATCTGGTAATCCTGTGCGTCCCTGTCGGCGCGATGGGTGATGCTGCGCGGGCGATTGCTTCCGGCCTAGCTCCGCACGCGATTGTCAGCGATGTCGGCTCGTCCAAAGAGGCGGTCGCCACCGCTCTGGCCGAGGCGTTGCCCGGCGCTACGGTGATCCCCGCCCATCCGGTTGCAGGCACCGAACAAAGCGGGCCGGAAGCGGGCTTTGCCACGCTGTTTGCGGGCCGCTGGTGCATCATCACGCCGCCGGACGGCGTGGACCCAGCAGCGCTTAACGCGCTCAGCGATTTCTGGACGGCGCTTGGATCGAAGGTGGAGCTGATGGACGCCGCCCACCACGATCTGGTGCTGGCCGTTACCAGCCACATCCCACACCTGATCGCCTACACCATCGTCGGCACAGCCAGCGATCTGGAGGACGTGACTCAAAGCGAGGTCATCAAGTACTCCGCCGGGGGCTTCCGCGACTTCACCCGCATCGCCGCGTCAGACCCGGTGATGTGGCGCGACGTGTTCCTGACCAACAAGGGCGCCGTGCTGGAGATGCTGGGCCGCTTTTCCGAAGACCTCACTGCCCTCCAACGCGCGATCCGGTCTGGCGACGGGGACACCTTGTTCGACCTGTTCACCCGCACCCGCGCGATCCGCCGCGCGGTGATCGAGCAGGGTCAGGATGACGAGCGGCCCGATTTCGGACGCGAACACGGGGCCTAGTACCCCAGCGGATGTTTCACGTGAAACCGCAACCTCAAGGCCCCTTAAGGGGGGCCTAGCTAGGGTCTAACGGTGGTCTGGCGGCGCCTGCAGCCGGGGCAAGCCCGCCCAAAGGTCAGCCCTCTGCGTTCAGGACATTGATCGCCGCGTGCACCCGCGCCTCGATCTCGCCGCGCGGCAGGCCGGCGGGGATCGTCTCCCCGATCTTGTAGATGATGCGCCCCGGGCCCTTGACCAAGTGGTGATAGGCCCGCCCGCTATCCACCGCGATCGGCACCACTGGCAGGCGCAGCAGTTTGTACAATCCGGCAAAACCCGCCTGCAACGGCGGCTGCGTGCCGGGCGCAACCCGCGTGCCTTCAGGGAAGATAACCAGCGGCCGGCCTTCCTCTACCCGCTGCTTCGCCAGTGCCAGCATCGCCCGCAGCGTCTTGGCGCCTTCCTCCCGCGCCACCGGGATCAGACCGTAGACCAGCGCCGAATGGCCCCAGCCGGGAATGCGGAACAGTTCCTGCTTTGCAAATACTGCCGGGTCGGTGAACAGACGCGGTGTATCGATCGCTTCGAAGAAGCTCTCGTGCTTGACTGCGACCAGCACCGGCCCGTCGGGCAAAGCCCCATCGAGCACGACCTCGATCCCGAGCACATTTTCAACGCACCACAGGTGCCAATCGCCCCACTTCGCCACCACCAGCCGCAGCCAGCGTTGCTGCACCACGACCGCGATGACCGAGGCGATCACCAGCAGCGCGCTACCGCTGTAAAACAGCACATAAAAGGCGAGCGAACGCAGCAGCGCAAGCAGCCAGGTCAAAGGTCGGCCAGACCCGCCGCACGGCTCGCGATCAGCTTGTGATATTCCAGAAACAGCGTCTTCAGGCCCGGCTGCGACGGCACCGCATCGCGGATCACGGTGACGTGATCGGGCAAGGTCCGGGCAAGCTCACCTGCGGTGCGGCGCATATGCCAGTCGGTCGTCACCAGCCGCAAAGACCGTATTTCATTCTGGGCGACCCACTTGGCCGTTTCCGACGCGTTGGAGCGCGTATCGACCGCGGCAAAGCCCAGCGTCACGCAGCACGCCATCTGGCGCGGCGACACGCCGAATTCAGCAGCGAACTCCTGCGGGCGCACTTCGGGATCGACCCCGCTGACCAACATCTTGCCCGCCAGCCCCTGATCCAGAACCACCAGCCCGCGCGCGATCCGCCCCGGTCCGCCGGTTGGCACAATCACCGCATCGGTCTTCACCCCGTCGGCAGGCTTGGGCAGGGCGACAGCGAACCAGAGGAAGCCGAACGCCCACACCAGAAACAACAAGGATAGCACGCGCCGGATCATCGTGCCGCTCCTAGAGCATAGCCTTGAGGGCAAGCGCAATGGTGATGCGCGCCGTGGCCAGCGCCAGCAGCACGCCCGCCAGCGGGATTGCTGCAATCGCCAGCCAATCGGTCAGCATCAGCCCGCCGCCGCTGACCATCCCGCTATCGAGCGCGGCGAATTGCTGTCCCAGCAGCCACACCGCCGCTGCCCCCAAGGCACCGCCCAGAACGGCGCCGAACGCGGCCTCTCTCAATACGTCGCGCAGAAACACGGCTGCAATCTGTCGCTGGCTTGCGCCCAGCAGGTGCATGATCTCGACCGTTTCGCGCGCACTGGCAAAGGCATTGCGCACCGCCAGCCAAACCGCCGCAGCGGTTGCCAGTGCAACCAGCGCTATCAACCCCAGCGCCAGCCATTGCAGCGCGGCAAGCGCATTGTTGACGGGGCGCAGGAAGTCTCCCTGCGCATCGACCCGCGCACCCGGCACGCTGCCCAGCGCAGTCTTGATCCGTTCAATCTCAGCGGGACCCGCGGTCCGCTCCAGCTCGACATCGATCAGCGCGGGAATCGGCACATCGCCCTCGCCTGCACCTTCGCCGAGCCATGGCTCCAACATCGCGACCAGATCCGCTTCGGGTACCTGCCGCACGCCCGCGACGCCCTCCATCCCGACCAGCACCTTTGCCGCTGCTGCCCCGCGGGCTTCGCGCAGTTCAGGATTAGGCTCGATCACCTGCACGCTGACCGCGCTCGACAAGCCGGCACTCGCGCTGGTGGCAAGATTGCGCAGTGCAAGGCCGCCCGCAGCGGCAATCACCACCAATGCGATCAGGATCGCAATCACCCAAGGGATCGGCCCAGTCAGGCGTGAGGGCGGCAAAAGCCGCGCCGCGGCCCGCCCCCAGGGGCGCTCGGGCAGGGCCTCGTCTTCGTCAGGCCCGGAGCCGGGAGGAAGCGGGGGAAGCGTGCTCATGCCGCGCCGCTCCCGCCGGACGCCGACGGGCGCGGCGGATAGCGGAGCGCACCGGTGGGGTCGGACAACTGGCCCTTATGCAGCCGCATGATCAGCGAATCCGGCACCTTTTTCAGCAGGTGGACATCGTGGGTGGCCACCACCACCGTCGTGCCGACACGGTTGTTGAGCGCCTCGAACAAGCGCAGCAGTTTCAGCGCCATGTCAGGATCGACGTTGCCGGTCGGCTCATCCGCGATGAGCATCTTGGGCCTGCCGATTACCGCACGGGCGATCGCCACGCGCTGTTGTTCGCCTCCGGACATTGTCGCCGGAATCGCATGGGCCCGGTGCGACAGGCCCACCCAGTCGAGCATATCGCCAACCGCCTTGACCACGCGCTTTTCTTCAGTCCCGGCCAGCCGCAGCGGCAGCGCGACATTATCGAAGGCGGACAGATACGGCACCAGCCGGAAATTCTGGAACACCACGCCAAGCCTGCGTCGCAGATCAGGCAGCCGGCTTTGCGGCATGGTGACCAGATCCTGCCCGAACATCCGGATCGCCCCGCGCGAAGGGCGCTGCGCCAGGTAGAGCAGCTTCAGCAGGCTGGTTTTGCCCGCGCCGCTCGCGCCCGTCAGAAAATAGAAGCTGCCGGGAAAAAGCGTGAAGCTTAGATCGCTCAAAACCTCTGGGTCGGTGCCGTAGCGCAGCCCGACATTGTCGAATTTCACGTGACCGGCAAGGGTTTCGCTCATCCCGAGCACCTATCAGGGGGGCGCGCGGCGGGGAAGCTGAACTTCGCACGAAGCGCTACCAATTGTCGGATTTACGCCCCGCAATGTGGAAAACATAGGGTAAATGCGGTGGCGCAGGACGCTTGCTCTTGTGCAAGGGGGCACGAAGACTATTGCCTAATAGGACATGATTATTGCCTGCCCAGCCTGCGGCACCCGATATGCGGTGCCCGATGCTGCCATCGGTAGCGAGGGGCGCACCGTGCGCTGCGCGAAGTGCAAGCACAGCTGGTTCCAGGAACCCGATGCGGCCTTAGATCTCGCGCCACCTGCGCCGCAATCTCAGCCAGCCCCAGCTCCAGTCCCGCCCAGCCCACCCCGGACCGCCCCGCCGGAACCGGCCGCTGCGCCGGGGCCTCAGAACAACGGTCCTTCGGTCAGCCATTGGCGCACACCCAATACCCAGCCGGAGCAGGACGCCAGAGATGGTGACGCATCCCTCGCAATGCGGGTGATGCGCCGCGGCCTGAGCCAGCAGGTTGAGCCAGAGGTTGCTCCACCGCCGCCCACGCTTGAGCGCAACGATCCACCGCGCCCGGCGCAGGACGTCACAGCCGATCCGGCGTTCGTCGAAGATAGCGGCTATGCAGACGGCGATGACGGACGCGGGTCTCAGTTTGACTATCGGGCGCCGTTCACGCGCAGGCGCAACTCGCTGCGGATGTGGACGCTGGCCGCCGGGCTTTTCGCTGCTGTGGCGACGGGGACGGCGGTTGCGGTAAATTACTACGGCTTGCCCGACTGGCTGCCACTGCAGCGCCCGACCTTCGGCGTGGGCCGGCCCGGGCTTGAACTTGAATTCCCCAAATCGCAGCAGCGCAAGGAACAGCTCGCTAACGGGGAAGCGATCTTCCGGGTACGCGGCACCATCACCAACACAGCAGGTAAAAGTCTCGACGTTCCGAACGTGCTGGTGGTGTTCAGCGATGCGCGGGATCGCAACGTGGGCGATTGGGTTGTCGTGCCCGCCAAGCGCCGCCTTGCCCCCGGCGAAACGGTGACGGTGACTGAAGCGATTGCCAACATCCCGCCCGGCGCGGCGACGGCCTTCATCGGGTGGGCCCCGCGTTAAGCGGCAAGCAGAAGTTTGCGTCAAACCGCTTGCGCGCGGCAAAACCCCTTGCTAGTGGCCCGCTCCTACCACGGGGCTAGCCGTTTGGCTGTCCCTATATCCTCGAGTGCGGTCGTGGCGGAATTGGTAGACGCGCAACGTTGAGGTCGTTGTGGGCGAAAGCCCGTGGAAGTTCGAGTCTTCTCGACCGCACCAGGTTATCTTCTGAAATGAATATTTCGCCCTCGGGCGAACGGCGTGTCACAGGCGGCGCCGGCCTGCGTGACTACTGGTCCGTTGAAGCATGAGCGGAGCGCCAACCCCACCTTGCGCTGATCGTTGACAGCGATGCGCACATCTCGACGTTCAAGCAGCCGAAGAAGGGGCTGCTGGCTTGGCGATGTCAGGGCCTGAGTTTCTGCTCCGCGTTACGGGCCAGCATCAAGATGGTGCGCGATTGCTGGCCTGATCAAGCAATTACGACTGGAGATACCCAGATTCGCGGGCGGTTCGGCGCTCTGCGGCGCTCCTTCCCTCAGTGGGATGCGTATTTGCCGTCCCTTACTTATGGAATGTCGCCACAACCCGAACAGCCACACCGTGATGCGATCGTTGCGATGGAGCCTGTTTATGGCCGGATCCTTTCGCAGAAGGCCGCTCTTGCGTGATTGCCCTCTGGTCTTAGGGGGTTGTGTAATTGTGAGTGGATTTTGGTGGTGGTTGCGGGAGTTGGATTTGAACCAACGACCTTCAGGTTATGAGCCTGACGAGCTACCGGGCTGCTCCATCCCGCGGTACCGATTTCATGATCCTTTGGGGGTCATGAGTTTGGTCTCGAGTGCCGGAGCACCAGAGACGGCAAAAGGGCTGCCCTTGCGGGTCAGCCCTGTTGACTTTGTGAATGGGTTACACCCCGCTTCCACTGGCTTCAATGCCTGGCGACGCCCTACTCTTCCAACGCTTGAGCGTTAGTACCATCGGCGCAGTCTGGTTTCACGGCCGAGTTCGAGATGGGATCGGGTGGGTCACAGACGCTATGGCCACCAAGCAATGGGGCCAGTGGATGCGGGTTTTTAAATCGATGCACACTCACGGGTGGTGAGTGGTAAAGGGCGTATCTGGCTGGAGACATTCTCCGCCAACGTGGTCTGCCGGAAGGCAGGCCTGTCGTTGACAGTGCGAATTCTCAAGCGCGATATGAACTATTAGGACCGGTTAGCTCCATACATTACTGCACTTCCACACCCGGCCTATCAACGTGATGGTCTATCACGGTTCAAAGATACCTAATCTCAAGGGAGGCTTCCCGCTTAGATGCTTTCAGCGGTTATCCCGTCCATACATAGCTACCCTGCGGCACTCTTGGCAGAATGACAGGTACACCAGAGGTATGTTCACCCCGGTCCTCTCGTACTAGGGGCAACTCCTTTCAAGTATCGACGCCCACGGCAGATAGGGACCAAACTGTCTCGCGACGTTCTGAACCCAGCTCACGTACCACTTTAATTGGCGAACAGCCAAACCCTTGGGACCTGCTCCAGCCCCAGGATGTGATGAGCCGA
>JBIKSA010000048.1:0-15994 GCA_044348875.1 Erythrobacter sp. | reverse complement strand
TAACGGTATTCGCCCACGAAGCCGGTCTGCTCGATTGCGCGCCGCCCGGTGAACCCACCGCTGGCGGCCAGCGCGTTGCGGAAGCTCTCGCGCTCCCAATCGGCGGCGAAGGCCAGGTTGTGTTCTTCCGCCAGCTTGAACGTGGTGACATACGACGCCTTGAGCCGGTCGCCTTCGCTGGCCGAGGTCAGGCCGAAGGGACTGTCCGTCTCTCGGTCGACTTCGGCGATCTGAGCGGACAGATCATGCGTCCAGCGCCCCTCCAGCACCTCGGCCCGCGCGCCGACGAGGGCGTAAACCGCCTCGTTGGTGAAGGCCACGCCGGGGCTGTCGATGGTGAAGCCGAAGGTCGGGCTGTTGCGGTTGAAGTCGCTATCGTTGGTCTTGCCCTCGGTGCGGGTGAAACGGGCGGCGGCGCGCAGGGCGAGGCCGTCCGTCACCTCGGCGTTACCCTTGCCCGACAGCGTGTAGCTATCGCGCCCGATGTCGCGCGTGCCGTTCCGGGCGTTGGGCTGGCCATCGGTGCTGACCACGACAGCAGAGAGCGCCGCATCCCAGCTATCACCTGCCGCGCCGTAACGCAGCGCGCCGTTGATGGTGTTATCGGTGCCGCTTTCAATCCGCGCGGCAAAGCCCGGGACAGCGCGCCCGCTGGCGCTTTCATAGGCGACCACGCCGCCGATCGCGTCCGGGCCATAGAGCGCAGACTGCGGCCCGCGCAGGACTTCGACGCGCGCGCCGACTTCGGTTTGCAGGGTGCCAATATCGAACTCGCCAGCGAAGGGATCGGAAACCTCGATCCCGTCGACCAGCACGAGCACATGATTGGCTTCTGAGCCGCGCAGGCGGATCTGGGTCTGGCCTGCGATACCTGCGACCGCGACGCCGGGAACATCGCGCAGGATGTCGGCGATGTCGCGGGTCTGGCGCTGTTCCAGCTGTTCAGCGGTGATGACCAGCGCCGAGCCGGTGAATTCGGATAGAGGAACCAATGGCAAGCGGCTTGCCGAAACAAGAATAGGTTCGGGCGCAATGCGCTCCCCCACTGGATCCCCTTCGTCGAAGTTAGGTTCTTCCGAGGTATCCTGCGCCGCCACGGGCACAGCCCACACCAGCGCCGCCCCAGCGACGCTGCCCAGTAATTTCAGATTTTTCACGGATTCCTCCCGTCATCAGCAACATGGTGGCCGCAAGGGTTTCGATCCCTCACAGCCCAGCGATGTCGCTCACAACAGAAGTGTTTATCCGCGCCTGACCAATCCCTGAGCCAAGCAAAGAGCGACACGCCCCGGTCGGTCTCCTGGCTCACGGATCAACGCATCCGGTGCTCACCTTCCCAGAGCGTCGCCGCTCCAGTGGCTGCCCCCTTTCGCAAGAGAGCGCGCTACCTGATACTCACCGCTTACAGTTGCAGGGACAGCTGCGGAATCAAACCGCATTCCCGTTACCTCGGCGCATCTTGTTTTTAGGCGCTCGCCTGCGCGAGCGCAATATCCTTGCTGACGCTGGCTGCCCCTACGTCGCTGCGGGCGCGCGGTCGCGCCTTATGGCGCGAAAGCCAAGCAGCCCGGGTGGGCCGCGACCGGCGCCTGAGGGCGAAAACTGGTGGAGCCGAGGGGGATCGAACCCCTGACCTCGTCATTGCGAACGACGCGCTCTCCCATCTGAGCTACGGCCCCGTTCCAGGTTTTCGCGTCCGCCAATCCCCGTAAGGGAGCAGACAATTGCGGGCATTAGCGGGAAGAAAATCCCCGTGCAACGGCGTTTTTGTCCGTCGCGGGCCGGCTGACTACTTGCCCTTAACACCGCCGCTGGCGGGGGGCATCGGCTGCACTACCGGCTGGGAAGTTACCCCTTCGGTGACAGGAATGACCGGCACCGGCAGACCGGTGACAGGGTCGATCACGGTCTGCACTGCGCCCACAGCCGGTTCGGGCGCCAGCCCTGCGCGGTGCTGCTGCACCGCCAACCAGCCGGGCTGCGAGGAGCCATACATCGCGCCCCATTTCGCATCCCACTCCGCCGAAACGCGCTGATAGGCTTCGTATTCATCGTAGAACTGTTCGAACGGCACCATCAGCCCGTCAAAATTGCCCTGCGCAAAGGCGAGCGGATCGGTTTGCGGGGCGGCCAGCGCGCGGTTCGACATGTCGAGCGCGGCGCGGCAAAATCCGGCGCGTGCGGCAGGTTCGGCAAAGAAGTTATAGACCTGCGTCGTGTAGCCATCGCGCGCGATGATGGCATCGCGGCGGACGCGGAAGCGGCTGGTGTAGCTCTTCTCGAGCCGGTCGTTGACCGCCTTCAGCCTCGTGACGTTCGTCGTCAGGAAGGCGCGGTAGCCTTGCAGGATCGGGTCGTATTCGGGCGCAAGGCAATTAAGCGCCGCCACATTCCATGCCGATCGCAGGTTCCAGATCAACTGATCGCCCGACAGGTTGGAATTGACCGTCAAGCGGCGTCCGTCAGGGCCGCGTGCTGGCAGATCCATGACGTAATGCGCGCCGCCGGGCGGCAGCGGGCGATAAGGCACGGCTTCGACCAATACGGCCGGCGGGGGCGGGGGAGGCGGCGGCGGCGGCGCAGGCGTGGCGCAGCCGGCAAGCAGCGCTCCGCCAACGCCCAGCGCCGTGATGGCAAGGCCGATGGGCCGGCGCGGGGCGCTGCGATTATAGGGGGAAGGTGTCTGCGTTGCCGCGGTCATCGAATGTCTCTCTCTCGTGCTGCGGGCTGTGCAGCGTTCCGTGGCAAATTGCGCTTCAGCAGCTTGCTCGAGCATGAAGCCGGCGCGATAGCCGCGCCGACCGACAAAGCAAATGCCCGGAACCTTTGTAAAGGTCCCGGGCATCAGACATTTCAACATTCATGCGCCAGACCGTTGGCTGGCAGCGGCGCAGGATTACTCCCGGTTGCCGAGGAAGCTGAGCAGGAACTGGAACATGTTGATGAAGTCCAGATAGAGGCTCAACGCGCCAAGGATCACGGCCTTGCCGGCAAACTGCGTGCCGCGCAGATATTCGTACTCGTTCTTCAGGCGCTGCGTGTCATAAGCGGTCAGGCCGGCGAAGATCAGGACGCCGATGAAGCTGATCGCGTAGTGGAACGCGGGCGACTTCAGCCAGATATTAAGCAGCGATGCGACGATCAGGCCGATCACGCCCATGATCAGGAAGCTGCCCATGCCGGACAGGTTCTTCTTGGTGGTGTAGCCGTATAGCGACAGGCCGGCGAAGGCCGCCGCCGTGGCGAAGAAGGTCGTCGCGATCGAACCGCCGGTGTAAACCAGGAAGATCGACGAGAGCGACAGGCCCATCAGTGTGGCAAAGCCCCAGAACATCAGCTGGAGCGTACCAGTGCTGAAGCGGTTGGCGCCGAAGCTCATCGCAAACACGATGGCCAGCGGCGACAGCGCGACGATCCAGCGCAGGATACCGCCGGTGAAGATCGTTTCAGCCACACCGCTGGTGAAGGCCAGCAGCGCGACGATCCCGGTCAGCAGGATGCCAGACGTCATGTAGTTGTAGATCGAGAGCATGTGCGAACGCAGGCCCTCGTCATAGCTCACGCGGCCGGCGACATCGCCCCCGGCGCGGGGTACAGAGCCCAGCCGCTGCGCATCGCGCGAGGTGTCTTTCCAGTCAGCCATTGTGAAACCCTTAGCCTTTCCGTGTCGGAGCGCGAAACGCCGCGCTCTCCAATGACGCGAATATCGGTGTTTCGGCGCAGCTTTTCAAGCGAAACCGGATTGCAAAGCGCGCACGTCGTTCAGCTTAACACTTATTAATGTTAACTGCCCTTGGATAGCGCCGCACCCTTGTCGCGCGTGGCGCGCAAGGTTTCGCCCAGCAGACGGCGCAGCGCCGCGTTTTCATCCAGCACATTCAGCCCTTCGCGGGTCATGCCGCCGGGGCTGGCCACGCGGTCAGCAAGGGTGGCGGGGCCAACATCTGACGCAGCAGCCAAGGCCGCAGCGCCTTCTACCGTAGCGAGCGCGAGGCTGGCCGCAGTCCCTTCGTCAAGCCCGAGATCGACCGCCGCACCCGCCAGCGCATCGATAAAGCGATAGACAAAGCCCGGCCCCGATCCGGCGAGCGCGGTGACCAGATCGAACTGCATCTCGTCATCCAGCCACACCGCACTGCCGAGCGCACCGAACAGAGCCAACGCTGTGACGCGGCCTTCCGGCCCCAGCCCGCACTCAGCCAGAATGACCGGCGATTTGTTGATCCGCGCAGCGAGGTTCGGCATCACCCGCACGTGTGCGGTGGCTGCCGGGAAGGCGACGGCCAATTGCTCCAGCGTGATCCCGGCGAGCAGCGAATAGACCGCCCTGCCCGCTGTCAGTCCCTGCAATCCCGGGCCGAGCGCGCCAAGCTGCTGCGGTTTGAAGCCGATCAGAACCGCATCATGCCCCGCGCCCGAAGCCTCATCCGCGCTGCGATAAAGCGCCACGCCTGCGGGCGCTTCGGGCAATCCGGGGTCGAGCACTGCAAACCGCAACGGGTCCTCGCCGGCTGCCAGCCACCCGGCGAGCATCGCTCCGCCCATATTGCCGCAGCCGATGATGAGGAGGCGTGTGATCATGTCGCTGGCCCGCGCCCTCAGGCTTCGCCTGCGGCGTCGACCATCGCCGCCTCCAGCGCGTCGCGGGGGCTTTTGCCGCCCCACAGCACGAACTGGAAGGCAGGGTAAAAGCGATCGCATTCGTCGATCGCGCTTTCCACCAGCGCCTGCGCCATATCAAGGCTGAGCCGCCCGTGATCGCCGAGCAAGGCGCCGTGGCGATACAGCAGCACGTCGCCATTCGACCAGATGTCGAAATGCCCCAGCCACATCTGTTCGTTAACCAGGCAGAGCAATTCGTAGGCGGCCGCACGCTTGTCCTCGAGCACGCGGATGTCGGGCAGGCACAGGAACTGGAGCACGCCGTCTTCGGCCCGCCAGATCGCGCGCAGCTGGTAATTGGCCCAGCTGCCCTGCACTTCGCCGGTCATTTCGTCATCGGACACCATTTCACACGGCCAGCCGCGCGCGTTGAACAGGCTGGCGAGCATCTCGACGGGGGCCGCATCGTCCTCGGCGGAATAGTCCATGTCTTGCACTTTCATGGCCGGGCTTTCGGGGCGGGAGGGGTCTGGAGCACCATTGGGGCAGGGATGGACGCGAAGCGGGCCGGTTGGCAATCACCCATGTCAGGGTGGCTGGGGAGAACCGGACAGACCTGTGCAAAGCCTGTGCAAAGAAACCCGGGGATCAATCCACAGCGCTACTTAAGTGGCTGAACAGCCTCACCTTCGTCGCTGAGCCACAGGAAGCTGTCGAGCCCCTTGGCCTTCAACTCGCGGACCAGTGCTTCGGCTTTGTCGCGGCTGGCGACCGGGCCGACGATGAGGCGGTTGGTCGCACCCCAGCGCGCGGTATGCGGCTTAAGATTGGCGAGCGGCTTGCCGCCTTCCTTGGCTATCCGCCGCCAGTCGAACGCCAGCGCGTCGATCTTCTTCCCGGTGGCGACCTGCACCCAGACCCTGCTGGGGTGAACGGGTTTGGGCGGTTCCTTGGGCTTCGGCTTTTCGGCGGGCTTGGCCACGGGAGGCGGAGGCGGGGGGTCACGCCTGATCGTGATTCGCGAGATATCGACCGCGTCGCCCGAAACCCGCGCATCTGGCAGCGGCGCACCGAGATCCGCAAAGGCGTCAGCGACGCGGAGCGGAACGACAACAGGTGCGGGTGCCGGTGCCGGTTCCGGTTCCGGTTCCGGTTCCGGTTCCGGTTCCGGTGCGGGTGCGGGTGCGGGTGCGGCAGTCATGACAGCGACCGGTGTGACTGTCGCCACGCGCGCCGGCTCAGGGGTTGGCACGGGCTCAGGTGCCGATGTCGGGGCGCGTGTCGGCGCGGGTAGTGGCATTGGCGCAGCACCGATGGTGGAGGCTGCGACCTTCTCGGAATAGACGGTCGTAACCGGCGCCAGGGTGGTCACAGAAGCAGGAACGGGTGCAGGCAAACGCGCCGAAGGGGCATCCAGCGGCGGCCCTGACGGCGCAAGGCGGCTGTCCGCGCGCTCCTCTGCCGTAAAGCGGGCAAGGCGCGGATCATCGCGCCCGATATCCGCCGCCCGCGGGAATATGCCAAGGTTCGCCGCCGCCGCCTGCTGCGGCCTGGTCAAGCGCGGCATATAGCTGAGATAGGGCACCAGCCGCGTCGCCAGATCGCGCGGCATCACCTGTTCGACGATTGCCGCAGCGCGGTCAGCGTCGCCGATGATGGCAAGGCCGAACGCCCGCGACCGCTGCGCCGCCATATCGCGCCGGTCCAGCAGTGGGCGCAAGGTATCTTCAAACCGGGCGCGGTTACCTGCGATGGCGAAACTAATCGCCAGCCGCCGGCGCGCCTCGTCATTGCCGGGGTCGAGTTCGAGCGCACGGGTGTAGGCTGCCTGCGCCGCAGGATGCTCACCCACCAGATCAAGCGTCAGGGCGCGATCGGCTTGCACAGCGCGCTCATCCACTCCGGCGGCCAGCGCGCGGTCGAATTGCAACAGCGCCTCTCCCGCACGGCCTGCACGCAGATAGACCCCGCCCAGCCCGGATGCGACCGCAGGATGGCCCGGATCAACTTCAGCAGCACGCCCGAAAAAACCGACCGCCGCCTCCAGATCATCCACCCCCAGCGCCGCCTGCCCGGCTTCGACAAGCGCATCACGATCGCGCGGCGCCTTGGCCAGAGCGATCAGCGCGCGGTTCAGCCGCTGGACTTCATCAGAAGGAAGCGCCTGCACCACCGGTCGCGCCACCACGTCTTGCGCCTGCGCCGCCCCCAAAGGAAGCAGCGCAGCGCATAGCGCCAGAGTGGACAGAGCTGAAAGGCGCGACACCATCATGCAGGCCTTAGCAAGCCGCGCGCCGCGCGCCAGCGGCGCTGCGACATGACGCGGCAGGCGTGCGCTTACTGGTTGTTCTGACGGCCAAGGAAGCGCGGAATGCTGAGTGCCGGGCTGTCGTCGCCGTCATCATCTTCCTCGTCATCGCGGGTCGTGCTGCGCGACAGATTGGCCATGCGTTCGAACAGCGTGCTGCCCCCGCCCGCTACCCCGCCAGCTGCGCCGCCTTCGTTGCCGCCGCCCAATAACGAACGTCGCCGACCGCCGCCAAGCTTTGCTTCGACCGGGCGATCTTCCTCCGCCAGCCTATCTGCGCTGGACAGTAGATCATCCTGCTCAGGTTCTTCCGCTTCGCTGTAAGACGTATAGTCATTGCCGAGTTCGAGCGGCTCCTCACCTTCGCCCTCGCTAGCACCGCGCAGTCCGGCGAGCGGATCGACAATACTGTCGACATCCTCGGCATATTCTTCGCCGTAACCGTCACCGGCCTGCATCCCGGTCAGCTCGAAGGGCGCAGCGGGGGGATAATCGGCGCCCGCTTCCTCTTCATCCTCTGCGGCGAGATCGAGCGGTTCGTCGTCATAATCGGCTGCCGAGACGACAGGGGCAGGATCAGTCAGATTGAAGACCGGCGCAGCCAAGGGGGCCGATGGGGGTGCGGTCTCTTCCTCCGAGGGAAGAGCGCTCAAGCCTTCGTCGTCGGACAGTTCAAGCACCGGGCGCTTGGGCGCGCGCGACTGGCCGAGCGATACCGGCTGCGAACGTTCCGACTGGCCGATGGCGGTTTGCTCGATGCCGGTTGCGACCACCGAAACGCGGATCTTACCCTTAAGGTCAGGGTTGAACGCGCTGCCCCAGATGATGTTGGCGTCTTCATCCACCAGTTCGCGGATGTGGTTAGCGGCTTCGTCGACTTCGAGCAGGCGCATATCTTCGCCGCCGATGATCGAGATGATCACGCCCTTCGCGCCCGCCATGCTGACACCGTCAAGCAGCGGGTTGGCAATCGCCTGTTCGGCCGCTTCGAGCGCGCGGTTTTCACCTTCGCCCTCGCCTGTCCCCATCATCGCCTTGCCCATTTCGCTCATAACGGAGCGCACGTCGGCAAAGTCGAGGTTGATAAGACCCGGCATAACCATCAGATCGGTGATCGAACGCACACCCTGCTGCAACACTTCGTCGGCCAGCTGGAACGCTTCCTTGAAGGTGGTTTCCGCCTTGGCGACTAGGAACAGGTTCTGGTTGGGAATGACGATCAGAGTATCGACGTGGTCCTGAAGCTCCTCGATCCCGGCTTCGGCGGCGCGCATCCGGCGCGTGCCTTCGAACAGGAACGGCTTGGTCACCACGCCCACGGTCAACACGCCCATGCGGCGTGCGATTTCAGCAATTACAGGCGCGGCGCCGGTTCCGGTGCCTCCGCCCATGCCTGCCGCGATGAAGCACATGTTGACGCCTTCAAGCGCCCGCTCGACCTCGGCCACGGTTTCTTCAGCCGCAGCCTTGCCCACTTCGGGCCGCGCGCCTGCGCCAAGGCCGCCGGTGATATCGGGGCCAAGCTGGATGCGCCGTTCCGCGGGAGACGTACTCAATGCCTGCGCATCGGTGTTGGCGACGATAAATTCGACGCCTTCGATTTCGGCCGCAATCATGTTGGCGATCGCGTTTCCGCCGGCCCCGCCAACCCCGATAACGGTAATGCGAGGACGCAGGTCGTCGGTCGCAGCGGGTCCGATATTGATGCTCATCAGCTGGTCCTCCAGGCGCGGGGGCAATATATTTTCACACTAGTTCCCCACCAGTTAACGTCTGTGACATAATCATGGCCGACATTTGATAGCGGCGACACCCTTATCCACAGCATCGGGCCGGTTTTGCCGGCGGCAGCCAAGGAAAGTGCTGCTGCCGCCGATCAGAAATACTCCTTGAGCGCACGCATCAGCCGCATCGGCAATGCCATCATCCCGCTTTCGTGCGCAAAGGCCTTGTAAACACTGCCCCGGCCCGCGCCCACCGCGCGGATATCGACCGGGTCATCGGCGGCATAAAGACACAGCCCTGCCAGCGTCGCAAAGCCCGGCGCATGGTGCGCTTCGGGCATTCCGGTAAGCTGGGGTGGCCGTCCGAGCCGCACCGGCTGGCCAAGCGCACCCTGCATGAAATCGGCCATACCGGCAAGCTCGGCCCCGCCGCCTGTCAGCACGACCTGCCCCGCCCGGCTCCCTGCAAAGCCCATCGACTTGAGCGCCTTGCCAATCTCTCCGGTCAGCACGGCAAGCTGCTGCGTCACGACCGCGATCAGTTCGGCCCGCACGATACGGTTCTTGTCATCGGCCCCGCGCGCCAGCGGGCCTCCGGACGATCCGGCCTCGGCGCCTTCGCTCCCCAATTCCGAGGGGCCGCTGACCGGGATTAGCTCGCGGTGATCGGCAGGGCTGGCGATGGCCGATCCGGCGACGCATTTCAGCCGTTCGGCCTGACTGCGGCGTATGCCAAAGCTGCTGGCAATCGCATCGGTGATCGATCCCGAACCCATCGGCACGGCGTGCAGCCCCAGCAACATTCCGCCTGCAAACACCGCAACATTGGTGATGTCCGCGCCGATTTCCACCAAGGCAACACCCAGTTCGCGTTCTTCGGGTGACAGGCAGGCATGCCCGGCGGCGAGCGGGGCTGCGACCATGCCCTCCACCTCCAGATGCGCGTTCTGCACCGCTTCCGTCAGGTTCCTGATCGGACCGCCGTCGGCCAGCATCACGTGAATATCCACGCCAAGCCGTTCGGCATGCAGCCCGCGCGGATTGGCAACACCGTGCGCGCCGTCCAGCGTGTAATGGGCTGGCTGGGCGTGCAGCACCTTGCGGCCATCGGGCTGGATCATGCCCTGGGCTTCGATCAGCAGCTGTTCGACATCCTCATCCTCGATCCGCCGCCCGCCGATTTCGATATCGACCGAAACGACATGACTGGCCAACCCTGCCCCGGCACAGGCGACCCAAACGCTTCTGACGGGAGTGCCAGCACTTTTTTCGGCGCGTTCAACAGCGTCGCGGATCGCATGGCTGGCAGTCGCCATATCGGTGACATAGCCGCGCTTGACCCCGGCGCTGGCGCGGTGGCCGCTGCCCAGCACCTGCAAATCGCCGCTTTCGGTCTCACCCATGATCATGGCCGAGATGCGGAACGATCCGATGTTCACCGCCGCATAGGTGCGGGCGAGACGGCGGGGTGGGGCAGCGCGAACTGGCGGGTTGGCGGCCATCAGGTCGGCTCCCCATCTTCGCCAGCGGCGACGATCTTGGGCTTTCCGGCGACATCGGGCAACCGCATGTAAAGCCGCGGCGGCGTGCGCATGTCGAAGGCCAGCACCTTGCCGCCCAGCAGGCGGTTCTTGCCGTCCAGCCGCGCGAATTTGACCAGCGCGGTTGCCGCTTCAACTTCGCCTTCGGGCAGCGCGAGCAATTGTCCGGTCTTGAATGTCAGGTTCCAGCGGCGGTTGCCGACCCATTCTGCCGCATCCACCCGCGGGCTGAGCGCAGGGGCAGAGGCCAGCAACGCCTCAAGCGCGCGGGCCTGCTTTCCCGCGCCCGGTCCGGCCAGCCGCAGCATCCCCTTCGACTTGTCGGCAGCGACCGGTTCCAGTTCGACGCCGGTCGCATCGATCAGCACGAGCCGGTCGGCCTTTTCCAGAACCGCGTGGGGCGTGCGTTCGACAATGTCGACGGCCAGCGTGTGCGGCAGCTGGATCGAAACCCGCGCATCCTTGACCCACGGCAAAGCCTGCAATTCCGCGCGCAGCTTGGCGATATCGACGTCGGGCATCGGCTGATTGCGAATGGCAAGCGCGCGGGCATAGACCTGCTGTTCGTCCATCTGCGCTGTGCCAGTGACGCGCACATTTCGCACTTCGAACCCGGCATCAGCGGCAATCCGCGCCACCTGCGCCTGCGCCAAGGCCGGCACACCGGCAAGGCTGGCAATGACAAAAGCAATCGCGACCGCGCCGCCGATAATCATGGCGAGCCATATGCGGCTCCATTGTTCTTCCGTGAAGGGCAGCACGCCCATCGCGGCGTCCATGAAGCCGCTGGCCGATCCGCGCGCCTTACGGGCGGTTACAGCGCGGCTCTGAGCCTTGGCAACGCGGCGCACGCCGCCAGTGCCATTACGCCTGATCTGCTGTGCCACTGCTGCCTCCCTTCTGCTTCAGGCTGTGGACCCGTAAAGCTTCTGCCACCAGCATTTCAACCAGATCAGCATAGGAAATGCCGCAATGCGCCGCCTGTTCGGGCACGAGGCTCAAGGGCGTCATGCCCGGCTGGGTATTGGTTTCGAGCACGAACAGCCCGTCCTCGCCTGCTTCCTCGTCCCAGCGGAAATCGGTGCGGCTGGTGCCGTGGCAGCCCAAGACCTGATGCGCCTTGACGGCATAGGCTTCGCAAAGGGCAGTGATTGCTTGCGGCAGCTTGGCGGGGAAGATGTGTTCCGTCCGCCCGGCGGTATATTTGTTCTCGTAATCGTAGAAGCCGTTTGCAACCACCAATTCGGTGACGCCTAGCGCGCGGGGGCCATCGGGGCCATCGAGCACAGCGGCGGTGAGTTCGCGGCCCTTGATGAAGGGTTCAGCGAGCAGTTCGGCGAATTCCTGCCAGGGGCCGCGTGCATCCGGGCTGATCGGGTTGCCGACATTGCTGTCTGCGGTGACGATGGCGACACCGACGGAGGAACCTTCGTTGACCGGCTTCAACACATAGGGGCGCGGCAGGGGGTCGCGCTGGTAAAGCTCCTCACGCGTGACGATCCGCCCGCCCGGCATGGGGATGCCATGGGGCACCAGCGCCTGCTTGGTCAGTTGCTTGTCGATCGCGATCACCGATGTGGCGAGGCCCGAATGGGTATAGGGCAGCCCCATAAGGTCGAGCATCCCCTGCACCGTGCCATCTTCCCCCGGCACGCCGTGGAGCGCGTTGAACACCACATCGGGCTTCGCTTCCGCCAGCCGCAACGCGACATCGCGGCCCATATCGATGCGGGTGACGCGGTGGCCCTTGCTCTCCAGCGCATCGGCGACGCCCGCTCCGCTCGACAGCGAGACGGGGCGTTCATTCGCCCAGCCGCCCATCAGGACGGCAACGTGGAGGGGTTTGTCGAAAGTCACGGACGTCCTACTCGCTGGATTTCCCATTCGAGGCTGACGCCGGAATGGGCATAGACCTTGTCGCGCACCAGCTCGCCCAATCCTTCGATGTCGGCGCTGGTGGCGGTGCCGGTGTTGATGAGGAAATTGGTGTGCTTCTCGCTGACCTGCGCCCCGCCCAGCGCAAGGCCGCGGCAACCGGCCGCGTCAACCAAGGCCCAAGCCTTGTGGCCATCCGGGTTCTTGAAGGTCGATCCGCCGGTTTTCGTGCGCAAGGGTTGGCTGGCTTCACGCGCCGCGGCGATCCGTTCCATTTCCGCGCCGATCTCTTTGGGGTCACCCGGATGCCCCCGGAGCCGTGCTGATACCACAATCGCCCCATCCGGCAGCCCGGAATGGCGATAGGAGTAATCCAGTTCCGAGGCGTTCAGCGTGATGAAGCTGCCGTCGTGCAGGATCACCGCGCAATCGATCAGCACATCGGCGACTTCGCGCCCGTAGGCACCGCCGTTCATCCGCACGAAGCCGCCGACGGTGCCGGGGATGCCGCGCAGAAACTCCAGTCCCGCAATGCCAAGGTCACGCGCGGTGGAGGCAACCAGAATGCCGCTCGCCCCGCCGCCGCAGGTGAGTTCCATTTCACCGCTGTGCTTGACGCCCGCGAACGCCTTGCCCAGCCGCACCACCACGCCGGGAACACCGCCATCGCGCACGATCATGTTGGAACCGAGGCCCAGCGCCATCACCGGGATCTGCCCGTCCAACCGTTCGAGGAAAACCTTGAGATCGTCCATGTCGGCCGGTTCGAACAGCCAGTCGGCAGGTCCGCCGGTCTTGAACCAGGTGTAGGGCGCAAGCGGCGCCTTGCAGGTCAGCTTGCCGCGAATGCCATCCAGCGGGATGGGCGATGCCACCGCCCCTTCGACAGCGCAGGTCGGGGCCGATCCGTCGTCATAGATGAAGGTATCGCCCGCCTGATTCATGCCGCACCGCCCCGTTTAGCGGTTATGGCCGGCGCAAGGCCCGCCGCCCAGCGCGTGATATCGCCCGCGCCAAGGCAAACCACGAAATCACCCGGAGCAATCTCGCCCGCCAGCACGTCGGCCAGCGCATCGGCGCCCGCGATTTCGCGCGCGGCCCGGTGTCCGCGCGCTTTGATGCCCGCCACCAGCGCGGCATGATCGACGCCGGGGATCGGCTCCTCGCCCGCCGGATAGACCGGGGCGACATAGGCGATATCCGCATCGTCGAAGCAGGACTGGAAGTCGTTCATCAGGTCATTAAGGCGCGAGTAGCGGTGTGGCTGGGCCACTGCGATCACGCGCGCGCCCTTGGTCCCCGCGACCGCTTCGCGCGCGGCTGAAAGGACGGCGCGGATTTCGACCGGGTGGTGCGCGTAATCATCGATCACCGTCACCGCGCCGCCGTCAACCGCAACGCTGCCCACCTTGGTGAACCGCCGCCGCACGCCGCCAAAGCGGGCAAATCCGGTGCGGATCACTTCGTCCGAGCAGCCCATTTCTATCGCCACCGCAATCGCGGCGAGCGCGTTCTGGACGTTGTGGCGGCCTGGCATAGGCAGATGCACGCCTTCGATCCGGCGATCTTCAAGTCCGCGCTGATGCACGATCACATCGAAGGTGTTACCGCCATCTTCGCTACGGACATTAACCCCGCAGATGTCGGCCTGAAGCGAGAAACCGTAAGTCACCACCTTGCGATCCCGCACATCGCCGATCACGGCCTGCACGACGGGGTGATCCACGCACAGCACCGCCGCGCCATAAAATGGCACGTTGTGGATGAACTCCACAAAGGCGCGCTTCACCCCGTCAAAATCGCCATAGTGATCAAGATGTTCGGGATCGATATTGGTGACCACCGCGATGGTGCCATCAAGGCGCAGGAAGCTGCCGTCGCTTTCGTCCGCTTCGACCACCATCCAGTCGCTATCGCCAAGGCGCGCGTTGGAGCCGTATTGTTCGATGATCCCGCCGTTGATGACCGTAGGATCGATCCCGCCTGCATCCAGCAACGTGGCGATCATGCTGGTCGTGGTGGTCTTGCCATGCGTGCCCGCCACCGCGACGGTGGATTTCAGGCGCATCAATTCGGCCAGCATTTCGGCACGGCGAACCACGGGGATGCGCGCTTCCAAAGCGGCGGCGACTTCGGGGTTGGTGCGCCGCACGGCGGTGGAGGTGACGACCACCGCCACGCCATCGACGTTTTCACGCACATGGCCGACATGCACCGTAATGCCGCGCGCGCGGAGCCGCTCGACACTCGGCCCTTCGGCAAGATCGCTGCCTTGTACCTTGTAGCCGAGGTTGTGCATCACTTCGGCGATGCCCGACATCCCGATCCCGCCGATGCCGACGAAGTGGATGGTGCCGATATCTGTGCCGACGCCCTTCATTGGTCTGTCTGGTCCTTCGCTGCCTTGCGCGGCGCTGTTTGTGGCCGGACCGTCGCTTGCGCGGCGCGGGGCGCCGCCTCGCCAACGCGGATCACGTCCATCAGATCAATCCCGCTCATGCTTTCCACCAGATCGGCCAGATCCTGCGCCGCATCGGGTCGCCCGCAATTGAAGGCGCAGTGTGCGGCTTTGGACAGGCCCTGCGGGTTCATCGCCATCGCCTGAATCTGCTTGGCAAGTTCTTTCGGCTGGAATGCTTCCTGCCGGATCATCCGCGCACCGCCCGCCTTCACCATCTCGCGCGTGTTGACCGCCTGATGATCGTCAGTGGCAATCGGCAGCGGGACAAGGATCGCCGGACGGCCCACCGCGGTCAGCTCCGCAATGGTCGAAGCGCCCGCGCGTCCGATGAACAGATGGGCGCCCGCCAGCCGTTCATGCATATCTTCGAAATAGGTGCCGAGTTCCGCGGGAATATCATGCTCGGCATAGCGCCTGCGCACCGCTTCAAGATCTTCGGCGCGGCACTGCTGCGTCACTTGCAGCCGCTGGCGTAGCGCGGGCGGCAGCATGGCGAGGCCATCGGGCACCACGTCGGACAGCACCCGCGCGCCCTGCGATCCGCCCGTCACCAGAATGCGCAGCAGGCTTTCTTCGGTGAAGGCGGGGTAATCCTGTTCGCGCAGAGCCAGAACCTCGGGCCGGACCGGATTGCCCACCAGATGCACCTTGGCTGCGTGCTTGGGATTTAGGCGATCAACGTTTTCATAGGACGTGGCGATGGCGTCCACCCGCCCCGCCAGCAGACGGTTCACGCGGCCCAGCACCGCGTTCTGTTCGTGCACGACGCTTGGCAGTTTGGCCGCCGTCGCAGCGAGCAGTGCGGGCAGCGCGGGGTATCCGCCGAAGCCAACGATCGCGGACGGGGCAAAGCTTTCGAATAGCCGCAGCGCCATCGCCCGGCCTTCCAGCACCGCGCGCAAGCCCGAGGGCCAGCCCAGCGGGTTCTTGCCGAACCGTCCGGCCGGCAGCACATGGGCGGTGAGGAAATCGGGCTTACCCGGAATATTCGCCCCGCGATCATCGGTAATCAGCGCAACGTGATGCCCACGCTGATGCAGCTCGGCTGCCAGCGCAAAGGCCGGGATCAGGTGCCCGCCGGTGCCACCAGCAGCCAGCACATAGTGGCGCGATGCACCGGAAGGGATAGGACTGGTCATACGCCGTTATCCTTGCGTTCGATCAGATCGCGCAGGCCCGTGCCCTCACGGACGAGGAACGGATTGCGCCGAGTGATCGCCAACAATAGCCCAAGCGTGAAGCACACCGCCAGTGTCGATGACCCGCCATAGGAAATCAGCGGCAGGGTCATCCCCTTGGACGGGAACAGCTTCAGGTTGACGAGGATGTTGATGAAGGCCTGCCCGCCGAACTGCGTGACAAGGCCCGCCGCCGCCAACAGGGCGAACAGGTTGTCCTCCCCCACCAGCCGCAGCAGCGCACGCAGCACCAGCCCGCAATACAGCACCACGATCAGCGCGCACAGGATCAGCCCGAATTCCTC
>JBIKSA010000126.1:0-4576 GCA_044348875.1 Erythrobacter sp. | reverse complement strand
ATGTTCCTTCAGGTAGGTCTTGGCGTTTTCGCGGCCCTGACCAATGCGGATCGAATCGTACGAGAACCAGCTCCCCGATTTCTCCACAAGGCCAGCTTTCACGCCCAGATCGATGATTTCACCGATCTTGGAGATGCCTTCGCCGTACATGATGTCGAATTCGACCTGCTTGAACGGCGGGGCGACCTTGTTTTTCACCACCTTCACGCGGGTTGCGTTGCCGGTAATTTCGTCACGATCCTTGATCTGCCCGGTGCGGCGGATGTCCAGCCGGACCGAGGCGTAGAACTTCAGCGCATTGCCGCCGGTGGTGGTTTCCGGGTTACCGTACATCACCCCAATTTTCATGCGCAGCTGGTTGATGAAGATCACCATGCAGCGCGAACGGCTGATCGAACCGGTCAGCTTACGCAGGCTCTGGGACATCAAGCGGGCTTGAAGGCCGACGTGCGAATCGCCCATCTCGCCTTCAATTTCAGCGCGGGGCACCAGCGCCGCGACCGAGTCCACAACCAGCACATCAATCGCGTTGGAACGCACCAGCGTATCGACGATTTCCAATGCCTGTTCGCCGGTATCCGGCTGCGAGACAATCAGTTCGTCGATATCGACGCCCAGCTTCTTGGCATACACCGGATCGAGCGCGTGCTCCGCGTCCACGAAGGCCGCCGTGCCGCCCGCTTTCTGCGCTTCGGCAATGACGTGCAGCGCCAGCGTGGTTTTCCCTGAGCTTTCCGGCCCATACACTTCGATCACCCGGCCGCGCGGCAGACCGCCGATACCAAGCGCAATATCCAGCCCCAACGACCCGGTCGAGATCGCTTCAACCTGCATCGCTTCCTTCGAGCCCAGCTTCATCGCCGAACCCTTTCCGAAAGCACGATCAATCTGCGCGAGCGCGGCTTCCAAAGCCTTCTGACGGTCCACGGCTTTTTTGTCCTCTTCCACCAATTTCAATTGGGTAGCCATCGCACGCGCTCCTTCAATTGCCTAGGGGCAATGCGGAGTTTTCCGCCACCCGTTGGAGCGTATGTATCGCGTTTGTTCTCATGGAACAAGTAGGGAACGAAAATATTTTCGCGCAGCCGGATTCCCAAGCCCTACTGGCGCCCTACTGACGCCCCGTTTCGCGCAGGCGCCATTCAAAGCTGCGTTCCGAATTGGCCGGCACGGTCACCTCGACTGTCTGATAGCCGTTCTTCACAACCACCTTCTTCCCACGAAACCGGATCGCATAACCGCCCGCCCAGCCGAGTTGCAGACGCAGCGTCACCGGGTGCGGGTTGGCGTTGGTGACGCTCGCCCGCATTGCCGTCCACGCCTGCGCGACATCTGCCCGGCGCTTCTCGGCCACGGCAGCACAGCGTGCGAAAACCTGCGCGCTGGCAGCCAGATCAAGTTCAACATCCTGGCCGCGCGCATAATCGCGCAACGACGTCTTGCCCGCCAGCCGTTCACCCCGATCCGCCGGTTCGTAAAGTGTCATTGCCCCTTGCGGCAACGCAATGCCGAGGCCCTTTTGCTCGTCATTCTTCGTGACCAAAAGCATGGCGGCGGCTTGGGGATCACCCTCTGCGTCGATCCACGTGTCCGGGTTGCAACCGGTCTGATAGAGCAACCGCGCCTTGACCGCGTCCTTGTTCAGGAACGCGACCTGCTTCATGCCCTTGGCCGAAACATCGATCCGGCCCGGCACGCGGAACAGCTTCAGATCGCCGAGGTTTTCCTCAGCCGCGGTGACGACGGATACGGCTGACATCGATTCCATCGCGTCTTGCGACCGCATCCTTGCACCGGTGACCATGATCGATGCAGGCGCGTAGATGGGCGAAGGCGGCGGAGGAGGAGGCGGCAGAAGATCCTCGACCGGGGTTCCTTCGGCCGTGCTGCCGATCGGATAGCAGCGCAATTGCAGCGGCTCGGCCCGCGGGGGATCGGCTAGGCTCTGATAATCGCTGGTCACATTCAATTTGCCCGCCACGATCTGGAGCTTGGCCTTATCGAAGCTTTGGCCGTTGTCGTTGACCAGCGTCAGCCAGCTGAGGAGGCCCATCTCGAACTCCCCTGCCCCGGCCGCGCCTTGCGCTTTCAGGGTGCCAACGTAATTGGCCTGCCAGTCAAACCCCCATGCAAGGTAGGTGAGCGTCACGTCATAGGTGCCGCCCCCGTCAGAACGGGTATCGACCGCAAATATCGGGCTGGCCGAAAGGCCGGCGGGAATGCGGTCGAAAGTCAGTTTTTCGGGCAGGCCGGCGCAGCGCACCGCTTCCAATCCCCGCCCGCTTTGCAGCACCAGCCCGCCATCGGCGCGCGTGCGCACCACCGCCTGTTCGCTGACCGCCTGACCCGTCGCCGGATTGGTGCGGGTGATGGTGACCCGATTGCCGAGCGTCCCGTCAACCAGTGCGGCAGGTGACAGCAGCGCGGCGTTGCGGTTCTTCTCGATCGTGCCACCCGGCAGTCCGGTGACGATGGCAGACACCCCGATCATCCCTTCGGCCACGCCTTCGAAACGGATCGTGGATTCGCCGGGGGGCAGCGTCACGCGGCGCGTTTCGCTGATCATGGCGAGGCCTTGGGGGAAATCGCGATTGAGTGGCTGATCCACGCGCCGGTCGGGATCGCGGTAGATGGTGACGGCCAGATCGGATGGCGGCGCGGCATCCACCACCTCGCGCGCCCACGCCGGGCCGGCAAGGGGGGCCGCGATCACCGCCGCAGCCAGCCAGCTTGCGAAACGCCGCATCGCGCGATCAGTAACGGGTTTCGTAGGTGACGCGGATCACGCGTTCACCCTGCGCAGGAACGGCGACCACATATTTGCGGCGGTCGGCGTTCAGCTGCTCGCCCTTGATGTCTTCGGCCGTGATGCGGAAATCGTCGGCCCACCAGCCTTGTGACAGGCCGGTCTGGGTGAGTTCAACATCGGCGGGCGCGGATTTGGCGTTGGTGAGGGTGTAGCGCATGGTGGTGCGGTAATAGGTCTTTGGCCGTTCGATGGTGACGTCCTGCACCACTCGGCCAGCTTCGACCACGCGGTAACGCGCGCTCTTTTCCCAATCGGCGCCGGTGATGGTTTCGCGCTTTTCGACCTCGGCCTGAATGGTGATGTCGAAGGCATTGCCGGTGGTCAGCGACAGTTCGCTGCCCATCGGGGTATGGCTGATGCTGTTTTCGCCGATGAACTGCGGCGTGCCTTCGCGGTCGCGCTGGTAGAAGCGCACCGTACCAGCTGGCAGCGCATCGCCGAGGCCTTGGGAGCGGGCGGTGGAGAAGGCGATGCGGCTTTCGACGTTGCGGGGTTGTTCGTCGTTTTGCTGGAAATAAGCGGAGGCGGAATAAATCTTTCGCGCGGGCACAGCCTGCACGTCGAGGAAGCTGACCTGCTTGGTCTGGGCATTGGCAACCGTGGTGCGCCCACTGATCGGGTAGAGATAGAAATCGCCAAGCCGTTCGCGGTCTGCCGCTTGGGTGCCGGCCCGGATCATGCCGCGCTGGTTGTAGCCGCGCGCCCCTTCATACTGATTGTCGCCATTGGGATCGCCCGCGACCAGCACGGTCTGCGTGTTGTGGAAGGTGGTGCCGGTGGTGTTGGTGAGCGTCACCCAGCCCTGCATGTCGATGGTACCAACCCCTTCGTTATACAGGGCGACATAATCCGCGCTCCACCCCAGCCCACCAGTGAGATAGCGCAGATTGACCGGACGGATGCCCGCACGGTTTGAATCGAGGTTGACCGACAAAGTGGGCCTTGCGCGCAGGCCGGGGGGCACCCGGTCGAAGATCACGCGCACCGGCAGGCCATCATCGCGCAGCACCTCGATCCGCTCACCGATCTGGATCACCACGCCGCCCGCGACGGACAGCACCTTGGCCCGTTCCCGCGTTTCAGCGCCAGTGGCAGGGTTGGTGCGAAGGAGCGTGACGGTCTGGCCAACCGCCTTCTCCATCAGCTTGCCCGGGGTGAGCAGATCGAAATCGAAGTTCTGTTCAATGATCGTGGTGCCCGCCGCGGCGAAGCTCAAAGTTTCGGGCTGGATCCGGGCGGAGACATCGGGGAATTCAACCCGGCTTGGCCCGCGCGCAATGTCGATCTGGCGCACATCCTGCACCAGCGCGAGGTCGTTGTTGTAGATGGTAAGCGCGACATCGCCCTGAGCCGTGGCGTCGGGATTCGAAACCGATTGCGCCGATGCTCCGGTCATCGCCAGAGCTGCCAGCGATATGCCCCATGCAGCGGTGGGCCATCCAGCGGTCATTGCGCGATTGATCATGTCCGTCCACCTTGTCTCTAGCTTGGACAGGATGAACGCTCTGGCAGCTTTCTCCAAGGTGAATGGCGCGGCGGTGGTAATCGCGCAGGGCCGGTCGGCATCAGGCTGGGGTCTTGGCCGCCAGCACCGCGCCCACCTTGTCGCTTATCTGCTGAACCGAGAAGGGTTTGGGCAAGAAATGCACGTCCTGAAGATCGATTTCTTTGCGCAGCTGTTCCTCGGCATAGCCCGACATGAACAGCACCGGCATTTTGGGCAGCTTCGCACGGATCGCGCGGACCATGGCAGGGCCATCCATGACC
>JBIKSA010000125.1:0-4587 GCA_044348875.1 Erythrobacter sp. | reverse complement strand
AAGTCGGCCGAAGAGGCTGGCCGACACACCCTTGGAGGTAAGGCTTGGTGCGTTGCCGAAAATGAAGGCCGGAATCGAAGAATCAAAGAACTGGTCCTGGAAATTCGTGACTTCGGTATAGAACGCCGTCGCACTTAACACCCCACGACCGTTCGCGACCGTTGCACGAACGCCGATTTCTCCTGATTTCGGAATTTCAGCTTCGACCAGCAGGGGGACTGCAGCAGAGGCAGCCCCATCGTTGATCGCCGGTCCCTTGTAGCCGCGAGTGTAGGTCGCAAATGCCATCACATCGTCGGACACATCATATTGAGCACCGATGCGGTACGAAAAATACGTGTCACTTACGCTGTTGTTGAGTTGAAGCGCAGGAGCAAATTCAAAGGCTGCGCCTGGGGATACGACGGAGGCACCGGAAAGTGCGCTGACATTCTCCCGGCCGAGACGTCCGCCAAGGATGAACCGCAAGGCTTCAGTGACACGAACAGTAACCTGGCCAAAGGCCGCAAAGCTTTCGATCTTGGTGTTGATCGGGCGCGTAGAACCAACCGGAAGACCGCAAAGAAAGGTCGGGGTAAGGGGACAAGCGCCGATTAACGGGAGGTCGGCAAGCAATTCTCCCAGCTGCGTCGTCCGGTTGTCCAGATCGCTCTGAAAATAGTAGAGCCCCGCCACGTATTCGACTGTGCCCCCGCTGGGCGATGATAGACGCAATTCCTGGCTGAAATTGCGGATTTCGTCAGAGACGGTCTGCGTAAGGCGATTGGCGTTAGTGCTGTCCACGTCGTTGGAACTGTCGCCATTGGCCGCCCGATAGGCTGTAATGGAAGTGAGAATTGGTCCGCCAAGGTCCACATCAATTTGACCTGAAAACCCATAAGTGGAAGTTGACTGTTTTGAACCGGAATTGATGCAACCCTCGTCATTCCGTGGCCCGACCTCCACGCCGCAGGCAGCAAGCCTAGCTGTCAGCAAACTGGTCGAACTCGACGAGTAAACCGCCCAGGGCACACCGCCATCAGAATCGCTGTCATTGTAGTCGGCCGCAAGGTTGATGGTAACCGTGTCGGAAGGCTCCCACAAAAATCTGGCGCGGGTCGCGATAGCCTGGCGTCGCAGATAAGATCCGTCTTCGAGATTGCGCTGAACCTGTGGCGCCTGCGTGAATGAACCGGCGACCCGCAGCGCAGCATTAGCGCTCACAGGAATGTTGATTGCAGCCCGGCCGATGTAGTTGTTGCGCGACCCGATGTCGGCGTTCGCAATCATCTCAAACCCGGAAGGGTTTGGCGCATTAGTGATAATGTTGACGACGCCCGCTGAGGAATTGCGGCCGAACAGCGTGCCTTGCGGGCCTTCGAGAACCTCAACCTGCGCTATGTCGAACAACAGCGGCGGACTGGTTGATGTGTTCGCAAGCGAAACACCGTCGACTACCACGCCCACACTCCCTTCCGACGAACGCGAGAAGGACAAGCCACCAATGCCGCGAATGCTCAGCGCACCAAAGCCCGCTGGCCCGGCGGTATTCAATGCAGGCGCGGATCTGGAAAGGTCTTCAACTGCGTTGATGTTTTGCCTTGTCAACTGCTCGCCGCTGACGACACTTACGGTAACCGGCACATCGGTCAGACGTTCTTCACGGCGGTTGGCAGTGACGACGATGTCCTTGGCGTTTTGAGCCTCAGCTTGCTCTTGGGCCGCCGTAGCCGGTGCTGGCGCCGCATCGTTTCTAGCTTGAGCTTGAGCGGCACTTGCAATCGCAAGCATGCTCGAGCCGATCAATGGCAGCAAGTAGCGCATAATCTCTCTCCCTCGGATCGCCGCGTTGGTCGCAAGCTGATTCAAGGAACAAGCTAACCCACTATCAACATACATTCAAGCCTGAATGTATGTTGATAGAATCATGTTGCGCCTTTGGGGGATGCGCGGACTGGAGAGCGAAATACGCCAGCTTCTTCAGCAGCTTGCAAAATCCGACGGAACAGATCGACCGATCGCCCGATCTCCTCGGGATCCTCTACGAGCACCTGAGCGATGGCCAAGCCGCGTACAGACCACACCAGCAAACGCATGCGTTCCATCGATTCGCGATCGATCGGCATGCCGAATTCGTGGTTTACGCTGGTCAAGGCCAGCTCCTCGATCGCTCGTTGGGTGGTTTTCACCCTTTCTGCGAGCTCAATATCGCTGCGCGCCGCCTGAAGAATTTCAAGTACAGCAAGACCGGAAGGCTGACTAAAAACCTGCCACAGCATCGCCGGCCAATCCGAAATGCGGTGCCCGAGATGCGACTCTGTATCGAGGCGCGCATATTCCTCGCGCTCCTTTTCAAACACATCACGAATGACGGCTGCCATCAATTCTGCCCGCGTCCCGAAGTGATGAAGGATAGCCCCTCGGCTCACGCCGGCGTCTTCTGCTATGACAGCAGTAGTAGCGCCCCCGTACCCTATACGGTGGATCACTCGTACAGTTGCATCAATCAGTGCGCGACGGGTGTCTGCCGTCCGCTCAGCCTGCGTTCTCCGTTTGGGTGGAGCCATCTTTGTCGTCACTTCTTTTCCGATCCCGCTGGGAATAGTCGCTGTCGCAATGCTTCGCTGGGCTTTTTCATTTCGCCTTTAGGTAGCCGATCACCAGCCGCCCGTCTCGCGCGTCCGATACTTTTGGTACCGCAGATAGCATATCAAGTCGGCTAGCCTTTCAGCAACCCACCTGCAAACTTACGTGCATTCATGCACGCATGTTGCATTGGGGGCGGAATTGCTGCAAGAAGAATGTGAAACGCGGGCCTCACAAAGAGGCAGCGCCAAACTGGAGACGCCCTGTCCCCGCAAGGCAGTCCATACCAGCGGGATAGAGGGAAGAAGCGATGACACATCAGGCCCGATGGCATGAGACTGCCAAAAAGTGGTTGCGCATCACTTTCTTGTGCTTGTTTTTTGTGCTGGCGATCATGTGCGCGCTATTCGTACTCGGGGCCTTTTTCCCATCTGTTCCCTATGTTGGCCTCTTCGGATCGCTTGCCTTATCAATTTTCCCTGGCTGGGTCACACTCATCGCCTTGGTGGTTACGATCTTGCTGTGGTCATGGGGGCGGCGCGCCGTATGGCGTGCAGGTGGTGCAATCAGTTTGGCTGCTACTTTGGGCGGGATGTTTCTGCTGTGGGGATTGGCAGGCGTTGCTTGTAAGACCAGTGCATGCCCGACGGTGGCTCAGACATTTGGGCTGACCAACACCTTGGCCCAAATTGAGCCAGACGAAGTGGTCCTCTATGCGCGCGACCAGGGAGATGACCTGACGTTGCGCATTTTTCGACCTACCGGTCCTCGACCAGCAGGCGGATGGCCTGTCTATTTTCACATCCATGGTGGTGGATGGATTGGCGGATCGAATGCAGAACAGAGCGCAGATATGCGCTGGTTTGCTGATCAGGGTTGGCTGGTTATTTCCGCAGGATACAGCCTTTCTAACGAGCAACGCCACCTGTGGGATCGCGTGACGGCTCAACTCGGCTGCGCCATGGCTTGGACACATGCTAATATCGGCGAGCGGGGAGGTAATATCAATCGCCTCGCACTGCGCGGCAATTCCGCCGGGGGTAACTTGGCGCTGAATGTCAGCTACCTTGCCAATGCCAGTAAACTACCGTCGATATGCGGTGGGACCACTCCTCGCGTCCGCTCAGTGACAGCTGTCTATCCCGGCATCGATCTTCATGCGATCTATGAAAATCCTCACGCACTGATCGGCCCTGAAGTCCGCTCTATGGTCACACAATATACAGGCGGCTCGCCTCAGGATTTCCCCGAACGCTATGCAGCAGTCAATACCGCGACGCACATCACTTCAGCCGCGCCGCCGACATTGATGATTGTAAGCGAGAATGACCATCTTGTGCCACTGGAGTCCATGCGGCGATTCGCGTCTCAAGTTCGAGCAGCAGGGGTGGAAATTAAAACTGCTGACATCCCGTTTGCCGACCATGGTTTTGATCTAGTCGGCATCGGCAATGAAATTGCGCGGCAAGCCGCGTTGCAGTTCATAACCGCCCATGATTCCGACCAGGTGTCAGGACCAAATGCGGGCGCGCATCCATGAACGCGGTGTTACCCTGTAGCGGTATGTCTCATGCAATTGGCCCAGACCGGCCAGCCATTCCTGAGGGCCTTATCGGTGACTGGCTGGATCTTGCAGCACAAACCTACGGGACGCGGGATGCTCTAATAGCACCTGAGCAAGACATTCGCTGGACCTGGGCAGAATTGCGTGAACGGGTCGATGCATTTGCACGCGGTCTTTCGAGCCTCGGCCTGATTGTTGGCGATCGGGTCGGCATTTGCGCGCCAAATTGTATCGAATGGGTTTTGACTCAGCTGGCCACAGCTCGCCTCGGACTCATTCTGGTATCGATCAATCCTGCATATCGAACCCATGAGCTGAAGCATGCGTTGCACTTGGCCGGAGTGCGAGCGCTCGTAACGGCGACACGCTTCAAATCCTCAGATTTTGTGGGGATGCTTAGCGAACTCATTCCGGCTTGCGTTTCAGACAGACCACGGCCTCTGTTTGATCCCTCGTTG
>JBIKSA010000123.1:0-4641 GCA_044348875.1 Erythrobacter sp. | reverse complement strand
TGGGTTGCACTTCTTCTCGCTGTTCTGGCCGTCGAACACCCCTGCGTTCCTCGCGCTGCCGATCAGCCTCATCGAACTCGTGTCCTTCATGGTTCGCCCCTTCAGCCTCGCGCTTCGACTGTTCGTGGCGATGATGGCGGGTCACGTTCTGCTGAAGGTGCTGGCAAGCTTCGTGATTGCTGGCGGCAGTGGCGGCATCGGCACGGGCGTGCTGGTCGGCGTGCCGAGCTTCATCTTGATGGTCGCCATCAGCGCGCTGGAAATCCTCGTTGCAGGAATTCAGGCCTATGTCTTCGCGCTGCTGACTTCGCTGTACATCAACGATGCGGAAAACCTTCACTGAGACGCTTTCACAGGCGCTCTCGATAATCCTCGCTAACCTCAAGATTTTTCTCAAGGAGTTACTACCATGGACGCAACTGCAGCAGCTCTCCTGGGTGCCGGTCTCGCCGCAATCGGCGCCGGTCTCGCCGCTCTTGGTGTGGGCAACGTGTTCGCTTCGTTCCTCGAAGGTGCACTGCGCAACCCGGGTGCCGCCGACGGCCAGCAGGGCCGCCTGTTCATCGGCTTCGCGGCTGCCGAACTTCTCGGCCTGCTGGCCTTCGTGATCGCCGTTCTGCTGATCTTCCGCTAAGATCGACACGCAGACCACAGGGCTGGGCGGGGTGTTCCCCCGTTCGCCCTGGGGCCTGTGCAACTGGCGTTCCGGCTAAAGGTTCATCATGCCTCAGATCGAACAAATCGCAACAACACTGTCCAGCCAGGTCTTCTGGTTGATGGTTTTCTTCGGCCTCACCTTTGTCCTTGTCGGACTCGGGATGGTACCGAAGATCCTCGGCACGGTGGAGATGCGTGACAACCAGATCGCCGGCGATCTCGCTGCCGCTCAGGCGGCGCGCGATGCGGCCAACAGTGACGAGGACGCTTCCCGCAAGCGTGAAAACGCCAACCGCGCCGCGGCGCAAGGCGTCATCGGAGACGCCAAAGCCAAGGCGGCTGCGGCAACCGCCAGCAAGCTGGCCGAGGCGCAAACCCGCCTTGATGCCAGCCTCGCCGAAGCCGAAGTTTCGATCAACGCTGCGCGCAACAGCGCCTTGGCTGAGATCGAGGGCGTTGCCGCCGATGCTGCGCGTGACATCGTCGCTCGCGTCGCCGGTGCGAATGTCGAACCCGCCGCCGCGCAGGCTGCGGTCAAGGAGGTTATGGCGCATGGCTGACATTCTGATGCTGCTCGCCGCTGGGGCCGAAGGTCCGGCCGAACCGGGCGTGCTTGGCCTCGATTCCTATCAGTGGGTCGCGTTGGCGATGACCGTTCTGATCGCCGTCTTCGTGTGGAAGAAGGTGCCTTCGATCATCACCGGCGGCCTTGATGCCAAGATCGCTTCGATCCGCGCCGCGCTCGACGAAGCAAAGACCCTGCGAGCCGAGGCCGAGGCGCTGCGCGCTGAATATGCCGCCAAGATCGCCAGCGCCGAAAAGGACGCCGAGGCAATGCTGGCAGGAGCCCGCAACGAAGCGGATGCTATCCTAGCCCGCGCTGAGGCCGACAGCGAAGTGATGGTCGCCCGCCGCGCCGCTATGGCCGAAGACAAGATCGCCGCTGCCGAACGCGCTGCTATTGCCGAGGTTAAGGCCAAGGCTGTGACCGCTGCGGCCGCCGCTTCGAAGCTGCTGATCGCCAAGGCGCATGACGGCAAGGCCGACAAGAAGCTCGCCGACGAGGTTATCGCTTCGCTCTAAGAGATTTCGGTTTACGCTTGAGAGAAGGGCGGTCCGTTTGGGCCGCCCTTTCTCGTTGGTGGAGGGGCAGCCGACGCTCAAAGACATGCGGTGCGATTGCTACCGCTGGCTGCTTGCTAGGTATCGTGCCGAATTGGCGGAACCGGCGATCGGCAGCGCGACCTTTGGTGGCGCTATAGGCGGCGGAACCAATCTCATCCTGAACGTGCGCGAGGAAAGACACCTCTATTGATCGCCGTGCCTCAGCTGCCCGGCACAAACACCACTTTGCCCACGAGCTCGCGCCGCGCCATCGCCGCGAAGCCCTCACGCCATTGCGACTGCGACAAGGTGCGGTCGATGGCAGGAGTGATGCGGCCTTGCTCTGCCAGGGTGGCGATCGCACGGTTTATTGCACGCCCCCGCTCGGGGAAGCGGCGGGCGTATTCGCCGGCGCGCAGGCCGACGACCGAGAAACCCTTGATCAGCGGGATATTGGTCGAAATGTCGGCGATCCGCCCCGATGTGAAGCCGACCACCATCAGTTTGCCGCCAAATGCGACGCAGCGGGTTGATTCGTCGAACACGTCTCCGCCGACGGGATCGAAGACAATATCGGCGAGCTGTCCGCCTGTGATATCGGCCACCTGCTCGCGGAACCGCCCTTCGGAAAGGATCACCGTATCCGGTCGGGCGAGGGCGGCGATGCGCTCTGCCTTGGCGGAGGAGCCGGTGGTGGCGATTACCCGGGCGCCCAATGCGCGGGCGAGGTCACAGGCCGCAAGGCCTACTCCGCCGCTCGCGCCGTGGACCAGCACCCACTGGCCGTCCTGTAGTCTGCCCAATTCGACAAGACCGGTGAAGGCGGTCGAATAGGCTGCCCCCATTGCGGCAGCTGGCGCGAAGTCCATGCCTTGCGGCATGGGGGAAAGCTTGTTGGCGGGAACGCTGGCAATCTCGGCAAAGGCGCCTGTCTTGTTGCCGCCCATTACCCGGTCACCGGCGGCAAAGCCGCTCTGCGGGTCAGCGTCCAGCACTTCGCCCGCGAATTCGAGACCGCTGGTGAATGGCGGCTCTGGTTTGAACTGATACTCTCCGCGCGTCATCTGCAGGTCGGGGAAATTCAGAGAGGCAGCGCGAACCTGCACCAGCACTTCGCCCGGCGCGCGCACAGGCGCGGGGATGTCGGCAAGCGTGACACCCGACAGATCGGGCGACAAGCGTTCGACCCGCAGGGCCTGCATGACGTTAGAAATTGTCCTTCGCTGCGCGCAGGGCGGCAAAGGTTTCGTGTGGGGCGCTGCCGCCCCAGCGGGCCATCATGGCGGGATCGTCGGAGCGCAGGAAGGGATTTGTGGCAAGCTCACGCTTGAGCACTGCGGGCACCGTCCACTGCTCCTTGGCGCGCTTGTCGGTGATTTCGTCAGCATAGGCTTGTAGCGCGATATTTTCGGGATCGGCGTGGAGCGCGAATTTGGCGTTCGATGCGGTGTATTCGTGGGCGCAGTAAAGCAGGGTGTCGCCCGGCCATGCCTTGATGCGGCTGAGGCTGTCCCAAAACTGTTTGGGCTGGCCTTCGAACATCCGCCCGCAGCCCAGCGCGAAGACCGAATCGCCAACAAAGGCGATGTCCGCATCCGCAAAGCGATAGGCGATATGGCCGTTGGTGTGGCCCGACACATCGACCACTTCCGCCATCAACCCGCCAAGCATCGCTGTGTCACCATGGCTGACGATGCGATCCACCGGGAACTTGCCTTCGATCTCGGCCGGTCCGGTGATCGTGCAGCCAGTCTCCTCCTTGATCAAAGCATTGCCGCCAGCGTGATCGGGGTGCCAGTGGGTGTTCCAGATCTGGGTGATCTTCCAGCCCTTCATGGCTGCTTCGAGCAGGTACTGCTTGGCGTCAGGGGTATCGATCGCGATCGTTTCATGGCTGTCTGTGTCATGGACGAGATAGCCGTAATTGTCGCTGAGGCAGGGAAACTGGTGAACATGGATCATGCCGGCCACCTTACAGGCGCGCGCCCCAAAGGAAAAGGCCCGCCTGCGTGAGCAAGCGGGCCTTTCGATTGGATTGAGGCGGCTCACCCGAACGGGCGGGCCATGTCAGGATCAATCCTGACCCTTCTTCAGCGCGGCGCCAAGGATGTCGCCGAGCGAAGCGCCCGAATCCGACGAACCGAACTGTGCCACGGCTTCCTTTTCTTCCGAGATCTGGCGGGCCTTGATCGAGAAGTTCGGCTTCTTCGAACGGTCGAAGCCGATCACCATCGCGTCGATCTTGCTGCCAACCTGGAAGCGGTCGGGGCGCTGTTCGTCACGGTCACGGCCAAGGTCGGCACGCTTGATGAAGCCGGTCGCGCCGTCTTCGCCAACCTGCACTTCAAGGCCGCCGTCACGCACTTCGAGCACAGTGACAGTGACGGTCTGGTTCTTGCGCAGGGCTCCGCCGCTGGTGGCACCTTCAGCCGAAGGCGCACCCTTTTCGAGCTGCTTCATGCCGAGGCTGATGCGCTCCTTGTCGACATCGACATCGAGCACGATGGCCTTGACCATTTCGCCCTTGCGGTGAAGCGCCAGCGCGTCTTCGCCCGAGATGCCCCATGCGATGTCCGACATGTGAACCATGCCGTCCACGTCGCCATCCAGACCGATGAACAGGCCGAATTCGGTGGCGTTCTTGACTTCGCCTTCGACTTCGGTGCCGACCGGGTGCTTCTCGGCGAACTCGTCCCACGGATTGCGCTGGGCCTGCTTGAGACCGAGGCTGATGCGGCGCTTGTCGCTGTCGACCTCCAGCACCATCACATCGACTTCCTGCGAGGTCGAGACGATCTTGCCGGGGTGAACGTTCTTCTTGGTCCAGCTCATTTCCGAGACGTGCACCAGACCTTCGATGCCTGGCTCCAGCTCCACGAA
>JBIKSA010000046.1:0-16636 GCA_044348875.1 Erythrobacter sp. | reverse complement strand
TCTTCACCGGCTCCCACGGGCCGCCACGGTAGTGCCACAGCTCCAGCGCGGGGAAGGTAAAGCGCCCCTTTGCTATCCACACGGCAAGGTCGGGAGCAAGGCCGGCCTGAAGCTCCCTTGCCTCCTCCTTTGTCACCTTGTTCTGGATCGTGATGTGCGGGCGTGGTTCGTGGAGGTCCTGCGCGGTCAGGCTGCCGTGAAAGTGATCCGCGATCAGTGCCCGCAAGGACAGCAATTGCGGTGCCTCCAGCCCGATGGCCGTGCCCTTCCCCAGATCCATAACGCCCTTCACCGCCCCTTCCGGCGCGGCAAATTCGCCGGCGACGCGGGGGAGGAAATCCTTCAATTCGTCCAGCAGCGACGGCGCAAAGGCGTGGAACAGCGTGACGTGGGCGTGGAGGTGGTTCTTCTTGGCGGGGTAATGCTCCCGGCGCAGACCTTCGGCATAACCCGCCAGATCAGGCGGCAAGGCGGCGGTGAGGATGAAGGGCTGTGCCATCAGCCCTCTCTAACTACATTTCCCCGCGTTCTCTACGGATCGCATACCACTTGGCCACATTGGCGTTGTGTTCGGCCAGCGTGGCCGCGAACCAGTGCCCGCCCGTGCCATCGGCGACCATGAATAGCGCGCCGGTGTCTTCGGGGTTCATCACCGCGGCGATGCTGTCGCGCCCCGGGTTGGTGATCGGGCCTTCGGGCAGGCCGACGCGGGTGTAGGTGTTGTAGCCGTTGACGGCGGCGATTTCCGACTGGCGGATGCGGCGGCCCAGCGGCTTGCCCTTTGTAATCGGGTAGATGATCGTCGGATCGGCCTGAAGCATCATGCCGGTGCGCACGCGGTTGGAATAGAGCCCGGCCACCATGCGGCGTTCTTCGGGCTTGCCGGTTTCTTTCTCAACAATTGCGGCAAGGATCAGCGCGTCACGCATAGTATCCACGGCAATGCGCGGCGAACGTTTGGCCCATTCCTCGGCCAGTGCCTTGTCCATCGCCGCCTGCATCTGTTCGATCAGGCTTTGGCGTGTCTGCCCACGTTCGAAGGCGTAGGTATCGGGCAGGATCGATCCTTCGGGCGGCACGGTAATTTCACCGGTCAGCAGGTCTTCGGCCATCAGCCGTTCCCATACGAGGATCGAGGGCATACCTTCGGGGACCGTGACAAACCGGCGGATCACGTCGCCGGACTGGAACGCGGCGAGGATATCGCCCTGGCTCATGCCGCGCGTCAACTGGAACTCGCCCGCCTGGATCGGAGTGTCCGATCCAAACACACGGGCCTGCAACACAAAGCCGGAAGCTGAGGAAATCAGCCCCTCGCCCTCAAGCTTATCCGCCACGGACGACACAGACGCGCCCGCCGGGATGGTGAAGCTGGTATCCTTGGCAATCGTAGCCGAACCAAGAAACATCCACACCAGCACCAGCCCGGCTGCCGCCAGGCTGACGAGCGCAAGCAGCAGACCGCGTGCGCGCGTCACCGGATCAGTCGACCTTCTGCATGATGATCGATGCGTTGGTGCCGCCAAAGCCGAAGCTGTTGTTCAGCACCGCCCGCACCTCACGCTTCTTTGCCACGAGCGGAACCAGATCGATGCCTTCGGTCCCATCGTCGGGGTCCTGCAGGTTCAGGGTCGGCGGAACGATACCGTCGCGCATCGCGAGGATGCAGAAGATCGCTTCCACCGCGCCTGCGCCGCCCAGAAGGTGGCCAATCGCGCTTTTGGTTGAAGACATCGATGCGCCGCCCAGATCATCGCCGAGCACGCGCTTGATTGCGGCCAGTTCGATGGTGTCGGCCATGGTGCTGGTGCCGTGGGCGTTGATATAGTCGATATCACCCGGCCCGAGACCCGCCTTCTTCAGCGCCATGCGCATCGCCAGTTCCGCGCCCTTGCCTTCAGGGTGCGGAGCGGTAACGTGATAGGCATCGCCCGACAGGCCATAGCCGGTGACTTCGGCATAGATTTTCGCGCCGCGCGCCTTGGCGCGTTCGTATTCTTCCAGCACGATCACGCCCGCGCCTTCGCCCATGACAAAGCCATCGCGGCCCTTGTCATAGGGACGACTGGCTTCGGTGGGCCGGTCATTCATGCTCATATTGAGCGCGCGCGCCTGTGCGAAACCGGCAATGCCGAGCGGGTTGATGGTGCCTTCCGCACCGCCCGCCAGCATGATGTCGGCATCATCCATCATGATCATCCGCGCTGCATCACCGATCGAATGTGCGCCGGTGGAGCACGCGGTTACCACCGCATGGTTCGGCCCCATGAAGCCGTATTTGATCTGCACCTGCCCGGTGATCAGATTGATCAGGCGTCCGTGCACAAAGTGCGGGGAAACGCGCGAAGGGCCGCGTTCGTGGAGGTTGACGCTCTCGATCTCGATACCCGGCAGACCGCCGATCCCGGAACCGATGGAACAGCCGGTGCGCTCCTTCTCGGCTTGGGTCATGTCGGTCAGGCCGGCATCCTCAAGCGCCTGTCCGGCGGCATCGATGCCGTAGACGATGAAGGGATCGACCTGGCGCTGGACCTTGTGATCCACGCGCTTGTCAGGGTCGAAGCCCCACGGGTGATCCTTGTCCTTCACTTCGCAGGCGATGGTGCACTTCTGGTTAGAAGCGTCAAAACGGGTAATCTGGCCCGCCCCGCTCATCCCGGCAATCAGGTTTGCCCAAGTCGTTTCGACATCGGCCCCTAACGGGGTGACGAGGCCAAGCCCGGTTACAACCACACGGCGCATAAGCGTTCTCCGATAAAGCAACAGGCCCAACCCGATTAGGGCTGAGCCTGTCTAGGCCCTGATCCGCGCGCCCACACAACAAATTGCCCGACGACGCCCGCCGCGCCCCTGAAGGCAATCGGCAGGCATACCCGGACACAGGGGCGTGCCCGAGGGACTTAACCCTTGTGTTCTTCGATGTACTTGGTGGCGTCACCAACGGTGGTGATCTTTTCGGCCGCATCGTCGGGGATTTCGACGCCGAATTCCTCTTCGAAGGCCATCACCAGCTCAACGATGTCAAGGCTGTCTGCACCGAGATCGTCGATGAAGCTTGCATCCTGAGTAACCTTGTCGGCTTCGACGCCGAGATGCTCGACGACAATCTTTGCCACCCGGTCGGCAGTATCGCTCATGGTATTCCCTCTATGTACTGGGGTTAGATAATCTCGCCCCGCCCTAATGAACGGCGCGGGGATGTGCAAGTGGGCATGAATGGCGCTTCCCGAACAGGGTCGCACCGCAGCCCGGTAAAGCGATCAGACGCTATCCTTTTTCGGGGGTTCGACCACGCGCAGGTGGAGTTCACGCAACGACCGCGGTTCAGCCGGACTTGGCGCGCCCATCAGCAAATCCTCGGCGCGCTGGTTCATCGGGAACAGCGAGATTTCGCGCAGGTTCTTGGCGCCGCACAACAGCATCACGATCCGGTCGACGCCCGCAGCCATGCCCCCGTGCGGCGGGGCGCCGTACTGGAAGGCGCGGTACATCCCGCCGAAGCGTTCTTCCACATCCGCCTTGGAAAGGCCCACGAGTTCGAACGCCTTGACCATCGTTTCGGGCATATGGTTGCGGATTGAGCCGGAGGCGATTTCGAAGCCGTTGCAGACCAGATCGTACTGGAATGCCTTGATCGTCAGCGGGTCTTGCCCGTTCAGCGCATCAATGCCGCCCTGCGGCATCGAGAAGGGGTTATGGCTGAAATCGACCTTCTTCTCGTCCTCGTTCCATTCGTAGAACGGGAAATCGACGATCCAGCACAGTGCGAAAGCGTTTTCGTCGATGAGGCCCAGCTCCTCGCCCACGCGGATGCGCGCAGCGCCGGCCAGCTTGGCTGCGTCAGCCGGTTTGCCCGCGGCGAAGAACAAGCCGTCATTCTCGCCAAGGCCGAGTTCGGCGTAAAGATCGGCCATGCGGTCAGCGCCGTGGTTCTTGGCAATCGGGCCGCCAAACTCGCCGCCCTTGCGGGTGACATAGCCGAGGCCGGCGAAGCCTTCCTTGCGCGCCCAATCGTTCATGTCGTCGAAGAACTTGCGGCTCTTTTCATGGGTCGCGGGAGCAGGGATCACGCGCACGACACCGCCGCCGCCGACAATCTTTTCGAACAGGCCAAAGCCCGACTGCGTGAAGTGCGCCGACACATCCGAAATGATCAGCGGGTTACGCAGGTCAGGCTTGTCGCTGCCGTATTTGAGGATCGCCTCGTCATAGGGGATGCGCGGGAATTCGCCCGACGGGGTCACCGCCTTGTCACCGGCAAAGGCAGCGAAGGTGCCCTGGATCACCGGCTCCATCGTCTCCCACACTTCTTCCTGCGTGACGAAGCTCATCTCCAGATCGAGCTGGTAGAATTCGCCCGGCAGGCGGTCGGCACGCGGATCTTCATCGCGGAAGCACGGGGCAATCTGGAAATAGCGGTCGAAGCCCGCCACCATCAGCAGCTGCTTGTACTGCTGCGGCGCCTGCGGCAGCGCATAGAACTTGCCCGCGTGAATGCGGCTCGGCACGAGGAAGTCGCGCGCGCCTTCGGGCGAGGATGCGGTGAGGATCGGGGTCGAAAACTCATTGAAGCCGACCGCGCCCATCCGTGCACGCATATCGGCGACCACCGCCACGCGGGTCATGATGTTCTTGTGCAGCGTTTCGCGCCGCAGATCGAGGAAGCGGTACTTCAGGCGCACGTCTTCAGGATAGGGCTGTTCATCGGCCACCGGCAGCGGCAGTTCTTCGGCGGTGCTGAGCACGGTGATGGCCCGCGCAAACACTTCAACTTCGCCGGTGGCGATGCGCGGGTTCACCGTATCAGCGGAGCGCGCCTTGACCTCGCCTTCGATGGTGATGACCGATTCCACTCGCAGTCGGTCAAGCACGGCCAAAGCAGGCGAATCCGCATCAGCAACGATCTGGGTGATCCCATAGTGATCGCGCAGATCGACGAACAGCAGCCCGCCGAAATCCCGCTTGCGGTGAACCCAGCCCGACAAACGAACCGTGTCGCCCACGTTGGCGGAAGAAAGCTGTGCGCAAGTATGCGTGCGATAGGGGTGCATCTAAACTCTTGTCCTGTTCGCGGCTATGGCGCTAGGGCGCGATCGCGCGGTGTTTGCGGGGTCGCCCGCCATCGGCGCGCTAACAGGGGAAGCCTTGTGCTTTGTCAAGCGGTGCTTGCCAAGGTTCATTGCGCAAACTGGGTTCAATCCCGAGGGCGGCACTCCGCCCGCTAACCACGAAAAGACAACATGAAGATCCATCCGCTGATTACCACGACCGAGGCCCTCTCCGACCTCTGTGACCGTCTTGCCAAGTCCGATTTCGTCGCGGTCGATACCGAATTCATGCGCGAAAACACCTATTGGCCTGAACTGTGCCTGGTGCAGATCGCCAATACCGAAGAAGCGGCAGCGATCGATCCGATGGCGCCGGGGATCGACCTCAAGCCCCTGCTTGATCTGATGTGCGACAATGAAGACGTGCTGAAGATCTTCCATGCAGGCGGGCAAGACGTTGAAATCATCGTCAATCTGACCGGCAAGACGCCCCACCCCATCTTCGACACGCAGATTGCCATGATGGCAATCAGCCAGTCGGAACAGATCGGTTATGCCAACCTTGTCGAAACATGGGTGGGCCTGACCATCGACAAGGGCGCGCGCTTCACCGATTGGAGCCGCCGTCCGCTGACCGACCGGCAGATCGAATATGCCATCGGCGATGTGACGCATCTGGCGGGCATCTTCCCCAAGATCCTGAAGAAGCTGATCAAGACCGGGCGCGGGCTGTGGCTGGATGCCGAGATGGAGAAGCTCGCCGATCCGTCCAATTACCTCACCGATCCCGGCCTTGCGTGGAAACGTATCCGCCAGACCGGCCGCAATCCCCAGGTTTTGGGCCGGATGAAGGCGCTGGCGGCGTGGCGCGAAACCGAAGCGCAGCACAAGAACATCCCGCGCGGACGGATCATGCGGGACGAAACGCTGGCTGACATCGCCAGCCACCCGCCCAAAAATCAGGCTGATCTGGCCAAAGTGCGCGGCCTTTCGCCGGCGTGGCGCGATAATGATATCGGCAAGCGGCTGATGAAGGTGATCGCCGATGCCGAGCCGCTGCCCAAGGGTGAAATGCCTGAGAAGATCAAGCAAGGCGCTCCGCTGGGCAAGGAAGGCGCGCTGGTGGCGGATCTGCTCAAACTGCTGCTGAAAATCCGCGCCCGCGAAATCGACGTGGCTCCGCGCCTGCTTACCCGCGCGGACGAAATGGAAGCGCTGGCCGCCGGAGTACGCGATCTGCCGGTGCTGCAAGGCTGGCGTTACGAAGTGTTCGGCAAGGATGCGCTCGATCTAGTCGAAGGCAAGCTGGCGTTCGCGGTGGAGCGCGGCAAGCTGAAAATGACGCATATCGACGATGTGGTGGCGGCTGCGCCAGAGGCGGAGACTGAGGCGGCGGAAGCGGACCCCGATACGCTGGCGGCGGATTAGGGTTGCCGCATGTCCACTTACCTCCCCACCATCAAGCAGCTGCAGTACCTTGTCGCGCTTTACGAACACGGGCACTTCGGCAAGGCGGCTGATGCCAGCTTCGTGTCGCAATCGACGCTGTCAGCCGGCATCCGCGAGCTGGAATCGCTGCTGGGCGTGACGCTGGTCGAGCGGTCACGCCGGGTGGTCCGTTTCACATCGTTGGGCGAACAGGTGGTGGCCAAGGCCGGCCGACTGCTGCGTGAGGCCGAGGAGCTGGTCGATCTGGTCCACGCTGCGGGCAAGCCGCTGGTCGGGGAGCTACGCATGAGCGTGATACCGACGATCGCCCCCTTCATGCTGCCGCGGATCCTGCCCCGCCTGAAACGCGAACGCCCCGATCTGAAGCTGATACTGCGCGAAGAGACGAGCCACGATGCGCTCGAATCGCTGCACCACGGGCGGGTGGATTGCGTGCTGCTGGCCCTTCCCTTCGATATCGGCGATGCGGCGATTGCGCATATCTCCGATGACCGGCTGTTCATCGCCTTTCCCAAGGACGACCCGCGCGATCCGCCGGCAAGCATCAAGCCGGAAATGATCGATCAAGGCCGCCTGATGCTGCTGGAAGATGGCCACTGCCTGCGCGATCATGCGCTGGCCGCCTGCAACCGCGCTGAATTGCGCGCCAGCGCGGCGATGATCGGCACGTCGCTGCATACGCTGGTGCAGCTGGTCGACAATGACCTTGGCCTCACCATGCTTCCCGAAATGGCGCTGAAGGCGGGCATTCTGGCGGGCACGCAGGTTGTCGCCCGCCCGGTCGACAGCCCGACTGCAAAGCGTGAGATCGTGCTGGCGTGGCGCCGGAATTCGCCGCGCGAAGCCGATTTCCTGCTTCTGGCAGAGGAACTGCGGGCGGGCTGAACGCCGCCGCTCAGCACTCCGTCAAAGCAAGGCTCATCACAAGGCTGGCACCGATCGCCACGTGCAGGCGATGGCGCAGCGAGGGCTGATTTGCCACCATGTTCCCGCTCGCCGCGGGGGCGATATCCTGCGCGGCAAGGCACAGCAGCCGGTCCGTCTGGCGATGCTCAATATCGTCAACAAATCCGTGCACATCTTCGGCCAGCATCTCGGCATCGCCGATCAGCGACGACGCGCGCGCATAATCGCCGCGCGCAATCGCATCCCGTGCCTCATGCTGGAGGCGCCGAGCGTGATCCGCCAATTGCCCGACATATTCGTCTGGCTGACGCTTTGCTTCAGATCCCATGAGAGACAATGTAACCTGAAACGCAGGTTCAGCGCCAGCCTCAATCCATGTGCTTGAGGCCAACCCGCAGGTAATCCCAGCCGGTGACGCATGTGAGCACAGCCGCCGCCCACAGGCTGATCAGTCCGACCAGATGCACCCAGCTTTGCGCCACGGTTCCGCAAGCCTCGCCCACCGACTGGCACGGCTGACCATGCACCGCCCCGCCAAGGATCAGCGCACCCAGTGCAACCAGCTGAAACGTGGTCTTCCACTTGGCGAGCTTTGACACCGGTACGGACACCTGCGCCCCGCCTAGAAATTCACGCAGGCCCGATACCGCGATCTCGCGGATCAGGATCACCAGCCCGGCGATCACGTGGACATCGCCTGCATAAGGCCCGCGCAGATACCCCTGCGCGGTCAGCACCAGAATGACAGCGGCCACCATGATCTTGTCTGCAATCGGATCGAGGAACACGCCCAGCTTCGACACTGTCCCGTGCGCGCGGGCGAGGTAGCCGTCAAAAAAGTCGGTGATGGCGATCACGCAATACAGCACAAAGCCGACAAGATATCCGAACTGCCAGTCCGGCCACCACAGGAAAAAGGCGAGCAGCGGCACCGCAAAGATGCGCGAACACGTGAGGATGTTGGGCAGGCTGGACATGGCGTATATCCCTCTTAGCGCCGGAAACGCGGCCGCAAAACCCCCTGCCTTGTGCCATCCCCACAATGCCATCACCCAGGCGCGCTCTTGTGAAAGCGTGCCCTGCCGCTATGTGGCGATACATAACGGGGAAGCGACAGCGTAACACGCGGATGACCACATCGACCAACCTGATGCGCCAGCGGCGGTTTCTGCCGCTGTTCCTGACGCAGCTTCTGAACGCGCTCAACGACAACCTGTACAAGAACGCGATGGTGCTGTTCGTGGTCTATCAGGTCTACGATTCGCCCGAGATGGAGACGCTGATCAGCGGCGTTGCCACCGCCTTGTTCGTGCTGCCCTTCGTGCTGTTTTCGGCCACTTCGGGTCAGCTTGCCGATATGCGCGACAAGACCACGATCATCCGCTGGATCAAGTTTGCCGAGATAATCATCATGAGCGTAGGCGCCACCGGCCTGCTGCTGGCTTCACGCGGGATCAATATCGAAGGCCTTGCCATCCCGCTAATGTTCGTCGCGCTGTTTGCGATGGGGGTGCATTCGACCTTCTTCGGGCCAATCAAATACGCAATCCTGCCGCAACACTTGCACAAGGATGAAGTGTTGGCCGGCACCGGTCTGGTCGAAGCCGGCACCTATGTCGCCATTTTGGTAGGCATGATGCTGGGCGGCGCGCTGCAGATCATGGACAGTATCATTGCGGTGATCGCGGTTGCGCTGGTGGGGTATCTGGTCTGCCGCTGGGTACCGCCCGCCCCGCCCCAGACCGAAGAAACCAAGGTCGACTGGAACCCGATCCGGGCATCGAAAGACCTTATCGCCTTTTCGATGGGCAATCTGGAACTGCGCTACTCAGTGCTGGCGATCAGTTATTTCTGGGCCATCGCGGCGATCCTTTCGGTACAGTTCATCCCGCTCGCCAAAAACGTGCTGCTGGCTGACAAACAGGTTGCCGCAGTGCTGCTGGTGGCGTTTTCGGCCGGAATTGCGATCGGATCGGTGTCGATCAACGCGCTGCTGAAGGGCGATATTTCCGCGCGCTATTCGGCGCCTTCGGCGCTGTTGCTGGGCGTGCTGCTGATCGGGTTTTATCTGATTTGCCGACTGTGGAATTTGGCGCCTGCGACCGGCGATCTGTTCGGGGTGAGCGAATTTCTTGCCCAGCCGCTTGCATTGCTGCTGCTGGTCAACCTGCTGCTCATCGCAGTCGCTGGCGGGATGTTCGTGGTGCCGCTTTATGCCTTCCTCACCACCCGCGTCGACAAGTCCGAAGCATCCCGGTCGGTCGCGGCGAACAACTTCATCTCATCGATTTTCATGGTGTTGGGCGCAGGGGTTGCAGGCGCGCTGGGGTTGCTGGGCATCCCGCTGGAAGAACAATTGCTGCTCAGCCTGATCCTCTGCGTGTTTTCGGCAAGCCTCGCGCGCAAACTCCATGGGATCGAAGGTCTGCGCCAGCCCGAAGCGGCTTAAATGATGAAGGCGAACACCGCCAAAGTCATCGCCACATAGCTGCTGGCCACGCCGCGCACATCGTCCAGCGTCAGCCGCCAGAGGGCTTCCGCCGGGATCGGAAGCAGGTCACGCGTCACATGCGGCGGCAATGCGCGCCGGAACCAGTGGCGGGCGCCTTCATCAGTCAAAACCAGGTTGCGGCGCATTGTGCGATTCTCCCGAAGCAGATCCGAAGTCTTTAAGACTTTCTTAACCTTTGCAAACGGGCGGCGGTGAAGCTGTCGCAGCTTGGGACAGGCTGCGACCTGGGCCGAACGGGGGCAGATGGTAGCCGGTCTGGTTTGCACCGCTCCGCCGCGAAGGTTACACGCCGGGACAACGACGGCGGGAGAAGTTTTCGATGCGTGATTCCACCAGAAGCGCGGCGGCCCTGTTGGTCGATTGCCTTGCCGAGCAGGGCTGCGACCGGATCTTCACTGTGCCGGGGGAAAGCTTTCTGGCGGTGCTGGATGCCCTGCCCGATCGGCCCGCAATCGACGTTGTAACCTGCCGGCAGGAAGGCGGCGTCGCCTTCATGGCCTGCGCCGACGCCGCGATGAACGCCGCAGGATCGGGGCGGCCCGGCGTCGCTTTCGTCACCCGCGGCCCGGGCGCGACCAATGCCAGCATCGGCGTGCACGTGGCGCATCAGGATTCGCAACCCATGATCCTGTTCGTGGGTGATGTGGCGCGCGGAATGCAGGGGCGCGAAGGGTTTCAGGAGGTCGATTTCACCGCCTTCTTCACACCAATCTGCAAATGGGCCGCGCGCATTGATGATCCGAGGCGCATCCCGGAATATATCGCGCGTGCCTATGCCGTGGCGATCAGCGGGCGGCCCGGCCCGGTGGTGCTGGCCCTGCCCGAAGATATGCTGGTGGAACAGGTGCCCGTCACCCTTCAGCCCCGCCCTGCTGCCGTGCGCCCCGCGCAGGCCGTGTGCCCCGATGCGATGCGCGCCCTGTTCGACATGATCAGCGATGCGGCGAGCCCCATCGCCATCATCGGCGGCGCAGGCTGGAACGCCAAGGCACGGCAGTACTTCCAGCAATTTGCCGAACGCATCGGATTACCCGTGGCGACCGCGTTCCGCCGTCAGGATGCGATTTCACCCGATAGCGCTGTCTATGCCGGGAACCTTGGCTATGGCCCCAGTCCCGGCTTGGTCGAGCGGGTAAAAACGGCCGACTTGGTCATCGCGGTCGGCGCGCGGCTGGGCGAGGCGACGACTGATGGATATGCCGTTCCCAGCCTTGAACACCCTGGCCAGTTGCTTGTGCATATCCACCCTGACCCTGAGGAACTGGGCCGGGTCTATCGCACCGATCTGGCGCTTTGCTGCGCCATGGATGAATTCGCCGAATGCGCTGCCCTTTGGGAGGATGAAGCCATCATTCCCTTCGACGCCGGGGCCGAGGCGCATGGTGAATGGCGCGAATGGTCAACGCCGCAGCCCACCGGCGCCGCGATCGATCTTGGCCTGTGTGTCGCCGCGATGCGCGAAAGCCTGCCCGCCGATACGATCATCTGCAACGGGGCGGGCAATTTTGCCGGATGGTGGCACCGTTACTGGCGCTATAGGGCCTATCCCGGCCAGCTTGCGCCGACCTGCGGGGCGATGGGTTACGGTGTGCCAGCCGCCGTCGCTGCCAGTTTGCGCTTCCCCGAAAGAACGGTTGTCGCTGTGGCAGGTGATGGCGATTTCCTGATGAACGGGCAGGAGCTCGCCACCGCGGCGCAATATGGTGCAAACCTGATCGTGGTCGTGGTGGATAACGGCGCCTACGGCACGATCCGGATGCATCAGGAGCGGGAATATCCCGGCCGCGTATCGGCAACCCAGTTGGCCAATCCCGACTTTGCGATGCTGGGCGCAGCGTACGGCGCGTGGAGCACGCGGGTAGAGACTACCGCGCAGTTCATCGCCGCGCTGGACGAGGCCAAGGGTCGCAGCGGCATCCGCCTGATCCACGCTGTCACCGATCTCGAACGGATCGCTGCCAGCGGGGCGACGATCAGCGGACTGCGCGCGCGCGCCAAAGGATCCCACTGACACACGAAAGCCGGATTCAGGGAGGCCAGATCCAAGGAGGCCGCCCCCGTCACCGGGAGCGGCCTGGTATCATTAGCTATGGCGAACAGTCAGATGTCGTTGCCAAGCGCGCCTTTGATCTTGCCCTTGGCCTTATCCAACTTGCCAGCCACTTCCTGCGCGCGGCCTTCGGCGCGGGTCTCAGGGTTGCTTGACCGCTGTTTCATCTCGCCAATGGCTTCCTTGGCGGCACCCTTGACCCGGTCGGTGAATTCACCCATGATATCCTCCTATGATAAACCAATGGATTTATTGGTTTTTCATAAGATTTACGGGCGGCACGCAAAGTCGTTCCGGCGGATCGGGCGAGCGGTGGCCTGGCCGGGACGAAGGCCTGCGTGGCAGAGGTTGGCTAGCGCGTGCCAGCCCTCGGCTTGACGCTTCCAGATCACACTTAGCCCCCGGTTTGCCCTAGTCCAGACCCCCGCCAACCCGGCATTTCACGTGAAACATCGTTCAACCGCGGGACATCTCAAGGATCACCGCCCATTCTTCCGGGGACACCCCGCAAACCGAAAGCCGCGACAAGCGGACCAGCTGCATATCGGCGAGCCGCGGTTCAGCCTTGATCGCGGCCAGCGTAACCGGGTTGGCGAATTTCTCGCCCGCCTTGATCTTGACCGCCGCCCATTTGCCCGTGTCATCAGTTGGATCGCCGATCCCCGTAACCGTCACTGTGCAAATGCCGACAATCTCCAACCCTTCCCGCGAATGGTAGAAAAACGCCTGATCGCCCACCTCCATCGCCATCAGATTGTTGCGCGCAAGGTAATTGCGCACCCCATCCCACGTCCCCTCACCCTCGGCGACGAGATCATCCCAGCTATACTTGAACGGTTCGGATTTCATCAGCCAATAAGCCATGTGGCGGGCGCGCTCCTGCTGCGAATGTGACGCCCCGCGATAGCCCGCAGACCTGCGCTTCGCCAAGTCCCGTCGCAGATTAGCGCAAATTCTACGGGATTAACCCGATGTTTAGGTCGTCCTGCGATGAACGGGTGCAAGGGCAAAGATGGCAGATTGTCAGACCATCCCCGCCGATGGAAATGGGCAACGGCTTTGACAGATCACGAGCCAGATAATCCGCTGCAATCCGCCGAACGTGATGTAATCGCTTTGGGAATCGCAGCTGCGGCCATCATCATGCTGGTCGGAACCGGCAGTTCGGTGCTGCCACAAACGATGCTGGCACTGCTGGGCCAAGGTCGGGGCCCCGATGTCGTATTTGTCAACGCCCTGCTGCTGAATATCGCGCTGGTCATCTTCGGATGGCGCCGATACCGCGAGCTGACCCGCGAGATTGACGTTCGCCGCGATGCCGAAGCACGCGCCCAGTTGCTTGCGGCAATCGACCCGCTGACTCAATGCCTTAATCGCCGGTCAATGCTGCTAGAAACCGAGGCACTGCGCGCCTGCTCGATGAACCGGGGCGAGGCGATTGCCTATTGCATGATCGACCTTGATAATTTCAAACAAGTCAATGACATGCATGGCCATCTGGCCGGCGATGCAGTATTGATGATGCTGTGCGACAGGGTTCGTGCGCTGCTGCCGCGAGACGGGCGGCTGGCGCGGCTGGGCGGTGATGAATTCGCCTTCGTCATGTCCTACCCCGCCGGTCATGCCGATCGGGTCGACGATCTGGTAATCCGCCTGTTCGAAAGTGTGGCCCAGCCGTTCTGCTTGCCTGAACTGACGATCGAAATGACCATGTCGATCGGGCTGACCGCCGATCACGATAACGATGGCATGATGGGGCCCGTGGCCGATGCCACCACACTAATGCACCGCGCGGACATGGCGCTGTACCATGCCAAAAAGCAAGGCCGGAACAGGTACTTCTGGTTCGAGGCTAACATGGAGAGCGAGCTGCGCTTCCGCAACCAACTGGAAACCGGCATTCGGCGCGGGCTTTCGCAGGGCGAGTTCATACCGTTCTACGAACAGCAGGTCGATCTGGAAACCGGCATGCTGGTGGGCTTCGAAATGCTTGCCCGCTGGCGCTCACCCGATCTTGGCCTGATCAGTCCCGAAATCTTTGTGCCGATCGCGGAAGAGATCGGTCTGATCACCCAAATGTCCGAACAGCTGATGGAGCAGGCCTTTATCGACGCGCGCGATTGGGACGACAGCCTGACGCTGTCGATCAACATCTCGCCGTTGCAGCTGCGCGATCCGTGGTTTGCCCAACGCCTGCTGAAGAAGCTGGTGGCGGTTGGCTTCCCGCCGCGCCGGCTTGAAATCGAGATCACGGAAAGCTGCCTCCACGAAAATATCGGTCTGGTGCGTTCGATGATTGTGAGCTTGCGCAATCAGGGCGTTCAGATCAGCCTCGACGATTTCGGCACCGGCTATTCCAGCTTTGAACAGCTGCGTAACCTGCCCTTTGACCGCATCAAGATTGACCGCAGCTTTGTCAGCGAACTGCGCGAGCCGGGCAATCGTTCGCGCATTGTTGAGGCGATAGTGTCGCTGGGGCGCGGGCTTGATCTGCCCTTGACCGCGGAAGGTGTCGAGGACGAAGAAACCGTAAATGCATTGAAATCCATGGGAGGATTGAAGGCGCAGGGCTATTACTACGGCCAGCCGGAGGATGCTGAAGGTGTGCGCTCGCGGCTCAGGACAATCGGTAAGCTGGGCGGCGCTTCGCTCGGGCCTGAGGCCCCAGCCAGGACCACGCTAGACGACGACCAGACGCTCTATCGTATCGCCCGCACCTGATCCGCTGACGCATTTCGCTGCGAGATCCCGGACGGGCAGGGCTGGACGCGGAGCCGCATGGTGCATAGATGCGCTGGCGTGACGCAAACAATCCCCTTCATCAAGATGCACGGCCTCGGCAATGACTTCGTTGTGCTGGATGCGCGCATCCGCACGCTTCCGCTGATGACGGCAAAGGTAGCGCGAGGGCTTGGCGATCGGCGGACAGGGATCGGGTTCGATCAGCTGGTGCTGCTTGAACCGAGCCAGACACATGCTTTCCGGATGCGGATTTTCAATTCGGACGGTAGTGAAGTGGGCGCCTGCGGCAATGCTGCCCGTGCGGTGGCGCTGCTTCATGGTGTGCCCGCTCTGATCGAAACGGGCGGCGGGCCGATCATGCTGGAGCCCCTTGATGGCGGCGCGCGGGTCGACATGGGCACGCCGAAATTCGATTGGGACGCAATCCCGCTGGCCTATCCGATGGACACCTTCGCCATGCCTGTCGGGTGGGAGCAGTTGGAAAACCCGATGGCCGTCAATGTCGGCAATCCGCACGCAATCTTCTTTGTCGAAGATGCCGACACAGTGCCACTGGATGCAATCGGCCCGGTAATCGAACATGACCCGATTTTCCCGGAGCGGGTAAACGTCAATGTGGCGAGTCTTGCCGGACCGGATCATCTGAAGCTGCGCGTGTGGGAACGCGGTGCGGGCCTCACGCGGGCTTGCGGGACCGGTGCCTGCGCCACGGCCGTGGCGGCGGTACGACGAGGGCTCGTGGCAAGCCCTGTACGGGTCACCCTGCCCGGCGGCGATTTGGTGATCGAATGGAAGCCTGGCGGGACAATCCTGATGAGCGGGCCCGCCGCAACCAGCTTTCGCGGGACGTTCGACTGGGACGATTACGCGTGAACGCACCGCACATCGTCAGCCTCGGCTGCCGCATGAACATTGCCGAGGCCGAGCGAATGCGCGCTATGCTGGCCGGCGAAACAAATCTGGTCGTGGTCAATTCCTGCGCCGTCACCGGCGAGGCGCTGCGCCAGACGCGACAGGCGATCCGTCGGGCACGGCGTGATCATCCCGAAGCGCGGCTGGTGGTGACAGGCTGCGCGGCAGAGATTGACCGCGAAGCCATCGGCGCGATGGACGAAGTCGACGGGCTGATTGCCAATGCGGCAAAGCTTGATCCGCGGGCCTGGAATGTTGCAGGCGAGGCGGCGCCAGTGGCCACGGAGCGCACCCGCGCCTTTATCACCGTGCAGAACGGCTGCGATCACGCCTGCACCTTCTGCGTAATTCCGCAAGGCCGGGGGCAGAGCCGATCGCTCGGCGTGCCCGAAGTCCTTGCAGAGATCGAAGCGCACCTTGCCGCCGGGGCCAAAGAAATCGTGCTAACCGGCGTCGACTTGACCTCGTGGGGGCACGATCTGAGCGGTGAGCCGCGGCTTGGGATGCTGATCGGCGCGATCATTGCAGCCTTCCCTGCCCTCCCCCGCCTACGCCTGTCCTCGGTGGACGGCGTGGAGATTGACGATACGTTGTTTGACCTGCTGGCTAATGAGCAGCGCGTCATGCCCCACCTCCACCTGTCGCTCCAGCATGGTGCGGACCTGATCCTCAAACGTATGAAGCGTCGCCATGCCCGCGCCGACGCTGTGAAACTTGTCGCGCGGTTGAAAGCGCTGCGCCCGGACATTGCCGTTGGTGCCGATCTCATCGCAGGTTTTCCGACCGAGGATGAACGCCACCACGCGGCAAACCTTTCGATCATCGACGAACTCGATATTGTCCATGCCCATGTCTTTCCCTTTTCGCCCCGCCCCGGCACACCTGCGGCGCGGATGCCGCAAGTCGCGCGCGATGTGGTGAAGACCCGCGCCGCCGAACTGCGCGCCTTAGCCGCCGCGCGCCGTGCGGCGTGGCTCCAAAGCCTTGTGGGCGAAACGCTGCCTGTTCTCGCCGAAC
>JBIKSA010000122.1:0-4741 GCA_044348875.1 Erythrobacter sp. | reverse complement strand
CGCGGACCATGGCAGGGCCATCCATGACCGGCATCACCACGTCGCTCACAACCAGATCGAAGGTGGTCGATCCTTCGGTGATCGCAGCCAGACCTTCCTCGCCATTGGCGCAGGCGATGACTTCATAGCCTGCCCGGGCGAGTGCGCGTTCGGCCACGATGCGGACCATGTCCTCGTCCTCAACCAGCAGCACCTTGCCGCCCGCCGACCAGTCCGATGACACCAGCGGGGCCGCCTCGCGCTTTTTCGGCATCTCGCCGCGGTGGACGGGGAAATAGACGGTAAAGCGCGCGCCGGTAGGGTGCCCAGCCTTGTCGGTGATATTGTCGGCGAAGATGAACCCGCCTGATTGTTTGACGATCCCATAGGCGGTCGACAGGCCAAGGCCGGTGCCCTTGCCCTGTTCCTTGGTGGTGAAGAACGGTTCGAACAGTTTGGGCAGGACATGGGGCGGAATGCCGCCGCCGGTGTCCTGCACGATCAGCACAGTGTAATCGGCGGCAGGCAGCACTTCGGAACCCAGCTGGATGACCTGTTTTGCCTGCAATGTGCGCGTGAACAGCGAAATGCGCCCTTGCCCGTTGCCGCGCAATGGCCCCCCATTCCCCTGAATTGCGTCGCGCGCATTGACGGCGAGGTTCATGATGACCTGCTCCATCTGCTGCGGATCGGCGCGCACGGGGCCAAGGCTGCGATCGTGCTGGACGTAAAAGGTGATCTTTTCGCCCAGCAACCGCTTGATCAGCGGGCTGACTTCACTGACCACATCGGGCAGCTGGATGATCTCCGGCCGTAAGGTCTGCTGCCGCGAGAAGGCGAGCAACTGCCGCGTCAGCGATGCCGCGCGGTTGGAATTGGCGCGGATCTGCTGGATGTCGTCATAATCGCTGTCGCCCGGAATATGGCGGAGCAGCATCAGATCGCAGGTCCCGATAATCGCAGTCAGCACATTGTTGAAATCATGTGCGACCCCGCCGGCAAGCTGGCCGACCGCCTGCATCTTGGTGGCCTGCGCGACCTGACGGCGCAGCTGGTTTTCCTGGCTGGTATCGGCAAGGCTGAGCAGCACCGCCGCCTCCCCCAGCCCGCGCACGCCTGCAAGGCCAAGCGAGACCGGTTCATCCGGGCTGCCCATCAGCCGCACGGTCACATCGCCGCTGGTCGATGGCCCCCGCCCGTGGCGGCGCACCGCATCGGACAGCGCGCCCTTATCATCGCGCACCACAAGGTCGGTGGGGAAGGCAGGCAAGCCCCGCCCTTCGCGCGCGACCGATCGCAGGAACGCGTCGTTACCGAACAGGAACCGCCCGTCGCGGTCGGTCATGGCAAGGCCCAGAGGCAATTGCGCCAGCAGCGCGTCCAATTGCGCCACCCCGGCCTGCGATGCCCCGTCCCAGCCCGAACCGATGCCCACGCCCGAATCGATAAGCAGCATCAGCGATGTCGCCTCATCCGGCCCGGCGGGGGTCGCCCGCTCATCGGGATCGACCAGCGGGATATCGATCAGCGTCTGCGGGGTTCCGCCGCGCCCTTCGCGGGCAAAAAAGATGCGGTCCCGCTCGTCCGATCGCAGGAAGCTGACGAAATCCTGCCCGGCCAACGTCGCGCGTTCATCGCCTGCGGCACGCTCGGCAAAGCCGGCGCTGACAGCGCGGATGACGCCATCAGCGGTGGTTATTGCGGTTTCGATCCCCGCGCGGCTCAGCATCTTGCCGAACGGCCCCGCCAGATCGAGTGCCCCGAGGTCCGCGCCGCGCGCGCGGGCAATCGGCTTCAGACGCCAGATCAGGTGATCATCGCCGCGTCCGGCGCGGGTGGCGGACACCTGCCAGTGGATTTCGTCCGACGCTTCGACATCGTCCAGCCCCGCCTGCCCTTCTCGCCAGGCATTGCGGGCCAGCAGCGTGACCGCCTCCAGCGCTTCCCGCCCAAAGGGCAGCGCCGGGGGTGCTGCACCAGCGCCGAAACTGTCGAGGAAGAAGCGGTTGGCGCAAACCATCCGATTGGCGCGATCGGTGATGGCGATGGCCTCACCCGCGCGCTCGATCGCGGCGACGGTCACGCTCCAATCTGGAGCGGCCGGCCCGTCGCCTGCAGGCGCCGCGCGGACACGGTCATACAGCACCACACCGCCCAGCAGCACGCCAGCTGCCAGCACGAAGGCCAGCGCCACCAGCCAGCTGGACGTGGCGAAAAACAGCACGACTGCACTGATGAACAGTGCCGCGCCAAGCCCCGCCAGAAGCTTTGACTGGGGCAATGCACCGCCTTCGCCCGCGTCGTCCGGACTGGTCAGATTATGCAATGGGGTGCCGGGTCGGCGGGGCAAGGCGGCAAGGCTCCATTCTGGATCAGGTGCGGCGCGAACGCGCAGGCGGAACCGCTTCCTACAGCGCGCCGAGCCGCTGGTCGAGACGCGCTTCCATCGCCTTCAACCGTCTGGCGCGCTTACGCGACACCACAGCGCGCCACACCCAGCCGGATATGACATATCCGATCAGCGGCGCCACAAATGACAATACCAGATAGCCGACCAGCGTCGCGCCGGCGACTTCATAGGCCTCCGACAAATAGGCCCACGCGCCGCTGCCCGCCTTGGCGCTGACCACCGCAGGCGCGCTCGCCCCGAAATGCAGGACGAAGTCGCCGGTGCGATTGGCGATTACCAGCCAGAACGGCAGCGTGAAAGGATTGGTCACGAATGTCACCAGCGCCGCCAACGGCACATTGGCGCGCACAGGCAGGGCAAGGAAGGTGGAGATCAGGATCTGCCCGAGAGGGAAGATGAAAGCGGCAAACAGGCCCAGCGCCACACCGCGTGGCACAGACCGGCGGGTGAACCGCCACAATTCCGGCGACAAGACGCGGTGGGCGACCGGCGCAAGAAAGCGGTTCTTCGCCATTTCTTCACGCGTGGGCGTATTTTTGCGGATGATGTCCGCCGCCCAGGTCTTCGACCGTTTGCCAATTTTGCTTTTGGGCGGAGGCGACACGTTCATCCCTTCACGCCTTTCAGGCACGCAGCAGCGACGAACACGCAAGGGTTGGACCGATTCACCATGACGATTGTCCATATGGGTAGCAGGCCAGTGCTGACCAGTAGGTGAATCGGCGGGTAGGCGAGAATTTTTGCCCTGAAGCGGATTTAGTCCCGGTCAGCCACGGTCCCGCATCAGGCGGGCCTTGTCACGCTTCCAGTCGCGTTCCTTTGTGCTGGCGCGCTTGTCGTGGTTCTGCTTGCCCTTGGCGAGCGCGAGTTCGACCTTCGCCCGCCCGGTGCTGTTGAAATAGACCATCAGCGGAACCAGCGTCATGCCCTTGCGCTCAACCGCGCCGACGAATTTCTCGATCTCGCGTTCGTGCAGCAGCAATTTGCGAGGGCGCCGCGGTTCGTGGTTCAACCGGTTGCCGTGGCTGTATTCGGGGATGTTGGCATTGATCAGCCACACCTGCCCGTCCTTCACCTCGGCATAGCTTTCGGCAATGCTTGCCTCACCCGCGCGCAAAGCCTTCACCTCGGTGCCTTGCAGGGCCAGCCCGGCCTCGAAGGTGTCTTCGATGTAATAGTCAAACCGCGCGCGCCGGTTTTCGGCGACGATTTTCAGCTTGTCGAAGGTGGCGGGTTTGGGACGTACCATGGGACGCGCGATGTAGGCATGGGCGGGGAAAAAAGCGAGGGGCTTTGCGATTTGCGCCGGCGCGGGTTAGCTTTCCTGCGAGGGCACAACCAAAGCGTGGGGGGGCAATGACCACACCAGAACCATTCATCATCGCCGGAACCAGCATCGCGCCACGCACGCAGGCCGATGTTGCCTTCCCGATCACGACGATGGCGAACGGCACGACCTCCTCGCTTGCCGTCCGGGTGCTGCACGGCGCAAAGCCCGGCCCGGCGGTGTTCGTGAGCGCGGCGATCCACGGGGACGAGATCATCGGCACCGCCGTGATCCAGCGATTGGCACAGTCGCTCCGCCCGGAAAATTTGGCGGGCACGGTGCTACTGGTGCCGGTCGCCAATATTTTCGGCTTCACCACCCATTCGCGGTATCTGCCTGACCGGCGCGATCTCAACCGCAGCTTTCCGGGAAGCGCGGGCGGATCATTGGCCGGACGGCTGGCGCACGTGTTTTATCGCGAGGTCGTGGAGCGCTGCGAACTTGGCATCGATATCCATTCCGCTGCGATCCACCGTTACAACCTGCCGCAGATCCGCATTGCTGCGGGCAACCGACGGCTGGTAGAGCTGGCGATGGCATTTGGCGCTCCGGTCATCATCGAAAGCCCCTTGCGGGATGGCAGCTTGCGCGGTCTCGCCCAGAATCAGGGTGTCGACATGCTGCTGATGGAAGCTGGTGAGGCGCTGCGGTTTGATCGCCTCTCGATCGAGACCGGGGTCGAGGGCGTGGAGCGCGTGCTGGCGCATATGGGCATGATCGAGGCGGATGATGGATTGAGCGTGGTCGGCATCCCGGCCCGCGCCAACCGGTCTGTCTGGGTGCGATCCCCGCGCGGCGGGGTAGTGCAGATGGTGCGCGAATCCGGCCAACCGGTAAGGAAGGGCGATGTGCTGGCGCAGGTCAGCGGCCTGTTCGGCGAGGATGCCGAGGCGATGGTCAGCCCCGTCGAAGGCATCATTATCGGCCATGCCACCCTGCCTGTGGTGCATCAGGGCGATGCGCTGTTCCACATCGCCGCCATCGCTCACCCGGAAAGGGTCGGAGCGCAGCTCGATTCGATCACC
>JBIKSA010000121.1:0-4742 GCA_044348875.1 Erythrobacter sp. | reverse complement strand
GATCCGGTTGATGTATGCCTGACCCTCGACCCGCATGGTCTATCCTTCAGTCGCGCGAAAAAGTCGGCACCGCTTAGCGTGGGCGGCGCGATTGTAAAGCGGCTGCGCTGCGGCGGCCTACCTGCTTATCTCGTGCTCTACTTCGCCAGCGCACGCACCGCTGCCAGCGTCTTGTCGACATGCCCGCGGTAATCGGCGTTGGAATGCACCGCCGCAATCCGCCCATCCTGAGCAATCACATAGGACGTGCGCGTGGTCAGACCCGATTTGCCCATCGCCACATCATAGGCAGCGATGATCGGGGCCGAGGCAACACCGACGGGGAACGCATCGCGGCATTCCTCGCGGCTGAACCGGCTGAGCGTGGCGATATCATCGCCCGACATGCCGATCACGCTGGCGCCCGCTGCTTTGAACTGAGGCATAGCGTCGGCAAAGGCGTTAGCTTCCAGCGTGCAGCCTTGCGTGAAAGCTTTGGGGTAAAAATACAGCACCACCGGTCCCTTGGCGAGCGCAGCCTTGAGGTTGAAGCCGAACTCCTTCCCCGCCAGCGCGGCACGTGTGGTAAAGGCGGGCGCCTTGGCACCGGAGGGCAGTTCTGCGGCGGCGCTAGTCACGAACAGCGCGGCGGCGGCGGCAAAGCAAAAACGTTTCATCATCATCAAACCTCCAAGCCCCGCGAAGAGTTCCTGCCCGGATCAGTCGACGCCGCCCTCCTCGACGAATTCTGGGTCGGCCTGCAGCGGAGCGTCCACCACCGCGCTTTCGGCGTTCTGGCGTCCGGCGCGGATCAGCGCGAGGATTTCGTTCCGCTTGGCCGCGATCGCATCCTGACTGGTGAAGCGCTCTGGCTCAGTGTCGGGCTTGAAGGCTTCCCAGATGATCGCAGACTTCGGATCATCGGTTGGCCAGCCATCGAACACACGCTTGCCCGAACGACGATCGACCCGCACCATCCGCACACCCGCAGGCGCAACAGCCGGAAGATCGGACCACTTTGCCTTGGTCTTTTCGATCAAACTCTTGATGATCGGCGCGGTAATCGTGCCGCCGAAGGCATAGCCGCCCATATTGCGGGGCTGATCGAAGCCCACGTAAGCGCCCGCGACCATTTGCTGTGTGCCGCCTATGAACCACACATCCTTGGGCCCGGTCGTGGTGCCGGTCTTGCCGAACAGTGGCAGATTCAGCGAATTGAGCACGGTTGCCGTCCCGCGGCTGACCGCGCCGCGCAGCATGTGCATCACCTGAAAGGCAGTGCGCGCGTCCATCGCCTGCGTTCCTTTGACGCCGAAGCGCGGCATGGGTTTGCCATCCCATTTGGCCATGTTGCACGCCCGACAATCGCGATTATCGCCCCGCCACAGCACCTTGCCGCGCCGGTCCTGCACATAATCGATCACCGTCGGAGGGATGAGCCGACCGTGATTGGCAAGCGCGCCGTAGGCCGCGACCATCTTCACCAGCGTCGTCTCGCCAGCGCCCAACGCGGTTGAAGGATAGGCCGGGAACTTGCCGATCCCCAGCTTTTCGATGTCCTTGACCACTCTGTTCATGCCAGCAGTCATGCCGATCTGGACGGTCATGATGTTCTGCGATTGTTCAAGACCATAGCGCATCGGGTATTGCCCGCCGCTGCCGCTGCCGCGGATGCACTTTTCCCCGAGCCCTGCGCCCTGATAATAACAGAAGCGGTTATTATCGACCTGCGTGGACGGGGTCATCCCGCTGTCCAGTCCGGCGGCGTAGACAAAGGGTTTGATGGTTGAGCCGGGCTGCCGCATCGCCTGCGTTGCGCGGTTGAAGTCCGACAGGCGGTGATCAAACCCACCCTGCATGGCCAGCACCCGGCCGGTCTGCGCGCTTTCCACCACCAGCGCGCCTTGCGCTGCGGGGATCGACCGCACGTTCCAGCCATTGCCAGAAGGGCTGACGGCGATCACGTCCCCGGCCTTCAGCGCATCGGGCAAGCCGCCCAGGGGTGCTTCGGCGCCATCGGCAAAGCCGATCCGCGCGGACTGGCCGCTGCGGGTGGTGACCACGCCCACGCGCCAGTCTTTGTAATTGATCCCCAGCGGGGACCCTTGCAACTGACTGGCCCAATTGCCCTCGCTCACATCGATGGTCGCAATAGGGCCGGCCCATGCCCGACCGCCATGATAGCGCAACAGCCCTTCGCGGAGCGCATCGCGCGCCGCCAGTTGCATAACCGGATCAAGCGAGGTGCGAACCCACAATCCCCCGGCATAAACCGAATTCGGCCCGTTTTCCGCCGTTTCGCCAAATCGTTCAATTAGTTCGCGGCGAACTTCTTCGAGGAAATAGCCGGCATCGACGCTGCGCTCACGGCGCTGCGTGACGAGACCGAGTGGCTGGGCCGCCGCTGCGCGCCGCTCCGACCCGCTGATGAAGCCATTGGCCTCCATCTGCTCCAGCACGAAATTGCGCCGTTCCAGCGCAGCGTCTTCCTGCCCTTTGCGGCCATAGCGTTCAGGCGCTTTGGGCAGGATCGCAAGGAAGGCCATTTCGTGCAGTTCAAGCGCGTCAACGTCCTTGTCGAAATAGGCGCGCGACGCGGCCTGAACACCGAACGAACGCCGCCCCAAAGGAATTTCGTTGAGATAAAGCTCAAGTATTTCCTGTTTGGTCAGCACCCCTTCGATGCGCCCGGCAAGGATCATTTCTTTGAGCTTGCGGGTCACCGAATATTCGTCGCCCAGCAACAAATTTTTGGCGACCTGCTGGGTAATGGTCGATCCGCCCACCGCCCGCTCGCCAGAGCCGAACTTCGTTGCGTAATCGAAGACTGCATTGGCGGTACCAAGAAAATCAATCCCGCCGTGGCTGAAGAAGGTTTTATCCTCTGCCGAAAGATAGGCTTCGATCAGCTGATCTGGAAAATCGGCATATTGCAACTGCACCCGTCGCTCGCGCGCATAGGAATGGACGATTTCGCCGTCCACGCCGCGAACCACTGTTGGCAACGGCGTCTCGTAAGTCAGCAGCGCCTCGGCCTCGGGCAAGTCGTTCGCCATCCACACGAACAGCGCAATCCACAACACGAGAAAGCCGGCAAATGCGATCGCCACGAGCCTAAACAACCGGCTTTCGCGCCAGCGGGCACGGAACCACGCGGACACCGCGCCGACATCGCGGTTTACGCGGTAACGCAGATAAGCCAAGGTCGATGGCTGGTCGGGAGGCGTGGCAGGCTCAGTCATTAAGCCGCGGCAACTAGCACGCTGGACTTGGCCAAGGCTAGCCGCTTTGCGATCCTATTCAACGTCGCCCGCCTGTCCGGTGCGGCGCGCAAAGTGGATTTTGATCGCGCGCGCCAGCACACGGGCATATTGCGCGCGTCCCTCAAGCGTGGTCAGCCGCGCCCGATCGGTACTGTTGGTGACGAACCCGCTTTCGAACAGGACAGATGGCACATCGGGTGCGCGCAACACCGCCAGCGCGGCAGCGCGGCGCGGCTGCGGGATGAACGCCAACTCACCCTCGCCTTCGCGCAGCACCAGCGCCGCAAAATCCAACGCGTCTTCCTGCGTGCGTTGCTGAGACAATTCGACAAGGATCGTGCTGACTGCGGCGCTCTGCCCGTCAATGGTTATGCCGTTCAACCGATCAGCATCGTTTTCGCGCGCGGCAAAGCGCGCCGCGGCCTCGTTCGATGCCGCATCGGATAACGTGTAGATGCTTGCTCCGCTCACATCGTCCCGCTCTCCTGCGGAATCAGCGTGGATCGATATGAACAGATCAGCCTCCAACTGGCGGGCGATTTCTGGCCGGTGACCCAGTGGCAGGATGCGATCATCCGCCCGGGTCAACGCCACGCGAATGCCGCCCTGCCGCAACAGTTCTCCGCGCAGCGCCAGTGCGACGGACAGGGTGATGTCCTTTTCATTGAACTTGCGCCCGTCGGCATCCTCGCCGATTGCGCCCGGATCGCGCCCGCCATGCCCGGCATCGATCACCACCAGCGGCCGTGATGGATCATCCGGCCCTGCCACAGGCGGCAGCTCGAACGGGCCTTCGACTCCATCCAGCACAAATCGCAGCACGTAATCGCGCCCCCATTGTGGGAGCGGCAATGTGATGCCCAGCAATTTCGCCCCGGCCAGCATCACTGCCGGCACAAACAGAACAATCAGCAGCAGGGTGCGATAACTCATTGCCAGTTTCGCTTACGTTCTTGGGCGAAGGAAACGCAATAGAGTTGCGAGGTTTGCCCCACAGTGCTAGCGTTCACCACAGAGAGGGAGGATCAAGGCGTCATACGCCCGACTTGCCGCCCTCTTGCACCGGGGCATTCATATTTCTTTAGCTACCCGGTCAGTACAGGTTGATGCAGTGACAGAAGGTTCTTCCCGGCAGATCAGCACAATGCGCGTTTCTCGCGTGCGTGCCGTCGCGGGTTGGAAAGCGGCAATGGGCCGCGCGTTTGACATTGCAGACACGAGCTTCGCGCTAACCGTATTCAGCGGTGAAAGCGCGATTTCCCCTTCCGGCACGGCCCTTAGGCTCGCCGGTTCACCACATAATGCGCGCCCCCTTCATGTCCGTTCGCGGGCAAGGCCGGGCGCATGGAGACTATTTAATGGCAACGCGCATGCTTATCGATGCGCGCCACCCGGAAGAAACCCGGGTGGCGGTCCTGCAGGGCAACCGGATTGAGGAATTCGATTTTGAATCTGCCGAACACAAGCAGATTAAAGGCAATATCTATCTCGCCAAGGTAA
>JBIKSA010000120.1:0-4780 GCA_044348875.1 Erythrobacter sp. | reverse complement strand
ACAAGGCGTTTGAGGGCGTCATCGGCAATCTCAACCGCCGCATGATGCAGACCGAAAGCGCGTGGATGCAGGAGGAGCTGTCGAAGTACCAGACCGCACAGGCCTGCGAGACGTGCAGCGGGAAGCGGCTCAACGAAAAGGCGCTATCGGTAAAGGTGCCGAGCATCAACGGCCCCACCGACATAGCCACACCTGTGCAGATGAGCGTCGCCGATGCCAAGGCGTGGTTCCTCGCGCTCGACGCGCAGCTTTCCCCGCAGCAATCCCAGATCGCCAAGGCCATCTTGAAAGAGATCAACGAGCGCCTTGGCTTCCTCGACAATGTCGGGCTCGATTACCTCAACCTCGATCGCACCAGTGGCACCCTGTCGGGCGGCGAAAGCCAGCGCATCCGCCTCGCCAGCCAGATCGGCAGCGGGCTTTCGGGCGTGCTGTATGTGCTCGACGAACCCAGCATCGGCCTCCACCAGCGCGACAATGACCGCCTGCTCGAAACCCTCAAACGCCTGCGCGATCTCGGCAACACGGTCATCGTTGTCGAACATGACGAGGACGCCATCCGCGCCGCCGACTATATCGTTGACCTCGGCCCGGGCGCGGGGGTCCATGGCGGCGAGGTCGTCGCGCAGGGCAAGCTCAAGGATATCCTCAAGGCCAAGGGCAGCCTCACCGCCGACTACCTCACCGGCAAGCGCAAGATCGACGTGCCGGCCAAGCGCCGCAAGGGCAACGGCAAGCACATCGTGGTCAAGAACGCGCGCGCCAACAACCTCAAGGGCGTGACCGCCAAGATCCCGCTCGGCACCTTTACCTGCGTCACGGGCGTATCGGGCAGCGGCAAATCCAGCCTCACCATCGACACCCTGCAAGCGGGCGCATCCCGCGTGCTCAACGGCGCGCGGGTCATAGCCGGCGCGCATGACGAGATCACCGGCCTCCAGCATTGCGACAAGGTGATCGAGATCGACCAGTCGCCCATCGGCCGCACCCCGCGATCAAACCCCGCCACCTACACCGGCAGCTTCACCCAGATCCGTGACTGGTTCGCCGGCCTCCCCGAAAGCCTCGCCCGCGGGTACAAGCCCGGCCGCTTCTCCTTCAACGTCAAGGGCGGCCGCTGCGAGAAGTGCCAGGGCGACGGCCTTATCAAGATCGAGATGCACTTCCTCCCCGATGTCTACGTCACCTGCGAGGATTGCCACGGCAAACGCTACAACCGCGAGACGCTGGAGGTGAAGTTCAAGGGCCACTCCATCGCCGACGTGCTCGACATGACAATCGAGGATGCCGAGGAGTTTTTCAAAGCCGTCCCCCCGATCCGCGAAAAGATGCGGATGCTCAACGAAGTCGGCCTCGGCTACGTCAAGGTCGGCCAGCAGGCCACCACACTATCCGGCGGCGAGGCCCAGCGGGTGAAGCTGGCCAAGGAACTAGCGCGCCGCTCGACCGGGCAGACGCTCTACATCCTCGACGAGCCGACCACCGGCCTGCATTTCGAGGATGTGCGCAAACTGCTCGAAGTGCTGCACCGGCTGGTGGAGGGCGGCAATTCCGTGGTGGTGATCGAACACAACCTCGACGTGATCAAGACCGCCGACTGGATCATTGATCTGGGGCCCGAGGGCGGGGTGCGCGGTGGGGAGATTGTTGCTGTTGGCACGCCCGAGGCGGTGGTCACGGAGCCGCGGAGCTTTACGGGACAATATCTGGCGCCGTTGCTGGGGCGGTGAAAGACCCGCTCCAGACCCGGCTCATAGCCCGTCATGCGGAGCGTCATCCCCTGAAATTGACAGAGCTCGCAATTCCTGACCGGGCGGGGATCAATCAGCCAGCAGCGCCAACTCAACCGTGCCGTGACCGCTCGCAATCAGCCCCAGGTCCTGCGCAGCAGCGCGGCTGACATCGATCATGCGGCCGCGGGTAAACGGCCCGCGATCATTGATGCGCACCACGACGCTGCGACCGGTCGAAACATTGGTCACTCGCACCCGGCTGCCAAATGGCAGGGTCCGGTGCGCGGCGGTCATGTCGTCATTGTCGAACCGTTCCCCACTGGCAGTGCGGCGTCCGTCAAACTTGGCGGCATAGTAGGAAGCGCTGCCCCTGCCGACGACGGTCTCCTGAGGCGAAGAGGCTGCGGGCTCTTGTGAGGCGGGGGCAGAAACGCCCAACTCATCTGCGGGCTGTTCGGGAACAAGCTCGACCACAGCGGTGCTGGTGGCAGGGGATGCCGCAGGATCAGGTGCAGCAGCCGTCGACGCGGCGAGCGGCAAGAAGCCGAGCAGCCCGGCCACCGCGATGGTATGCACACTTCGGCTGCCGAAGCTGCGAGCCACAAGGCTTTGACTGCGATTTCCCGTCCGCATGGGTCGCGGGTTACAGGGGGTTATGTGTAAAAAGCAAACCAGGTTAGCATTTCGTCGCAGGAGGTATTCTGCTGCAGTACGAAACGCCCCGCAATTGCGATGAAGCGTTGATCCGGTCGGCTGGATTGGCAGGCCATTGCGGCTCCGGCTGTGGGTGACCGCGCCAAACCACAGCGCAACCCGTGCCACAATGCAAATGGGGCCGGCATTGCTGCCGACCCCACTCTCACCGGCGTGTGGATGACCGTCTACTCGTGCTGCGTCCGGCGAACCTTCCGCTTCATGTGCAGGCGAGCCATGCTTGGCGCCCGATGTCTAGCCTCTTGCTGCCCGGTCTTGCGACTGGCTTTGCCAGAGATTTGTCACCGGCGCTCGCGCCGGCATCCGGCTTTTGCCGATGCGGGCCTTGCGTCCACCTTCGGGCCGAAGCCTGTCCGGTTTTCGCTGCCACGCCTCTGCTTGGCCGAGGCTAGGTCCTTTGCCGATCCGGATTGCTGCGGCTGGGGGCTTTCGCCGGTTCCGCTTCATTCCTTCGCAGCCAGATTCCTGACCTGTCCGGTTTCATCGCGTCGCTCCCGTCTGTTAGCGAGCCGACTTGCGTTTGGCCGAAGCCTCCTGCAAGCCTTCTCCAGCTGGGCGCGTGGACAGATGTCACCGCCATCTAGGGGATGGAAACTCCGGTAACTTCAAGGCGTTGCGGCTTTCTGTTCCGGTTGTCTCGTGTCCCGAAGACAAGCTGAAGGTGCGCCTCAATCGGCGATCTGACAATATTCCCGCACCTGAGTTTTCCACTTTCTGCGATTTCGCCTGTGGACACAGGTGGATAAGTCAACGCCTCGGCGCAATTTAGCGACGCGGGCGGCGCGCTGCCTCTGAATGGCGAGCAATTGCTACCGCAGAGGCGACGAGCCGCTCTACCGGCGGCCCGACTCGCTTTCGCGCAACCGGGTCAGGCGTCGCGGTTGCGCCGTGACAGCAGGCGCAGGCGCAAGCCGTTCAGCTTGATGAAGCCTTCTGCGTCCTTCTGGTCATATGCACCTGCGTCATCCTCGAAGGTCACGTGCGCTTCGGAATAGAGTGAGTACGGTGATTTGCGGCCCACCACGCTGGCCATCCCCTTGTACAGCTTCAGCCGCACCGTGCCGGTGACCTTGTCTTGGCTATGGTCGATTGCGGCTTGCAGCATTTCCCGTTCCGGCGAGAACCAGAAGCCATTATAGATCAGTTCCGCATAGCGCGGCATCAGTTCATCTTTGAGGTGCGCCGCGCCGCGATCCAGCGTGATCTGTTCGATCCCGCGATGCGCGCGGGCGTAGATTTCGCCGCCGGGCGTTTCGTACATGCCGCGCGATTTCATCCCGACAAAGCGGTTCTCGACCAGATCGAGCCGGCCGATCCCATGCCTGCGGCCGAGTTCATTCAGCGCGGCCAGCAGCGTGGCGGGGCTCATCGCTTCGCCGTTCAGGGCGACGCCGTCCCCGCGTTCGAAATCGACGGTGATGTATTCCGGCACGTCCGGCGCGTCTTCGGGATTGACGGTACGCGAGTAGACGTAATCGGGGGTTTCCTCCCACGGGTCTTCCAGCACTTTGCCTTCCGACGAGGTGTGCAGCAGGTTCGCGTCGGTCGAAAATGGGCTGTCGCCGCGCTTGTCCTTGGGCACCTGGATCTGGTGCTGTTCCGCCCATGCGATCAGCGCGGTTCGGCTGGTCAAATCCCATTCGCGCCACGGAGCGATCACCTTGATGTCGGGATCGAGCGCATAGGCCGAAAGCTCGAAGCGCACCTGATCATTGCCCTTGCCGGTCGCGCCGTGGGCGATGAAATCGGCGCCAGTCTGGTGCGCGATTTCCACCAGACGCTTGGAAATCAGCGGGCGTGCGATGCTGGTGCCGAGCAGGTAATCGCCTTCGTAGCGGGCATTGGCGCGCATCATCGGGAAGACGAAATCGCGCACGAATTCTTCGCGCAGGTCTTCGATGAAGATGTGATTATCGGGAATACCCATGGCGCGCGCCTTGGCGCGGGCAGGTTCAATTTCCTCGCCTTGCCCCAGATCGGCGGTGAAGGTCACGACCTCCAGCCCGCGCTCAACGCTCAGCCATTTGGCGATGACGCTCGTATCGAGACCGCCGGAATAGGCGAGGACGACTTTCTGGGGCTGGGCCATAACGCGGATGTTCCTTGGGGAATGATAGCGCCGCGCCCCTAACAGTGCGCAAGCGCGGGGGCAATCGGGCTTTACCGATGCCGCTGGGGATTGGCGGGCGCTTGGCAATCATCCTTTCAGAAAGTGGTGCTACATCAATCGCCAGGCGGCCAGGTTGCTCCGCTGACAGGGGATCATCATGCTGACAATGTGGAGCAAGGCGCGCGAAATGGCGGAGCTTACCCCGCTTGAACGCAATCGCTGG
>JBIKSA010000088.1:0-8258 GCA_044348875.1 Erythrobacter sp. | reverse complement strand
CACACCTGGGTCAACGCCGGCTACAAATTCACCAGCAGCTTCTCTGCCGGTGGCCACATGGAAGTGCTCGCCAACACCCGCGCCGATGTGCGGGGCGGCAGCGCCTCGAATGTGTACGAATGGTACGGTCCCTACGTGCAGTTCACGATGAAGAATGGCGCCTTCGCTCGCTTCACCGGCGGCATCGAAGAAGGCGGCGGCGCGGGTGGCAATCGCGGCGATTTCTACAAGGTGGCCGTCGGCATGTCGTTCTGATCGTCTGACAGCAGGTTGCCGCAGGGGCGCTGTTGCCGATCCGGCAGCAGCGCCCCTGTTGCGTCATGGGAGTGGCGCCGCTGGGGCAAGTGATGCGATGTTAGAAGAATATACGAATATTCGAATGTGCAAACTGTGGCAGTAAAGGCACGCAACAACCCAATACGCGAAGCGCTTTCCACATAAGCTTTGTGCGCAGGCGCAGCGTGACGGATGATGCGGATGGCCTGACGGGACCCCGAGTCATCGGATAAAAGCCCCGCATGCCGCGCAGGTGGAACGATCCAAACCTCTTCATGGAGCGTTCCTTATGTTCATTCGTTTTGCCTCGGCCGCCTCGGCTGTTGCTCTTGCTGCCTTCGCCACGCCTGCCTTTGCCAACGAGGCAGATGCAGCCATCATCGGCCCGGCCGCGGAAACCGAAACCGAAATCGCTGTCACCAAAGCATCCTTGCTGGGCCAGCGCGCGATGGCACCGATCGACTTCGTGACCGCCTCCGGTCAAGAAGACGAGAGTTCCGCCATCACCGTTTCGGGCGCCGCCACCCTCACCTCCGATTATCGCTTCCGCGGCGTGTCGCAGTCGGATGAAGGCATGGCCGTTCAGGGCGGCATCACCCTGTCCCATTCGAGCGGCTTCTATGCCGGTGCATGGGGTTCCAACCTTTCCGGCTGGGGTACCTTTGGCGGCGCCAATATGGAGCTCGATCTCATCGCTGGCTTCAAGCTTCCCGTAGGCGAAGGCACGCTCGACACTGGCCTGACCTGGTATATGTATCCCAATGGCGCCAGCGAGACCGATTTTGCCGAACTCTACGCCAAACTCTCGGGCGCCGTTGGCCCGATCTCCCTGACCGGCACCGTCGCCTATGCGCCGCAGCAGGAAGCGCTGGGCAATGCCTTCCCCGTGGGCCGTCCGGCCGATCCGGGCGACAAGGAAGATAACCTCTACCTGGCGGGTGACGCAGCCTACGCCGTGGCCGATACGCCGCTGACCCTGAAGGCGCATATCGGCTATTCGGACGGCAACCCCGGCCTTGGCCCCAACGGCACCAGCGTCGCGCCGACCGGCACCTATTTCGACTGGCTGATCGGGGCTGACATTGTGCCGATTTCAGGCCTGACGCTGTCGGTCGCCTATGTCGATACCGACATCTCGGAAGCCGAAGCCAATCGCATCCGTCCCAACTTCGCGACGCTTGCGGGCAATTCGATCTCCGACGCAACCGTGGTGTTCTCGGTCACGGCATCGTTCTGATCCGGCTCCCATGAAGAAAGGGGCGCTCCGCTTGCTGGCGGAGCGCCCTTTACTTTTTGCGCCCCTTGCCGATAGGTTTCGTCCGGCAACCATAAAGGTTGCGGGAGAGGGATGATGAGGCGGATCGCGGTTCTGGCGGCAGGATGTGCTGCGTTGGTGCTGAGCCCGGCAAGCGAGGCGGCGGCGGGCAAACGCTATCAGGCAAGCATCACCCGCACCACTTACGGCATCCCGCATATCGAAGCCCGCGACTGGCGCGGTGTCGGCTACGGCGTCGCCTATGCCTATGCCGAGGACAATCTGTGCCTGCTGGCTGAGGAACTGGCGACCGTGGCGGGCGAACGTTCGCTCCACTTCGGCCCGGCAGGCAAGGCGACGCTCGGCTTCGAGGAGGTCGACAACCTTTCTTCCGACGTATTCTTCCGTTCGATCATCGATCTGCCCGCCTTGCGCAAAGGCGTCGCGACCATGCCCCCGCGGGTGCAACAACTGCTTGAAGGTTATGTCGCTGGCCACAACCGCTTCCTGAAGGACGCCGGGCCGCAGGGCATCCCGGCCGAATGCCGCGGCAAGGCATGGCTGCGACCGATCACCGCCGACGATATGCTGCGCCTCAATGAAAAGCAGATGCTGCTGGCCAGCTCATTGAACCTCGCGACCGCCATCGCGGCCGCCGCCCCGCCGGGCGCTGCGGCACCCCAAGTCGCCATCACCCTGCCTAACCCCAAAGAGCTTGGCATGGGCAGCAATGGCTGGGCGTTCGGCGGGGATGTGACCGCCAATGGCCGGGGCATGCTGATCGGCAATCCGCACTTCCCTTGGAAAGGGCCGAACCGGTTCTGGCAGATGCACGTCAAAGGCCCGGATGGCTATGAGGTGATGGGCGTGGGGCTGGCGGGCACGCCCATGCCGACCCTCGGCTTCAACAAGGATGTCGCCTGGACGCACACCGTAACCGAAGCGCGGCATTTCACCTTGTATCAACTGGCGCTCGATCCGGCTGATCCGACCCGTTACATCGTCGACGGCCAGAGTGAGGCAATGACGGCGCAAACCGTCACCGTGCCGATGCCCGAAGGCACGCCCGCGGTTACCCGCACGCTGTATTCGTCGCGCTTTGGCCCGGTCTTCATCGCGCCGGCGCGCGGCATCACCTGGACCGCCCAAAGTGCCTTTGCCTTGAAGGACGCCAACCGCGGCAACCAGCGCGGGATCGAGGCGTGGCTGCGCATCGGCCAGGCGAAGAACGTCGGCGAGGTCAAAGCTGCCGTCAGTGAAACGCTGGGCATTCCTTGGGTCAACACCATCGCAGCTGACCGTTATGGCGATGCGCTCCATGCCGATGTGACGGCGGTGCCCAATGTCTCGGCCGCCAAGGCGAAGACCTGCACCACGCCGATTGCCGGACTGTTCGCCGAATTCGCGATCCTGCTGGATGGGGCCAAATCGGGCTGCGACTGGGATGTTGCCACAGGCACCCCTGCCCCCGGCCTGATGCCCGCCAGCGATCAGGCGGCGACCGTCGCGAAAACTTGGCTCACCAATTCGAATGACAGCTACTGGGTCAGCAATCCGGCGATGCCGCACCGCGAATTGTCACCGATCCTCGGCAAATATGCGACCGCGCGCAGTCTGCGCACCCGTTCTAACTTCACCGAAACCACAGCATTGCTGGCGGGCGGCAAGCTCAATCATGCGCGCGCGCAAGACTTTGCCTTCGCCAACAAGAGCCTGGCCGCGGATATGGTGATGGAGCCGCTGATGGGCCTGTGTTCTGGTGAGGGGCTTTCCGAGCCGGCCGCACGCGGCTGCACCGCGCTGGAAGGCTGGGACCGCCGCTTCGATTCCACCAGCCGCGGCGCAGCGCTGTTCCGGGCCTTCTGGGCCAAGGCGGGGCGCCTTCCCGGCCTGTGGCAAGTGCCCTTCGATCCAGCCGATCCGGTGAACACTCCGCGCACGCTGGCGATGGACGGGGCCAAGGGTGAAAAGCTGCTCACGGTGCTGGCCGAAGCGGTGGCCGAACTCGACACGGCCAAGATCACGCTCGACGCGGCGTGGGGCGACGTGCAGCGGGTGATGGCGGGCAACGAAGCGATTGCGATCCACGGCGGCCCCGGCACTGCGGGCGTGCTCAATTATCAGGACGCCCGCCCCGCCCCCTCTGGCGGGCTGATGCCGGTGCACGGGACAAGCTACATCCAGATCGTCAGCTTTGACGAGAGCGGCCCGGTGGCGGACGCCATCCTCAGCTATTCGCAGTCCACCAATCCCGCATCGCCTCACGCTGCCGATCAGACCCGCGCCTATGCGGCCAAGCAGTGGCATCGCCTGCCGTTCGGCAAGCAGGCCATCGGCAAGGCAGCGATCGGCAAGGTCAAGCGCATCGCCGAGTAGCAATTCGGGCAACGTGGCCGTCAGGTCGTCATTTGACCTCGAAAGCGACCGTCCCCTTCATCGCGTGGCCATCGGCTGACGCGGCCTGCCAGCGCACGTCATAGCTGCCGGTCGGCAGGGGCTTCTTCAGCGTCAACGTCATCGTCTTGCGATCGGCTGACCAGCTGGTGGTGAAATTGCGGATCGGCATTTCGCCGTGGTTGGCCATACCGGGCATTGCGGTCATGATGATGCTGGCGGCGGCGTTCGCCTGCACGACCGGCTGACTGAAGGTCAGGGTGATGGTCTTGATCGCCTTGGCCGTCGCCCCCGCCGCCGGGGTCGACGCGGTCAGTTCGACGTGGGCCTGCAGCGCCGACGGGGCGAGCGCGCTCAGGGCTAGGGCGGCGAAGAAAGCGGGGATACGCATGGGGGCATTTTCCTTCGTATTGATCAGAACCAGAGACGGATGCCAGCGATGAAGCTCGTGGCAGACGGGTTTTCGCCGCGCAAGCGAGCGAAGTCCGCGCCTTGGCCGGTGCGCCAGGATTGCTCGACGCCGATATAGGGCGCGAATTCGCGACGGATTTCATAGCGCAACCGTACGCCGACCTCGATCTGGTCGATACCTGCGCCGATGCCAAGCTCCGGAATGTCCTGCGCCGACAGATTGGCCTCGATTCGCGGCTGGAGGATGAGGCGCTGGGTGATCCGCTGGTCGATTTCGGCCTCCACGCGGGCGGTCAGATCGCCCCGATGCGAAAGGAACAGCGCGGCGTCCACTTCGAACAGGTAAGGTGCAAGGCCCTGCACCCCGATCACCGCATGGGTGGTATCCGGCCCGCCGATATCGTGGCGCACCCCCGCTTGCACATCCCAGAACGGCGCGAAGGCGCGGGCGTAAAGCGCCTGCACTTCGGCATCGTCAGGGGCGTTGCCGAACGCGCCTTCGCCCTCGGACTTGAACCACAGCCGCTCGGTGGGGCCGCCGTAGTAGCCTTGAATGTCCCACAGGTAGATGTCTTCGCCCTGCCGCACCTGCGCTTCCAGCCGATCACCCTGAAACCAGAACACGGGGAAATCGCCATGCGTGCGGCGCAGGTCGTCGCGCGATGCGGCCATCGCCTCGGCACCCCAGATTGCATCCGCTGCGCGCGGCGGACCGCTGCCTGCGGTGGACGGCGGCGGTGTTTCCATTGTCGGCCCGGGGGAGGATGCGGAGGCGGGCGTGCCCATATCGCCCATATCGTGCCCGGCGTGCTGGTCGGGCGCGGGCGCGGGCACATCATGGTGCTGGTGCTGCGCTGCGAGCGGTGTCGCAGCCGTCAGCGCCAACAGGCAAACAGCAATCCTCATGCCCCGCTCTCCGGCCCCATGACCGTGACCGTCTGCATCATCCCGCCGTGCATGTGGTAGAGCAGATGGCAGTGAAACGCCCAGTCGCCCGGTTCATTGGCGGTCAGATCGAACTGCGCGCTCGCCCCCGGCTGGACGATCACGATGTTCTTGCGCGGCTGGTGGGCGAGGTCTTCGCCATTGACGAGTTCGAAGAACATCCCGTGCAAGTGGATCGGGTGCGCCATCATGGTGTTGTTGATGAGCTTGACCCGCACCCGCTCGTTCCACGCGAAACGGATCGGCACGTCGCTGACGGCGGAATACATCTCGCCGTCAAAGGACCACATATAGCGTTCCATATTGCCGGTGAGGTGCAGCTCCAGGAGGCGCGACGGCGTGCGGGTATCGCGGTTCGGCTCCAGCGCCGACAGCATCCGGTAATTGAGCACGCGGTGGTCGACATCCCGCAAGCCAAGTCCCGGATCACCAAGCTTGTCGACCGGCGCCATCGAAACCATGTCGATGCCTGGGCCAACCTTCACATCGGGCGGCAGCAGCAAGGTGTCGCGCATTTTCATGCCGTCCATGCTGTGGCCGCCGCCGTCCCCGTGATTCATCCCCATGTCGCCCATATCGAGCAGGGGGGGCTTACGCGGCGGGGGGATGGGGGCACGTGCGCCGGGGCGGCTCGCCAGTGTGGCCAGCGCCATGCCGGACCGGTCCATGCTCTCGGCGATGATGGTGTAGGCTTCGGCGCGGGGTTCGATGATGACGTCGTAGGTTTCCGCCGTGCCGATCTGAAATTCATCGACTTCGACCGGCTTCACGTTCTGACCGTCCGCAGCGATAACCGTCATGGAAAGGCCGGGGATGCGCAGGTTGAAGAAGGTCTGCGCCGCGCCGTTGATGATGCGCAGGCGCACCCGTTCGCCCGGGGTGAACAGGTATTCCAGCCCCTCCTTCGGCCCGCGCCCGTTGGCAAGGTAGGTGTAGGTCGATCCCGTCACATCGGCGATATCGGTCGCTGGCATCCGCATTTCGGCCCACATCCGGCGATCTTCAGCGGTAAGAGGATATTCATCGCTCCAGCTGGTTTGCTGGTAGTTGAAATAGCCTTCGCCCTTCCTCAACCGATCCATAATGAAATGCGGGTGATGCGGAGTGAACTCGCTCAGCAGCAGGATGAATTCACGGTCATAGGCGACAGGTTCATCGCCCGCCGGATCGATAATCAGCGGGCCGTAATGCCCCTGCTGTTCCTGAAGCCCGGAATGGCTGTGATACCAGTAGGTGCCAGATTGGCGAATCGGGAAATCGTAAACAAAGGTCTGCCCCGGCTTGATCCCCGGGAAGCTTATGCCCGGCACGCCGTCCATGTGGAACGGCAGCAGCAGACCGTGCCAGTGGATCGAGGTGTCCTCGGCAAGGTTGTTGGTGACCTTGAGGCGGACATTCTGGCCTTCCTTCAGGCGCACCAGCGGCCCCGGCACGCTGCCATTGACCGCGATGCCGTGACCCTTGCGGCCCTGCACGACGCGCGGGCCATGGCCCACGGAAAGGTCGATCACCGGGCCGGACACCGCGTCAAAACCGACGCGGATCGGTGCTCCGCCGCGCATCTTGTGCGTCGCATGGCCCTGCGCCCAGGCGGGCAGCGCGGCAAAAGCCGAGGCTGCCCCGGCTCCGACGAGCAAGCGGCGGCGGGAAAGGTTGGAGAGGGTCAGGGCAACCTATACGTTTCGCGCGCGGGTTTGGCTTGGAAGGGCGGCGATTTCCTGCGGCGGCGGGCTGAAGGCGGCAAGGATCGGGCAAGGCCCAGGCTCCCCGCGGGCGCAGTCCTCTGCCAGATTGCTGAGCGCGGCGCGCATCGCCTGAAGTGTCGCGATACGCTCGTCAATTGCGGCGATGCGTGTAACCGCCAGCGTGCGGGCGGCGGTCCGATCATCCGGATCAAGCGCCAGCAGCACGGCGATCTCTTCCAGCGAGAAGCCCGCCGTCTGCGCCGCGCGAATCGACCGCAGCCGTTCCAGATCGGCGTGGCCGTAACGCCGTGCCCCCGGCCCGCGCGGGGGCTCGCTTAGCAGCCCGCGCCGCTGGTAGAAGCGGATCGTTTCGACCGAAACCCCGCCTGCCTTTGCCAATTCGCCGATCTTCATTTCAACCCTTGAAACCGTACTGTGGTACGGAACTTATATGGATGGCGCCACGAGGTTTCAAGGGAAGACCATTGATGAAATCCGCCCGAACTGCCGCCCTTTATCGCTTGGTAATGGACCACCACACCTTCCCCTGAATGTGGCTTTGGATGGCGGCGCGTTTTGGTACGGGGAACGCCGTCTCGGCGCGCCGCCGAACTGTCACCGGATCGCGCCGTTGAAAAGCGCACGGCGGCCGGTGCTGATACAGATCCGCAAACATCGGAACCAGAAACACCAGCGCGGCCATCCACCGCTGGGGTGAGCGTTCTGGCTCGCAGCGCAGGGTATTAAGGCACATCGCGAAATCGGGGGTGTTGATCGCGGCCATAATCGACTAGGAGCCATGAGAACTTGCCTCGCCTGCGACCGAAGACGACACTGGCGCGACCGGCAAACATCAGATCCCGAATGCTGCATCGCAGCTGGGGATTCCGACAGTCACCGAATTAAGCCGTGCTGCATGTGCATCCGGCAGGAGTAAATACTGCATGAAGGGTTACAAAGCGCCGAGCTTTCAGGACAGGGCTGCGGCCTCGATCCAGGCCAAGGAAAAGGCTCTGGCAAAACTGAAGGCCGCGCCCCAGCCGGACGCGGCCGAACTGGCCGCACGGGCGGCCCGCCGCGTCGAACGCGAAGCGCTTGCCGAAGCAAAGGCCGCCAAGGCCCGCGAAGCGCGCGAAGAAAAGCAGCGGCTGGCCGAGGAAAAGAAAGCCGAAGCCAAGCTTGCCGAAGCAAAGGCCAACCCGCCAAAGCGCACTGAAGCCGAACAGAAAGCGGCCCGAGATGCGCGCTATGCTGCCCGCAAAAACCGCAAGTGACCGCCGCAAGGATGACGT
>JBIKSA010000115.1:0-5009 GCA_044348875.1 Erythrobacter sp. | reverse complement strand
CTGATCCGGTCACCTTGGGAATCCTGGTCCAATCCGGTCGAGCCTGATGAACTGGCGGGTCTGGCTTGCGAACCGCTGGTCGATTCGCGGATCATCACGCGCCGCGATCACGCCTGGGAGCTGGAGCATGGCCCCGTCCCCGAAAGCCGCTTTGCCAAGGCAGGGCGCGATCCGTGGACGTTGCTGGTTCAATCCGTCGATCATTATCTGACCGACGTGGCAGCTTTGCTCGATCCGTTTCGCTTCGTGCCCAACTGGCGGATCGACGATGTGATGGTCAGCTATGCCGTGAATGGTGGCGGCGTAGGCGCACATTTCGATCATTATGACGTGTTTCTGGTGCAAGGCCTTGGCCGAAGGCGCTGGGAAATCGGCGCAATGTGCGACGAAGACACGCCATTGCTGCCCCATGACGGGCTGCGGCTGCTTGCGGATTTTCAGGCGACCGAGGAATGGGTCCTTGAGCCCGGCGATATTCTCTACATCCCGCCGCGCATCGCCCATCGTGGTACGGCGGTCGGAGATGACTGCATGACCTATTCGATCGGGTTTCGCGCACCATCGCGCGCCGAACTGATCGAGGCGTGGGCCGATGACATGGTGCCAGATCTGCCCGACAGCGACCGGTATGGCGACCCGCATCTGGCGCAAGCGGGCAATCCCGGCGAAATCAGTGCGGAGGCGATCACCCGGCTGCAGGGCATGATTGCCGAGACGCTGCACGACCGCACCCGGTTCGCCCGCTGGTTCGGACAATTCAGCACCACCCCCAAAAACCCCGATATCGACTGGCGGCCCGAACATCCGGCTGATGTGGACGAGATCAGGCAGTATCTCGCAGCAGGTTTCCCTTTGATCCGCAACGCAGCGAGCCGGTTTGCCTTCATCCATGAGGCAGGATCACCCACCATGCTGTTCGCCGACGGGCACTGTTTTTCCTGTGCCGAGGATGCGGCGGAATTTGCGCAAGCGATCTGCGCCGAGGGTCAGCTTGCCGTCTCGCCCGATGCTTCCGCCGCGACGCTGGAACTGATTACACTGCTGTTCAATACAGGAAGCGTTGCGTTCGAAGCGGAGGAGTGACGCTCTGCCCGGCGTCACCTTGCCTAGACCGAAACTTCCGTGAACTCGCCGGACACTATCCCGGCCACGGTCCAGTCACCGATTGACCAACGCACAAGCCGCAAGGTCGGCAGCCCCACGGCCGCCGTCATGCGGCGCACCTGCCGATTGCGTCCTTCGCGGATCGTGATCTTCAGCCAGCAATCGGGGATCGACTTGCGCTGGCGGATGGGCGGATCGCGCGGCCAGAGATCCGGCGCGTCGATCCGGACGACGTCGGCAGGCAGGGTCATGCCATCCTTGAGCCGGACTCCGCGGCGCAGAGGGTCGAGATCCGCGTCCTGCGGATCGCCTTCAACCTGCACCAGATACGTCTTGGGCAGTTTGAACCGCGGATCGGATATGCGCGCCTGCAACGGCCCGTCATCGCACAGCAACAGCAGCCCCTCGCTATCGCGATCAAGTCGCCCCGCGGGATAGACGCCCTTCACGGACACGAAATCCGACAATGTCGAGCGGACCGTCGGCGATCCGCGGTCGGTGAACTGCGACAGCACTCCGAAGGGTTTGTTGAACAGGATCAGCCGGGCCATGATCATGCCCATACCGACCAAGCGATGAGATGTCTGCATGATCGTGGCGGCGTGGCCGGCTTCGGGCAGGCGTTTTCAGCCTCTACCTTCGCGCGGACCTTGTTGCAGACGGCAACATCAGTTCGCGCCGCGATCGCAATTCCCTCCATCCCACGTGGCCCCATGATGGCCTACAGAATCGCGAGATTCGGTGTGAAAATCCCACGATTTCCGGAGGTTTGCAGCATTTTCGGGATGTTGCGGGAAGGCGGCGCTGGAGCGGGTGAAGGGAATCGAACCCTCGTCGTCAGCTTGGGAAGCTGCTGCTCTACCATTGAGCTACACCCGCATCACTTTGCAAATGCTCGACATTTAATCCCGAGCCCGCCGCGGTTTACAGTATAAGCTGCCCTACCCCGCGAGATGCGGGAGCCGATTGCCACGATTACCAGCGACTGGTCAACCTAAGTTCGTCTAATCCCGGACACCTATTCTACTGCCGCATGCAGGAGCGGATTGCGGTGCTCAAATCGATCCCGCTCGGTCGCCGCCACCGATCCAAGATCGATTACCGCCGGCTGGCCAAAAAAGTGCGCGCAAAGGGGTGACGCCGGCCCATTGTTTCACATGAAACACCGTGCAAACCGGGCCTAAAGGGGGTCTAACCGGCGTCAAACCCGGGTCTGGCCCGGCCTAATCCTCAAGCCATTGCTTCCACGCAAACCAGCCCATCACGATCATCGCGATGGCCAGACTGCGCGGGTCGATCTTTCCCGCGCGCAGATCAGTCAGGTGTTCGTGGAGCAGCGCCGCGCCAGCTCAGAAATACTTCGCGCTCGCGATGGCCGCCCCTTCGGACAGCGCGGCAAGCTTGGCCCACACGATTTCCGGATCGAGCGCATTGCTGCCCGCGTGGACCGAGAAGCCGCAATCCACGCCCAGCATCACGCGTTCCGCCCCCAGCAGATCGGCATAGCGGCCAATGCGCTGGGCGATGAGGTCAGGGTGTTCGATATAGGGCGATTGCGGTTCGACCATGCCGGGGCACAGGATCTTGCCTTCGGGCAGCGGGTTTGCCTCGAAGAAGGCGAATTCATGGGCGTGGCGCGGGTTGGCGCCTTCGATCAGCACGGTCTGCGGCTTGGCAGTCCAGACGATGTCCGCGATCTCATCCAGCGCCACGTCGCAGTGGTGCGGGCCGGGGTAATTGCCCCAGCACAGGTGCATGCGCAGCTGTTCGGCGGGGATGTTCTGCACCGCGTGGTTCAGCGCGGCGATGTTCATGCCGATGCGCTTGCGGAACTCCTCGGTCGAAAGGTCGGTGAACTGCACATGGCGGCCCATGGCAAGGTCCGGGCAATCGACCTGCAAGGTGATCCCGGCGGCTGCGATGGTCTCGTATTCGTGACGCAGCCCTTCGGCGAGGGCGAAGACATATTCCTCGTCACTGGCGTAGAACTGGTTGGGGAAGAACAGCGCGGTCACGCCGGGGCTGGCGGCGGACATAAAGGTGGCGTGGCCATTTGCGAGTCGGACGAGGCGCTCGGCATCGATGCGCGGCGCTTCCATGTCGATAACGGTGATGGGCGAAGTGCAGGCTGGCGCGGAACGCTTGGCCCGGCCCTTGTTGCCGAACACCTGTGCCTTGGCGCCGGGGAAGGCTTCCAGATCGGCGAATTCATATTGCCCCGCTTCGCCGCCGAAGCCGGACAGGCGGTGCTTGATATAGGTGGCGTAGCTGGGCTTCGACTGTTCACCGTCATTGACGATGCTGACGCCCGCTTCGATCTGGCGTTTGATGACATAGGCGGTGGCCGCTTCGACCGCGGCATCGAAATCGGCTTCGGACACAGGTTCGCCAGCTTCACGGGCGAACACCAGATCGAGCAGGGCTTCGGGGCGCGGCAGGCTGCCAACGTGGGTGGTCAGAAAGCGTTTACCGGTCATGGGGCAAGCCTTGATTGGAGGGGTGCGCAGACGCGCAGGAAATCGGCAACGGCGGCATTGAAGCCGACCGGATTATCGGCATTGGCAAGGTGCCCGGCATCGGGGATCAGCGCGTGGCGCGCGCGCGGGGCCGCATCGGCGAGCGCAGCGGCGCAGGCCCGCCGCCACGGCGTGTCAAATGCCCCGGTCATGGCCAGCACCGGCATGGGCAGCACGCCGATGACTTCGCGCGGGAAGCCGGGTGTGTTTGTCGGCGCCAGCAGATCGCGCCCGTCGTAATCGGCGAGAATCTCCGCCATCAGCGCCCCAGCTTCGGGCGTGCGGGTCGCCATCAAGGGGTGCGTTGCCCATTCGGCGCGCAGCGTGGCAAGATCATGGCTGGCGGCCAGCACGCGGAACCGGTCGAGGTCGATCGTCTCCTCGCGGGGGACCAGCGCGGGCAGCGGTGCGCCCGAGATTACAAGGCCGGTCAAGCGGGATCCATATTGCCGCGCGACATCCAGCGCGACCACCGCCCCGCGTGACAGGCCGAGCAGGGCAAAGCGTTCAAAGCCGAGGAAGTCGGCGATGGCGATGACGTCCTCGGCCTCGTGCGCCAGATCGGCAGGCGCGCTCGCCCGTCCGCAGCCGCGCCGGTCGGGCATGACAAGGAAATGACCCTGCGCCAGATCCGCGATTTGCGGCGCCCACATCCGGTGATCCAGGCTCCACCCGTGGAGCATGATCAGCGGCGTGCCCTCTCCCGCCATGGCGACCGGCAGAGTGCCGCCTGCCACGCCGACCTCTCCCCGCCACAGGGGATCGGACACGCCGCCAACCTTGGATCCAGCCTTGGGAGCAGCCATCAGCGATTGCACCCCCACGGCGGTTCGCGTCAGGCCGCTTCGTCGGCGCGGAACGGGTTGTTGTTGTGGTGTTGCCCGGCCAGCCAGCGCTTCAACTCGCCATGGGCCGAAGCGCGACGGTCGGCATCCAGCGGCTCGGCGCGCGGATCATCATGGGTGAATTCGATGATCATGCCGTTGGGATCGGTGACATAGACCGAACGGCAATAGCCATGTTCGAGGATATAGGTCTGCGGTTCGACGATCCCGGCCGCCTTGATCCGGCGCTCCAGCTCGTCCTGCGCATCGGCATCGACCTGCAGCGCGATGTGGATGAAGGGGCTGGCGGGCATCTCAGGCCCGAATTCGGCCTGATCATCCGGATCGGCAAACTGGAAGAAAGCAAGAGCGCTGCCATCGGCGAGTTCGAAGAACACGTGGCAATAGACGCGTTCCTTGCCGAACAATTCGTCCTTCTCGCAATAGGTCGCCATCAAGGGGAAGCCGAGCACGTCTTCGTAGAACGCGCGGGTCGCTTCCAGATCCTTGGTCACATAGGCGGTATGGTGCAGGCGGTTAGCGAGAATCTTCGTCATCGTGCTCT
>JBIKSA010000019.1:0-38645 GCA_044348875.1 Erythrobacter sp. | reverse complement strand
TGCGTCAAAATTCAGGCAGCCAGCTTGGCAGCGATCTGCGCCACGTGCGCGCCCTGGAAGCGTGCCCCGGCCAGTTCGTTGTCGCTGGGCATCCGGCTGCCGTCATTGCCCGCCAGCGTGCTCGCGCCATAGGGGGTGCCGCCGCTGATCTCGTTCATTTCGGAATTGCCCGCGAAGGTATAGGGCAGACCGACAATCACCATGCCGTGATGCAGCAGCGTGGTGTGGAAGGAAGTGATGGTCGTCTCCTGCCCGCCGTGCTGGCTGGCGGTGGAGACGAACACAGAACCGACCTTACCGACCAGCGCCTTGGTGAACCACAGCCCGCCCGTCTGGTCGAGGAAATTGCGCATCTGCGCGGCCATGTTCCCGAAACGGGTGGGGGTGCCGAAAATGATTGCATCATAATCGGCCAGCTCGTTGGGGTCGGCGATATCTGCCGCCTGATCAAGCTTGATCCCCGCACCCTTGGCGACGTCTTCGGACACCAATTCGGGAACGCGTTTAACGGTGACCTCGGTGCCGGGGATGCTGGCGGCGCCTTCGGCAACCGCAGCAGCCATCGTCTCGATGTGGCCATAGCTCGAATAGTAGAGCACCAGCACCTTGGTCATCGTCATTCCCCTTAGAACTTGTAGCCGACTTCGACGCCGTACCGCGCCGGACGCGCACGGAACACGAAGCCCCCGGGCGAGAATTCGGCGTTATACGTTTCGTCGAACAGGTTTTGCGCAAAGCCGGTGATCGACACGCCGTTTTGCAGCGTCACGCCCGCACGCACATCGACCAGATCGACCGGCTGGCGGACGGTCGTGTTGAACGGCTCCCACCAGGTCTTGCCGATACGGCGGTAGTCAATCCGCAGCAGGCCATCGACACTGTCGCTGATCGCCCCCGCATATTGCGCACCGAGGTTGAAGGTATAGTTCGAAACCTGCGGCGCCTTGTTGCCGATCACGGATGCGTCGGGGAAGGCCTTGATCTCGCTGTCGGTCACGCCGATCGCGGCGTTGATGTCGAGATCGGGCAGGATTTCGGCCGTCGCTTCCAGCTCGAACCCGGTGAGACGGGTTTCGGGGATATTGCCGAGGTTCTGGGTCGAAGACTGGGCAAGGAAGACGAAGAAGTAGCTGTTTTCCGACTTGGTGGTGTATGCCGCGCCTGCCAGACGTACCGGGCCGAGCTGCGCCTTGGCGCCCACTTCGAAGGTATCCGCGGTTTCGGCCTGGAACAGATCGCCCACGCCGGCAATCCGGTTGGCCGCCGCTTCCGCGCCGACGCCGGTCTGGTTGAACCCGCCCGAACGGAAGCCGCGGCTGTAACCGCCATACAGCGTCACATCGGGGCTGGGTTCGTAGGTCAGCGTGATCTTGGGCTGCCAATCATCGAACACTGCGGCACGCACCTCGCCGCTGCGGGCCTGCGGAACGCCCGGCACCACCGGCAGGAACGCCTGCGGCGTCAGCGTCGTCTGGCGACGACGGTCACGGTCATAGCGCAGCGAGCCATCGACGCGCAGTTCCGGCGAGAGTTCATACCCAGCATTGGCGAACAGCGCCCATGCGAAGTTTTCCTGACCATCCGACAGGAAGCTGAACTGCGGGTTCAGCGGATTGGTTGACGGGCTGCGGAACACGGGGAGCACACCGTTGCCAGTGTCGATCATGTTGCCCGTCGAAATGAAGCGCGTCGTATCGATCAGGTAGCCGCCAGCCATCCAGTTGAACGCACGTCCATCTTCGGGCGAGGCAAGCCGCACTTCCTGACTGAACGCCTTCACGTTCAGATACTGGCTCTGGTTGAGATCGAAACCGCGCCCGGGGCCGAAGATCGTTTCGAACAGGTTGAAGAAGAAGCTTTCACGGATCGGCTTGAAATCGAAAGCGTCACCGGTCAGCACTTCCTTGACCGTGTCATAGGACGAGATCGAGGTGAGCACGGCGTTTTCGCCCGCATATTCGATCTTCAACGCGGCATTATAGATGTCGCGGTCGTTCTGGCCGGGGTTGTTCACCTCGACATCGGCGACCGTGTTCACGTCACCGACGATATTGTAATACAGCCCCTGCGTGCGCAGCTGGTTCATCGATCCGCGCAGGTCGATGGTCAGACGGTCAGTCGCGTCGATCAGCAGATTGGCGCGCAGGCTGAAATCTTGGACCGGATCGGCCTTTTCATTCAGGAACGTGTTTTCGATGAAGCCGTCAGTGTCGTACCACGATCCGGCGATGCGGAACTTCACGTTCTCAGCAATCGGCCCGCTGACCCCGCCGCGCAGGAAGTAGCCGAAGCCATTGTCGACGCCTGCGGTGATGTTGCCGGAGAATTCGTCGGTCGGCTTCTTGGTGGAGATGATGATCGCGCCGCCAATGGCGTTGCGCCCGTAAAGGCCGCCCTGCGGGCCTTTCAGCACTTCGATCTGGTCGATATCGAACAGGTCTTGATTGAACTGCGCGGCGTTTACCTGCTGCACGCCGTCGACGATGACTGCGACCGAAGGTTCGGAATTGCGGTTCTGCGTGATGCCACGGATGATGACGAAGGCGTTGCCCGCGTTCTGCGTCTCGACGAGGTTCACGTTGGGGGTCAGGGCAATGAAGTCTGCCGGACGCTCGATTCCGGCATCCTGGATCGCTTGCGAATCGAACGCGGTGACTGCGGCCGGCGTGTCCTGAAGCGTTTCAGAACGGCGCAGACCGGTGACGAGAATGCCCTGATCGTCGGCCGCTTCAGCCGCCGGAACGGCGTCCTGCGCAGCTAGTGGCGCTGCGGCGAGCGCGGCGACGGCCATGGCGGTGCTGCTGACCAACCCGCGGGTGGCAAGGCTCAAGCCCGAAAACTTCATACATCTCTCCCCTGTGTGCGCGCGCAAACGCGCCGCTCTTGTGGCGACCCCTCCCCAAGCGGCAATTATGAAATTCGCAATGCGAAGTCAACTTCGATATGCGAAACTTTGGCAATGTGGCCGCATGGCCACGCAAGCGGCCGAGATTAGAAGCAGGACGGGGGCTTCGCTATGGCGTCGGCTTATGGCTGAGACGGCTCCGCCGCCTCCCCGGTCAAGGCCGCAGCGAGGCCTCCAGCGCGGGCCAGCGCTTCAGCGACGCCTCGATCTCTCCCGCAGCCTCCCGCAGCAGCGGCAGGCGGGTACGCACCAATTCGTCCTGCGAGATACGGGTGGTCGAGGTCGAGCAATTGATGCTCGCAATCACCCGGCCCCCGCGCCCGAAGATCGGCACCGCGACCGACACGATGCCGTAATCCAGTTCATCCAGCGCCGAATCGTAACCGCGCGATGCGATCAGATTCAGCCGCTCGGTCATGGCGGTGCCATCGGTGACGGTGCGTTCGGTGAAGCGCTGGAACGGCGCGCCCGCGATCAGGCTCTCGCGTTCGCCTTCGGGTAGGTGCGCGGCCAGTGCCTTGCCCAGCGATGTCGCGTGAAAAGGGAAGCGCGTGCCGACCCCAGTCGCCACGCGAAACCGCCGGTCGGTGGAAACATGGGCAACATAGAGGATGTCTGTGCCCGACAGCACGGTGAGCGACGCACTATCACCGGTCTGGTCGCGCAGCCCTTGCAACGGCGACAGCACCACCTGTTCAATCTGCATCGAGGCAAGGAACGCCGAACCGATCGTCAGCACCGCCGGGCGCAGCAGGAACTTGCGTTCGTGCTGGCCGACATAGCCCAGCTCCACCAGCGTGATGAGGCAGCGCCGCGCCACCGCCGGGGGCAGGCCGGTGCGGGCCGCCACTTCCGACAGCGTCATTTCGGAATGATCCTCGTCAAAGGATTTCAGCACGCGCAGCCCGCGTTCCAGTGTCGAGAGGAATTCGGGGTCTTTGCCCCCGGCACCCTTGTCTGCGGCTTCAGCCTCTGCGGATCCCATGCACCGGCCTTTCGATGGAGCGGCGGATCGCCGCGTCGTCGGCTCCCAATAGGGGCGGGGCGGTGACGCTGTCCATCCGCTCGCCATCAAAGCTGAGGGGGAAGCGGATCGTGCGGAATTCCCCCTTCGGCCCGTCCGGATCGCTGACTTCGATGCCGAGCACCTTGGCCTGTTCCGTCGCCAGCACTTCGGCGGTGTCGTAAACCGGCGAATTGGGAACTTCGAGGCGGGTCAATTCCGCCGTCCAGTGATCGCGGGGTTGCCTGGCAAAGATCGGGGCGAGGAAGGCAACGACATCTTCGTAATGGCTGATGCGTGCGTCGCGGCTTTCGAAGGCGGGGAGCGACAGCATATCGGGCTGACCAACGGCGATGGCGAGGTTTTCCCAGAACTTCGGCGGCGAAGACATATGCAGCGCCAGCCACTTGCCGTCCGCGCATTGGAAGACATAGCTTTGCGACACGTGCGGGCGCGAATACGGCCCCATCACCTGATCGGCGGAGAGCAGGTGGGTGAAATCATCGAGATTGAAGTGGCACATCGCTTCGAACATCGAGGTTTCGACCACGCGGCCCTTACCTGTGGCATGGCGCTCATTGAGCGCGGCCAGGATGCCCAGCGCGGTGTAGAAACCCGTCATGGCATCGGCGATCGCCGGGCCGACAACGCGGGGATGTTCGGGGTTGACCAGCAGCCGCAGGAACCCGGATGCAGCCTGCGCCACTGTATCGAAGGCGGGGCGATCCCGCTCCGGCCCTTCACTGCCAAAGCCGGAGATCGAGGCATAGACCAGCCCCGGGTTGATGGCCTGAAGCCGCGCGGCATCGACCTTCAGGCGGTCGGCCACCCCTGGGCGAAAGTTCTGGATGAACACGTCAGCGGTTTCGACCAGGCGGTCGAGAATTGCGAGATCATCGGGGTTCTTGGGATCGATGGTGATCGACCGTTTGTTGCGGTTATAGGTCTGGAAATGCGGCGAATACAGCTCGCCCTTGAAGCTGCGGAACGGATCGCCGGTGCCGGGTTGCTCCACCTTGATGACATCCGCACCCATGTCGGCCAGCAGCATCCCGGCGGCAGGGCCGGTGATGAAGGTGCCCATTTCGAGCACGGTAACGCCTGCTAATGGCCGAGCGGTCATTCTACACATCCCATCTGCTTGCCTTAATCGTCATGTGATACTATATTCTTCGCATAACGAAATCAACTTCGAATAACGAAAAAGGACGGGCCATGCGCATCGGCAAGCAGGATAATGCGGTTACATCAATCTGCACCTCGGATGCGGAAAGCATCACGGTGCGGGGGATGGACCTGTGTTCCGAGGTGATCGGCCACGTCGATTTCACCAGCTATTTCTGGCTGCTGGTGACCGGCACCATGCCCTCGCCCTCGCAAAAGGCGCTGGCCGATGCGGTGCTGTGCGCAATTGCGGAACACGGGCTGGTGCCCAGCGTCGTTGCCACCCGCATGACCTATGCCGCCGCACCCGAAGCGTTTCACGGCGCGGTTGCAGCGGGCCTGCTCGGCTGCGGTTCTGTGGTGCTGGGCAGCGCCGAGGTGGCGGGCAAGTTCTACGCGCAGGTCGTTGCCGAGGATGGTGATCCTGCCGCTGCCGCCACTGCCGCGATCAAGGCGCTGCGAGCCGAAAAGAAGGCGATCCCCGGCTTCGGTCACCCGCAACACTCGGGCGGTGATCCGCGCGCGCACCGGCTGCTGGCGCTGGCCAAGCAGCACGGCATGGAAGGGCCGCACATCGCCATGCTGCGCACCATCGAACAAGTTCTGCCAGAAGCCATCGGGCGCAGCCTCCCGATCAACGTCAACGGGGCGATCCCTGCGGTGATGCTGGACGCAGGCTTCCCGCTGGCGGCGCTGAAGGGCATATCGCTGCTCGCCCGCACGGCCAGCCTGATCGCTCACCTTCAGGAGGAGACCGAGCGGCCCATCGGCTTCATCATGTCGGGGGCAGCGGCGGGACGGATCGGATTTGATGACGGGTCCGAATAACCGCGCTTGATCCTTGGCCGCCTGCGCGCCACTGTCGGTGCGAGGCGTGAGGGGACGGACATGATTGGGCGGCATTTCATTTCATTGGCGGCCGCATTGGCAGCGGCTCCGGCGTTTGCGGACACGCCCTTGCGCATGAGCGAAACCGAACAGGCCGCCCCCGCCCTGCCCGCGATCCTTGCTCCGCAAGATCTTGCTGCGCTGGAAAACCGCATCCTAGCCGAGCGGCTTGACACCATCATCCCGCAAATCATGCGCGCAGACGGCATCGATATGTGGCTGCTGGTCGCGCGCGAGTACTTCGTAGAGCCGGTGGTCGCCACCATGCTCGATGCCGAGAACATGCACGCGCGCCGCCGCACGATCCTGATCTTCCACGATCCCGGAAACGGACAGCCGGTCGAGCGTCTCACCGTCAGCCGCTATGGCTTGGGCGGACTGTTCGCCCCCACTTGGGATCCCGACAAGCAGCCCGATCAATGGCAGGCCGTGGCAGACCTTATCGCGGCCAAGAACCCGGCGAAGATCGCGATCAATTCCTCCGATCTCTACCAGTTCGCCGACGGCATGACGCTGAGCCAGTACGACCGTTTCATGGCGAAGCTGCCCGCCGCGCTGCATGGCCGAGTCGTCAGCGGCGAAAACCTTGCGATCCGCTGGCTCGAAACGCGCACGGCTGCGGAGATGGAGCTTTACCCCACCGTCGTCCGTATTGCCCATTCGGTGATCGGTGAAGCGTTTTCGCGGCGGGTCATCACGCCAGGCGTGACCACCGCCGAGCAGGTGCAATGGTGGTATCGTGACCGGCTGATGGCGCTGGGCCTCACCCCGTGGTTCCATCCCTCGGTCGCGATCCAGCGGCAGGGGGTGGAGGGTATGATCGAGGGCGCCGAGGTTATCCAGCCGGGCGATCTGCTGTGGACCGATTTCGGCATTACCTACCTGCGGCTCAACACCGATACGCAGCACCTCGCCTACGTCCTGAAGCCGGGCGAAACCGACGCGCCGACGGGCCTGCGCGCGGGGCTAGCGAACAGCAACCGCGTGCAGGATTTCCTGACGAGCGCGTTTGCGGTCGGCCGCAGCGGGAACGAGGCGCTGGCGATTGCCCGCGCCAATGCGATTGCGGCGGGCCTCGATCCGTCGATCTACACCCACCCCATCGGCCATCATGGCCACGGTGCGGGGCCGAGCATCGGGTTTTGGGATAACCAGAAACCGGATGTGCGGGGCAGTGGCCCGATCCGGGCGAACACGGCATGGTCAATTGAGCTGACGTCCTATGCCGCCGTGCCCGAATGGGGCGGGCAACGGGTCGATTTCCGCACCGAGGAGGACGCCTTCTTCGACGGAAAGACCGTGCGCTATATCGATGGGCGGCAGACCGCGATCACGCTGATTCCATCGGGTCAGTGAACGCGCGTCTCAATATGGTCGAAATGCTGCGGTAAGGGGTGCGCTCTAACTAACGAAGGATCGCCCATGCCCCTGCTTTTATGTCCCAACGACAATAGCTCCATGCAGACCGTCGATCGTGACGGCGTCCAATTCGACATGTGCCCTTCATGCCGCGGCGTGTGGCTGGACCGGGGGGAACTGGAAAAGCTGATGGCCGCCGCTCAGGCCCCCTCTCAGGCCAGCGCGCCCGCTGCTGCGCCCCGCCAGTCGCCCCCGCCGCAGTCCGGCTTTGCAGGCGGTTTTGCGAGCGGTTTCGGTGAACGGGGCGAGTACGGCGAACGCGGCGAATCCGGCGAACGCGGGGAATACGGCTTCGGTGGTCATCGCAAGAAGCGCGGATCAATCTTCGACATCTTCGATTGACCCGACGGCTCAGCGCGCGGGCGTGGCTCTGGAAAATGAGCCGATGCCAGCACTTTTGAGGGGAGCAGCGAGGCTTGCATGGCAGGCTTGAGGGGGGCATGGGAACGGCAGATAGGAGATACTTTCCCATGCGTCAGATCGACCACTTCATCGTCGGCGACAGCCCCGCCCCCACCCGTAAACACGCCATCTGGAACCCGTCGACCGGCGAAGTGCAGGCCGAAGTGGCATTGGGCGATGCAGCCCTGCTGGCCCGCGCAGTAGAGACAGCGAAGCGCGTTCAGCCCGGCTGGGCCGCCACCAACCCGCAGCGCCGCGCGCGCGTGATGTTCGCCTTCAAGGAGCTGGTCGAGGCGAACATGCAGGACCTCGCCGAGATGCTCTCATCCGAGCACGGCAAGACCGTGCCGGATGCCAAGGGTGATGTGCAGCGCGGGCTGGAAGTGATCGAATATGCCTGCGGCATTCCGCAGATCATGAAGGGCGAATATACCCACGGCGCAGGCCCGGGGATCGACGTCTATTCGCTGCGCCAGCCGCTCGGCATCGGGGTGGGCATCACCCCGTTCAACTTCCCGGCGATGATCCCGATGTGGATGTTCGGCATGGCCTGCGCGGCGGGTAATGCCTTCATCCTGAAGCCTTCGGAGCGCGATCCCAGCGTGCCGGTGCGGCTGGCCGAACTGTTCCTCGAAGCGGGCGCGCCTGAAGGCCTGTTGCAAGTGGTCCACGGCGACAAGGAAATGGTCGACGCGATCCTCGATCACCCCGATATCGCCGCGATCAGCTTCGTCGGAAGCTCCGATATCGCGCAGTATATCTATGCCCGCGGCACCGCCAACAACAAGCGCGTGCAGGCCTTTGGCGGCGCGAAGAACCACGGCATCGTGATGCCCGACGCCGATCTCGATCAGGTGGTCAACGACCTGACCGGTGCGGCGTTCGGTTCAGCGGGAGAACGCTGCATGGCGCTGCCAGTGGTGGTGCCGGTGGGCGAGGAAACGGCAGAACGCCTGAAGGCCAAGCTGCTCCCCGCCATCGCTGCGCTGCGCATCGGTGTCTCCAACGATCCCGACGCGCATTACGGCCCGGTGGTCACGCCCGAGCATAAAGCGCGGATCGAGCAGTGGATTACGACGGCCGAGGAAGAAGGTGCGGAAATCGTCGTCGACGGTCGCGGGTTCACGCTTCAGGGGCATGAAAAAGGCTTCTTCGTCGGCCCGACGCTGATCGACCACGTCACCCCGCAGATGAAGTCCTATCAGGAGGAAATCTTCGGCCCCGTGCTGCAAATCGTACGCGCCGCCGATTTCGAGGAAGCGGTGCGCCTGCCTTCCGAACACCAGTACGGCAATGGCGTGGCGCTGTTCACGCGCAACGGCCACGTGGCGCGGGAATTCACCGCGCGCGTCAATGTCGGCATGGTCGGCATCAATGTGCCGATCCCGGTGCCGGTCGCCTATCACTCGTTCGGTGGGTGGAAGCGGTCCGGCTTTGGCGATATCGACCAGTATGGCACAGAAGGCCTGCGGTTCTGGACGAAGAACAAGAAGGTCACGCAGCGCTGGCCGGATGGCTCGCCCGACGGCAGCAACGCCTTCGTGATCCCGACAATGGGGTGACGGGCTGTGCGAAAGGCGGCTGGGCAAGACTTGCCCCGCCGCCTTGGCCGCGCAGATCGCACCATCCGCGCTTGGCTAATCCGGCGATTTGCGGCTAAGGCCCCGCCCTATGTCGACCCCCTTCCCTGCCCGCCGCACCCGCGAAGGCCGCGCATTAGAGCCATGAAGCGGGTCTTTGCCAATATGGGCTGGCTGCTCGGCGGGCGCGGGTTCAATGCAGTGTTGAGCCTTGTCTACCTCGCCATCGCCGCGCGCACGCTGGGGACGGAAGGCTTTGGCCACTTCGCGCTGATCATCGCGCTGGGACAGGCGATCACCGGCTTTTCCAGCTTCCAGACCTGGCAGTTCATTGTCCGCTGGGGGGCCGATCCCGACAACCCCGGCGTCGATCTGCAACGCGCGCGTGAGGCGACGGGGTTTGCCGTGGCGCTCGATGGGGTGTCGATGGCGGTCGGAACGCTTGCCTCTGCCGTGCTGGTGCTGACCGCGCCGCTGTGGCTGGATGTGCCCCCCGACCTCATGTGGCTGACCTTCTGGTACTGCGTGATCTCGCTGATGACGATCCGCACCACGCCCACGGGGATGCTGCGGCTCCATTCCGAATATGGCCGCGCGACCTGGGCCGAAGCTGTGCAGCCGGTGATCCGCGCGGGCGGCGCGGTGCTGGCGTGGTGGCTGATGCCCGATGTGACGGGTTTCATTTTCGCCTTTGCCCTGTCCGAAGTCGGCACGGCCATCGCTCTGTGGATCGTCGCCGCAGGGGTGCAGCCGGTGCCACTCACCTCGATCAGCCTGCGCGCCATTCCTGCGCGGCACAAAGACGCATGGCGGTTTGTCCTGTCGACCAACATGTCGGGCAGCCTGGCCGTGGCGGGCAAGCAGGTGATGATCTTGCTGGTCGGCACCTTTGGCGGAGCCTACCTTGCGGGCGGTTTCCGCATTGCCAACCAATTGGGCGTGGCGCTGATTGCGCTGGCGCAGACGATCTCCAAAGCGATCCTGCCCGAACTGGTGCAATCGCGTGACGGCGCGGTGGAGATCGCGCGCCGCATGGCGAATATCGCCGCGATTGCGGGCGTGACGGCGGTGCTCACCGCGATATTGTTCGGTCGCCCCGGTCTTGCCCTGATCGCGGGCGAGCAGTTCACCGGCTTCTACTGGGCGATGATCATCCTTAGCATCGCAGGCGCAGTCGAACTGGTGGGGGCGAGCCTTGAAAGCCTGCTGATTTCTGCCGGCAAGGCGCACGTTGCATTTCTGGCGCGGCTTTTCCCGACGATCCTTGCGCTGGTAATGCTGGAAATGGCGATCGACTGGAAGGGCGCACAGGGCGCAGGCTTTGCCGTGCTGGGATCAAGCGTCCTGACCGTGGTCGGCTTCTACCTCGCCATCGTGAATCTGAAACAATTCCGGCTGGTGGTGGATGAACCCAACGAAGAAGGGGCGGACCAGCGGCCCGCCCCTCCCAAAACCTAGGCCCTCTCGGTGTAAACGAGAGGGGCTACCTTACCCTTCGTAAGCCAGCTTCGGCTTGCGCGCTGCGCCGGTTTCATCGAGCCGCCGGCGGGGCGAATAGTACGGTGCCTGCTTCAACGCCTCGTCACCTGCCAGCGCGCGTTCCACCACGGCGCGGAAGGCGGTGATGAACTGGTCGATCCCGGCCTTGCTTTCCGTCTCGGTCGGTTCGACCAGCATCGCGCCATGGACGACCAGCGGGAAATACACCGTCATCGGGTGATACCCCTCGTCAATAAGTCCTTTGGCCACATCCAGCGTGGTCAGCCCGCCGCCGAAGTCCTTATCGCCGAACAGGGCTTCGTGCATGCACGGGCCAGAATCCGCGAAAGGCGCGTGGAGGATGTCGTCCATCGAGCGCAGGATGTAATTGGCGTTGAGCACCGCGTCCTCTGCCACCTGCTTCAACCCGTCGGCCCCGTGGCTGAGGATGTAGGTCAGCGCGCGGGTGAACATACCCATCTGACCGTGGAAAGCCGTCATGCGGCCGAAGGTCGGCCCGCTTTCCTCACGGTTTTCTTCCTCGACGAGGTAGAAACTGTCATCATCGGCGCTCTGGCGAATGAAGGGCAGCGGCGCATAGGGCGCCAGTGCTTCGGACAGGACAACCGGCCCGGAACCCGGCCCGCCGCCGCCATGCGGGGTGGAGAAGGTCTTGTGCAGGTTGATGTGCATCGCATCGACGCCCAGATCGCCCGGGCGAACCTTGCCTACGATGGCGTTGAAGTTCGCCCCGTCGCAATAGACGTAACCGCCAATGGCGTGGACGGCGTCGGCGATTTCGCGGAAGTCCTTTTCGAACAAGCCGCAGGTGTTGGGGTTGGTGATCATCACCGCCGCTACGTCCGGACCAAGCCGGGCCTTCAGCGCCGCCACGTCAACGCGGCCTTCGGGCGTCGCGGGGATATCTTCCACGCGGTAATTGGCGAAGGCCGCCGTGGCAGGGTTGGTGCCGTGGGCGCTTTCCGGCACCAGCACAACTTCACGCGCATCGCCGCGGGCTTCGTGTGCGGCGCGGATGGCGAGGATGCCGCACAGCTCGCCATGCGCGCCGGCCTTGGGGCTCATCGCGACAGCGGGCATGCCCGTAAGCGTGCACAACCAATGGCCGAGCTGATGCACCACCTCCAGCGCGCCCTGCACCGTCGATTGCGGGGCGAGCGGGTGGATATCGGCAAAGCCGGGAAGCCGCGCCATCTTTTCGTTCAGGCGCGGGTTGTGCTTCATCGTGCAGCTGCCCAGCGGGAAGAAGCCGAGGTCGATCCCGTAGTTCTGGCGGCTGAGGCGCGTGTAGTGGCGCACCGTCTCCGGCTCGGTCAGGCCGACGAGGCCGATGGCTTCGTTACGGGCGAGGCCGCCGAAACGGGTCGGTGCCTTCGCATCGACGTCAGGCAAATCGACGCCGGTCACGTCCTTGCGGCCGATCTCGAACAGCAGCGGCTCTTCGAGCATTAGCCCGCGGTTGCCAGTGGTGGTGACGGGGCCGCCCAGAAAGCCGCTTTCCGCGTGCGTCATTTCAGGCTTCCAACCGGATTTGTTGGGGGCGTTCATCACACGGTCTCCTTGATGCTGGCTTCAAGCTCCTGGGCGAGCCGCTCGATGTCTTCCTCTGTGGTGGTTTCGGTCACGGCGACCAGCAGCGCGTGCTCCAGCGCATCGACCCCCGGATACAGCCGCCCCAGCGACACCCCGCCCAGCACGCCGCGATCCGCCAGATCACGGATGATTTCGCGCGCGGGCTTGCCGCCCAGCATCAGGGTGAATTCGTTGAAGAAGGCGTTGTTCAGCACTTCGACGCCGGGCACGCGTGCCAACCGGTCGGCGGCAAGGCAGGCAAGACGGTGGTTCTCCGCCGCCAATTGGCGCAGGCCGGTTTCTCCCAGCAGCGTCATGTGAACGGTGAAGGCCAGCGCGCACAGGCCCGAGTTGGTGCAGATATTGCTCGTCGCCTTCTCGCGGCGGATGTGCTGTTCGCGGGTCGACAGCGTCAGCACGAAGGCGCGCTTGCCCTCGGCGTCCGTGGTCTCGCCGCACAACCGGCCCGGCATCTGGCGCACGTGCTTGGGATCGCGCACCGCGAACAGGCCGAGGTAGGGGCCGCCGAATTGCAGCCCGACGCCGAGCGATTGCCCTTCGCCCACCACGATATCTGCGCCCATTTCACCCGGCGACTTGATCGCGCCCAGCGCCACAGGTTCGGTGTTCACCACAACCAGCAGCGCGCCCTTGGCATGGGCGGCTTCGGCAACGGGGGTGAGGTCGCTGATGCGGCCGAGAATGTCGGGATATTGCACCACGACGCAGGCGGTGTCCTCGTCGATGCGGGCGATCAGGCCCGCAAGTTCGGGATCGGGGGTGATCGCGGGCAGGGCATCGGCGATCTCGTCACCGGTGAAGTGCGCCATGGTCTTCACGACCTGAGCATAGTGGGGATGCAGCGCGCCCGAGAGCACCGCGCGCTTGCGCTTGGTCACGCGGGTCGCCATCGCCACCGCCTCCCAGCAGGCGGTCGATCCGTCATAGAGCGAGGCATTCGCCACCGCGCAGCCATACAGCCGCGCGACCTGTGTCTGGAACTCGAACAGCATCTGCAACGTGCCCTGCGCGATTTCCGGCTGGTAAGGCGTGTAGGCCGTCAGGAACTCGCCGCGCTGGATGATGGTGTCGACGCTGGCAGGGACATGGTGCCTATAAGCGCCCGCGCCGAGGAAGAACGGCACATCTCCCGCTGCCATGTTCTTGGCCGCCAGCTTTTTCATATGGCGTTCGACCGCCATTTCGCTCGCGTGCATCGGCAAGCCGTGGATCGGGCCGTTCAGGCGGGCGACTTCGGGCACATCGACGAACAGATCATCGACGCACTTGGCGCCGATTTTCGCCAGCATCGCCTGCCGGTCGTTATCGGTGAGGGGAAGGTAGCGCATCGGGTATCAGCCTCGCATGGAGAGGGAGAGGGGAAGAAGGGAGAGGTGGGGTTGACGCCTCACAGGCCCTCAAGGAACGCCTTGTAGCCGGCTTCGTCCATCAGCCCGTCAAGCTGACCGGCATCGGCGATGGTCATCTTGAAGAACCAGCCTTCGCCTTCGGGCGCGGAATTGACCAGCGAGGGGTCTTCTTCCAGCGCGCCATTGGTTTCGGTCACTTCGCCATTGATCGGAGCGTAAACGTCGGAAGCCGCCTTGACGCTTTCGACCACGGCGGCATCCTTGCCCTTTTCGACAGCGGTGCCGACGCCGGGCAATTCGACGAAGACGATATCGCCAAGCTGGCCTTGGGCGTAATCGGTGATGCCGACAGTCGCGACGTCGCCTGCAACGTCAATCCATTCGTGTTCGTCAGTGTAGTAGCGCATGGGTCAGCTCCCTCTGAAATAGCGGTGGGGCACAAAAGGTGTCGGTGAAACGGTGGCGGCGAGGCGCTTTTGGCGCACCTCGACTTCGAAGGTGGTGCCGGGCGCGGCATATTCGGCGGCGACATAGGCCATCGCGATCGGCGCACCCAAAGTGGGCGAAAAGCCGCCGCTGGTAAGGATGCCGATCTTGTCGCTTCCGGCAAAAACCTCGGCGCCTTCACGCGCGGGGAGGCGGCCTTCGATCGTCAGGCCGACCCATTTGCGGGCCGTGCCTTCATTGATTTCGCGGATGATGCGGTCAGCGCCGGGGAAGCCGCCTTCCGTGCGGCGGCGCTTGTTGATGCCGAACACCAGACCCGCTTCGATGGGCGAGATTTCCGGCGTCATGTCGTGGCCGTAAAGCGGCAGACCCGCCTCCAGCCGCAGCGAATCCCGCGCGCCAAGGCCAATCGGCTTCACGTCCGGTTCGGCGCACAGCAAATCGGCCACTTCGGCAGCGGCCGCAGCGGGGAGCGAGATTTCGAACCCGTCCTCCCCGGTGTAACCCGCCCGCGCGATAGTGACATCATGGCCGGCCAGCGTGAAGGCGGCGAACTTCATGAAGGTCAGCGCCTCCACCCCCGGCACATGGCGTGCGAGCACGGCGGCGGCTTTCGGTCCTTGGAGGGCGAGAAGCGCCTGTTCGTCGAGGTGATTGAGGGTGATATCGTCCGGCAGCGCTTCACGCAGAGTGCCGATATCATCCCACTTGGTCGCGCCGTTGACGACCAGATACAGCGCATCGGGCCAGCGCGAGACCATCAGATCGTCCAGCACGCCGCCGTCCTCATCCAGCAGCAGCGAATAGCGTTGCTGGCCAACCTTCAGGGTCGAAAGGTCGATCGGCAACACGGCTTCGACAGCCGCATCCAGATCGGGGCCAGACAATAGCAGCTGGCCCATGTGCGACACGTCGAACAGGCCCGCATTCTCGCGCGTCCAATTGTGCTCGGCAACGATCCCTTCATACTGAATCGGCATGTCATAGCCCGCAAACGGCACCATCCGTGCCCCGCGCGCACGGTGCCAGCCATCCAGCGGCAACGCATCCAGCGGCAGGTCTTCGACGTGTTCTTCGGTGTCCTGGTCAGTCACTTGGGCAATCCCCGGCAGAATACGGCAGTCCTGCGGCGCACACAGGCACCGCCACGATACTGCCCCCTCTGTCGGGTGACCTGAGAGCTTCGGCGTGAGCGCCAACGCGGCGGCACGCCTCCCCTTCGGTGGCCACGGATTTGCATCCGGGGCGCTTTCCAGAGTGTCACGCAGCCGAGCGGTCCGTTGGCCTGAGAGTTTCCGGGGCGGTTGCTCCTTCGGCGCCTTTGCCCCGCTAGGGGCATCGGGCTCTCCCGCTCGCCTGCCCGCACAGAATCGATTCTGTGCGGAAGACGATTTCGCCCTGCGCGAATTGCTGCACCGCGTCAATCGGGCGAGCGCGCGCGGACCGTGTGGAAAACGCTTTTGCGCGTTGGGACGCGGCTGAAAACGCTGGGGAACCGGGTGAAGGCGGAGGCTTAGGGTTTGGTTTCCACCAGTTCCAGCGCCCGCTTCATGAGCCCCTTCTCGCGATCCGTGAAGTTGCCTGTGTCCTCCCCGCCCGGCGGAGGCGCGTTTTCGGTGGTGAAATAGACGAAGCCGCGCTGGCCCGTATTGTCGAACCACAGCCCGGATAGCAGCCCATAGGCCTCGCCAGAATGGCCCATCCACGGCCCGCCTGTGCCGAACAGTGTGTCGTTGCAGGGCAGATCGCCCATCTCGATCAGTTGCACCCCCATCCCGTAACGGCAGAACAGTTCGGCCTTGCCGGTCTTGCCGACGAACACGCTCAACAGCAGCGGGGAGAGGCTCTCCCACTTGAGGAAGCCCGTCCGCCCGGCCTGCATCTGCGCCTGCCCGATCTTTGCCAAGTCCATCATCCCGATCCTGACGCCTCCCTGTGGGCTAAAGATCGAGGCATTGGTGCCGGGAATATAGGCATCGAGATCGCAGGCATGCCCCTCGGCCACAGGGATGGTGCAGGCGGGCGGCAGGCGCTCTGGCGAGTCGGCGGCGACTTCGCCGGTGTGGCGATAGAGCGTGACGGCACGCGCCTGCATGTCGGCATCGCAGCCCACCCAATTGAGACAGGCCTTCACCCCCAAAGGCGCAAACACCAGCCGTTCGACCAGCCGATCATACCGCTCGCCCGAAGCCACTTCGAGCGCGGTGGCGACCAGCGGCGAGCCCAAGTTGGCATATTCGAACGCTGCCGCGCCCGATGGGCCGGTCTCGCGCCATGCAGCAGGATCAGCGAGTTTGGCTTCAAGGCTCTCGCCTAAGGGGATGACATATCCGCCTGCGTCCGACAGGCCCGCGCGGTGCGACAGCAGATGCGCGAGCGTGACGGGCGCGTCGGGATGGTGCGGGGAGCGCAGCTTCCAGCCGAGATAGTCGGACATATCGCGATCGAGATCGACCTTGCCCTCGTCCATCAGCCGCAGCGCGGTGAGCGCCATGATCAGCTTGGAAATACTCGCGATCCGCACCGGATCATTGGCTTCCAGCGGGCGGCCGGTTTCCTTGTTCGCCAGCCCCTCGGCGATCAGCGGGGTGATGGTCTCGCGATCAAACGCCACCACAACTGTCGCAGGCGGCGGCGGCGTCTCCTGCGCGGCGGCAGGAACGGCGATGAAGGCCAGAGCGGCGAGGATGCGGCGGATCATGCCGCACATCATCGCCGCCCTGCGCGCTTCGTCAATCGAGATTCGGCCGCAGCCAGCGCTCCGCCGTCGCCAGATCGACACCGCGCCGTGCGGCATATTCCTCCACCTGATCGCGGCCGACGCGGGCGACGCCGAAATATTCGGCTTGGCCATGGCCGAAGTAAAAGCCGCTGACGGCCGCTGTCGGCCACATGGCGAAGCTTTCGGTCAGGGTCAGACCGGTGTTTGCGGGCGCATCCAGCAGATCGAACAGGATCGGCTTCAACGAGTGATCGGGGCAGGCCGGATAGCCCGGCGCCGGGCGGATGCCGCGATATTGCTCCTTGATGATCGCCGCATTGTCGAGCTGTTCGCCCGCCGCATAACCCCACAGCGTGGTGCGCACGTGCTGGTGCAGAGCTTCGGCAAACGCCTCGGCAAAGCGGTCGGCCAGTGCCTTCAACAAGATGTCGGAGTAATCGTCCTTGTCCGCCTGAAAGCGGGCCGAATGCGAATCGATCCCATGGATGCCGACCGCAAAGCCGCCGATCCAGTCGCCCGAAGGATCAATGAAATCGGCAAGGCTCATATTGGCCCGATCACGGGATTTCTTGACCTGCTGACGCAGCATCGGCAGCCGCGTGCCGTTATCGAGTACGATATCGTCCCCGTCGCGCCCGCACGGCCACAGGCCTGCAACCCCGCGCGCGGTCAGCCACTTTTCGCCGATGATCTGGTCGAGCATCGCATTGGCATCGGCGAACAGCTGCGTCGCGGTTTCGCCGACCACTTCGTCGGTCAGGATGGCGGGGTAATTGCCGTGCAACTCCCAGGCGCGGAAGAACGGCGTCCAATCGATGAAGCCGCGCAGGTGCTCCAATGACCAGTCATCGAAGACGTGCAGGCCCGGCTGCGCAGGCGCATCAGGCTTTTCCGCAAGGTCGATCACGAAGCCGTTGGCGCGCGCGTCTTCCAGCGGCAGCAGCTCGCTCGTCGTCCGGCCGGCGCGCGCATCGCGCACGGCGACATATTCGTCCTCGACCTCGGCGACATAATCATCGCGCTGGGTGTCGGACAGCAGCTTGGACGCCACCCCGACGGCGCGGCTCGCGTCGAGCACATGGATCACCGGGCCTTCGTAAGCCGGGTCGATCTTGAGCGCGGTATGCACCTTGGATGTGGTCGCCCCGCCGATCAGCAGCGGCATGGTCATGCCGGCGCGCTGCATTTCCTCGGCCACGGTCACCATCTCGTCGAGGCTCGGCGTGATGAGGCCCGACAGGCCGATCATGTCGGCCTTATTGTCTTTTGCAGAGGCAAGGATCGTCGGCCAGGGCACCATGACGCCCAGATCGATCACGTCATAGCCGTTGCACTGCAACACCACGCCGACGATGTTCTTGCCGATGTCGTGCACATCGCCCTTTACCGTGGCCATGATGATCTTGCCCTTGGCCTTGCGCTCGGCTTCGGGGAGGAGGTCTTTTTCCGCTTCAATGTAGGGGATGAGGTGGGCGACCGCCTTCTTCATCACGCGCGCGGATTTGACCACCTGCGGCAGGAACATCTTGCCGCTGCCGAACAGGTCGCCGACCACGTTCATCCCGTCCATCAACGGGCCTTCGATCACTTCGATCGGGCGCCCACCGGCCTCGGCGATGGCGGCGCGCATGATTTCGGTATCGTCGACGATATGCGCATCGATGCCCTTGACCAGCGCGTGTTCAAGCCGCTTTTCGACCGCCCAGCCGCGCCATTCCTCGGCGGCCTTTTCATCGGCGACGTTCTTACCCTTGAAGCTTTCGGCAAGGGTGATGAGGCGTTCGGTCGCGTCAGGATCGCGGTTGAGGATCACATCCTCGCAAGCATCGCGCAGGGCCGGGTCGATCTGGTCGTAAACGTCCAATTGCCCGGCGTTGACGATCGCCATGTCGAGACCCGCCGGGATGGCGTGATAGAGGAACACCGAGTGCATCGCGCGGCGCACCGGTTCGTTGCCGCGGAAGCTGAAGGAGAGGTTAGACAGCCCCCCCGAATAATGTGCATAGGGGCAAAGCTCGCGCAGTTCCTGCACCGCTTCGATGAAGTCGACGCCGTAGTTGTTGTGCTCCTCGATCCCCGTTGCCACCGCGAAAATGTTGGGGTCGAAGATGATGTCTTCGGGCGGGAAGCCCTCGGCCACCAGCAGATCATAGGCGCGCTTGCAGATTTCGACCTTGCGTTGCTTGGTGTCAGCCTGCCCGACCGTGTCGAAGGCCATCACCACCACCGCCGCCCCGTAATCCATGCAGACGCGCGCGTGCTGAAGGAAGGCTTCCTCGCCTTCCTTCATGCTGATCGAATTGACGATCGGCTTGCCGCTGACGCACTTAAGCCCCGCTTCGATCACGTGGAATTTCGACGAATCGATCATCACCGGCACGCGGGCAATGTCGGGCTCGGCGGCGATCAGCTTGAGGAACGTTGTCATCGCGTGCACCGCGTCGAGCAGGCCCTCGTCCATGTTGACGTCGATGACCTGCGCGCCGTTTTCGACCTGCTGGCGGGCGACTTCGACCGCCGCGGGGTAATCGCCCGCCATGATCAGTTTCTTGAACGCGGCGCTACCGGTCACATTGGTGCGTTCACCGATATTGATGAAGCGGGCGGAGGAGGAGGGTTGGGTCAATTGTGTTCTCTCAGGAGGAATCAGGCCGCGATAAAGGCTTCCAGCCCTGCCAGCCGCATGGCAGGCTCGGGCGAAGGGGCCTTGCGCGGCTCGGACTTGGCCACCGCCTTGGCAATCGCGGCGATATGCGCCGGGCTTGATCCGCAGCAGCCGCCGAGGATGTTGACCTGCCCGTGATCGGCCCAGTCCTTGACCAGCCCTGCCGTGGTATCCGGCTGCTCGTCATACTCGCCCAACTCGTTGGGCAGGCCGGCGTTGGGGTAAATCATCAGCAGCGTATCCGCGATCTGCGACAGCACCTTCACATGTGGGCGAAGCTGCTCCGCGCCGAAGCTACAATTCAGACCGATGGTCAGCGGCTTGGCATGGCGCACCGCATACCAGAACGCTTCGACCGTGTGGCCGGACAGGTTGCGGCCCGAAAGATCGGTCAGCGTCATCGAGATCATCAGCGGGATGTCGCGGCCCAGATCGCGCTCCAATTGCTTGACCGCCATGATCCCGGCCTTGGCGTTGAGGGTATCGAACACGGTTTCGATCAGGATGAAGTCCACCCCGCCTTCGACCAGCGCGGCGGCCTGTTCCTTGTACACCGCAACCAGTTCATCGAAATCGATCTCGCGGTAGCCGGGGTCTTCGACATCGGGGCTGAGCGACAGCGTCTTGTTGGTCGGCCCGATCGCACCGGCGACAAAGCGAGGGCGGCCATCCTTGGCCGCATATTCATCCGCCAGCGCGCGGGCGAGCTTGCCCGATCCGATGTTGATATCCGCGACCAGGCCTTCGGCGGCATAATCCGCCTGGCTGATGCGGTTGGCCGAGAAGGTGTTGGTGGAGATCACGTCCGATCCCGCGTCCAGATAGGCGCGGGTGATGTCCCCGATCACGTCCGGACGGGTCAGGACGAGGATATCATTATTGCCCTTCTGGTCGGCGGCAAGGCCCAGATCGCCCGCATAATCCGCCTCGGTCAGCTTGCGGTTCTGGATCTGCGTGCCGAACGCGCCGTCGAAGATCAGCACGCGCTTGGCAGCGGCGTCTATCAATTGCTGGCGGGCAGTCATTGGGAAGACCCCGAAACAGGACGCTTCCCGAGCATATGGCAGATCGCATAGGCCAGTTCGGGGCGGTTCAAGGTGTAGAAGTGGAAATCGCGAACCCCGCCCGCGTAAAGGCGGCGGCACAGTTCAGCCGCAACCGTGGCAGCGACCAGATGGCGCGCAGCGGGCTTTTCATCCAGCCCTTCGAACAGGCCATCCATCCACGCCGGGATCGCCGCCCCGCAGGCGGTCGCGAACTTGCGTGCCTGTGCGACGTTGGTGACAGGCAGGATACCGGGCAGGATCGGCGCGTCGATCCCGGCCGCAGCGCACTTGTCGCGGAAGGAAAAAAACGCCTCGGGCGAGAAGAAGAACTGGCTTATCGCGCGGGTCGCCCCTGCGTCCAACTTGCGCTTCAGATTGTCGATATCGTCCTGCGGGCTGACCGCATCGGGGTGCGTTTCGGGATAGGCGGCGACCGAGATATCGAAGGGGGCGATGGCTTTCAGCCCGCTCACCAGTTCCGCTGCGCTGACATAGCCTTCAGGATGCGGAGTGAAAGGCGCGCCCGGCTCGCCCGCGTCCCCGCGCAGGGCGACGATGTGGCGTACGCCCGCTTCCCAGTATTGTTCGGCCACCTCGCGGATTTCCGCCTTGCTCGCCGCAACGCAGGTGAGGTGCGCGGCGGCGGGCATCTTCGCCTCGGCGATGATCCGCGCGACCGTGGCGTGGGTGCGTTCACGGGTGGAACCGCCCGCGCCATAGGTGACGGAGACAAAGCTGGGGGCGAGCGGCTTCAACTGCGTAACCGCATCCCAAAGCTGTTCTTCCATCTTTTCCGACTTGGGCGGGAAGAACTCAAAGCTGACCGCGACATCGCCCGGAAGGCCGGAAAACAGCGGCGCGTCGGTCGCGGTGCGGTATTCGTGAAGCTGGTTCAGGGTCGGGGTCATCGGGCAGTTTCCAGAGCGGGTATCTTGGGAGAAGCGGGGGCGGCGCGGCGGGTGGCCGTCCAGATCTTCACGACCAGTTCGCCGCCTTCGAGCGCCGTGGGCGCAGCGGCGACGAACCCGGCGGCTTTGAGCAGATCGGCCATTTGACGGTCCGAAAAGCCAAGGCGCACATGCTGGTGGCGGGTCCGCAAATCCTCGTTATCGTGGCTGGCGAAATCGACGATCGCGATACGCCCACCGCCGCGCAGCACCCGCGCCGCTTCGGCCAGCGCAGGCGCGGGATCCGCCGCGAAGTGCAGGACCTGATGGAGCAGGACCGTATCAAAGCTGCTGTCAGCAAAGGGCAGCTCGGCAAAATCGCCCTGCACCAGTTCGATCTGCGCAGCGGGCAGGTGCTGAAGCTTGGCACGGGCCACACGCAGCATTTCGAGGTTCTTATCGAGCGCGACGATCCGTTCGGCACGGTTTGCGAAGATTTCGGCCATGCGGCCCGTTCCGGTGCCAATGTCGAGCAGTTGACCCAGCGGCGCATCGGCCAGTGCATCGGCAAGGCGGGTTTCGACCTCCGCATCGGCGCTGTGGAGCGCGCGCAGCTCGTCCCATTCGCCCGCGTGCCTTGCGAAGTAGGTTTCTGCTGCCGCCTCACGCGCGTCGCGGATCGCTGCGAGCTTGCGGCGGTCGGCTTCGCACAGGGCTGCAAAGGCAGGCTCGTCGGTTTCAGCAAGCGCGAGGAGATCCTGCACCGCGCCAATCACCGCGCCGCTCGATTCGCTCTGGCGCAGGAACACCCAGCTGCCTTCGCGGCGGCGTTCGGCAAGCCCGGCATCACACAGGATGCCGACATGGCGAGACACGCGCGGCTGGCTTTGCCCCAACACCTGTGCCAATTCGCCTACGGCGAGTTCCATGGCCCCCAGCAGGCGGGCAATGCGCAGCCGGGTCGGATCGCCCAGCGCCTTGAAAATGTCTTCGATCACCATATCGCTGGCATCATATAAAGATATTTTTATATGTGTAAATCATCCTTGCGCGAGCAAGGCTCTCTAATCGCATCAGACCGCCTGCCAACTGGTGTGGTCAACCGATCACGATCGGCGCGGCTCCGCTGATCGGTTTGAAGGTTTCCGCCCGGGCGGGCAGATCGGCGGTGGCATTGTGCCGGGCCACCGCATCGTCGATGGCGGTGCCAGCTTCGTGAGCGGCGACCGCGACGAGGCACCCGCCAAAGCCCGCCCCCGTCAAGCGCACGCCCCCGGCGTCACCCAGCGCCTCGGCGATCAGCGCGGCCAGCTGGTCGATCGGCGGCAGCGAGACATCGAAATCGAGCGATAGCGACAGGTGCGCCTCGCGCATCACTTCGGCCAGCAAGGCCGTATCGCCGCGCGCCAGCGCGACGGCCACAGGCTCGACCCGCTCGATCTCGCCGACCACGTGGCGGGCGCGGGCATGGAGCACCGGATCAAGACCGGCGGCCCCCGCCTCAAGCTTTGCGGCGTCCAGATCGCGCAAGGCCTTCACGCCGAAATGCTGTGCCACCGCTTCGCATTCTGCTCGGCGGTGGTTGAAGGCGCTTTCGGTCAGACTGCGACGCAGGCCGGTGTCGATCACCGTGATGGCAAGGCTGGAATGGATCGGGATCGGCAAATGCTGGAGCGTGCGGCAATCGAGCAGCAGCGCATGATCGGCAACGCTGGCGGCAGAGGCCATCTGGTCCATGATCCCGCACGCGCAGCCGACAAAGTCGTTCTCGGCAAGCTGCGCCACCTTGGCGAGCGTCTCAGCCCCGAGGCTCAGCCCCGAATGCTCCGAACAGGCCAGCGCTACCGCCACCCCGAACGCCGCCGAGGACGACAGGCCCGCACCAATCGGCACATCGCCCGCGATCGCCATGCGCATCGGCCGCACACGGTGGCCATAACGGCCGAGCGCCTGCACCACACCGCGCACGTGGTTCTGCCAGTTATTCTCGCCCGGGCGGATCGGCGCGACCAGATCGAAGCTGTCGCGCGCGCTCGCCATGTCCCCCATGTCGAGCGCGACCGCCTCGAACAGCTTCTGCTTGGTTTCAGGCGACGGGGGACCAAACGCGACAATCGCCTCGCGGTCGATCGCGCAGGGCAGGACATAGCCATCATTGTAATCGACATGCTCGCCAATCAGATTGACCACGCCCGGCGCCGCCACAAATCGCGTCGGTTCCACCCCGAAGGCGAGCCGGTAGCCCTGCCGGGCGCGGGCAATCAGTCTTTCGCGGCGATCCATGCTGGTCCGTGTCCCTTCGGCTAGCATCGGTAATGCACCAAACCACTGACAAAAAGCAACATCTCCGCCGTGCATGCAGGCGTGAGGTCGCGCTGCGGTTCAGCCAGCATCTCGTGGCCGACCATCAATTTGCGCACCTCGGCCGAACGCAGCAGCGGCCGGTGGAAATGCGCGTGAGGGTGCGGGTTGCAACACCCCAGCCGCAGCTTCGGCCCGCAGCAGCAGATCATCATTGTCGCTGTCGCCCGTCGCATCATCGGCAAGCGCAGGGAAATCATTGTCGAAGACGTAAACGCCGTCATTGGCCGGGTTTGACTCGCGCCCGACGCGGACATTGCCAGGACACAGGTAGCAGGCAGGGTCATTAGCGGGCGGCGGCTGATTTCACCCTGCCACGGCCGGCCCATGCGCTGGGGCGAGACCTGCACCCATCCGCCCATCAGCGGATTGAAGCGCCAGTGCGGACGGGCAAGGGCGGCGATGACGCTGGTCACCAACGTCACCACCATGAAGTCGATATAGTGAAGCGCGATCATGCCCGCAGGCTGGGCAACGAAGCTGTAGCCTGCATAAAGCGCAAAGCCCCACACCACCGCGACAATCGCCGCGCTAATCCTCCGCCAGCAGGCGCGCGTAGTGATCGCGTAGCGTTTCGGTGCCATATTCCGGGGTCATGGCGGCAGAATACTCCCCCGTCGCCGGGTCGAGCACCAGCATTGATTCCGTGGCATAATAATGCGCGATCCGGGCGTACTCGGCTTTCTCAGCCAGCCAGTCCGAAACCCCTGCGCCAAAGCCCAGCACGCGCTCGGCAGAGGTGAACAATTTTGGCGATACGGATTTAAAGTGCGCCGGCCTGCCCGCCATCTCGCACAGCAATTCGCCCTGTTGCCGCAAGGTGATCGCCGGGCCGGGACCACCGATGGGCAAGATCTGGTCCGCCATGTCAGGGTTATCGATGGCCGAAGCGATGAAGCGCGCCAGATCATCGTCGCTGATCGGTTTGCAGCGGGTCAGATCACCATCCCCGAAGATCAGGAAGGGCTTGCCCGCTTTCACGCGTTTTACCTGACCCGACAGCGACTTGAAGAAGGCGGTGGGGCGGATGATGGTGTAGCCCATGCCGCTCGCCGTCAGCAGCGCCTCGAACGCGAGCTTGGCGTGCTGAAAGGCGAGGCGCGGTTTCTGCACGCAGATCGCCGACAGCAGGATGAACTGCCGCGCATCCACCGCCAGCGCGGCTTCGAGCAGGGCGACATTCGCGCCGTAATCCACTGCCTGCGCATCCTTGGGGCTGCCGCTGCGCGATGCGATGCACGAGATTACCACCTCAGCCCGCGCCCCGGCCAGCGTAGCCGCCAGCGCGCCTGCATCCGCCAGCACCGTGCGGGGCACAGCCGTAACCTGATGCCCGTCTGCCACCAGACGCCGCAGCACTGCGGCGCCAATCGTCCCGCTCGCCCCGGCAAGGGCAATGCGGCGCGGGGTGATGGAGGCTTGCGTCATGTCCGCACGCTAGCGCACGACAGCACAGCGCAAAAGTGCGAGTTGTCCCCCGCCCGCCACTCGCCCAGCCTTCCGGCAAGGCTTGGGAGAGAGGCGTGCTGCCGGATGAATGATCCTTACACCTATGTCGTGATCGTCAGCGCGCTCGCGCTGCTCGCTTATTATTTCACGCTGCTCAAAGCAGGTCTCGCGCGGATCAAGTTCAAGGTGCCCGCCCCATCGCACGAAGGGCCCGAGGAATATGTCCGCCACGTACGCGCACACCTCAACACGCTTGAACATCTGGTGTTGTTCCTGCCCGGAATGTGGCTCTTTGCCTATGCGGTGAGCCCGATCTGGGCCGCGGCGATCGGCGCGATCTGGCCGCCCATGCGCGTACTCTACGCGCTGGGCTATCATCGGGCGGCGGACAAACGGCAGCTGCCGCTATATATCTCGATGCCGCCGATCTATATTTTCGTGCTCGGCTCGCTGATTGGCGGGATCGTGAAGCTGGTTGGAGGAGAATAGGCGATGGGTGCCGATTATGATCTGGTTATCCGTGGCGGCACGATTGCCGATGGCACAGGCGGCGATCTGATCGAGGGCGATGTCGCCATCGCCAGCGGGCGGATTGCGGCCATCGGACAGGTGAGCGGGTGCGGCACGCAAGAGATCGAGGCGCGCGGGCGGATCGTCACCCCCGGCTTTATCGACGTTCACACGCATTACGATGGCCAATGCATCTGGGCCGAGGAGCTTTCCCCTTCGTCCTCGCACGGGGTGACGACCGCAGTGATGGGCAATTGCGGCGTCGGCTTTGCCCCCTGCCGCCGCGCCGATCACGATATGCTGATCAACGTCATGGAGGGCGTCGAGGATATCCCCGGCGTGGTCATGACCGAAGGGCTGGACTGGGACTGGGAGACTTTCCCGGAATATCTCGACAAGGTGGCAGCCGGCAGGCGGGATATCGACGTGGCCGCCTATTTGCCGCACTCGCCCTTGCGGGTTTACGCAATGGGAGCACGCGGCGCGGCACGCGAAGTGGCGAGCGATGACGATTTGGCGCTGATGCGGCGGCTGACAGCGGAGGCGATGCGCGCAGGCGCGATCGGTTTTGCGACATCGCGCCTCTCGATCCACAAGACCGCTGACGGGCAGGCAATCCCGACCTTCGATACCGACATCGCCGAACTGGAGGCGATCACGCGCGGTATGGCCGATGCAGGGGCGGGAACGTTTCAGGTGGTGCTGGATGCCTTTGTCGGGTGGGACAAAGAATACCAGGTCATCGAGCGGGTGATCGCGTCTTCGGGGCGTCCGGCCACCTTCACCCTCGCCTCAGGTAACGACGCGCCGCCGCGCTGGCGGCGGGTGCTGGAGATGCTGGAGGCGACCAATGCCGGCGGCGGCGTCGCCCATGCGCAGGTCATGCCGCGCCCCATCGGGTTGATCGCGGGCCTTGAATTGACGGTTCACCCCTTCGTGCTGTGCCCAAGTTGGGCGAAGATCGCGCACCTCTCCATTCCCGAACAGGTTGCCGCGATGCGCGATCCGGCCCTGCGCGCGGCGCTGCTTTCCGAAGACTTCGCCTCCGGCCACCCCTTTAACGAACTCGCCCGTAATTGGCGCTGGCTGTTCCCGCTTGATAACCCGCCTGACTATGCACCGCCTGCCCACATGAGCATGGCCGGCCAAGCCGCCGCGCGGGGCTGCACGCCGCAGGAGGTCGCCTATGATCGCCTGCTGGAAACGGAAGGGCGCGGGCTGTTCCTGGCAGCGTTGGGCAACTACGAAAACGCCAGCCTCGCCAGCGCGCATGAAATGTTGCGGCATCCCTATTGCGTCCCCGGTCTCGGCGACGGCGGCGCGCATTACGGAGCGATATGCGATGCGAGCTATTCGACCTACCTGCTGACACAGTTTGTGAAAGGCGATGGCCCGCTAAAGCTCGGCTTGGCGGAGGCTGTGCATATGCTCGGCGCAAAGGCGGCACGCGCGGTCGGCCTGCATGATCGCGGGACATTGACCGTGGGCGGAAAGGCCGACCTTAACGTGATCGATCTCGACAACCTCACCCTCCACCTGCCCGAAGTCGTCCGCGATCTTCCCGCAGGTGGTCGCCGCCTGCACCAGCGCGCCACCGGTTACGAGGCGACCATCGTTGCAGGGGAGGTGATCCGCCGCTTTGACCAATCGACCGGCGCGCGTCCCGGAAAATTGGTGCGCGGGGCGGGATACCTGGCTGCGGCCTAGAACGTCGAAGTGCCGATCCCGCCGTCCACCACCAGAGACTGCCCGGTTACATAGCTGGCCTGCGCAGAGCAAAACATCGCCACCATCGCACCCAGATCCTGTGCATCGCCGAAGCGACCGGCCGGAAGGCGCACCGCACTGATGAACGCGGCAACTTCCTCGTCATAGCTGCGGCCGTTAGCGGCAGCCCGTGGGCCGAGCACCTCCTCGATCCCAGGCGTGTGGTGCATCCCGGGCAGGACGGAGTTAATGGTGACGTTGTGCGGCACCAGTTCCTTCGAGATCGCGTGGCAATAATTGGCCAGCGCTGCCCGCGGCGGGCCGGAGAGCACCCGCATGGCGGCCGGATACTTCGCCGCACCGGTGCTGATATTGACGATCCGCCCCCAGCGGCGCTCCACCATCGGGCCGGTGACCGCCTTGATATAATCGATCGGGCTGAGCAGCGCCGTGGCCACCGACCGTTCGAATGCCTCGCGAGAGACGGTGCGGAAATCGCCTGTAAAAGGCGGCGGAGCGCAAGTCGCCACCAGAATGTCGGGATCGGGGATGGCGGCAAGGATCGCCGCGCGCCCTTCATCCGATGCGTGATCGGCCACCAGCGGATGCACCTTTGCCCCAGTTTCGGCGGCGATCGCGGCGCAGGTTGCCTCAAGCCTTTCGGCCCCGCGCGCGGAGATAAATACCTCCACCCCCTCGCGCGCCAGCGCCAGCGCAGCCCCGCGCCCCATTCCCGCGCTGCCGCCATTAACCAGTGCCCTGCGGCCCGCAATTCCCAGATCCATATCCCGCCCTCAAACGCCTGTCCGGATCACCATTGCGCGAAAGCGGGATGGCGTGAACTGGCGAACTTGCTGGCGGATCAGCCTTCGGTCTGAGCGGCAAGGAGCAAGCCGCTCCCCGCATCAGGCACCGGCACCCAGCCAGCCGGAGCCGGATAGTTCTTCGGAAAAACGCCGACTATCCAGATATGGGTAAAGGCATCACGCGGGAGCTTTGCCAGCGTCGAGGTCAGCTTCGGCAACACCCCGAAGCAGCCGTCGGGATGCACTAGATGGGAGGGATCGCGGACAAATGGCTCGGCCGCGGGGTAATGAACCACCAGCGGGTTCACGCCCGGCTGCTGCCACTGGTCGTTCACAAAGGCGTTGCGCCGCGCTAGCGCGGCCCCGGCTAGGTGATCGAGCGCAGGAAGCCGCCATTTCACCCCGCAGGGCTTGACCACAAAAAACGCGACTTTCGCCCCGCTCGGTAGTTTATCTAGCGCCGGCAGAGCAGCCTGAACCACGCGGTCCTGCTCGATATAGGAGGCGGTCGTGACCGCCATCCGCACCGCGAAGAAGGCAATCGCCACCGCGCCAGCAATGCCCACTGCCTTCAGGCGTGGCCGCACGGGTGCAATCGCCACCAGTCCCAGCGCAAGGCCATAGGGCAGCAAACGCATATCTGCGAAGGCGGAACCGAACACCCTGGTTGGCAAGATAAAGAAGAACGCACCGCACAGCACCGCAGCGATCCCGACCCGCCGATCATAGGCGACAGACCGGCTGAGTAGCGCCCAGCAGAGCAGCGCAGCAATGACCGCAAGCGCACCGAGATCAAGCGGCTCCCACGTCGTGCGCAGCGGCGATATCAGGTAGATCAGCTTGAACGGGAACGACCAGCCCGACATCGCCGCGCCCGAGGAATCCGCGCGCCAGATCACCATCGGCACAACCGGCAGCAGCAGCAGCCAGCACGCAGCAAGGATGCGGCGGACAGCCGTGACCGGATGCACCCGCGCCGCGAAAACCTCCGCCAGCATGGTCGATCCGCACATCAGGCCAAGGAACGCCCAGCCATAGGTGTGGCACACCCAGATCAGCGCGCCCGCCGCCGCCAGCCACAGCTGCGCTGCGACCGTCCGATCCTGTTTGCGGAGCCGCAGCCACGCAACATAGGCCAGCATCGCCAACGCCATGCTCAACGCGTAATTGATGAAACCGTAATTGAACGGGTAACCATAAAGCAGCGGGATCGCCGCCAATGCAAAGGGTGTAATGCGGCCGTGCACCTCGCGCGAGACCAGCATTAGGCCAATCGCGCCCAGAAGCTGGGTCACGATCACGACCGCGCGTACCGATCCTTCCAGCCCCAGCAGCGGATGCAGCACCTGCACCAGAATATCGCCGCCCAGATTGCCGATCAGCTTCCACTCATAAGAATAGAAAGGCTGAAGTTCAGGCCTTTGCGACAGCTCGGTCTGCACGGCATAGCGCCCCAGATGGCCATACAGATCGACCAGCGGCGGGAAATCGACCACCAGCAGCGGCAGGATGGTGACAAGGCAGACCAGCAGCACAATCGGCCACCGGTCGAGCGATCCCGCTGAACGCGCCGCGTTGATGGAGGCCGAGGGGGTCATTGCGGAGCTGACGGCTTAAACACAAACCGTTGCGAAAGGACGAAGAATATCACCACATAGGCGGCAATCGCCGGCAATTGCGCAAGGGGATTATCAGCCCCCAACACCGATTGCGCGGCGAGCAGCACCGCCACATTGGCACCGTAAGCGATGGCGAAGGCGGCGAGAAACTTCGCCACCTCGCCCCCCGAAACCGCGCCCTTCAACCCGAAGACAAAGCGCCGGTTCAAGGTGAAGGACAAAACCAGCCCCACCGCATAACCCGCCGCATTCGCGGCAAGCCCGCCAAGGCCCGCCCAGAGCCCACCGAAGATAACCGCCCAGCCGACAGCGGAATTGGCAAGCCCGGTCAAAGCGAAACGGAACACGCGGGCAATCATCGTCTCAGCGGGCGACCAGCATATATTGCGCGCCCAGCGGCAACCAACCAAGGCCGCGCTCAAGCGGGCGCAGAGGGGCAAGCGGCGCGGGGAAGAACAGCGTCCAGCGCAGCACCACATCCGTGAACCCGGCAGCTCGGAACCGGCGGCGCATTTCCGGCGCGCTGATCAGCACGGCGTTGGCATCGAAGGGGCAGGTCGCAACCGCATGGCGGGTCAGCGGGTTCCACGGGTTGTGTTCGAACAGGATGAACCGGCCCTGCGGGGTCAGCGTGCGGCGGATCTCGCCCAGCAGGCGGATGTGATCCTCGGCCGGGATGTGGTGGAACACGCAGGCGGTGAAGACGAGGTCGAAGGTGCCCCCATCGAACGGCAGCGTCTGCCCGTCATAGCACACGGTCTCGATCGGCCGGATTGCGCGCGCCGCACAATGGGTCAACGAGCGGGACGACACATCGAGCGCGGTCAGCGCAGCGTCAGGGAATTCGCGCTGGAGGTGCGCAATGCAATTGCCCCGCCCTGCGCCGAAATCCATGATCCGCCGCGGCGCTGCCCCCGCCATGACGCGCGCCGCTTCGATCGCCTTGTAGGCCGCGAAGAAATCGGGGTCCTCCCCGCTCAGCTTCACCGAAGCGGCGTGCTGCGCGTCATATTCATCGACATAGGCGTCGAACTCAGCTTGCGACACGGATACCCCCAAGAAGGTCGGCCCGCGCTTCGTGTTCAGGGCCGGCTGTCTCGTCCTCAACGGCAACGGGATGGCGGCGCACCTCGGAGATAATGAACAGCGGACGGCGCTTGGCTTCCATATACATCCGGCCCAGATATTCGCCGAACACGCCCAGTACCAGCAGCTGAACACTACCCATGATCAGGATCAGCGCCGCAAGACTTGCCCAGCCCTGCACCGTGCCACCCTGCATCCACACCCCCACCACCCAGATCAGCGACACCAGCCCGGCAATGCCGAACAGCATCCCCAGATGCGAGGCAAAGCGCAGCGGCACCACCGAAAAGCTGGTCACGGCATCGATCGCCAGCGCCACCATCTTGGACAGCGGATAGTTGGTTTCCCCGACCAGTCGCGCGTCGCGTTCATAGGGGAAGGCGATCTGGTTGAAGCCGACAAAGCTCACCAGCCCGCGGATGAAGCGATACCGTTCCGGCATGGCGTTAAGCTGATCGACCACCCGCCGCGTCATCAGGCGGAAATCGCCGGTATCGCGCGGAATAGGGGTGTCGACCATGCTGCCAAGCATCCGGTAGAACAGCGCCGCCGTGCCGCGCTTGAAGGCGGTCTCTCCGTGCCTTTTGATCCGCTGACCATAGACCACATCATAGCCCGCGCGGACCTTCTCCAGCATCGGGCCGAGCAGTTCCGGCGGGTCTTGAAGATCGGCGTCGAGCACAAACACGATCTCGCCGCGAACCTGCGTCAGCCCGGCGGTCAGCGCCAGCTGGTGGCCGTGATTGCGCGACAGGTTGATGGCAACAATGCGCGGATCGCGGTCGGCATGGGCGCAGATCGCCGCCCAGCTTGCGTCCTTCGATCCGTCATTGATGAGGATCAGTTCGTAACGATCCGCAAAGATCGCCTGCGCGGACGCAGTTACCCGCTCAACCAGAGCGGCCAGCCCCGCTTCCTCGTTGTAAACGGGGATGACCACGGAAAGATCGCAAGTCGCTGGCTTTGTGTATGGAACCTGCAAGTGCCAGTCCTCCTGAAGCCCGGATCATAGGTAATGGTCAATGGCGCAACCCGCCTTCACCTGCCGGAGACCAACACCCCGCACCGAAGGGCGGTGGTGCCGCTTACGTGACTCGAACACGTGACCCCATCATTACGAATGATGTGCTCTACCAACTGAGCTAAAGCGGCATCCTTGCCCGCGGCCCTAAATCGGGTGGGCCGCGCGCGCAATGCAAAGGTGGAGGCCCGAGCCGGAATCGAACCGGCGTGCGAGGATTTGCAGTCCTCTACGTAACCACTCCGCCATCGGGCCGAGCCTTCCGGGGCTTACGCTCCGGACGGAAGCGGCGCCCTAGCGATTCGGCGGGCCAAAGGCAAATGGTGTTTAGCGTCGAGGCACCGCGCCCCGCCTTCCCACCCCCAAATGACGCAACGTCAGTCTGGACTAGGGGCACCGTGCACGGCAAAGCTGGCGGCCATGACCATTGCAAGCTTGCTCGAACCCATCACCGGCCAGCCCGGCCCGGCCCATCTCACCCACGCCGCCGACTGGCTTCAGGGCCGCACGCTTTATGGCGGCGCATCGGCGCTGGTGGCCTACACCATGGCAGTGCGCGCCTTTCCGGGCCTGCCCACTTTGCGCTCCGGTCAGGTCGCCTTTGTCGCGCCGGTCGGTGAGGTGATCGAATTGCGGGCGGAAATCATCCGGCAGGGTCGCAATGTCACGCAGGTGCGCAGCGAAATTCTCAGCGAGGGGCGCGTTGCCCTCACCGCCTTCTGGCTGTTCGGCGAAGGGCGTGAACCTAACGCCGTCCACTCGTCCGCGCTGCCCGAAGACTGGCCCGGCCCGCCCGAAGATCACGAGCCTGTGACCCACAGCTTCGCACCCAGCTTTGTCGCGAAGAATTTTGATCTGCGCCAAGGCCAGAACAAGGGCGGCGATCGCGGTGCAACCGTGCGGCGCTGGGCGCGGCTGACCGAGGAGCACGATCTTGATCCCGTCTCCAAGCTGGTGCTGATGGGCGACGTCATGCCGCCCGGCGCCATGCGGGCGATGCAGCGGGTAGGGCCGATCAGCTCGATCAACTGGTCGTTCAACGTGCTCGATGCGGACAGCCAGTCGCGCGGCGGGTGGTATCTGGCCGAGAACGCCAGCCAGCACGCCGACGCAGGCTATTCATCGGAGCGGCTGCGGCTGTGGGACGCGGATGGCAAGCAGGTGCTGGACGGGATGCAATGCGTGGCCGTGTTCGGATAGGGCGAAGTTTACAAAGTTTACACGCTGTAAACTTCGCGTTTGAGATATATTTTCAATATTATCATATTGTTAAGGCGATTTCTTCGCCGGGACGAACACATCGGACCGGGAAAGAACGCGCGCGTTGGTGAAACGTGACGATGGTAAAGAACCGCGCCCGTCATACGTCCGCCGCCGTCCGTAGGAAACGCCCGGCGTAGCGGCACCATAAAAGCAACGAGGCGCCAGGCATTTCGCCCGGCGCCTCGCGCTACTCACTTGGTGCCGTGCTTACTTCACATCGAAGCGGTCAAGCATCATCACCTTGTCCCACGCCTTGGCAAAGTCCGCGGCAAACTTCGCCTCGCCGCCCTTGACGGCATAGGTTTCCGCCACGGCGCGCAGTTCCGAATTGGAACCGAACACCAGATCAACCTCGGTCGCGGTCCACTTCAGCGCGCCGGTTGCGCGGTCACGCCCTTCGTAGATGCCCTTGGCATCGGCCGGCTTCCACGTGTTGCCCATGTCGAGCAGGTTCACGAAGAAATCATTGCTGAGCGTGCCCGGCGTATCGGTGAACACGCCGTGTTTTGCCCCGCCGGTGTTGGCATCCAGCATCCGCATACCAGCCAGCAGCACCGTCATTTCCGGAACCGTGAGCGTCAGCGTGTCGGCCTGATCGACGAGCATCTGCGTCGGCGTCAGGCGGGCCTTGTCGCTGGTGAAGTTGCGGAACGCGTCCGCCGCAGGACGCAGCGCTTCAAAGCTGGCCGCGTCGGTATGCGCACCGGTCGCATCGACCCGGCCCGGGGTGAAGGGCACGGTGACGGTGTGACCGGCCGCCTTGGCCGCATCTTCAACCGCAACCACCCCGCCCAACACGACGAGATCGGCGATCGACACCTTCTTGCCGCCCGCACCGGCGTTGAACTTCGCCGCCACGCCTTCCAGCGCCGTCACCACCTTGGCAACAACGGCGGGATCGTTCAGGCCCCAGTCCTTTTGCGGGGCCAGCCGGATGCGCGCGCCATTCGCACCGCCGCGCATATCAGTATCGCGGAAGGTCACGGCTGATGCCCATGCGGTGCGCACCAGTTCCGACCGGCTAAGGCCGGCGGCGCGGATTGCCGCCTTCAACCCGGCGATATCGCCCGCTTCGATCATGGCGTAATCCGCCTTCGGCAGCGGGTCCTGCCAGATCAGGTCTTCGGCCGGAACCTCCGCCCCGACATAGCGCGCCTTGGGGCCAAGATCGCGGTGGGTCAGTTTGAACCACGCACGGGCGAAGGCTGCGTCCATCGCCTTGGGGTCTTTGGCCCAGCGGCTGGTGATCGCGCCATAAGCCGGGTCATACCGCAGCGCCAGGTCGGTGGTGAGCATCACCGGCGCGTGGGTCACGTTCGGATCATGCGCATCCGGGACAACCTTTACGTCAGCCGCATTGACCGGTTCCCACTGTTTGGCACCGGCCGGGCTGGTCGTCAGCTTCCATTCGAAGGCATAAAGGTTTTCAAGGTAGTTGCTGCTCCACTGCACCGGGGTGACAGTCCACGCACCTTCAAGGCCGCTGGTGGTGGCATCCTTGCCAACGCCGGTGCCGCACTTGTTTTTCCAGCCGAGGCCCTGCGCTTCCACGCCTTCGGCAGCCGGTTCCTTGCCAACGCAATCGGCGGCTTTGCGCGCGCCGTGCATCTTGCCGATGGTGTGCCCGCCGATGACCAGCGCGGCGGTTTCTTCGTCGTTCATGCCCATCCGGCCAAAGGTGGTGCGGATTTGCTGGGCGGATTTGAGGATATCGGGGTTACCTGCCGGACCTTCGGGATTGACGTAGATCAGGCCCATTTCCGTGGCGGCGAGCGGGGTATCGAGGTTCGCGCCTTCGGCGTTGCGTTCCGATGTCAGGAACTTGGTTTCCGGCCCCCAGTAAACCAGTTCAGGCTCCCACGCGTCAGCGCGGCCACCGGCAAAGCCGAAGGTTGTAAAGCCGGTGTTTTCCAGCGCGACATTGCCGGCCAGGATCATCAGATCGGACCACGACAAGCTGGCACCATACTTCTGCTTCACCGGCCACAGCACGCGGCGGGCCTTGTCGAGATTGCCGTTGTCAGGCCAGGAGTTGAGGGGTTCGAAGCGGATCTGCCCGCCGTCCGAACCACCGCGCCCGTCGCCCGAACGGTATGTGCCCGCTGCGTGCCAGGCAAGGCGGATGAAAAGACCCGCGTAATTGCCGTAATCGGCCGGCCACCAGCTTTGCGAATCCGTCAGCGCGGTGTTGATATCGCCCTTCACAGCTTTCAGATCGAGCTTCGCGAATTCGCTGGCGTAATCGAAGGCGGGGCCATTGGGATCGGGGTTGTATTCGTTCAGACGCAGGCGGCTGAGATCGACAACGTTCGGCCACCAGCCCTGTACGTTGCGCGGCGCAGCTTCGCTCTGCGGCATCGCGGCACGGCCCATGCCGGGTTCGTTGAAGCCGGGAGGGGTGGCAAACGCGGGCTGAGCGAGGGTGAGGCTGGAGGCAAGGAGCAGCAGCCCCTTCAGTCTGAGTGTCATGATATACCCCGTGTGGTTTTAATAACGCGCCGTGCGCCACCGGACGGGGGGTCCGGCCATCAAGCCTCCCCCGCCCGTCATCGCACAGCAGTGAGGCTCTATGACAGCCGGACGATGCAGAGAAACGGCTTGTCGCGATAACTGTGATGCGGTTTCCCGATCACCCGGGGTCGCTGGGGTGGGTGGCCCGCCTTACAGGTCTTCGAAACTGGGTTTGCGGCGTTCCATTTCGGCCATTACCGCTTCGATCTGGTTGCGGCTGCGCATGATGCCGTGCTGTTCGATGCTTTCCTCCAGCAAAATGGCATCTGTTTCACGTTCCCACATTGCCGCCTGAAGGCGTTTGGCGGCGCGGATGGCGTGGGGGTTCTTCAGTGCGATCTGGCGGGCAATCGCCAGCGCGCGTTCGCGGGGGTTGTCATCGACATGGGTGGCAAGACCCAACGCCTGCGCCTCGGCCCCGGTGAATTCACGGTTGGTGTAGATCAGCTCGCGCAAGCAATCGTCGCGCACCATCCCGCGCCACAGCACATAACCGCCCATGTCGGGGACCAGCCCCCATTTCAGCTCCATGATCGCCATGCGGGTTTCCGGGTGAACGATGCGGATATCCGCGCCGCTGGCAATTTGCAGCCCGCCGCCAAAGCACACGCCGTGAATGGCCGCGATCACCGGCACGGGCAGCTTGCGCCACTGCATCGCCACCTGCTGGAATTTATTGGCGTTGCCATAGGTGCGTTCGGTGATCGAGGGTTCATCTTCGGCCGGCGGGCGCGAGAAATTCGACAGGTCCAGCCCAGCGCAAAACGCCTTACCCTCCCCCGACAGCACGACCGCGCGCAGGCCCTTCATCCGCTCGAGCGTGCTGCCCGCTTCGATGATGCGCTGAAACATCTCGGGATCCAGCGCATTCATCTTGTCGGCGCGCATGAAGCGGACTTCGGCGACGCCGTCCTCGCCCAGAGTGATGGCAACGCGGTCATTGGCGATTGTGGTGGCGGTGGCGGTGACGGACATTGTGTTGGGATCCCTGAAGGCTGCGGAGCAGCCCAAGATTGTCCGATCCGCCGCGCTCTGTCCAGAGCCGCCTAAATGCGCGAAAGCCCGGTTGCCGGCGGAACGTCGAGGAAATAGCGGCCATCGGCGTCCGTGCCGATCAGCTGCGCGCAGCCTGCCAGTGCCAGCTTGGCGCGGGCCGCCTCCAGCTGCGTTGCAATGCTTGCGCTCTGCGCATCCCCGGCGATCCGCCACGCTTCGGCCATCAATTGCATTTCCGTCAGCCGCTCCCCCGGGTGGTGGGCCAGCCGCCACAGCAGCGCAAATTCCCGCAAATGCAGGCCAAGCCAGCGATCATCGATTCGTCCGTCGCGGTGGAACAGGTCCAGCGTCATGTCCCCCGCCTCGCGGAAACGCCGCACCGTCATGTCGTAATCGGGAAAATGGCAGGGCGGCAGCGCCGCGTTCACAGCAGCCCTCCGGCGCGCATCGAATAGACGGCATCGGCGGTGAAGATCAGGTGATCGACCAGCGCAATGTCGAGCGCCTGCGCGACTTGGGCAAGGCGGCGGGTGGTGGCAATGTCGCAGCCGCTCGGCCGGCAATAGCCCGATGGGTGGCTGTGCGCCAGAATGATGCCCGTGGCATTGTGGCGCAGCGCATCGCCCAGCAATTCCCGCATCCGCAGGGACAGCGAGGTCAAGGAACCGATCCCGCACGGCGCGTCGCCCAGCCAGCCGTGGTTCGCATCGACGAAGATTGCATGGCCGCGTTCATGCCTGGCAGGCGGAGTAAGAACAACGCTGCGCAGATAGCCGATCATGCTGGCGGCGCGCTGCTCTGACGAGGCGGTCTGTCCGCCAGCGCGGGCCACACGTGACGGCAGCATCGAACCCGGTTTGGGCGCGGCGATCGGGATCAGGGCTGCCAGTTCAGGCATCGCATCATCTCCACCGGATCAAGGCTAAAGGCCGGGCGCCAGCGGGGACATTCTCCGCCAGCCGCGATACGGGCCGAAGCGGCGCTGGCGCCGGACGTGGCGGAAAAATCCGCCGATCAGCAGCAGCAGCTGGCAATAGGACGGGCCGATGACGAGGATGGCGATGGCCAGCGGACTGGCGTTGACCAAAACCAATTTGACCACGTGCGCGAACAGCGCGACCAGCTGGAAACCGGCGATCCACAGCGGGTAATTGCGGTTGGCCTTCAAGGCGATGGCGACAAACAGGACCGCCGCGATGACATCCAGCGGTGCATAAAACCCGGAAAACGCACCCGCAGAGAGGGTATTCTGTCCGAGCAAACGCGCCAGATAAATCGGCAGCACCATCGTGCCGAGGAACACGGCAATCAGCCAGCGTTCCGGACCCCCGCCCCAGCGCCAGATCGCTGCGGCAAGCAGCACGCTGACGATGTGCTGGGCGGAAGCCCGGTGCGCGTTGAGGAATTCAACGAGGAGTTCAACCCAAACGATCATGGGTTCAGGCGAATGCCTTCTCCGCCGGCGTTTCAGCGATGTCGCTGGCTCTGACCTTCGTCGGGATTCCATCATCGCCGCCGGCGTGCACCTTTGCGACCTTGCTGAGTTCGTCGTGGACGCGCAGCAGGCTGGTGGACATGGACAAGGCTTGGCTTTCCGCTTCGGTCAGGCGAACCAGCGCGCGCTGGCCGGTGTGGACTTCTATCTCAGGGTTCTGACGCGCGGCGAGCATGGCCTGCTTGAGCCGCGCCATGGCAATGATCGATTCATCGGCCAGCGCTTCTGCCTCACGAATCAGCTTCTTGAGA
>JBIKSA010000127.1:0-4526 GCA_044348875.1 Erythrobacter sp. | reverse complement strand
AGAAGTCGATGTTCCGCTATCCCGAAATCGTGATCTGCGTGCCGTCAGGCTCGACTTCGGTGGAACGCCGCGCGATCCGTGATGCGGCATCCAACGCGGGCGCATCGGACGTGCACCTGATCCTCGAACCGATGGCCGCGGCGATCGGCGCCGATATGCCCGTGACCGAACCGGTTGGCAGCATGGTGGTCGACATCGGCGGCGGCACCACCGAAGTCGCCGTCCTCAGCTTGCGCGGGCTGGCCTACACAACCTCGGTGCGCACCGGTGGTGACAAGATGGACGAAGCCATCGTGTCCTACGTGCGGCGCCACCACAACCTGCTGATCGGTGATGCGACAGCGGAACGCATCAAGAAGGATTACGGCATTGCCATGATCCCCGAAGACGGCGTGGGCGAAATCATTACTCTGAAAGGCCGCGATCTCGTGAACGGCGTGCCTAAGGAAATCACGATCAACCAAGCCCATGTCGCCGAAGCGCTCAGCGAACCGATCGGCGCGATTGTCGAAGGGGTGCGCATCGCGCTTGAAAACACGGCGCCTGAACTGGCTGCAGACATCGTCGATCAGGGTATCGTGCTGACCGGCGGCGGCGCGTTGATCCGGCGTCTGGACGAGCATCTGCGCGAAGAAACCGGCCTGCCGGTTTCGGTGGCCGAAGATCCGTTGACCTGCGTGGCCATCGGCACGGGCCGAGCGATGGAAGATCCGATCTATCGCGGCGTCTTGATGACGGCGTGATCCGTGCGGACGTGAGCCAGCTTCGGCGGCAGAAGGGACTATAAAGCCATGGCGCCCCCCTCCTCGCGCCGCTCGGGCTTTTCGAAGAAAGCGCAATATTCGCTGTTCACCGGCTACCTGTTGGCCGGTGCGGGAGCTGTGGTCGGGTTGGCGCTGCTGGCACTGTCCCTTTGGCAACCGGCCGCATTCGCGCCGTTGCGGGGTGTGGCGAGTGACGTCATGGCGCCCGCTGGCGCGAGCAGCGCTGTGGCCCGTGCGGAAACGCAGGGCCTGTTCCATGGCATCGCGGGCTATTTCAATGCAGGGTACCAGAACGCGCAGCTGCGCCGCGAAATGGAGGTTGTCCGCATCCGCCTTGCCGAAGCCGAGGCGGTCAAGGCCGAGAACCAGCGGCTGAAGGGTCTGCTGGCCTTGCGGGACAATGAAACCAAGCCGGTCGCGATGGCGCGTCTGGTCGGATCGACCGCTACCAGCGGGCGGCGGCATGCCTATATAAACGCCGGATCGAATAACGGCGTCCAGCCCGGAATGCCGGTGTTGTCCGAGCGCGGCGTGATCGGCCGCGTGCTTGAAACCGGGCGCGGCTCGGCACGCGTGCTGCTGCTCACCGATAGCGAAAGCGTGCTGCCGGTGCGCCGTGCCACAGACAACGTCATTGCCTTTGCCGAAGGGCGCGGGGATGGCTTGCTGCGCATCCGGCTGGTCAATCTCGGGGTCAATCCACTGAAGGTCGGCGATATGATGGTGACCAGCGGCGCGGGCGGTTATTACCGCGCCGGTGTCGCTGTGGCGGTCATCGCCAAGATCACGCCCGATGGCGGGATTGCACGGTTAGTAGCCGAGCCTGCCGCGACAGGCTTCGTCGCGATCGAGCCGGTCGCGCAGCCCGCTGCCGTGGCGGAGCTTGCCGAGCCGGAAAGCACGGGACCGGATGCACCGGCAGCGGCGTCGGCATCGGCGTCAGCTTCACCCTCCTCCCCCGCCCCTTCGTCGGCCGACGAGTAATGGAGCGGCTCGACCCACGCGCCCGCTCGGACATTTACGGCCTGCGTATCAATCGTGCGCCCGATCCGTGGCGCGTGCGCGGCGTACCCTACGCGTCGATCATTCTCGGCTCGCTGCTGCCGGTGCCGCTGATCGCCGACCTGATGCCGCTGGTCCCGTCGCTCGGCTTTCTGATGCTGCTCGGCTGGCGGATGGTCCGCCCGGGCCTGCTGCCGTTGTGGGCCGGAGCGCCGCTGGGAGCGGTCGATGATCTCGTCAGCGGCCAGCCTTTTGGCAGCGCGATCCTTTTGTGGTCGCTTGCCATGATCGCTATCGAAGTCATCGAAACCCGATTTCCTTGGAGCGGGTTCTGGCAGGACTGGTTCACGGCCGGCACGATGGCAATAATATACTGGCTTGGCACACTGGTGTTTTCGGGCGCCAGCATCACGCCGGAATTGATCGCGGTTGCCGCCCCGCAAGCCTTGCTGTCGGTGCTGCTCTATCCGATAACGGCCCGCATGGTTGCCGGTCTTGATCGGTTCCGTCTGGCCCGGGCGCGGAAGATCGACTGATGAAGATCCCGTTCCTGCGTGACGGACCGCAGCGCCCTTCGCGGATGATAAATGCCTCGATCCTGCGCAGCAGTTTCGACCGTCGCGCGGTGGTAATCGGCGCTGTGCAGGGCGGGATTGGCGTGCTGCTCGCGCTCAGGCTGGGTTATCTCGCCATTGCAGAGAACGAAAAATACCGCCTCGAATCCGAAAGCAACCGGGTAAATCTCACCCTGGTCCCGCCGCGCCGTGGCTGGATTCTGGACCGTGACGGAGCGCCTCTGGCATCCAACCGCGCCGATTTCCGCGTCGACCTGATCCCCGAACGGCTGGTGAACGCTGACGCGACAATTGATCGCCTTGGCGAGCTGCTGTCGCTGGAACCTGCGCGGATCGCCGACATCAAGGACAAGGTTGCCACCGCACGCGGTTTTCAGCCGGTCGAAGTAGCCAGCGGACTTCGCTACGAACAATTCGCCGCACTCAGCGTGCGGCTGCCGGATTTGCCCGGCGTGGTGCCCCAGCGCGGCTTTTCACGCTTTTACCCCACCGCCTCCAGCGTTGGGCACCTGATTGGCTATGTCGGGCCAGCGTCTTCTGAGGAATACGAGAAAGACCCCAACCCGCTGCTGATCACGCCCGGTTACAAGATCGGCAAGGACGGCCTGGAAAAGCAGTTTGAGAAAGAACTGCGCGGCGTCCCCGGCGCACGGCGGGTCGAAGTAACCGCGGGGGGGCGCATCGTCCGTGACCTTGAAACGCGCGAGGACGTTCAAGGCGATCCTGTTCGCCTCACCATTGATGGTCCGTTGCAGGATTACGCCGCGCGCCGCATCGGTTTGGAAAGCGGATCGGTGGTGGTGATGGACTGCCGCAGCGGCGATCTGCTCTGCATGGCTTCGATGCCCAGCTTTGATCCCAATTCCTTCTCCGACGGGATCGGCGGAGTCGAGTATGCAATGCTGCGCGACGATGAACGCGTACCGCTGCGCAATAAGGTTCTGAAAGGGCTTTACCCACCCGGCTCGACGGTCAAGCCGATGGTTTCTATGGCTTTCATGCAGGCCGGAATCGATCCGAACGAGACGGTGTTCTGCGGCGGTGGCCTGCGCGTTGGCAACCGTGTGTTCGGCTGCTGGAACCGGCGCGGCCACGGCGCGGTCGATATGGCCAAGGGCATTTATCAAAGCTGCGACGTCTATTTCTACGCCATGGCGCAGCGGGTCGGAATGGACCCGATTGCGGCGATGGCGCGGCGCTGCGGGATGGGTCAGGAATTCCCCCTTCCCGTTACCAGCCAATTCTTCGGCACTGTGCCCGATCCGGCATGGAAAATGAAAAAATGGGGTCGAGACTGGCAATCATTCGATACCGTCAACGCCACCATCGGACAGGGCTATATGCTGTCCAGCCCGTTGCAACTGGCGGTGATGGCATCGCGCCTTGCCACGGGCCGCCATGTGATGCCGCGCCTGACGCTCGATACGAAGCCGAAGGGTTTCGACAATATCGACTTCCCGGCCGATCAGGTGGAGTATGTCCGCCGCGCGATGAGCGATGTGGTCAACGGCCCGGGCACCGCAGGCCGGGCCCGCCTGCCGATCGACGGCACCCTGATGGCGGGCAAGACGGGGACAGCGCAGGTCGTCTCGCTCAGCAAATCGAACGGGAAAACCGGCCCCTGGAAGTACCGCGACCACGGCCTGTTCATCTTCTTCGCGCCTTATGACAACCCGCGTTACGCCGGAGCCGTGGTGATCGAGCATGGCGGCGGTTCGGGCGCGGCCTATCCCATCGCGCGTGATGTGATGACCTTCATGTTCGACCCGGCCAAGGGGCTGGAGGCGCTTTCCGCATTGGAAGCCGGATGGGGCGGCACTGCGCAGCAGCGGTTGGAGCGGCGATACGCCTCCTATGCCGCCGAACGCGGAGCGACCGTCAACCGTCCGCCACGACGCGAAGAAGAAATCTTCGACCGCGTCGAGGCCGAGGCGCGCCGCGCTGCCACCCAGACCGATGCCATCGCGGGTGAAGCCATTGCCCCCCGTTCCGAAGCCAACCCATCCAGCAATCCGCCTGCGGCAAGCCCGGCAGATCGACCGGAGGCACCGCCTGACGCCGCGCCCGCGCCCGCGCCTGCCACGGCCCCACCCACGGGAGTCGGCAGCCAATGAACACGCTTGCCGCCCGGGGGATCGTGCCCGAACCGATTGCGCGTCAGCCGTGGGAAATGCTGATCCCGCTG
>JBIKSA010000118.1:0-4879 GCA_044348875.1 Erythrobacter sp. | reverse complement strand
GACCGAGATCGGGGTTTCCTGAAGGGTCTGTTCACGCTTGGAGGCGGTCACGATGATGACGTTACTCGCCTCGGGCGTGTCATCCTCCTGAACGTCTTGGGCCAAAGCCACGCCCGGCATGGCCAAAGCAAAAGTAGCGGCACCTGCAAGCAGAGTGAATCGAGTCGCGCCGGCAAAGCCGGTGATGGTCGAACGCATGGAAGCTCCTCTCCAAAAATCCCCCAACCACGGTGCCCTATGTCGGACACGCACAGTCAATGTGCGCTCTCTCCCGTGGTCGTAGCGGAGGGTGATATGCCAGCCCAACCTTACCGACAAGCCGGACCCTATCGGTTTCAGGGGGCAAGTCGGGAGTGTGTTGCGCAAGAGTCACACTGCGTCACGGCGGCAAAGCGGCGTGTGATGCTCTTGCGCTTGCCCCTTTGACCCACCCCTGCTAGGCGCCGCGGCGATGTTGCAATGCAGCAGATGGAGGCACTCGCGGCGCTTGCCGTAGCGTCCGGAGCTGTCGCTAACCCGCCATACACACGGCCCCACCCAGCGCCCTGCGCTGTGTTGCCCGATTCTCCTGCCCCGGATGCCCCGCGTATCCGGCTTTCACCGGAAGTTTTTTCGCATGTCGTCCGCCCTCAGAAATATCGCGATCATCGCCCACGTCGACCATGGCAAGACCACGCTGGTCGACCAGCTGTTCCGCCAGTCCGGCACCTTCCGCGAAAACCAGCGGGTTGAAGAACGCGCGATGGATTCTGGCGACCTCGAAAAGGAACGCGGGATCACCATTCTGGCCAAGTGCACCAGCGTCGAATGGCACGGCGCCGACGGCACCACCACCCGCATCAATATCGTCGACACCCCCGGCCACGCTGACTTCGGCGCCGAGGTGGAGCGCATCCTCAGCATGGTCGACGGCGTGATCCTGCTGGTCGACAGCGCGGAAGGCGCGATGCCGCAGACCAAGTTCGTGACCGGCAAGGCGCTGGCGCTGGGCCTGCGTCCGATCGTGGTTGTCAACAAGATCGACCGTCCCGATGGCCGCCCGCAGGAAGTGCTGGACGAAGTGTTCGATCTGTTCGTCAGCTTGGATGCCGAAGACGAGCAGCTTGAATTCCCGGTGCTCTACGCCTCGGGCCGCGATGGCTATGCCAGCGAAGACCAGGAGCGCCGCGAAGGCAGCTTGGCCCCGCTGTTCGAGAAGATCATCGAGCACGTCCCCTCGCCCGGCCTCGATCCCGATGCCAAGTTCAGCTTCCTTGCGACCCTGCTTGACCGCGACAACTTCATGGGCCGCGTCATCACCGGCCGCGTGCAATCGGGCACGATCAAGGTCAATGATCCGATCCACGCCATCGACATGGACGGCAAGGTGGTCGAAGTGGGCCGCGCCACCAAGCTGATGAGCTTTGACGGGCTGGAGCGCGTGCCGGTGGAAATCGCGCGTGCCGGTGACATCATCGCGCTCGCCGGTCTGGAAAAGGCGACCGTCGCCAACACCATCTGCGATCCCTCGGTTTCCGATCCGATTGCCGCCCAGCCGATCGACCCGCCGACGCTGGCGATGCGTTTTTCGGTGAACGATTCCCCGCTCGCCGGACGCGAGGGCAGCAAGGTGACCACCCGCATCATCCGTGACCGCCTGCTGCGCGAGGCCGAAACCAACGTCGCGATCCGCGTCACCGAAAGCGAAGACAAAGACGCCTACGAAGTCGCCGGTCGCGGCGAATTGCAGCTGGGCGTGCTGATCGAAACGATGCGCCGCGAAGGCTTCGAGCTCGGCATCAGCCGGCCCCGCGTGCTGTTCCGCGAAGAAGGCGGCAAGCGCATGGAGCCGTACGAGACGGTCGTGATCGACGTTGATGACGAACACTCGGGCACGGTTGTCGAGAAGATGCAGCGCCGCAAGGCCGACTTGGCCGAAATGCGCCCGTCGGGCGTGGGCAAGACCCGCATCACCTTCTCCGCCCCGTCGCGCGGGTTGATCGGTTACCACGGCGAATTCCTGTCCGACACGCGCGGGACCGGGATCATGAACCGCTTGTTCGAAAAGTATGACGTCTACAAAGGCCCCATCGAAGGCCGCATCAACGGCGTGCTGATTTCCAACGGCGACGGCGAGGCGAATGCCTATGCGCTGAATATGCTGGAAGAGCGCGGCGAGCTGTTCGTGGCTCCGCAGATGAAGGTCTATCAGGGCATGATCATCGGCGAAAATGCCAAGCCGGACGATCTGGAAGTCAACCCGATGAAGGCCAAGCAGCTTTCCAACGTCCGCTCCAGCGGCAAGGATGATGCGATCCGCCTCACCCCGCCGCGCCGGATGACGCTGGAACAGTCGATTGCCTATATCGACGACGATGAAATGGTCGAAGTGACCCCGCTGTCGATCCGCCTGCGCAAGGCCGAGCTTGACCCGAACGAGCGCAAGAAGATGCGCCGCAAAAAGGACAGCTGATTTCGTCCGAGGGATAAAGGCCGGGGGACGGTGGCCAAGCGCGCTGACGCTTGTTAGGCCACCGCCCCATGAACACCTACACCCTTGCTGCCCTCGCCGCCTATTTCCTCCTGATGATCGGCATCGGGGTCTATGCTTGGGCCAAGACCCGGGCTGACAGCGCCGGATACCTGCTCGCCGGGCGCGGGCTAGGGCCAGCGGTTACGGCGCTGAGTGCGGGCGCGTCCGATATGTCCGGCTGGCTGCTGCTCGGCTTGCCCGGCGCGCTGTTTGCCAGCGGGCTGGTAGAGGCGTGGATCGCCATCGGCCTGACCATCGGCGCGGCGGCCAACTGGATCATTGTCGCCCCGCGCCTGCGCGAACAGACCGAACGGCTGGGCGATGCGCTGACCATCCCGCAATTCCTTGCCAATCGTTTCCCGGAAAGCGGCACACTGCTGCGCGTCATCTGCGCGATCATCATCGTCGGCTTCTTCACTGTCTATACCGCGTCCGGCATGGTCGGCGGGGGCAAACTGTTCGAAACCGCGTTTGCTGGCGTGCTGCCGCAAACGGGGCTTTCCGACTATATGCTCGGCATTCTGATTACCGCCGGGATCGTGCTGGTCTATACCATGATTGGCGGATTCCTCGCCGTCAGCCTCACCGATTTCGTGCAGGGGATGATCATGATGGTGGCGCTGGTCATCATGCCGCTGGTCATCTTCTTCGGCGCCGACGGCGCCCCGCTTGCCTCTGTGCCGCAGGAGGGCTTCCTCAGCCTCACCCAGGGCGCGACGTTCATCGGCGTTGTCAGCGCGGTCACATGGGGGCTGGGCTATTTCGGACAGCCGCACATCATCGTGCGCTTTATGGCGATCGACAGGGTGGAGAACGTCCGGCGCGCTGGTGTCATCGGAATGGGCTGGATGGTGGTTTCGCTGCTGGGCGCGGTCGCGGTGGGCCTTGCGGGCCGCGCCTATGCTGATGCCAACGGCCTGGCCGTCGAGGACCCGGAGACGATCTTCATCCTGCTCGCCAACCTGCTGTTCCACCCTGCGGTGACAGGCTTCCTCTATGCCGCACTGCTGGCCGCGATCATGAGCACGATTTCATCGCAGCTGCTGGTCTCGTCCTCATCCCTGACCGAGGATTTCTACCGCCTGTTCCTGCGCCGCAATGCCAGCGAAAACGAAGCCGTGAACATCGGGCGGCTGTCAGTCGCACTGGTCGCCGCGGCCGCGCTGGTGATCGCTGCCGATCCCGATAGCGAGGTGCTCGGCCTTGTCGCAAACGCATGGGCCGGGTTTGGCGCAGCGTTTGGACCGTTGATCCTGCTGGCGCTGACATGGGACCGGATGACGGGCGCGGGCGCGGTTGCCGGACTGGTGACCGGCGCCACGGTGGTCGCCGGGTGGATCGCGCTCGGCTGGAACCAGGCATTTCTGGGCGGTCCGGGGCTTTACGAAATCGTGCCGGGCTTTGCCGCATCGATGCTGGCGATCGTGGTGGTGAGCGCCCTTACCCGCCCGCGCAGCCACGCCGCGCCCTGACCCGTTAACGATGCTAAGTAACCGCTAAAGGGTTTGTTAACCCAGTTCATTGCCGCAGCCTTAAGGATGACTGCGCAATATTGCCTAGCGATGAGACACTTTGCATATCTTGGCAAGGCGGCCCTGTTTGCAAGCGCATTGGCGCTGGCGGGGTGCGGTTCAATGGTCCCTGGGGGCAGCAGCGGGACGGCTCCCGGCGCCGCCAGCCAGACAGCGCGTGCGTCTGCACGTCCGGCCACGCCCGTCGCTTCGGCCCCGCGGTCCTACGCCCCGCGCAGTCAGGACAGCGCCTGTATAGCCGATCTGGGGGCCAGCGGCGCGCGCTTCGACCCGCTGCCCGATACCTATGCCGCCCCCGGCTGCAACAAGCTGGGCACCGTGCAACTGATGGCCCTTGCCGGAGATCGCGCACCGCTGAGCGTTGCCAATCTTGGCCCGGTGCAATGCGGTGTCGCCAAGGCATTCGGTGATTGGGCGCGGTTCGGCGTTGATCGCGCCGCGCGCCAGATCCTTGGCAGCCCGGTCGCCAAGATTGAAACGATGGGCAGCTATGCCTGCCGCAAGGTCGCCGGGACCGAGCGGCTTCGTGCTGGCCGATGGCCGGCGGATCGTGCTGAAGCGCGACTGGCAGGGCGCCGACGCCCCTACGCGCGAATTCCTGCGCGTGGTGCACAAAAGCGCGTGCAAGCGCTTTGGTACAGTGCTCGGCCCGGCATATAACGCCGCGCACGAAGATCACTTCCATCTGGAAGGCGGCGGAGCGAAGTTCTGCCGTTAAGGCAGCCGCGTAAATCCGCCAGTCCGCCCTGCTGGCGAACAATCGCTCCAGTGCATAAAATGCGTCGGCCCCGGCAGACGCAAACCTCAATGCCGGGGCCGACGGAAGCTTGGTTGA
>JBIKSA010000045.1:0-17146 GCA_044348875.1 Erythrobacter sp. | reverse complement strand
TCGCGTTCCGTGGTCGCCGCGCAACGTCCTGACCATTCAAGTACCTCGGCGCATACCGGTCCACGGCTACCGCATCGGGAAAGAGCCTGAAAGCAACATCTTCGGTGACCACCAGCGTTGTCGCATACGGCTTCATGCCAGCATGTGAGAGGTCAGACCACGCCTTGAGCTCGGCAACACCATCCATCTCAACCGACGGCGACAGGTCGGGTGTGATTGATCTACGGATTTTCGTCTCCAAATCAGCTTGTTCCAAGATCGTGCCATCGGAAACACGGCTCCTTGGATCATCATGATCTGGCGCCAGCAACAACCGTCTTTGCTGGCTCTTGTCCTTGGACACGACTGTGAACGCAACACGCACGCCTGCTTCAGCATCCTTCCCTGCCCATGGATGATCGGGGATCGCGAAAGTGATGTGCAGATCGTTGGCAAGCGCGCTGGAGGTCACCTTGCGGTTTTGCTCCATTCGAATTCGGCTTGTGGTGATCAGACCAAACTCGCGAGCGCCAGCACGGACACTGTCCGCCGCAAGCTTCCAGAAGTACATCACCAGATCGACGTTACCCGGGATATCAGGGTGGCTATCGCGAAGAGCATCTGCGTAGCCGTCGCCAAGCAACTCTCGGGTCTCACGGCTCGAAACGAAAGGCGGATTCCCGACAATGAAGTCCGCCTTCGGCCACTTCGTGGCGCGCGGCTTCACGTACCGGTAAATTGGAATGCGCGCGGTTTCGTCTGGCACATCGATACCGGTGACGGGGTGCTCCTTCATCGTCTCGCCGTCCCAGCGGGTGACGGGCTCTCCAGCCTCATCCAGCTCGGCAACCTTCTCGTCCCACTCAATCAGGGCGTCGCGGTTTTCGATGGTCTTGACGTCGCGCAGGATCGGCTCGGGCGGAGTGCGATCCGCACCGTTCACGCGAAAATGCCATTGCAGGTAGCCGATCCACAGCACCAGCTGCGCAATGGCAGCGGCGCGCGGGTTGATCTCGATGCCGAGGAAGTTTTCGGGCGTGATGGTGTGGCCGGTGAGCTCGGCGACATATTGGTCGTCGCCCAGTTCGACGAGCAGATCGAGCACCTCGCCCTCCAGCTCCTTCATGCGCGCCATGGCGACATAGAGGAAGTTGCCGGTGCCGCAGGCGGGATCGAGCACCTTGGTCTGGGCAAGCCGCGAATGGAACGCCTCGACAAAGGCCTTGGCCTCGCCTGCCTTGCCTTCTTCGATCAGGGTGGCAGCCGCTCCGCGCACCCCGTCCCAGTCGGCGCGCAGCGGCTCCATGATGGTGGGGCCGATCAGCCGCTCGACATAGGCGCGCGGCGTGTAATGGGCGCCGAGCTTGGCCCGCTCCTTGGGGTTGAGCGCGCGTTCGAGCAGGGTGCCGAAGATCGCAGGTTCGACCTCGGTCCAGACATGTTCGGCGGCCTGGATCAGCACCTCCAGCTCCTCGGCATCGAGGGGCAGGGCGGTGCGTTCCTTGAAGAGGTAGCCGTTGAATTTCCTGAGCGGCACACCGAGCGCAGGGGAGAACTCGCCCTTGTCCATCGCTGCCCACAGCGCGGAAAGCTGATGTTCGAGATGCTCCGGGTGGGCGCGCTGGTTCTTGAGGAGCTGGGTGAAGCTGCCTTCGGGGATCAGCTTGCTGTCCTCGGCGAACATCGTGAACAGCACGCGCATGAGGAAGCCGCTGGTGGTCTCCGCATCATAGCCGCGCTTTTCGAGGCGGCGGGCGACGGTGGCGAGCAGATCGGCAATGTCGCGGGTGACGCGGGCGGCGCGGGCGGTGGGATCGAGGCTTTTGGGATCGGTCCAGATGGCGCGCAGGCGATCGCGCACACTCTCGTCGCGCAGATCCTCCAGCATGATCCGGTAGCGCGCCCGGTCGGGGAACTGGGCGTAGGCTTTGCCGGTGCCGGTGAAGTCGGCATAGACCTCGATGCAATAGCCGATGTCGGCAACGAGCAGGAACGGCGGCCAGCCATGATCGATGGGTAGCGCCTTGGCGTAGCGTTCGGCCTGACCCTTGGCCTGCACCATCGCCTTGGCCCATCCGGGCGTGCCGCGGCGGGCCGTGCCGCGGGCTACACGGGTCTTGGCGGTCTGACCGAAGATGTCGAGATCGTCCTCGCCCTTGTCGGCTGCCGTCCGATCAGCCTCGCTGCCCTGCTTGGCCTCGAGGATGAAACAGCCGCGCTTGTAGCAGTCGATCCGGCCGAAGCTTTCGGTGCCGTCGCCATTGTCCTGAAAGACGCGGCGTTCGAAGACGTAGTCGTTCGTCGCGTCATCGGCCTTGGCGCCGCGCGGGGGATCAACGCCGAGCAGACTGGTCAGGCCATGGATGAACGACTGCGTGTTGGCGAGCTCTGACCCGCCCGTCTCCCGCCACTCGGCGATGAACGCTTCGATTCTGTCCTGCCCCGTTGCCATCAAGTGCTTGTAGTCACGAGAGCTAGAGGGCGGCAATCGGTAAACGAAGGTCCTCACTTGGCTGTGTAGGAACAAGTCGGTTCACTTTGCTTCCCCAATCCGTGGTCGTCGTAAAGAGAAGAGGGAGCTCGGAGTTGACGGGCACCCATGGGTGCTGGTCGATTTTGCCTAGCCCAACCCAAGTGTTTCCACTATGTTCCAAGGAGAAGTGGGATGAATGCCATCATGACCAATTTCGACATCGATGCAGAGAAGGCTCGCGAAACCCGCAAGTGGGAGGGGCTGTCCGAGATTGATCAGGCCCTGAGCGAAAATCGTCTTACGGCGTATCGAGTTAGGAAAGCCTGGTCTGATCCGTGGTCGCGGGCATTGACCATCGCTTGCATGACCATCTTGGTTCTTTTTGCTGCCTTCGTTGTTTACTGGGACCTCATCAGGGCCTGATCGCTACCACTCCTTGACATCGTCGGCGGCCGCCGCGCTCGCTCCCTTGGCACCCTTTGTGATATCTTCCAGGCGCGATCTCGATCCGCCTATCGTCTGGCGACCGCCAGCCTGAGCTCGTTGAACCTCGTTTTGAATGGCGCTTGTGTCCACCTGAGGCACGGTCGCTTGCTTTCCTGCGCCAGTCTGCGCGCGCGCCCGCACGGAACTAGAACCAGATATCGATGGGCGAGAAATGGACTGTCCTGCAGGTAGAGCAAGGCGGTCTTCGATCCCGTCCCGAAGTTGCTCGGCGTAGCTTTCGATGAATTTGCCCTGCAGTGCCTGGCCTTCCGGGCTGAGCTGGAAAGCGATGTCGTCGAACCGCGCGGAGCCGTAGAAGTCGCGATTCCCCTCGATCTCGGCCAAGCCCCAGTCTCGATAGGCCTGCGACAGGTTGAGGTTGCCAGCTGCGCTGTCGCCTTCGAAGAACGATGCTTGGCTTTCGAGGCGATTGGCAAGCTCCTCAGCCCGGCGCGCTTCCACGGTATAGCTTTGGGCCTCGGACAGAGAGGTATTCAACCCGCTCGCATTGCTCGAAACTGCAGAGCTTGATGAGGTGCTGACCGAGCGGACGAAGCCGTCCCGCGTGCTCGACCAATTGCGGCTATCCGACATCTGGGACAGGCTACTGAAGATCCGCGAACGGTCCTCAGACGCGATGCCCACGTCACTGTCGGTCCATGATTGGTTTCGCCCACCTTTGGCTCCAATCTTCGCGGATGCGACCCCGTTCGTAAGGCCTGCGCTCGCGCCAGCCTCACCATTCAGGAACCAAGAAACAGTTATGTCATCAGCCGCCCTGCGCGACAGACCGAACTGCCGCTGCAGGTTGGTCGAAGCCTGATCGACCTCGCTGAAAGCGCTCTGGATGCTGTCGGAGTTCGAGGTGCCGCTGGCGCTCTCGAAGGAATTGCCCTTGCTGAACTGCTCCCTGAGCTCGCGGAATTTGGTGACCGCACTGCTGGTCGATTCCGCGGCGACGTTGGCATAGCTCTCGCTGTTGGCGCGGGCCTGCGATGCCATGGTCGAGAGCCGCGACGTGAACTCCTGCCCAAGCGTCGGTGTGAAGGGATAACTCGAGTTCGGAAGCTGATCGTAGCTTGCCTCCCCGAAGCTCGCGGTCACCGCGCCGGTTTCGCTGACCGTGCGGGTCTGCGGCGCACCGTAGGTGAAGCTGGGCGCCACGGTCCCTTGCGCGAACTGGCGTGTGAGCACGCTCGAATTCTCGAAGCTGGTGTTGCCTAGCGAGACATTGCCGGTGCTCGCCTCGCGGGCTGCCTCCTCTGCCGCGTTCTGGCTCGGATTGAGGTAGCTTGTCGCATGGTGCGAGATCGCCATCGCGCCCTTGGCAACGCCGCCGGCGAGGAAGGGAACCGAGGCAATGAGATATCCCGCCAGAAGGCCGATATCGCTGTTGACGTCGGCCATGCCGGTGAAGCTTGCGAGGCTGATGCCGTTGGCGCCCGTCGCCGCCGTCATGTCGGCCGATCCTTTGACCATCAGCATCATGTGGAGGATCACGAACAGCGGACCCCACGCGGCAAGGTAGAAGAAGCCGGTGATGTAGCCCTTCAATGCCATTGGTCCGGTCTTCGGCATCAGGAATAGCGGGAACAGCACCGGGAACAGGGCGTAGAACAGGACCGTCAGCACGATGTTGAGCAGCGGCACCCATTTCATCGCATTGCTGGCAATCGAGCCATAGGTGCGCTCGGTCTGAATGTCGGCGCGGGTCTGGGCATAGACATCGACGTTCCCGGCTCCGCTGGTTGCTGACATCGAATGCATCGCCTGGCTCATGGCATTGATAGTGAGCGTCTGCTTGAAGATGTCCGTGGCGCTCGCCGAGACACCGGTCAGGTATTGGTACGCGACCGGCAGATCGGCAAACAGCTTGGCCCTGGCGAGGGTCGCCGTCTGGTTGGGGTAGAGCTGGCGTCCGAACACGGTCCCCATGCTGTCGACAAGGCTCGCCCACTGGGCATTGAGCGCACCATAAGCCTCGCGGCAGGTGACGATGTTCGCGGTCACAGCGCCCGAGCCAGCATCTCGGGTGAGAAAGCGCTGCGCGCGCGCTTGGCTGCCCGGCGCGACCGTCGACCAGATGTCGCCGCTCTCCGCCAATTCCTTCATCGAGTAGCGGCCGAGCAGCACGTCGTAGAAGACGCATTGCCGGAAATGCTCATCGAGGTTGGCCGCGAATTCCGGATCGGAGATGCGCAGCGAGCGCGTCGCGTCATAGAGCCGCGCGCCGTAGATCATCCCGTTCTTCGAGTAGTTGAGATCACCGGGCAGGGCGAACACCACCTCTGCCGAGCCCGTGAGATAGTCGCCTATCTGGCTGGTGAAGCTCGCCATGAGCGCAAGGCCGAGCGGCACATTGTTGACCGTGGCTGGTGCAAGACTTGGGTTGATCCGGTCGGTGACCCGAACATCGAGGCGCGGCACCATCAGGCACGAATAGATCAGCGTGGCGCCAAGGAACCAGTTGATCCAGGCGCGCCAATCCTGATTGAACGCCAGCGTGATTGCCGACAGGGCAAGGCCCATCACCATCACAACCTGCAGCAGGCTCTTGTAGCCGCCGTTGCCGGTCCAGGCCGCCACCGCCTGGAAGACGTTGACGAGGTAATCGCCGCCGCCAACCGTGAAAATCTCGACCATGGTGCTGCGCTCCTCGCGAGGCGGCCTTGCGGCTGGGGTGGGGTGGGGTGGGGTGGGGTTTACTGGGTGAGCGCGCGCGACTGCACGCCGCGCGACCAGTCGAGCGAGGCCGACATGCCGGGGGACATCGAGGCGGCGAGCACATTCTCGATGAAGGCGGTCTTCTCGATAATCTGCATGATCGCCCCGACCTTGAGATGCGTGTTGGCCTGCCGGTCTGCCAGCGCCTGGCGCACCACATTGACCTGTCCCTGCCACATCGCGATCTTGGCTTCGTCCGCGCCGATGAAGCTCGACATCGAGCGGCCGGATTCGCTGACGATCCGGTCGAGCACCGCGAACAGCAGATCAACGCTGGCGACCTCGGCAAGTGTCTCGCGGTCGTCGGTCGGCATGCCGCGGCCATAGGCTGCTTGCACCGTCAGAATCTTGTAGAGCGGGATCGATGCGACCTGCAGCAGCTCCTTCTGCGCCTCGGTGATCGGCGTGTCTTCGCGGATCGCGTCCACCATCCCGGCGATCAGTGCAGCAACGCGCGGGCGCAGCGCCTTGGATGCCGAGAGGCTCAATGGCTTGAAGCCGGGATCGAGGCATTTGTCGGGCTCGTCGCAGTCGTAGATGAGCACATTGCTGCCGCTCGTGCCGTCGAGCAGGGAGGTTACGAGCGTCGAGGAGGCATCGCCCGCGATCGGCACGAACTTGCCCGGCTGATCGTCGGTGGGCGGGATGTAGATGATCGTGCCGAGCAGCGTCATCGCATATTCAGCGAGTTCGCGGTCGAAGTTGCCGCCCGGCGAGAAGAACGCCGACTTCTTGAGGATCGTCCAGGTGTAGTTTCTGGCGACGCCCGGATTGACGTCGTCATACTTGCCCGACCCTTGCGCCGTGGTGCTTGCCCGCTGACCCCTGGTGCCGCAGCCATGCTTGGCAGCCGCGTAGTCGGTGAAGATGCCTTCCGAGTTCCCGATCGCTTCGCAGATCGCCTTGTCCGCGAGGTCGCCCTTAGGCCAGATACCGCCCACCAGCCCCTGCGCCATCTCACAGGAGTTGATGTTGAGGTTGTTCATGAGCTGCGCCTTTTGGGCAAACTCCTGCATGATTTTCGAGCACTCGGGGCAGACAGTGTCGATCGCGAGGCTGAAGGCGAACCCGACCGCGTTATTGGCCACCGCCTTCATCATCGCCACGATCTCGCTGGCATTGATGAAGCTGAAGGACCCGGCGAAGATATCGATACCGCCGCAGCCGGCGCGTGCGCGCGGCAGCTGCAGATTGGCAATGTTGGTCGTCTTCTGCGGAAAGCGCGTCCAGACATTGCCGAGGCTGTAGTAGCCGGCCGACTGGCCCTCGAATGCGGTCGGACCCGTGACGTTGGACGCCCCGCCGACATCGTCGAGGAACGCGTCCATCGAGCTTCCGACATCGGCCGATGCGGTCGTGAGGGGCAGAGTGATGGCGAGCAGCGCCGCAAGAGCCTTGGTCTTCACCCCATTTCGTGGGATGCTGCGCTGACGGCCGTGCGGGTCCAGGTCGTTCGATTGGCGCGATGTGTCAGTAGTCACGGCCAGCTTCCTTCGATGTGAGAAGATAGATGCGGTCCTGGAGCTCATCGGCGCTCATCACGCCGTAGCCGATCGGGATGGGGCGGTTCTTGAGGGCATCCCAAAGTACGACCGCCGGGGTAATCTTCGGTTCGAGCCCGAGCCGCGGGCGCTGGTTGGTCTCGACGGTGTAGCCGGGGAAATGGCGCGACGGACCGCCATCGGTCGAGATCGCCCGCACGGTGATGCGCCAGCGCGATGCCACGCCCTGAACGATGGGCGACATGACCTCGCAGGCCCCGCAGCTCTGCGCGAAGAAGTAGAACAGCCCGTAGCGCTGCGAGAGCCGGGCCATCGCCGCATCGCGCTCCGCGTTGCGATCATCCTGCCACTGGCGCTTGCCGAGCGTCGAGACCGGGCGCTGCAGCGTGTAATCGAGCTCGGGATCCTGCCAGATCGCCCGCTGCCAGACATCGCTGAACAGGGAGGCCCGGTCGAGCTGCTCTCGCTGGAAACGGATGTACGCCGTCACATTGGCCGGGGTTGGCTCGAGGATCGCCTTGGCCTTGAGCTCCCGCAAGGTGGCGGTCACAGCATCGAGCTGTTCGGTCGCAGTTTGTGGTTGCTGCAGGTCTTCCTTCTGGGGCTTTTCGGCCTTGGGCTTGACGCAGTAGAACCAGTAGCCGAGCTTGCGCTCCTGGCAGTAGAAGCTGTCCTGCTGCTCTCCGGTCTCTACGACTGGCGGTTCTTCGGCTTGAAGGGGCGTCGCCGCGACGGCGAGCAGGGCGATGCAGGTGGCGAGCGGCCGCAAGGCGGCCCTAATTGCTGGCACGGGCATAGTAGTCCTCGATTTTCTGCTGGAGATCGCTGGCTGCGGTGAGCTCGTCGGGCAGGCGGGCGGCCTCGGTGAACTCGGCATAGACCTCGCTGAAATCCATCTGGCTGAGGTCGAGCCGGGAAAATTCGTCGAGTGTGAAACCGCGGCATTGCTCGGTTTTGGGCTTGCCCCACGGCTTGTTCACCTGCCTGCGCCCCTGTTCCTGCAAGATCCGCGACAGCTTGGATTCAAAGCAGCAATAGGCCTTCTTCTTGGTAAGGCAGACGCCAAGAAAGCTGTCCGAGCAATAGGTGCCGACGTACGCGCACAGGCCCTTGGCATCGCGCTCATGCAGCAGCATTTCCTCGCGGCTGCAGCCAAGGCTCACAAGCAGCTGGATCCCTGGGATCAGCGGAAAGCCTTTGCCCTTGCAGCAATTGAGCACGCCGAAGACCTTGGACGAGCAGGTGTTGCGGGTGCCTTTGAACAGGGTGAGCGTGTCGGGATCGAACTCGCGGCGAGCCTGATCCATGGCATTGAGCGCGACGACGGCATCCTTGAACTCGTCATTCGCCTCGCGCTCGATCGTCTCGCATGAGCCATCGATGCAATAGACATCGCCATCACAGATAAACTGGTTGGGGCTGCCTGGCTGATCGGGAACCGGGCAATCATAGACCCGCTCCCAGGTGCGACAGGGCTCGCCTGAGAGGCATTCCTCGCCGACAAATCTGCAGCCGGACGTTGCTTCGAGTGCACTGCAATCCTGCGCTTCGACGAATTGCGCACAGGTGTAGCTGCGCGACCAGGCCCAGCATGGCTGGGTGACCGCTACCCCATTGATGATCCGGGTCACAGGATCGCTATCTGTGCAGGTCTCGCTGTTTTCCCGACAGCTATTGTCCGACGTCAGCCCCGCGCACTGACTTTCATCGCGGTTTGTCGTGACGCGCCGGGTGATGATGGTATCCTGCAGCTGCGCGCCGGGCACCGGGGCGGGGCAGGACATGATGCTGATCGGTTCGCCTGGCTCTGCACAAAAAGGCCGACCGGGCTGTCCCGCCCATTGAAGGCAAGGGCCCGGCCGCCAACCGATCCGTTCACAACCGGCGAAGTTGAACCTTTCGCAATTCTCCTCGGCGCCATAACCGAATTCGCTGCACCAGTGGATGTAGCGGGTCTCGTTGGTAACCTCGACCCTGAGTGGGATCTGGCAGCTTCGGATCTCATCGCTGGCCGTGTAGCCGACATTGCAGGTTGCCATGTAGCGCGCGCCCGTTCCGCTGCCAGGGGGAAGCGGGACGCAGCGGCCCTGGGAGCCGCTGACGTTCATGCCGCTGGTAAAGGCGAGCGGATCGGCGCTGATTTGCCCGCTGCGGGCAACAACCGCATCGAGGTCCTCGGGCGTGAAGCGCGCGCGCCGCTCCATGGAATCGCGCATCCCGCGATAGCCGCTGTGTCCATTCGCCTTACTGGCTGCCTCGCGCTCCATGCGCGTCGGATCATCGAAATAGCGTGCTTCACCTGGGTCGCTGCTGAAATTGGGAATGCGGCTCGCATCAGGACGCTTGGTTGCAGCGCTTTGCGCAGCCGCCGCCTGTTCGCGCCCGAACGCCTTCCCGTCAGCCTTGGCCGCTTCGGTGCTGCCTGGGGCTTGCGGCGCATTCTGCGCCTCGGCCGCAGGTGCAAGCCACACTCCGAAGGCAGCGAACCCGGTGATGAGGATTCGGATCATTGGTCCGCTCCCTTGAGACGAACAAGATGCTGCGAGGCGATGCGCGCGGCAGGGCCGCCGCCCCGCGCGATCGTTTCAAGCGCGAAGTCGGCCGTTACATTGCCGCTGAGGCGGTCATGCGGCGGGATTTGCGTCTGGCAGTCGAACCCGTCGCACAGGTCAAAGTCGGTGCTTGCCACGACATAGGTCGGAACTGCAGTGACGTTGAACGCCCGGAACAGCCGGGGATCGATCCCGACACTGCCAAGCTGATCCTGATCCAGCGCAACCTTGCTGAGCGCTTCGGTCAGCACCTTGGCGCTTCCCGCCGGGAAGCCGCGCAGCGCGACAACGCCGCCTGCCGCATTCACTCGGCCGATCATGTCGCGCAAGGCGGCGGGCGGCATCGACAGCGAGGCAAAGGCAATGAAGCGCGGCGCCTCACCCAGATTGCCTTTGGCCGCTGTCCCGGCAGCGGCTACCATCTGGTCGAAATCGAAGATTGGGTCCGATGGCTGCGGGGTCGCAGTTGGGGCAGCCCGCGCATAATCCTGACTATGCGCCTGTGCTTGGAGCGCTGTCGCATCCGCTTGGTCCATGACCGCCTTGGCCCGCGTGCGGGCGGCCGCGGCCAGCGCCTCGGCTTCGCCTGTGTCACTCTGCGCCTTTGCGCGAATGGCAGCGAGATCTAGCTCGGGCTCGATCGTCTGCGCGGCTGCGCCTGCCAGAGCCGATGCGGCGGTCAGGCACGCGAAAACAAGAATTTGGGGGAAGCTCTTCATAGCGCGCAGCAGTTCCGTTTGCGCCAGACCAGGTAGCCCATATCCTCGCCGATGGCGGGGTAGACCTGTCCTGCTGACATGAAGGTGGTGGAGGCGCCAATCGGCGCGCAGGCATAGCGGCCCTTGGTCTGCGGGTTGGGGTTGGTGGCCTGGAAGCGGTATTGCTGCTTGCGCATCACAGGCATGAGGTACTTGCCGCACAATCCTTTGCTGCCCATCGTGCCCCAGGCGACGAGCTGGCGATGCAGCTTGTAGGAGAAGCGCGACAGAGCGAGCCGCGAGGCCTGGACATGGCCAATGGTCGCCGAGACATTGCCATTGAGCGGATACATCGTGCCCTGGCATCCCGCGCACCAGAACAGATCGTCGCTCGGTAGCTTTGATGTCGCAGCGACGCAGTCCGCTGCGCAGGCCGCCAGTGCCAGCGGATTGGCGAAGAGCACGCTTTCGGGATTGATGATCGCGGTGAGCTCGCTGTCCTGCCACAGCGGATCGATCTCGCTCACATAGAGAATGTCGACCGAACCTGCCTCGAGACACAGGAAGTCGGCGACGAGCTCCATCCAGTAAATCAGCGGATAGGCGTACCAGTGGACATGCCACTGCGAATGGTACTGGGTCGCGCCGCCCACAGCCGAAGGCCCGGCCATGGTCTTGAACCCGATGTCAAAGCCGGGATCGATCTTCATCCCACCCAAATTGACGAAGCACCACGGCTTCATGCTGACATCGGCAAGCCGCACCGGTTCCCAGAACCCCATCGCAATCCCGGGCCGGATGCCGCACAGGCACACCGGAAGATCCGGGTTGTCGGGGTCCGGACGGTTCGATGGCCAGATCTTGAGGCTCCCGACCGAGATCGGGAACAGGCACGACCAGCAGATATCGGTGATCGGGTTCACGAACTTGCCCGTGCACTTCCCAGGGCCGGCATCCGCGCTGGCTGGCGCGCTGAGGCTCAGCATCAGGAGTGCGCTGCAAATCCACGTCAGGAAACGATTTCTCCGGGTCATGATGGCTTGCGCTCCCGAGGTTTGATCGGGACCTCGCTGATGCGCAGCAGGCGGCCCTGCTGCTCGACCACGGCCGGAACTGCGCGGATGCCAAAATGCTTCACGAGGGTCCCGCCCTGGTCGAAATAGAAGCGGCGCTGGCGGGCTTTCATCAGTGCGAGCGGCGCGCCGCGCACCAGAATGAACTTCGCCGATGTGGTCCCGTAGCGCTGGCTCGCCCACGCGATTTGCGCTGGATCGTCGCCGTCGAGAAACACGAGGGGAGCGCGCAGGCGCACCGTATCAAGCGGATTGACCCGCGTGCCGGCCGCAATGATGATGCGGCCCTTCTCGTCAGCGATGTTTCGGTCTGCACTGATCGTCGGATCGAAGTCCCAGTTCCGGGCGGTCACGGCGTTCGTGATGCCCGCGACCGGCTTGGGACGATTGACCCGCGCGATCGTGCGCTGCTTCAGTTGCTCGTTGAGCCGCGCGGTCTCGCCGCTCTTCTCGTGGTGGGTCAGCCGCGCTTCGATCTGCATAAGGAGATCGGGCTCGATGACGGGCCAGAGCGTCCCGTGCTGGCCGTAGTCGCGCGCGGCAGCTGGCGCGCTGCAGGCGAGGCACAATGCTGCGGAAGAGAGGAGCGCCTTCACAGAATCGGCCTCCCGACCCCGAGGATGCGTGACTTGCAGACCCATCCGATCTCCGCGTAGCGGCTGTCGAAGCTGTCCTTGTGCGGCGTGGTGACGAAATAGCAGCCCTTCGGCACTGTTCCGGTTGGGCCAAGTGCGAGAGGCTCGCCGCGGCGGCTCGCTGGTTTGGCCGTCGCCACCAGGTGTCCGTTGACGAAGAAGGCGCGGTCCTTGCTAGTCACGACATCGCCGGGCACGCCGCTCACCACCTTGCCGAAGGGCTTCGGGTCCTTGCCGAAATGCGCTTGGAGCAGCGGCGAGCGCGGCGGGACGAACAGGATGATGTCGCCGCGCTGCGGGGCCGCGCCTTTTGTGGTCCAGAGCGCCCAATAGGGGAGGCTCGGGCTCACATTGATCATCAGCGCATGGCCCTGGGCAAAGGCACCGAGCGCGGTGAGGGCGAGCGCGCCTGCGCCAAGGCCTGCGAGCAGCACAAGGCGGCGCGCGGTGGCCGAACGGGTGAGGATCTCAGGGCTGCGCATGGCGAACGCCTGCCACCCGTCGCGCGACATCGGCGCGGACGGTTTCGGTAAGGTCGGGCGCGCTGCCCGACACCACAGCTTCGGCGACCAGCACGGTCCTTCCGTCGCGGCCCAGTGCCTCGACCGAGGCTTCGACCGCCTTCAGATAGAGCTCGACGTTTTGCTTGGTCTCTTCCGGCGGGCGACCGGCACGTGCCTCGGCCTCGATGAAGTCGCCCATGATCCGGCTCAGCTGAACCGTCACCACTTCGCGCTTCTGAAGGGTGAGCAGCGCGTCGGTCGCCCAGACGCCCCAGAGGGTCGAGCCGATCATGCTCACGCCGAGCACGATTGCGGTGGTGTTGATCGCGGGCAGCTTGCCGCGCAGGCCCTTTGTTGCCAATATGTTCTTCACTGCTTTTCTCCCGAGAGTTCGCGGCCCAGATCACGCAGAAAGCGCGGCAGGCGCCAAGCGATCAGCAGGGTGGCCAGCCCAATGAGCACCAGTTTGACTTCGCCAAGGAATGCGACCTGCCGGGCATGATCGGCTGCAAGGAAGCGCTCGGCGATGTTGGCGAGCTGCGCAAACAGCAGCCCCGCATCTCCGCCCGACAGGGCAAGGAAGAACAGCAGCGGCGCGCCGAGGGCCATGAGATAGCTCGAGGCGATAAAGCCGCTTGCCTTCAGCGCGATGTAGCAAAGGTCACCGGTTCGCCGCTGCCAGGCGCTCTTCGGCACGGATGTCGCCGATGCCGTGTCTGATTGAGGGAGCTCCGGTGCTTGATGCGCCGGGTCGACGAGATGGAGTTCCATGGCTTTCCTGGGTCCCTTGTGATGTTGTGGGGGCTGCCGTTCACGACCGGCCGAAGGCGATCTGCTCGATCGCATCGGCAAGCTGATGGCCGCGCGCGACTTCGGCATCGATCGCGGCGAAGGTCTCAGGCGAGCTCGAGAACAAGGTCGCCGAGTACTCATCGAGCACAAGCCGACCGATGGCTTCCACCTCTGGCCCCTTGATGAACACCTCGGAATAGTCGTTCCCCGAACGCTTGAGGCTGCGGATCAGCGTCTCGGTCCGGTCATCCATGTCGAGGCGCTTGCTGGCTTTGAAGTCGGCAATGGTCTCAGGCTTCTGCTGGAGGATCAGCATCCAGTCGCTGTTCTCGAGCGCGGCGGTCGCCCCGTCGGACTTGTAATAGTCGTTCAATGACTGCGTCGCTGTCGCGAGCGCGCCGCCATACTTGCGGCAGGTGCGGGCATAGGTCTCGACGAATTCGCCCATCGACCCGCCCTTGAGCATCGACCAGGCCTCATCGATCAGCAGCAGCTTTCGCACCTGACGCGGGGTGCGGGTCATCGCCTGACTGGTCATGAACATGATCGCCGAGAGCACCACGGCGCGCAGTTCCTCCCGGGCCGAGAGGTCCGACATTTCGAAGACCGTGAAATCGCTGTCGAGCGCGAGGCTCGCCTCGCCCTCGAAGAAGGCGCCGTAGGTCCCGCCCGCCATGTAGGGTGCGAGCGAGGTGGCAAGATCGCTCGCGATCTCATGGCCGACGCTGGCAAGCGCTTCGCCGACACTTGTGACAGTTGCGCCGCTGCCGGCCTCGTTCCACACCGTGTTGACTGCCCGGTCGATGAGACCGCGCTCGATGTCGGTGAGCTTGGCCGAGTGCCGTGCCATCTGGCCGATGATTGCCTTGACCATCCCGAAGCAGTCGAGCCGGTAATCCTCGTCCTCGGCGGCGCGCGCCGCGTCAATCATCGAGAAGGGATTGAGGCAGAAGCCTGCCTTCATCGTGAATTCGACAAAGCGGCCGCCCTGCAGCTTGACCGAGTGCTCGAAGCTGCGGCCATCATCGATCACCACCACCTGCGCGCCCGCACCGCGTAGCGCAGCGCACATTTCCTGGAGCAGCACCGACTTGCCCGATCCCGATTTGCCGCAGATCGCGACATTGTGATTGCCCGCCTCATTCTCGAACGGCGACCAGAAGAAGGGCTGACCGCGTCTGCCAATGAACATCAGGTGGGGATGGGCGCTGCCGAGATACTCGCCCTGCATCGGTGCCATGTTCGCGGCCGTGGTCGACAGGACGGTCTTGAAGCGCTTCAGGCGCTCCATGTCGGCACCCAGGCCATCGGCGAGCGTCATCGGCATGGCAGCCAGCAAGCCCTGGATCTGCAGGAAGCGCTCGTCGGCAAGATCCCAGCCTGCCGCCTTGTAGATCGACTTGATCGCGCGCTCGTCGCTGTCACCGCGCCCGAGCGGCGAGAAGGTCGTGAGGCCATAGAACACCCGCACGAGCCGGCGGCCTTCCTGCAGTTCGGCCTGAACATGCTGCCATTCCGCCGCCTGTTCGCCGATCCGCGGCAGGAAGCGCGCGCTGCGCGTCTCGGAAAGGCTCGTGGTGCGCATGAATTTGAACCCTGCCTTGGCGGCGGCCGCTTCCTGATCGGGATAGACGAGACACAGCATCGTTGCCGCCGGGCAGGGAAAGCGCAGCTTGTCGGTAAACAGATCGCCGATCAGGCGCGCGCATTCCCACGGGGCCCAGCGTGCCGGGGTGTTGCGGACCGAAAAGTGGCGCACATCGAAGGCGTCAGGGTAGATCGTGCCGATCTCCGGCACGCCGTCGTGGAGCTTGCCGGTCGGCCGGAAGCGCTCGGTGGCAAGCCGCATCCGGTCTTCCTGCACGATCAGTTCGATGTCGTGGCGGATTGCTTGCGCCGCGATCGCGTCGTGCGGATTATAGGCAAGGGCATCTTCCTGCGGCGCGGTCGTGGGGGACGTGAGGTCATCGATAATGGCGATGAGATCCTCCGGCCCCACTTCGACGACGCCAAGGTTCAGCGACTTGAGCATGGCCATGAGGCCGTCGCGGGTTTGCCGCAGTTCCTCATTGCTGACCGCTTTCGCAGCCGGGACGCCAACCGATACGATCACCTGGTGGTGGCGGGCATGGAAGGGCGCATCGGCCGAGCCCGATTGCCACACCAGGCCATAGAGACGCCTGGCGCGGTGGCGCGCAATCGCCTCATAGACCCCGCCCTGCAGATAGCGCGGGGCGAACCACGGCGCGATGATCCGGCTGATGCGCGGCGATGCGAGGTGGAGCACCTGCAGGCACGCGCCGGGTGGAAGCCCTTCGGAGAAGAACTGACCGAGGATCTCGCCGGTGCGCTCGTCAGCCCCGATCAGCGGCGTCACTGACAGCACAAACCCCTTGGAGCGTGCATTGAGGTAGAGCCGGTTTGACGGATCATAGACCCGGTACGGCAGCCAGTCCGAAAGCTGATCGATCATCAGGGCAGGGCGCGCCGGCTCGGAATGCTCGGCATCGCCCAGAAGCCCTGCAAGGACCCGGTCGACGATCATATTGAGGCGCTGGGCCATCAGTTTTGCTCCTTTTCGGGCTGTGCCTTGCTGGCGGCTGCATCGCGCTTGGCTGCCTCGATCGCCTCGATGCTCGGGAAGGTGAGCGGCGCGCGGGTATTGGAAAGCCGGGGGGCTGGATCATGCGGGGACGCGGTCGCATGGAGCCCCCCGGCCACCGGTGCATCGGCACCGGTCGCAGTCTCGTTCGCCGGGGAGGGGGATACCGGCGGCGAGACCAACGGGAAAAGGTCAGAGTGGTTGTCGGGCTGGACGAGGAATTCGGCGTCAGGGGCGCTCTGGTCTGATTGGGCGGTGGTGGCTTCGTCCAGCTTGTCCGTCGCAAGGACATTGTCCGGTTGCGCGTCAGTTTGCGCCGTGGCCTGCACCGCCTTCAGCTGCCGTTTCAGCTGTCGCATCAGCGGCGGAGCGGCCTGATCGCCGGGCTTGCGGCGCAGTTCCGCCGCCCAGCGCGGGTTCTCGATGACGGTCCAGGCGACGGCCTCGTCGTGCAGCGTTCCCGCCTCATCGACCCGCGCAGGGAATACGATCCTGAGCGTGCGCTCGGATGTGCGTGCCCGATCGCCTGCCGCGACGGCAATTCCCGGGCGCGTGGCATGCTGTGGGTTTTTCTCAGCTGTCATGTCGCTCGTCGCGCGGGCATCGAGAACATGCGAGGGTGCGCAGTCGCCCTTGGGCGCGCGGCATTGGAACGATCCTTCGACATTCGTGCCGAAGGTCGCGCAGGCGCTCGCCATCACGGCAAGGCCGGCGCAGGCGAGGAAACGGAAGGGGAGCCGCATGGGTCTATCCTTTCTTGGATGGGGTCAGCGCCGGAGCGGCGGGGCGCAGGAACTCGCGAAGGACTGCCGCCGGGCGGTAGCCCTCGAGCACTGCGCCATCGGAAGGGCGCACGAGAACGGGCGTGCCGGTAAAGCCATTGGCCTTTGCGAAGGCCTCGTTGGCATCGAGACCGCTGGTGTCGCAGGGCTTGGGATTGACGAGCGCGCCGCCCGAATAGGCGAGCCGGAGCGAGAGTTCCGGGCGCGGGGCGCACAGCACGCGTTCGGCATCGCGGCGGCTTTCGGCCCCGAAGAGCGATATCGGCCGTTCCTCGACGCGCGCGCCGATCGCTTTCAGCTCCTCTTCAAGCTTCTTGCAGTAGCCGCACTGGAAATCGGAGAAGA
>JBIKSA010000117.1:0-4963 GCA_044348875.1 Erythrobacter sp. | reverse complement strand
GTCAGCAGCGGGGTAAGCAGGGTCAGCGGCACGATCATGTTCGCATCATGAGCCTGAAACAGCCGGAAATAGGCCGAATGCGCGCCCACCGAAACCACCACGCCGGCAAACAGCACGCAGCCAGCCACCGCCAGCGGAGCAGCCATAACCGCCACTATTTGCCCGCTTTCCAGCAGCAGCGTCCCCGGCAGCATCACCCCCAATGACGCGAGCGCCGCCCACGCCTGAAGGCTAACCGCCCCCACCTCCAACCGCTTCACAAACACCGAGGCGAAGGCTCCGATAAACACGCCCGCAAAGGCAAAGCCAAGGCCCACCGGATCGCCTGCATCGGACGGAGCACCGATGGCGAGACCCACGCCGCCCAGCGCCAGGGCCATGCCCAGCCCACGCCGCCAGCGCACTTCCTCGCCGAGGAAAATGATGGCGAACAATACGGTAAGCGGCGCACCCGAAAGGTTGACGATCCCGACAGCCGAGGGGCTCGCCGTCTGCAAGCCGATGAATTGCAGACCGAAACTCCCCCCCGTGATCGCAAAGCCGATGGCCAGCACCAGCGGCAGGCGCGCGGGCTTTTGGCGCAGCAGCAACGGGAACAGCACCGCCAGCACTACGCACGAACGCAGCACGGTATAGAACAGCGGCGGCAGGCCCAGGGTGCTGACCGCGATCTTGCTGACCACGACATTCATCGCCCAGGCGACATTGCAGAACAGCATGATGCCGATCGCGGAGAGAGGCAGGCTTTTCGGCATCAGGTCGCAGGCGCGCCGAACACCTCGTTGGCAACGTCCTGCGGCAATCCATCGCGCAATTCATCGCGCCACACCGTAGCCACCGCATCAGACGGCGCGCGCCAGTCTCCGCGCGGGGACAACGCGCCTGCCGACGACACCTTCGGCCCGTTCGGCAGGGCCGAGCGTTTGAACTGCGAAAAGCCAAAGAACCGCGCGCAGAACTTGTCCAGCCAGCCTGCGATGGTGGCCAGATCATACGCGTTGCGGCCAGCGTCGGGGAAGCCCGCAGGCCACATCCCTGCGCCGGCATCCTTCCACGCATGCCACGCCAGAAACGCGACCTTGGAAGGCCGCTGGCCGAAGCGGATGATGTGATGGAGGAAGAAGTCATTAAGCTCGTAAGGGCCGACCAGACTCTCGGTCGATTGCATCTGCCCGTCTGCGCCCGGAGGCACCAGTTCGGGCGAAATTTCCGTGTCCAGCACATCGCCCAGCACCGCACCGCAAGCATCGCTGAACTGCCCGGTGCGGATGGCCCAGCGGATCAGATACTGGATCAGCGTCTTGGGAACGCCTGAATTCACCCCGTAATGGCTCATGTGGTCGCCCACGCCATAGGTGCACCAGCCCAGCGCCAGCTCGCTGAGATCGCCTGTGCCGACGACGAAGCCCTTGTGCTGCCCGGCAAGGCGGAACAGGTAATCGGTGCGAAGCCCAGCCTGCACGTTTTCGAACGTCACGTCATGCACCGGCTCTCCGGCAGCAAACGGGTGGCCGATATCTTCAAGCATGGTCGCCGCAGCGGGGCGAATGTCGATCTCGCCCGCGGTGATTTCCATCGCCCCCATGAGCCGGTGGGCGTTCGTTTTGGTGCCTTCGGACGTGCCGAAACCGGGCATGGTATACCCACGGATCGCTGTGCGCGGCAGGCCTAGCCGGTCGCAGGCCTTGGCCGCCACGATCAGCGCATGGGTGCTGTCGAGCCCGCCGGAAATGCCGATGACAAGGCTCTTGCTGCCGGTCGATTCCATCCGCCGCATCAGCGCATCGACCTGAATGTTGAAGGCTTCGTAGCAATCCTCGTCCAGCTTTTCAGGCCGATCGGGAACGAAGGGGAAGCGTGCGACGGGGCGCATCAATCCGATATCGCCCACCGCATGGGCGTGTTCGAAGACGATGCGGCGGTAAGAATCCTCCGGCCTGCCCGCCCATTCTGCGGCATCGGCAAAGGTCTGGTTGCGCATCCGTTCAGCGGCCAGCCGTTCGGTATCGATGTCGACAAGGGTCAGCTCGCCTGCACGGTCGAACCGTGCGCTCTGGGCGAGCAGGTCGCTCATTTCGTAAATCACGCTTTGCCCGTCCCAGGCCAGGTCGGTCGTGCTTTCGCCGTGCCCGCTGGCGGAATAGACATAAGCCGCAATGGCGCGGCTGGCGCTGGAGCGGCAGTGCAGGTGGCGATCATCCGCCCGGCCGATAGTAACTGGCGAGGCGGAGAGGTTGCACAGGATCAGCGCGCCCGCCATCGCGGCCTGCATCCCCGGCGGGACCGGCGCCCAGAAATCCTCGCAGATTTCCACTCCGAAACGGAACCCCGGAAGGTTTGCGGCGGCAAACACAAGGTCGGTGCCGAACGGGACTTCCTCCCCCGCCACGCCAATCCACAGGTCGGTGCACCCGCGCCCGTGGGCGAAATGGCGCTTTTCATAAAATTCGCGGTAATTGGGCAGGAAGCTTTTGGGCACTACGCCAAGAATTTGCCCGCCGGCAATCACCACCGCGCAGTTATACAGCTTATCCGCACGGCGCAGCGGCGCGCCAATCACCAGCACAGGGTGAAGATCGGCAGAGGCGGCCACCACCTCGGCAATTGCCTGCTCCACCCGCTCCAGCAAGGCGTGCTGCAGCAGCAGATCGTCGATCGCGTAGGAAGACAGCGTCAGTTCGGGAAAGACCACCAGATCGGCATGGGCGGCGTGCGCCTTGTGCGCTTCGGCCAGCACGCCCGCGGTATTGCAAGCTACATCGGCGGTGCGGCTATGCGGTGTCGCGGTCGCCACGCGCACAAAGCCATGTTCGTGCATGTCGTAAAAGGGGTGGACTTCGCTCATGGCCTTGGCGTCTCCTGCTGGCGCGGCTGTAACGCGCTGAGCGCGCGCTGCCTAGGCCATGTCGCTCCCCAAGTAATCGCGCGCGTCGCCGCATTCCTCCAGAAAAGCGATCAGTCCGCGTTCGGCGCGGGTCAGCCAGCGGGTTTAGCGCGCCAGGCGCAAGGCGGCGCGCCCACCGCGGCAAGATCGGCGCGCAGCGTGGTCGCGCCGTAACTGGTGTTGGCGCGGGCATCATATCAGGCGCTTTCACGCTGGCTGCGGATGATGCGAGGCAGCGTGCCGTCACCATAAACCCGCTTGTCTGATGCCAAGGAAATGCGGTGCGCCGCGCCGATGTTCCGCCTTGCGCCGCGCGCCTGTCAGCGCCAGCACTTGTTTCACGACAACGCGCGCGTAGTGTGCGCCCAAAGGAGCAAGCAAATGGCAGACGCCGCCTATACCCCGCCCGCAGTGTGGAACGCCGATACCGTTTCCGGTGGGCGCTTCGCCAGCATCAACCGGCCCACCGCAGGCGCCCGCGAAGAACGCGAACTGCCGGTCGGCGCGCATCCCTTTCAGCTCTATTCTCTGGCCACGCCCAACGGGGTGAAGGCGACCATCATGCTGGAGGAATTGATCGAAGCTGGCCACGCCGGCGCGGAATATGACGCGTGGACGGTCAACATTTCCGAAGGCGAACAGTTCGGTAGCGGCTTTGTGGGCGTGAACCCCAATTCCAAGATTCCGGCCCTGCTCGACCGCAGCGGGGCAGAGCCGTTCCGCGTGTTCGAAAGCGGGGCGATCCTCGTCCACCTCGCCGAAAAATTCGGGATGTTCCTGCCCACCGAACCAAAGGCCCGCGCCGAAGTGATCAGCTGGGTGTTCTGGCAAGTCGCCAGCGGGCCGTTCATCGGCGGGGGCTTCGGCCATTTTTACGCCTATGCGCCAGAGAAATACGAATACCCGATCAACCGTTACGCCATGGAAACCAAGCGGATTTTCGACGTGGCCGACAAGCGGTTGGCCGAAAGCCGGTTCCTCGCGGGCGACGAATACACGCTTGCCGACATCGCCAATTTTCCCTGGCTGGCCCCCTTCACCACCGGCCATATCTACAACGACGCCAAGACCTTCCTGTCGATCGACGATTACAAGCATGTCGCCCGCTGGGTGAAGGAAATCGCCGCCCGTCCCGCCGTGCAGCGCGGGCGGATCGTCAACAAGGTGTGGGGCGATGAAGACACTCAGCTTCGTGAACGCCACTCCGCCGCCGATTTCGACGGCAAGCGGCTGGATTGAGGCGGCACAGAAAAAAGGGGGCAAAGCGATGCTTTCGCCCCCTTCACAACGGCATTTATGGCGTTATAGAGCGCCGCTCTTGTTGGGGCGTAGCCAAGCGGTAAGGCACCGGTTTTTGGTACCGGCATGCGAAGGTTCGAATCCTTCCGCCCCAGCCAGCATCCTGAAAGTTTTTCATAGAGGCGTAAGCTTCGCGAACTGACCCCTGTGGGCCAGCTTTGTGGGCCGGTGCGCGGCAGGGCTCGTCCCCTCTTCGATCAGTCCCCGAAAAACGCGCCATCCACCTCCTGAATATCGACAGTAGCGACAACCCGGGTGCCAACCTTGTGCCGGATCATCAGGGAGGCGAGCTCGTACCCGTCGATCAGCACAATCTGCCGGGTGGCGCTCTCCGCTTGGATGCGGGCGTCCCGGCTGAAATTGGAGGCGGTGACGAACAGGCCCTTGGGCGCGCGCTTCAGGTCAAGCGCCCCGTTGAAGTCGCGTATGGCTCCGGACCCCACCACATTCCCCTCATTGTACCGCTTGGCTTGGATGTACACGCGATCCAGCCCCAGAGGGTCTTGGTGGATCACTCCATCAATCCCTTGGTCTCCAGACCCGCCCAACGCCTGCGCCATCTCCTCTGCCCCAGACCCATACCCCATACGCAGCAGCAGCTGCACAATTAGCTCCTCAAAGTCGGCGGGGGTCATGGCCCGGACGCGCTCCAGAAGCTCCGCTCTCAGGCCCTTCTCCAGTTCCTTGCGGGCTGCCTCTATGCGCTCCTCAGGTGTTAAGTGGGTGTCCTCAGGGACCAGCTGGGGCACCGCGATTGCCCCGGTCGTGTCCATGGGAGAG
>JBIKSA010000116.1:0-4987 GCA_044348875.1 Erythrobacter sp. | reverse complement strand
GGTCAGACTTTGCGCCGCGCATGGCGTGCCGATTGTGCCGCAAGGGGGCAACAGCGGGATGGCGGGCGGCGCCACCCCGGATACGAGCGGCACGGCCATCATCCTGTCGCTGCGGCGGATGGACAACATCCGAAGCCTGTCCGGCGCAGCCGGTCAGGTGGTGTGTGAGGCCGGCGTGATTCTCCAGATCTTGCACGAAGCAGCAGAGGCAGCGGGCACGCGCTTTCCCCTCACCCTTGGCGGCAAGGGTTCGGCGACTATCGGTGGGCTGATTTCGACCAACGCGGGCGGCACGCAGGTGCTGCGGCACGGCACCATGCGCGCGCAGGTTCTGGGGTTGGAGGCGGTGCTGGCAAGCGGCGCGGTGCTGGATCTGATGGCCCCGCTCAAGAAAGACAATCGCGGCTTTGACCTGAAACAGCTGCTGATCGGATCGGAGGGCACGCTTGGCATTGTCACCGCGGCGTGTCTGCGGCTGCTTCCCGCCAGCCGTGGCCGTGCGACCGCATGGGTCGGGCTTGGCGGGATTATCGAGGCGCGCACCCTGCTGCGGCGGATGGAGCGCGCCTTGGGCGATGCGCTGGAAGGCTTTGAAGTCGTGCCCGCGCATTGCCTGGAAAGCGTCCTCGCGCATCAGCCGACCGCGCGCGCGCCGTTGGGGGAACACCATGCGTGGAATGCGCTGATCGAATGCGTTTCGCCCGTGCAAGACGATGCGGCCTTGCGTGAGGTGCTCGAAAACGCCTTGGCGGCGGCGTTGGAGGATGGCCTGATCGCAGACGCTGCAATCGCCGCCAATGATACGCAGGCCGAAGCCTTCTGGCAGATGCGCGATGGCATATCCGCCGCCGAGCGCGCGCTCGGCCCCGCAATGCAGCATGATATATCTGTGCCGGTCGAGGCGATGCCCGAATTCATTTTGGCCGCCGTGCCAGAGGTGGAAGCGGCGTTCCCAGGCACCACGGCAGCCGCTTTCGGGCATCTTGGCGATGGCAATGTTCACTTCCACGTGCTTGCGCCTGCCGGTTCGGTGCGAGGCCAATGGGAGGAATCCGATGGCAAGTCTGTCAGTGCAATGGTGCATGATCTGGTGACCCGATGGGGCGGATCGATCAGCGCCGAACACGGCATCGGGCAGATGAAAGTGGATGAGCTGGCCCGGCTTCATGATCCGGTCGCGCTGGGAGTGATGGCACAGGTCAAACAGGCGCTTGACCCGCAAGGCTTGCTCAATCCGGGGAAACTCATCCACCGCACACCAGGCGCCTAGGCCTCGCGGCTTGCGCGCGGGCCAGCAAAGCCTTAAGGGGCGCGCTTTCGGCGGGGCGAAGGGGCCTTCCGCTGAGGGGACCTACCACCACCGTTTGTCGGAGACGATGTCATGGCCAGCGCGCCGCAACCGCAACTTCCGTTGTTCTACAAGGACCTTCTGCCGCTCAACAGCCGCGACCACGCCGACTGGAAGGCAGCCACGCTGGAAAGCGCAGCCTATCTTGCTGCGACGCACGCGATCCCGCTGACCACCGACGAATTCGTCGATTCACAGCGCAATTTCCCGATCGTGTTCACCGCCGGTGAAAACGCGCTGCCGATCGCTCTGTTTGGCCTTAACGAAGGCGTGAACACCTTCGTCGGCGAAGACATGAAAATTAATGAAGTGATCTACCTTCCCGCCTATGCGCGCCGGTATCCCTTCATTCTCGCCAAGCTGCAGCAGGACAGCGACGACATGTCGCTGTGCTTCGATCCGAGCGCCAATCTGCTTGGCAAGTTCGACGAAGGCCTTGCCCTGTTCGAAAGTGAAGGCAAGCCGACCGAATATACCGAAGGCGTGCTGGATTTCTGCCGCCGCTTTGAAGAAGCCGGCCAGCGCACCAAGCAGTTCATGGAAGAGCTGGCGAAGCTCGACATCCTGATGGACGGCGAAATCGCCATCACGCGCAACGACATGCCCGACACCCCGTTCATCTACCGCGGTTTCCGCATGGTGGACGAAGCCAAGCTGCGCGAATTGCCCGGCGCCAAGGTGGAAGAACTGTCGAAGAACGGCATGCTGATGCTGATCTATGCGCACCTGTTTTCGTTGAACCTGATGCGCAACCTGTTTGAGCGTCAGCTTGCACAGGGCAAGGTACCGATGACGCCGGAAGGCGCTCCGGCTCCGGCGCTCAACTGATTTGCGGACCGGGGCGTAAAGGCTCCGGCACGCTTGAAACGCCTGGCGGGCGGGTGGACCAAGGTCTGCCCGCCCGTTTTTTTGAAAGCTATTCGGCGGCCTGACGCTGGCCGTCCGCCCCGGCTAGCAAGGCGGCTTCCGCACCCAGTTCACGCACCAGATCGGTCAGCATCGCAGCAACGGCCGGCAGGCCCGCGCCCGGTTCAGCCAGATGCCGGTCCAGATAGGTCGCGCGGCACACTTCGATCTGCACCGCGTGCAGCCCCTGATGCGGCGCGCCGTGACGGTCCAGCACATAGCCGCCCGAATAGGGCCGGTTCTGCGCAGCGGGAATGCGCCGCGCCTGAAGATGCGCCAGCGCGCGGCCGGTCAGCGCATTGTGGCACGACGCGCCAAACCGGTCTCCCACCACGACCACCGGCGCTCGCGCTTCGCCCTCGCCCACGCGCAGGGGCGGCATGGAATGAAGGTCGATCAACAGCGCCGCGCCCCATTCCGAGCGGATTTGTTCAAGATGCGCAGCAAGCGTTTCGTGATAGGCGCGGTGAATGCCATCGATCCGCGCGGCAAGTTCCTGCGGCGTCAGCCGGCCGCGCCAGATTTCGCCCGATCCCGGCAGGCGGCGCGGCACCAGCCCAAGGCCGCTGCGCGCGCGTGCGTTGCTGTTCTGGCCGGGTGCTGACGGGATGATGCTGTCCGGCCGGCCGCCTTCGATCATGTCCCAGTCAATATCATCATCCGCGCGGTTCAGATCGAGCAGCGCGCGCGGAGCATGAGCGATAAGCAGCGCGACCCCCGTTTCCCGCGCAACCGCCACCCCGAGTCGGTCAGCGTAGCGATCCTCCAGCCGCAGTTGTGCGGAGTTCACGTCGCGCATTTTCGCGGTAACCGCCGGGGGATAAGTGCGCCCCGCGTGTGGAACCGCGACCAGCACCGGCAGGCGCAGGCGCGGCGGGCTGGTCAAAGTGAACGCCGGCGCATCGTCCAGACCGGGCACTACGCCGCCACTCACGGCAGTGCGAACAGGTGGCGGGCTGTGCCGGGGCGGGCGATAGGAAGAGGCCATTATCGCCAACCTTGCTGGCGGGTTTGGGCTGGCCTGTCAAAACATCATCCCCCAGCTACGAGCAATATGTGCCGTCGCGGATGCGATCTATCGCAGGCAAAGGGATTTCTTAAGCTCGCGCTGCTAACACACCTGACATGACAGCGACACGCCCTCCCCGCATCCTGCTCGCCGAGGATGAGGACGCCATGCGCGCCTATCTCGAACGGGCGCTTACCAATGCCGGATATGAAGTCAGCGCAGTGGATCGTGGTACCGATGCGGTGCCGCTGCTGGAAACCGGCGATTTCGACCTGCTTTTGTCGGACATTGTCATGCCCGAAATGGACGGGATCGAACTGGCCCAACGCTGCGCCGAAATCAGTCCGCGCACCAAAGTGATGTTCATCACGGGCTTTGCCGCCGTATCCCTGCGTGCCAGCCGCGAACAGCCCGCCGCCCGCGTGCTTTCCAAGCCTTTCCACTTGCGCGATCTGGTGCTGGAGGTGGAACGCGTGTTCGAAGAAGCAGGCGAAGCGCGGGTGTGACGCAGATCGCCTTCGAATCGCTTGCACCTTCGAAAGGGCTGCGATAAAGGGCCGCTCCGCGCTTAAGAGAGCGCCGATCCGATGGTGCGGGCGTATAGCTCAGTGGTAGAGCACTATGTTGACATCGTAGGGGTCGCAAGTTCAATCCTTGCTACGCCCACCATCGGCTGAAGATCAAAATGCCCGCCCTCATCCGGCGGGTTTTTTGTGTTCGGCGCAAAGTAGTTGCAAAACGCGCAACAGTCGTTGCCATCCACGTATAGCCATCGCCTTGCAAGCCTGCCCTCCTCTGCTAAAGCGCACGCGGGATCTTTGAGCCTTGGACGGGCTCGCTACAGCTTCCTGTCGGTCACATTTAGCCCTGCGCAGACGGGGCAAGAAGGATAGGGCAACACACATGGACAAAATCAAAGTCGCTAACCCCGTCGTCGAACTCGACGGCGACGAGATGACCCGCATCATCTGGCAATGGATCCGCGAACGGCTGATCCTGCCTTACCTCGACATCGACCTGAAGTATTACGACTTGTCGATCGAGAACCGCGACGCGACAGACGATCAGGTCACGGTCGATTCCGCCAATGCGATCAAGCAATATGGCGTCGGCGTGAAGTGCGCGACCATCACCCCCGATGAACAGCGCGTCGAGGAATTCGGCCTCAAGAAAATGTGGAAGTCGCCCAACGGCACGATCCGCAATATCCTGGGCGGCGTCGTTTTCCGCGAACCGATCGTGATCGACAACGTGCCGCGGCTAGTGCCGGGCTGGACCGATCCGATCGTGGTCGGCCGCCACGCCTTCGGTGACCAGTACAAGGCGACCGACACCCTGATCCCCGGCCCCGGCAAGCTGCGCCTCGTGTGGGACGGTGAAAATGGCGAGAAGATCGATCTCGACGTGTTCGACTTCCCCAGCGCCGGCGTGGCGATGGCGATGTACAACCTCGACGATTCGATCCGCGATTTCGCCCGTGCCAGCTTCAACTACGGCCTGAACCTCGGCTGGCCGGTATACCTTTCGACCAAGAACACGATCATGAAGGCCTATGACGGGCGCTTCAAGGATCTGTTCCAGGAAGTGTTCGACAACGAAGGCTTTGCCGAACAGTTCAAGGCGAAGGGCATGGTCTACGAACACCGCCTGATCGACGACATGGTCGCCTCGGCTCTCAAGTGGTCGGGCAAGTTCGTCTGGGCGTGCAAGAACTACGACGGCGA
>JBIKSA010000074.1:0-9922 GCA_044348875.1 Erythrobacter sp. | reverse complement strand
AGGTCATCGATGGTGATCGCCCGGCGAGGGTCGCCCTCGGCATAACCGAGCCCTGCCGATTCCTCGACGCCCGCTGCACCGCGCTGGACGGCGGCACCAACCAGCGTCGCAGCGATGCTCTTGGCGACGGACCAGGTGCGCTGCGGGGTGACCGGTCCGAAACTTTCGGCGTACTGCTCGCCGATGATCGTGCCGCCGCGCTGGACCACGACCGCCGTCGTGCGTGTGCCCTCGCCATAGCCGTTGCCAGTCGCCGCTGCGAACACTGGCGCCAGAGCGGCAGGCGCATTGCGAACAGCAACCGGATCAACGCGGCGACCGCCAGCAGGATTAGCCGGCCGGCCGTAGAATGCGGATGGACCGCCGAGAGGGTTAAGCGCGCAACCGTTGTCACCATCGAGGTGGATGGCAGCGCGCGGCTCGGCGCTCGCATCCCAGCCCACGGTGACCCGCTCCAAAGTACCGTTATCGTGACGAACAATCTCGTAGCCAAGCGTGCGCACGATGCCATCCAGCGGCGATTGAATGCCCGTCAGTTCCCATTGTTCAACGCTCTGCGGGGTCCGTGTCGTGCCATTCGCCTCTGCATGGGCGATGGCGCTGCATAGCATGAGCGCCTTGTAGCCGGCCGCAAGCGCGCGATCGTAGCGGGCCTGAAGCGCATGCTGCTGGCCTTGTGCGGCCGCAGGGCCAGTGGAGAGGAGAAGCGTGGCGGCAGCGGCAAGGGTGATGATGCGGATCATGCCGGGCATCCTATCCGGCATCGGGCAAAAGGAAAGGGCCGGAAGCGTTTCCGCCCCGGCCCTTTCCTGTGTTCATGCGAAGCCGCTTATGCGTCTTCGAATTCTTCTTCAGACTGCACCGGGCCAGAATCCTGACCCTTGGCAGCTTCATCACGATCAACGAACTCGATGATCGCCATCTGCACGGCGTCGCCTGCGCGTACACCTGCGCGCAGCACGCGAACATAACCGCCTTCGCGGTCGGCATAACGCTCGGCAAGCACTTCGAACAGCTTCTTCAGCTGCGCTTCGTCACCCAGGCGGGCCATCGCCAAGCGACGGTTGGAAAGACCGCCACGCTTCGCCAGCGTAATCAGCTTTTCAACGTAGGGGCGCAGTTCCTTCGCCTTTGGCAGCGTGGTCTTGATCTGCTCGTGCTTGATCAGCGCGGCAGCCATGTTGCGGAACAGGGCGTTGCGGTGCCCCGTCTTGCGGCCCAGCTTACGGCCCGACATACCATGACGCATTATATACTTCCTTTGTTTTGCTGACCCTTCCGGGCGGGAAACCGGTTCCCACTTTCCCTGAAGGGATCAGCGGTTCGAAAAGGGGCCGTCTCAGGTACCCCAGTGCCGGTGGCCGTTGCGGGCCGCCACCTTCGCCCAATGTGCAAGCCCCTGCCTGCGCAGGGGCTCACAAGTTCATTAGCCCAGAAGCTCTTGTTCAAGCTTCTTGGCCATTTCCTCGATGTTCTCAGGCGGCCAGCCCGGAATATCCATGCCGAGGCGCAGCCCCATGCTGGACAGCACTTCCTTGATCTCGTTCAAGGACTTGCGGCCGAAGTTCGGAGTGCGCAACATTTCGGCTTCGGTCTTCTGGACCAGATCGCCGATATAGATGATGTTGTCGTTCTTGAGGCAGTTGGCCGAGCGCACGGACAGCTCAAGCTCGTCCACCTTCTTGAGAAGGTAGCGGTTGAGCTGGTTAGCATCGCTTTCTTCCGGCTGAACGGCATGACCGATCATCTGGCCGACCGGCTGCGGGATGCCGTCTTCGAAGTGGACGAACAGCGTCAGCTGATCCTGGAGGATGCGTGCGGCATAGGCCACGGCGTCTTCCGGGGTAACCGTGCCATCGGTTTCGACGGTCAGCGAGAGCTTATCATAGTCAAGCTCCTGCCCAACGCGGGCGTTCTCGACCTTATAGCTCACCTGACGCACCGGCGAATACAGTGAGTCGACCGGGATAAGCCCAATCGGCGCATCAACCGGACGGTTCTGCACGGCGGGCGAGTAGCCCTTCCCGGTGTCAGCGGTCAGCTCCATGTTGAGCGTCGCACCTTCATCAAGCTGGCAGATCACCAGATCCTTGTTCATCACCTCGATGTCGCCAGTCACAGCGATATCACCAGCCTTGACCGCGCCAGGGCCAGTGGCCGAAAGCTGAAGCCGCTTGGGCCCTTCGCCTTCCATGCGCAGCGCAATCTGCTTGACGTTGAGGACGATGTCAGTGACGTCTTCACGCACGCCAGCGAGAGACGAGAATTCGTGCAGCACGTTCTCGATCTTGATCGAGGTAATTGCTGCGCCTTGAAGGCTCGACAGCAGCACCCGACGCAGCGCATTGCCGAGCGTCAAGCCGAAGCCACGCTCGAGCGGTTCAGCCACGAAGGTCACCTTGCGCTGACGATCGCCGCCATCCTTGATTTCAAGGGAGTTGGGTTTCTTGAGTTCCTGCCAGTTCTTGGTGTTGACGGACATGGATTTCCCCTAATTCGCCTTTTGGGCGGTTCAAACTTGGGCGGGCCGGATGCGCAAGAGCAGCTCGGCATCAGACCCGATCGGGCGGCGGAGGCGAATTGTGCCCCCGCCATCCCGGCGGATCAGACGCGGCGACGCTTGGAGGGACGAACCCCATTATGCGGGATCGGGGTGACGTCGCGGATCGAGGTAATGTTGAAACCCACAGCCGCAAGACCGCGCAGCGCGCTTTCGCGACCCGAGCCCGGACCCTTCACTTCGACTTCAAGCGTGCGAACGCCATGTTCAGCAGCCTTCTTGCCCGCATCGTCAGCAGCAACCTGCGCGGCATAGGGGGTCGACTTGCGGCTCCCCTTGAAGCCCATCGCGCCGGCACTGGACCAGCTGATCGCGTTGCCCTGAGCATCGGTGATGGTGATCATGGTGTTGTTGAAGCTGGCGTTGATGTGGGCAACACCGCTGGTGATGTTTTTCTTGTCACGGCGCCGAATACGGCCTGGTTCGCGTGCCATTATTTGTGTCCTCTAGCTCGTCAGAAGGAAAAAGCGTGCAAAGGGGTTACCCCGCTCGCTTACTTCTTCTTGCCCGCGATGGGCTTGGCCTTGCCCTTGCGGGTGCGGGCATTGGTGTGGGTGCGCTGACCGCGAACGGGCAGACCGCTACGATGGCGCAGACCGCGATAGGCGCGGAGATCCATCAAGCGCTTGATGTTCATCGCGGTGTTACGGCGAAGGTCGCCTTCCACGGTGAAATCCGCATCGATGGTTTCGCGAATCCGCAGGACTTCCTCATCCGAGAGATCCTGCACGCGCGCGGAGTGCGCAATACCCAGCTTGTCAGCAATCTGGACGGCAGTGGTACGACCAATACCATGAATGTAGGTCAGCGCGATGATCACGCGCTTGTTGGTAGGGATATTGACCCCGGCAATACGAGCCACTTATTTCTCCATGCTCCACAGGGACTTTAAGGCCTTGAAAGGCCACCCCCATCTCAACGCTCACTCATTCTTGTATTCGCCTGCCGCCGCGAACCATGCCTGAACATGGGCAGAAACGGCGAAAAGTCCGGTCGACACGCGCAAGGGCGATGCCTGCCGAACTTTCTTCGAACATGTCGAATGAGCCGCGCGCATAGGCTGATTCGTCCTAGGCGTCAACCGCAAGCCACAGTGCCTCCTTCATATTCTCAAACTGGTTGGGCTGACGTTACGGCGGCGAATTCGTGCCGAGGTCGCCGAACGAGTCTTGAACCGACGGAGCCTTTGGCGCGGGCGATGGCATCACCTTCGGCGCAGGCGTACCGGGGGCTTGCGAGTGCCGGCCCGAAGATGGCGGAGCGGGCGCTGCCACGGCATCACCCTGCCCGGTTGCGGTAGCAGCATTGTCAGCGCGGATCGTCTCAACAGATGGGGCTTCAGCGATGATACCAAGCGGTTTGGAAAGCGCGGCTAATTGCGCGCCCATCACCCCGTCCACCGCCTTTGATATGACCTCTACCTCGTAACGCATGGGGCCGCCGACATTATACTCCCACACAAGGCGCGTCCCCGCATCAACTGTGGTGATCGCTATCGTCAGGACACCCGCCACCGGCTCGCTTTGAAGAGGGCCAAGATTGCCCACCATCCTCAGCGCAACTTCCGGATAGGCCTGCACCACCCGCATATGTTCAACGCTACCCTGCAGTGTGAAACCTGACGGACCGTCAACCTCGGGGATGGTTTCGCAAAAACACCCACCCGCCTGCGGCATCAGCGTCAGGTTTTTGGAATCGCCCGACCAGGTATGCTCTGATCGCCACCATGTTCCAGGAGAAATCAGCGCGAGCCACACGTCCTTGGGAGTCGCCTTGACGACAACCTCGTGGCGCGAAACGAAGCTACTTTCTGTCGAGCGCGTCACCTCAGCCGTAGCCGGCGCGCCAATCGAAAGAAGAACGACACTCAGCCCAACCGCCCAAGCATTGATGGATAGCTTCATGCCACTCCCCTCCTCTGCGATCTCAGCCCAAGGTAGCCGAAACGCCGGACGAGGCACAAGGCCCGCCTGCGCCGTTCAGCTCTTGAGGATAGCGTCGATCTGACCTGCAACAGTGTCGATCGCGGCCATGCCGTCAACCCGAGCCACAATCCCACGCGCTTCATAGCCAGGCAGTATCGGCGCAGTTTTGGCACGGTATTCTTGCATCCGCATCCGCACCGTTTCCTCATTATCGTCCGGCCGGCGCTTGAACTCGGTACTGCCGCAGGCGTCGCACACGCCCTCGTTCGACGGCGGATTGGCCGTGTCATGATAGAGCGCCCCGCAATTGCCGCAGGAGAATCGCCCGGTGATACGCTCGACCAGCGCATCTTCGTTAACTTCCAGTTCGATCACACGGTCAAGCAAACGGCCGTTTTTGGCCAGAATCGCGTCAAGAGCATCGGCCTGAGCCGCAGTGCGGGGATAGCCATCAAATATCGCGCCCATCTCAGACGCCATCGCCGCCAGTTCCGCGTCGATCAAATCGGAGACAATCTCGTCTGAAACCAGTTCGCCGCGCTCCATTACTTCTTTGGCGCGCAGTCCGACGGGCGTCCCTGCCTTGACAGCAGCACGGAGCATATCACCGGTAGAAAGCTGGCGCATACCATGGCGGTCAACCAGACCCGCACTCTGCGTACCCTTACCAGCGCCGGGAGGGCCAAGAAGAATGATGTTCACGAACCGTCCCCCGATTTCGCCGCAGGTCTAAGCCCGGCGCTTTTTTCCGATTAATGGGTTCGGCCAAGCAGGGCCGCGCGTCAAGCCGACTAATGTCGAATATCAGCGCATCCGGCCCTTGAGCTTCGCCTTCTTGATCAGATCACCATATTGCAGCGCCAACAAGTGCGACTGGATCTGACTGATGGTGTCGACTGTCACGTTCACCACAATCAACAGCGACGTTCCGCCAAGGAAAAGCGGAATGCCGGTCTGCGCGATCATGTATTCCGGCAACACACAAACCACTGTCAGATAAACCGCACCAACCACAGTGATACGGGTCAGGACGTATTCCAGATAATCCGCAGTCCGCTTGCCCGGACGGATACCGGGGATGGACCCGCCATTCTTCTTAAGGTTGTCAGCGGTCTCTTCCGGATTGAACACCACGGCGGTGTAGAAGAAGCAGAAGAAGATGATCCCGACAGCGTAGAGCGTCATGTACAACGGCTGCCCGTGGGCAAGATATTGATTGAGCGCCTGCAACACTGAGTAAAAGCCGCTTTCGGTATCCACAGAATTACCGGCAAACTGCGTAATCGTCAGCGGCAACAGAAGCAGCGAACTGGCGAAAATCGGCGGTATCACGCCTGCTGTGTTGATCTTGAGAGGGAGGTACGAACGCTCAGCCTGCATCATTCCACGCTGCGTCGCGCGCTTGGGATACTGGATGGTGAGGCGGCGCTGCGCGCGCTCCATAAAGGAGATTAACAGGATAAGGCCAACCACCATCACAAGGAAGGCGATAATAACCCACGGCGCGATGGATCCGGTCCGCCCACCTTCGAAAAGGTTCGTGGCGAAGCTGGGAAACTGAGCTACGATGCCTGCCATGATGATCAGTGAGATGCCGTTCCCGATCCCGCGACTGGTAATTTGCTCACCCAGCCACAACAGGAACATCGTTCCGCCGACCAGGTTGATAACTACGACGATGCGGAACATGTAACCGGGATTGACCACCGCTGCGAGGCCGTTCTGAGCGGCAAAGGTCTCGAGGCCGACAGCGAGGAAATAGCCCTGAATCGCGCAGAGCAGCACAGCGCCGTAGCGGGTGTACTGATTGAGTTTCTGGCGGCCGCCAGCCCCTTCTTTCTTGAGCGCCGACAGAGCCGGATGAAGTGCCGAAGCCATCTGAACAACAATGGATGCCGTGATATAAGGCATCACGCCAAGCGCGATCAGGCTCATACGCTCCAGGCTACCGCCAGAGAAAGCATTGAAAAGATCAAGGATCCCGCCACGGGTCTGATCGTACAACTCACTCAGGATAAGCGGATTGACGCCCGGCAGCGGAACAAAGCTCAGGAATCGGAACACAATCAACGCGCCGATCGTGAACCAGATACGCTGCTTCAGCTCGGTAGCCTTGGCAAAATTGCCAAGATTAAGGTTGCTGGCGATATTGTCGGCGCGTGATGCCATGTCGTTGTGTCGATCCTAGCTCTTGATCCGGTGGTGTTGGCCGTTGAGCGGCCTTCTTCGAACCATTCATCGCGCGATTAAGCTGGGCTGCTCTGGAGGAGCAAAGCCGATAATGCGCGCGAGAGCGTAAGTAGGGAGCGCGGAGGCTCTTGTCGAACCCCCGCGCCACACCTTTTGTCGATTACTTTGCGCGCGCAGCCTTGTTGGCGTCACGGCGGGCGAGCTTCTTTTCGTGCTCTGGCGTGGGCGCAGGCGCCACTTCCACGGTGCCACCGGCCTTTTCGACAGCCGCAATAGCGCCCTTGGTCGCACCGGTCACGGCGAACGTAGCCTTTGTGGTAATCTCACCCTTGCCGAGCAGACGAACGCCGTCCTTGCCATCACGCACGAGGCCCACGGCCCGAAGAGTTTCCTCGGTGATCGTGGCTTTGGCGTCGAGCTTGCCAGCGTCAATGAACTTTTGGACCATGCCAACGTTCACTTCGGCGTAATCCTTAGCGAAGGGATTGTTGAAGCCACGCTTGGGAAGACGCATGTGAAGCGGCATCTGGCCGCCTTCGAAGCCCTTGATGGCCACGCCCGAACGGGCCTTCTGGCCCTTCTGGCCGCGGCCGGAGGTCTTGCCCTTGCCCGAGCCGATACCACGGCCGACACGGATCCGACCCTTGCGGGCGCCGGCATTGTCGCGGATGTCATTCAATTTCATGGTGTGCACTCGCTTTCGCTTTTGTCGCGCTGATAGAAAGGAAGGCCCCGACAAGCGGGGCCACCCTGGGAATTTTAGTCGACTACCTGTACCAGGTGCGGAACCTTAGCGATCGCGCCACGAACCTCAGGGGTATCCTGACGCTCCACGATCTTATGCATCTTGTTCAACCCCAGACCGATAAGGATCTGGCGCTGGCTGGCAGGACGACGAATGGGCGAACCCACCTGCTTTATCTTGATGGTTGCCATGTCGGATTACTCCACAATTGCCGCGGCATCGGCTTCAGCCTCGACCGCGTTGGCCCCGCCACGACCCAACAGGTCGGCGACCTTCTTGCCACGACGCTGTGCGACCGACTTCGGCGAAGTCTGCTCGGTAAGTGCGTCGAAGGTGGCGCGGATCATATTGTAGGGGTTCGAGGTGCCGACCGACTTGGTCACCACGTCAGCAACGCCCAAGCTCTCGAAGACAGCGCGCATCGGACCGCCGGCGATGATGCCGGTCCCCGGAGGCGCCGTGCGAAGGGTCACCTTGCCCGCGCCGAAACGACCATTGCCGTCATGGTGCAGCGTGCGGCCTTCCTTGAGCGGAACACGGATCATTTTCTTGCGAGCCGAAGCGGTCGCTTTCGTGATCGCTTCCGGTACTTCGCGGGCCTTGCCGTGGCCGAAGCCAACGCGGCCCTGACCGTCGCCGACCACAACCAGCGCAGCAAAGCCAAAGCGCTTGCCGCCCTTCACGGTCTTGGAGACGCGGTTGATGTGCACCAGCTTTTCGATGATGCCGTCATCTTCTTCCTGCTTGCCGCCGCGGCGGTCATCGCGACCACCCCGACCACGTCCGCGATCGCCGCCACCGCCTTCGCGGTTGCCGCCGCGCCCACGGCCACGACGGCCCTGGGCTTCACCGGCGTCGCCGCCAGCCTCAACCGCCACATCGGGGGTTTCGATGGTGTTTTCGTCAGCCATGATCAGAACTCCAGCCCGCCTTCACGGGCGGCATCGGCCAGCGCCTTGACGCGGCCATGGAACAGGAACCCGCCGCGATCGAACACGACAGTGGTCACGCCCGCTTTCTTGGCGGCATCGGCGATCGCCTTGCCGACAACGACAGCGGCATCGACATTCGCGCCGCTAGCCTTGGCGCCGAGCGTCGAGGCAGCAGCGACCGTGCGGCCTGCTGCATCATCGATGATCTGGGCGTAGATGTGACGCCCAGTGCGGTGAACCGAAAGACGGGGCTTGCCACCGGCACGTGCACGCAGAGCGGTACGAACCCGGCGACGGCGCCGTTCGAAAAGGGAAAGCTTTGCCATCTTATCTCTTCTTCCCTTCCTTGCGGAAGATAAACTCGCCGCGATAGGCAATACCCTTGCCCTTATAGGGCTCAGGCTTGCGCCACCGGCGGATCTCGGCCGCAAACTGACCAACGGCCTGCTTGTCGATGCCGGAAATCTCAATCGTGGTCTGATCCGGGGTCTTCACTTCAAGACCTTCGGGTACCGGCAGATCGACATCGTGGCTGTAGCCGAGCTGAAGCTTCAACGTCCGGCCTTGCGCGTTGGCACGATAGCCCACGCCCTTGATCACCAGCACCTTGGTGAAGCCCTCGGTGACGCCTTCGACGAGGTTCGAAACCAGCGTGCGCTGCATACCCCAGAAAGCACGTGCCTGACGGGTGTCATTGGCCGGCTTGACCGAGATCTCACCCTCTTCGACCTTGTAATCGATGAGATCCGACAGGCCGAGAGTAAGAGTGCCCTTGGGACCCTTCACGCTAAGCGTGCCGTTGTCGATGGTGGCCGAGACCCCGCCAGGGATCGCCACCGGCTTTTTACCGATGCGGCTCATCAGAACACCTCCGCCAGGACTTCGCCACCGACATTGTGGGTCCGTGCTTCAGCATCCGAAAGCACGCCCCGCGGGGTCGAGACGATGGTGATGCCAAGGCCATTGCGAATGGTCGGCAGTTCCTTGGAACCCGAATAAACGCGGCGGCCCGGCTTCGAAACGCGGGCGACGTGCTTGATCGCAGGCTCGCCTTCGAAGTACTTCAATTCGATCCGCAGCGCCTTGTGCTTACCCGAATGGTCTTCGCTGAAGCCACGGATGTAGCCTTCACGCTGAAGCACTTCGAGCACACTTGCACGCAGGTTGCTCGCCGGGGTCAGGACAGAGTCCTTCTTGGCGCGCTGCCCGTTGCGGATGCGGGTGAGCATGTCACCCAGAGGATCGGTCATAGCCATTGTTCAGTCCTCACCAGCTCGACTTGGTCAGGCCGGGAATCATCCCGCTGTTGCCGAGTTCGCGCAGTTCGATACGGTTGATGCCGAACTTGCGGTAATAGCCGCGCGGGCGGCCGGTGGTGGCGCAGCGATTGCGCACCCGGGTCGGGTTCGCGTTGCGCGGAAGCTCTGCCATCTTGAGGCGCGCAACCAGACGCTCGGTCTCGTCAAGCGATTCATCGGCAGCAATCGCCTTCAGCTTCTCGTACTTCGCAGCGTACTGCTTGACGAGCTTCTTGCGACGCTCATTCTTGTTGATGGAACTCAGTTTCGCC
>JBIKSA010000093.1:0-7588 GCA_044348875.1 Erythrobacter sp. | reverse complement strand
TGTCGTATCGCGGAAGCGGCTCACGCCGCTTCCTTCTGTTCAGTCTTGGCATCGCCCTGGAAGGGGAAGCCGAACAGACGCAGCAACTCGCGCGCCTCTTCGTCGGTGTTCGCGCTGGTGGTCACGATGATGTCCATCCCGCGCACCTTGTCGATCTTGTCGTAGCTGATTTCGGGGAACACGATCTGTTCCTTCAGCCCCATCGCGTAGTTTCCACGGCCATCAAACGACTTGGCGTTCAGCCCGCGGAAGTCACGGATCCGCGGCATGGCCACGGTTACGAGACGATCGAGGAATTCGTACATGCGCTCACGGCGCAGGGTAACCTTGCAACCGATCGGCATGCCTTCACGCAGTTTGAACTGCGCGATCGACTTCTTGGCGATGGTGATTACGGGCTTCTGGCCTGCGATCAACGCCATTTCCTCGGCTGCGGTTTGGACCTTCTTCTTGTCCTGGCTCGCTTCGCCAACGCCCATGTTAAGCGTGATCTTTTCAAGCTTAGGGACTTCAAGACGGTTCTTGTAACCGAACTTTTCTGTCATGGCCTGCACGATCTCAGAATCGTACTTTGCCTTCATCCGGGCGGTATAATCAGCCATCGATGGTCTCCCCACTCTTCACGGCGACACGCACCTTCTTCCCGTCCTTCACTTCAAAGCGAACACGGGTAGCCTTGCCGGTCTTGGGATCAGCAAGTGCAACCTTAGAGATCGCCATCGGAGCCGCGAAACGGTCGATACCGCCCTGTGGGTTCTGCTGGCTGGGCTTACGGTGACGGGCGACGATGTTTACGCCGTCCACAACAACCTTGCCGTCCTTCGGCATGACTTGGGCAACCATACCGGTGCGCCCCTTGTCCTTGCCGGACAGGACGACGACATTGTCACCCTTCTTGATCTTTGCGGCAGCCATCACAGCACCTCCGGAGCAAGGCTGATGATCTTCATGAAGCCGCGACCGCGTAGTTCGCGAACCACCGGGCCAAAGATACGGGTGCCGATCGGCTCCTCGTTCTTGTTCACGAGAACAGCAGCGTTCGTGTCAAACCGGATGACGGTGCCATCCGGACGACGCACGTCTTTGCGGGTGCGCACGATCACGGCACGGTGAACGTCGCCCTTCTTGACCTTAGCGCGCGGCTGCGCCTCCTTGATGGAGACGACGATCACGTCGCCGACACCCGCGGTACGACGCTTAGACCCGCCCAGCACCTTAATGCACTGGACGCGCTTTGCGCCGCTGTTGTCCGCGACGTCGAGATTGGATTGCATCTGGATCATCGATCCGTTTCCTTCTCACTGGCTTGCCAAGACACCCAAACCGACTGGGGCCTGGCAGTTCCGATTACGTCAGTTTCAGTTACCCGCAGCTGCCACGTCGAGGTCGGCTTCAACCGCCTGCACGCCGCCCGCCACGACCCGGTCCTTTACGATCCAGGTCTTGGTCTTCGACATCGGGCGGGTCTCTTCGATCCGCACCACGTCGCCCACGGTGAATTCGTTGTTCTCGTCGTGCGCGTGATACTTCTTCGAACGACGGATGATCTTCCCGTAGAGCGGGTGCTTCACCTTGCGTTCGACCAACACGGTCACGGTCTTGTCTGTCTTGTCGGAGCTCACAGTCCCGACGAGGATACGCTTGGGCATTGTGCTACTCCTTACGCCTTAACGGCGGCGGCTTTCGCCGCACGCTCGTTTTGCAGCGTCTTGATCTGCGCGATAGTCCGGCGCACCTGACGGATACGCGAAGGAGCCTCGAGCTGGTTGGTCGCAACCTGGAACCGCAGATTGTACTGCTCGCGCTTCAGCTCGGTGAGCTCGGCAGACAGCTGGTCATCGGTTTTGGTGCGAAGGTCCGCAAAGTCGGCCATTATTCGCCTCCCAGGTGGCTGGTGTCACCGAGACGGGCGACAACCTTGGTCTTGATCGGCAGCTTCATTGCTGCACGCTCGAACGCTTCGGCAGCCAGCGGACCAGCCACACCATCGAGTTCGAATAGGATGCGGCCCGGCTTCACGCGCGCGGCCCAGTATTCGACCGAGCCCTTGCCCTTACCCTGACGGACTTCGGCAGGCTTCTTCGTGACGGGCACGTCTGGGAAGATCCGGATCCACAAACGTCCCTGACGTTTGATGTGCCGTGTAATCGCGCGGCGGGCCGCTTCGATCTGACGTGCGGTAATCCGCTCTGGCTCAAGCGCCTTCAGGCCATATGAGCCAAAGTTCAGGTCAGACCCGCCCTTAGCTTCGCCCTTGATGCGTCCCTTGAACTGCTTGCGGAACTTTGTTTTCTTTGGTTGCAACATGTCTAGTTCCCTCAACGAGCCGGCCGGACGCCGGAAGTCTGGGCTTCCATCATCAGGCGGTCCTGCGCGGTCGGATCATGGGCGAGAATTTCACCCTTGAAGATCCATACCTTGATCCCGATGATCCCGTAGGCGGTCAGCGCCTCGGTATCGGCGTAATCGATGTTGGCGCGCAGCGTGTGCAGCGGAACGCGGCCTTCGCGGTACCATTCAACGCGGGCAATTTCTGCCCCGCCGAGACGGCCACCACACACAATCTTGATGCCCTCGGCACCAAGACGCAGCGCTGACTGAACCGCACGCTTCATCGCTCGGCGGAACGCAACGCGGCGAACCAGCTGATCGGCAATGCCCTGCGCCACAAGCTTGGCGTCAATTTCCGGCTTGCGGATTTCAACGATGTTGAGCTTGACGTCGCTGGGCGTCATGGTCGCAAGCTTCGAGCGAAGCTTTTCGATGTCCGCACCCTTCTTGCCGATAATGACACCGGGACGCGCCGCATAGATCGACACGCGGCACAGCTTGGCCGGACGCTCGATCACCACCTTGGAAACTGCCGCCTGCGGCAGGTTCTTCATGATGTACTTGCGGATCGCTACGTCTTCCTTGAGCAGCTGCGCGTAGTCACGCCCTTCGGCGTACCAGCGGCTGTCCCAAGTGCGGTTGATCTGCAGGCGCAGACCGATTGGATTGCTCTTCTGGCCCATCTTACGCCTCTTCTGCTTCGCGAACGACGATCCGAAGCCGGCTGAACGGCTTAAGGATACGGGTCGACTTACCACGACCGCGAGTGTGGAACCGCTTCATCGTAATCGACTTGCCCACCGAGGCTTCCGCCACGATCAGCGCATCGACGTCGAGGTTATGGTTGTTTTCAGCATTGGCGATCGCCGACGCGAGAACCTTGCTCGCATCGCGTGCCATTGCCCGCTTCGAGAAGGCGAGGATGTTCAATGCATCTTCGGCCTTCTTGCCACGGATCAGAGCAGCCACAAGGTTAAGCTTCTGCGCCGAACCACGAATTGTGGTCCCGACGGCCAGCGCCTCGTTTTCGCCCACGCGGCGGGGTGCTTTTGCCTTGCCCATTAGCGCTTGCCCTTCTTGTCGGCAGCGTGGCCGGGGAAGGTGCGCGTGGGCGCAAATTCACCAAGCTTGTGCCCGACCATCTCTTCGGAAACCGAAACGGGAATGAACTTGTGCCCGTTGTAAACATTGAAGGTGAGCCCGACGAACTGCGGCAGAATCGTCGAGCGACGCGACCAGGTCTTGATCGGTTTGGTGTTGCTCGCTTCCTGCGCGGTCTCAGCCTTCTTCAAAAGGCTCAGCTCGACAAACGGACCTTTCCATACGGAACGTGCCATCGTCTTTTACCTCTTCTTCTTCGCGTGACGCGAACGGATGATCATCTTGTCCGTCTGCTTGTTATGGCGAGTGCGGGCACCCTTGGTCGGCTTGCCCCACGGAGTCACCGGATGGCGACCACCGGAGGTCCGGCCTTCACCACCGCCGTGCGGGTGGTCGACCGGGTTCTTAGCAACACCGCGGGTCAGCGGGCGCACGCCCATCCAACGCTTACGGCCAGCCTTGGCGAAATTCTGGTTGCCGTTGTCGGGGTTCGACACCGCTCCAACCGTGCCCATGCAATCGGCGCGCAGGTAGCGTTGTTCACCCGAGTTCAGGCGGACGATGACCATTGCACGATCACGACCGACGACCTGCACATAGGTGCCGGCCGAACGAGCGATTTGACCGCCCTTGCCCGGCTTCATCTCAACGTTGTGGCAGATCGTGCCAACCGGCATCTGACCCAGCAGCATCGCATTGCCCGGCTTGGTATCGACCTTCTCGCCAGCGACGACCTGATCGCCCACCGCGAGACGCTGCGGAGCAATGATATAGGTCTGTTCGCCATCTTCGTACTTCACCAGAGCGATAAAGGCCGTGCGGTTGGGGTCATATTCCAGACGCTCGACAGTCGCCGGCATATCCCACTTGCGACGCTTAAAGTCGATGAAGCGGTACTTCTGCTTGTGACCACCAGCGATGCCACGCGAGGTGACATGGCCCTTGTTATTGCGACCACCGGTTTTGCGCTTGCCTTCGGTAAGCGCCTTGACCGGCTTGCCCTTGTAGAGCGCCGACTTGTCGACCAGGATCAGACCGCGGCGTGCGGGACTGGTCGGTTTATAGTTCTTGAGTGCCATTGTTCGTTTCCTGTCCCTTGGCCTCAGATACCGCTGGTGATGTCGATCATTTCACCCTCAGCGAGGGTGACAATGGCCTTCTTCACGTCGGAGCGCTGGTAAGCCTTACCCTTCCAGCGCTTGGTCTTACCCTTTTGAACCAAGGTGTTCACGGCGACGACCTTCTTGTCGTAGATCGCCTCGATCGCTTCCTTGATCTGCGGCTTGGTCGCGCTGTTGGCAACCTTGAAGACCACGGCGTTGTTTTCCGACGCAAGGGTCGATTTTTCCGTGATATGCGGCGCGATGATCACGTCGTAGTGACGCGCATCGACAGTCTGCTTTTTAGCCATTGAAGCGCGCCTCCAGCTTTTCGACAGCGGCCTTGGTCAGCACCAGCGTATCGTGGTTGAGGATGTCATAGACATTGGCGCCCATTGCCGGGAGGACGTTGATCCCCGGCAGGTTGCCAGCAGCCTTCTTGAAGCCTGCGTCAACCTGTTCGCCGTCAATCACCAGCACCTTGCCCGAAAGACCACCCTTGGCGAGCTGACCCTTGAGCACCTTGGTCTTGGCCTCCGCCAGTGCCAGGGTGTCGACGACCACGAGGCCGCTCTTGGCTTTGCTCGAAAGCGCCATCTTCAGACCCAATGCGCGGATCTTCTTGTTAAGCGACTGCTCGAAGTCACGCTTGCGCGCACCGTGAGCCTTACCGCCGCCGATGAAGATCGGAGCTGCACGATCGCCGTGACGGGCGGTACCGCCACCCTTCTGCTTGCCGAACTTCTTGCCGGTGCGAGCCACGTCCGAACGCTCGCGCGTCGGGCGGGCCGTGCCGCGGCGGTTTTCGAGCTGCCAGGTCACAACCCGGTGAAGGATATCGGCGCGCGGCTCGATGCCGAACACGTCATCCGACAGTTCGATGTCGCCCGAGGCCTTGCCCTCGATGTTCTGAACCTTAATCTTCATGGCTCAGCCTTCCTTATTTTCGTCGGCGGCCGGAGCGTCGGTTTCAACAGCTTCGATCACGGCCACGTCTTCAGCGGCCGTTTCTACAACTGTGGGAACCTCGTCGGCCTGCGGAGCGTGCTTCGACAGGACTGCCCCGGGGAACGGAGCACCTTCAGGAGCCGGCAGCTTCACTGAGTCGCGAACAAGCAGCCACCCGTTCTTAGCGCCCGGGACTGAGCCCTTGACGAACAGGAGGCCGCGCTCTGCATCGGTGCGGACGATTTCGAGGTTCTGCTGGGTGCGCTGACGGTCGCCCATGTGGCCGGCCATCTTCTTACCCTTGAACACGCGACCCGGATCCTGACGGTTACCGGTCGAACCGTGAGCACGGTGAGAGATCGAGACCCCGTGGGTTGCGCGCATACCGCCGAAGCCCCAACGCTTCATGGCGCCAGCAAAGCCCTTACCCTGCGTGTGACCGGTGATGTCAACCATCTGGCCGGCAATGAAATGCTCGGCACTGATCGTGGCACCAACCGGGACGAGCGCATCGGCGCTGTCTACACGGAATTCGGCGACCTGCTTCTTCAAGCCAACATCAGCCTTCGCGAAATGCTCACGCTGCGGCTTGGCAACATTCTTTTGCTTGGCTTCGCCCGCGCCCAACTGGACAGCAAAGTAGCCATCACGGTCAGCAGTGCGGTGCGAAACCACCTGGCAATCTTCCAGCGCGAGAACGGTAACGGGCACGTGCCGTCCATCCTCCTGGAAGAGGCGGGTCATCCCGACTTTCTTTGCGATAACGCCGGTGCGCATCGTCAGTTACTCCTCAACAGAGGCACCCAGCAGACCATCCGCAAGGTGCGTGTGAGACTGCGCACAAAAGCCCACAGCCCCAGTTCAGCCCAAATTGTCATGCATCGCCCCGTCCGGGCTGAGTGCTCCGCTTGGCCGGGTGGCCACTGGAGCGAGACGGGGGACGCAGCCCGGATGGTTCATCCGGCGGTATCCACCCTATCGTCAGGCGGAGCGATTAAGGCTCCAACGATAGAGGCCCCCTGCAAATTGCGGGGGGCATTTCGGCCAGCTTACGCCAGCTTGATTTCAACGTTCACGCCGGCAGCAAGGTCGAGCTTCATCAAAGCATCGACGGTCTGGGCGTTGGGCTGCACGATATCGAGCAACCGCTTGTAAGTGCGAACTTCGAACTGCTCGCGCGACTTCTTGTCGACGTGCGGGCCGCGGTTCACGGTAAACTTCTCGATACGCGTCGGCAGTGGAATGGGGCCACGAATAAGAGCGCCAGTGCGGCGTGCCGTATCGGCGATCTCACCAGTTGCCTGGTCGAGAACGCGGTGATCGAACGCCTTAAGGCGAATACGGATATTCTGAGCTTCCATGTCCAACTACCGATGCGAAAGAGCCAAGGAGCAACCGGTTACCCGGTTTTTCCCAAAAACAAAGGCCGGCCCCGCTTTATTCCGGTTTCCCGTTAGCGGGCGGCCCTCTTCAAAACTCGTTACAGACGGGACGAATCTCGTCTGCGGATGCGCGCCTATACGGAGAGCGCCCCCCCGTGGCAAGAGCCATCTGAAAGGAAATTACGCGCGGGGGAAATGACCGCTCGAAAATTCCTCAAAGACAACCTGCCCTCGCCCAAACAGGCCCGGCAGCTCTTCCGAGCGGCCGGGCCTGTGTTGCGTTCAGTCAGCTCCCTTGAAGGAGCGAAACCTTACTTAGTGATCTTGGCAACGACGCCCGAACCAACGGTGCGGCCGCCTTCGCGGATTGCGAAGCGCAGACCTTCGTCCATGGCGATCGGTGCGATCAGCTTCACGCCGATCGAAACGTTGTCGCCCGGCATCACCATTTCGGTACCTGCGGGGAGGACTACTTCGCCGGTCACGTCGGTGGTGCGGAAGTAGAACTGCGGGCGGTAGTTGGCGAAGAACGGCGTGTGACGGCCACCTTCGTCCTTCGACAGCACGTAGACTTCGGCTTCGAACTCGGTGTGCGGCTTGACCGTACCGGGCTTGCACAGCACCTGGCCGCGCTCGACTTCTTCACGGGCCACACCGCGGATCAGGGCGCCGACGTTGTCGCCAGCTTCACCACGATCGAGCAGCTTGCGGAACATTTCCACGCCG
>JBIKSA010000114.1:0-5125 GCA_044348875.1 Erythrobacter sp. | reverse complement strand
CATGTCATAGATTGTCAGCAATGCGACCGAAACGGCTGTCATCGCTTCCATTTCCACGCCGGTTTTGCCGGTGAGAGAGGCTGTGGCGGTGGCGCAGATAGCGGCATCTTCATACGCGAATTCGATGTTGACCGCTTCCAGTCCGAGCGGGTGGCACAGCGGGATCAGTTCGCCGGTGCGCTTGGCCGCCATGATCCCGGCAATGCGCGCGGTGCCCAGAACATCACCCTTGGGCGCATTGCCTGCGCGGATTGCGGCAAGGGCCTCTGATGACATCGTGATCCGCCCTGATGCGACCGCGCGGCGGGCGGTGGCGGGCTTACCGCCGACATCGACCATGTGTGCGGCGCCGGCATCATCAAGGTGGGTGAGCTTGCTCATGTCTCCGATTGTGCCCCGAGCAAGGCGCGGGTGGCACTCGCAATATCGTCAGCCCGCATCAGGCTTTCGCCCACAAGGAAGGTGCGCACGCTGGATGCCTCGAGCCGCTGGAGATCGGCATAGGTGTTGATCCCGCTTTCGCCGACCAAGAGGGTGCCTTCGGGCGCGAGCGGGGCGAGGCGTTCCGTCACGCTGAGGCTGGTGGTGAAGGTTTTGAGGTCGCGGTTGTTCACCCCGATCAGGCGCGATCGGAGGACACGGGCGGCGCGCTCCATCTCGATCTCGTCATGCACTTCGACCAACACGTCCATGCCGAGTTCGGCAGCGGCGGCCTCGATCTCGGCCATGGCGGCGTCTTCCAATGCGGCGACGATGATCAAGACCGCGTCGGCCCCGATGGCGCGGGCTTCAAGACACTGCCAAGGATCGACCATGAAGTCCTTGCGCAGCACCGGCAAGGCGCAGGCGCCGCGGGCTTCGACGAGATAATCCTCATGCCCCTGAAAATACGGCGCGTCCGTCAGCACGGACAAGCAGGCCGCGCCGCCCGCTTCGTAGGCGGCGGCGTGCTCTGAAGGACGGAAATCGGCGCGGATCAGGCCTTTGGAGGGGCTGGCTTTCTTGATTTCGGCAATCAGGGCATAGCCACCGGCGGCGCGGGCGCGCAGGGCAGCTTCGAAACCGCGGGGCGCGGTCTGGATCCGGGTTGCCTCGGCAAGGTGTGCATCGCTGATCGCCAGCTTTCTTGCGGCAACGATGTCGCGTTTGGCGGCGCAGATTTCTTCGAGCTTGTTCATATCTCTCACTTCGCCATGTCGATCCAGCGTCCCAGCAGCGCCATCGCGGCGCCGGAATCGAGCGCCTCTGCCGCCATTGCGGCCCGCTCTCGCCAGTCGCCGCCTAGGGCCGCGACCGTCAGCGCGCCCGCGGCATTGAACAGCACCGCATCGCGATAGGGGCCGGGCGTACCCATCAACAGGGCCTTCAGCGCCGCGGCATTGTGCCGGGCATCGTCGCCGCGGATCGCCTCAATCGGGGCATGGGGAAGACCCGCTGCCGAGGCTTCGACGCGCTCCATCGTGAAGGTATGGCCGGTGACCACCGCGACTTCATTGCCGCCCGCGAGACTTAATTCGTCCAGACCCTCGTCACCTGAAACGATTAGCGACTTTTCCGTGCCAAGCCGCGCCATCGCACCCGCATAGATCGGCACATAGGCAGGCCGCGCGATGCCGATAAGTTGGCAGGTGACCTTCGCGGGGTTGGACAACGGCCCCATCAGGTTGAAGATCGTGCGCTGGCCGATCCGTACCCGGATGGGCTGAATGCGCGCCATCGCGGGGTGGTGGTTCTTGGCGAACAGGAAACAGATGCCGATTTCGGCCAGCGTCTTTTCCGCCGTGCGCCCTGCGGCGTCCATATCAAGGCCCAGCGCCTCCAGCGTATCCGCTGCCCCGGCTTTTGAGGATGCAGCGCGGTTGCCATGCTTGGCGACCGGAACGCCGCAGGCCGCGACCACCAGACTCACGGCGGTCGAGACGTTCAGCGTGTGATGCCCGTCGCCGCCTGTGCCGCATACGTCGATTGCGCCTTCGGGGGCATTGATGGGTATCAGCCGCGCCCGCAAAGCCCGCGCCGCACCAGCGATTTCATCGGCCGTTTCCCCGCGTGCCGACAGAGCGACCAGGAACGCGGCGATTTCATCCTCCGAAGGCGTCCCGTCCAGCAACACGCCAAACGCCGACTCGGCCTCGGCCTCGCAAAGCGGCGATGTTATATCGGGGAGCAGTTTCATGCCGTCAGCCTTGCCGGCATCACCGGCTCCAACCCGCAGGCCCGCACGAAGTTGGCGAGCAATGCATGGCCGTGTTCCGTGGCGATGCTTTCGGGATGGAACTGCACCGAATGGATAGGCAGGCTTACGTGGCGGAAGCCCATGCAGCTGGGTTGATCCGCTCCCGGCGTTTCGGCATGGGCATTGGCGATCAGTTCAGCGGGCACATCGACCACTTCGAGGCTGTGATAGCGGGTGGCAATGAAGGGTGAGGGCAGGCCGGCGAACACGCCCGTCCCGTCATGCGTCACGGCAGACGTCTTGCCATGCATCAACCCGCCGCGCTGAACCGTCCCGCCAAAATGCTGGCCAATCGCCTGATGGCCCAGACACACGCCCATCAGCGGCTTTTGCGCGTCCGCACACGCCGCCACCAGATCAAGGCTGATGCCCGCTTCATTGGGCGTGCACGGGCCGGGCGAAATCAGGAACCCCGCTGCGTTCGTGCGCAAAGCCTCTGCCGCGGTCAGCGCGTCATTGCGTTCGACCCTCACCTCGGCTCCCAGCTCCATCAGGTAATGGACCAGGTTGAAGGTGAAGCTGTCGTAATTGTCGATGACGAGGATCTGTGGGGCGCGGGTCATTGTGGGGGAGCCTTTTCGCGCTTTGTCACAACGATGATCGGGCCGACGCGGCCCTTGTCCTGACGCCCGCTGGCGGGGTCCCACAGGCTGGAGATCTGTCCATCAAGATGTAGCGCATTGGCGATCTTCAACTCGTCGCGGAAATAGCGGGCCAATTGTCCAAAGCTGACCGGCGCATCCGAAATGACGAAGTGCGCCTTGCCGCTCGCATCCACACCCACGCCGTTGCGGACCGCCTTCGAGGGGCCATCGCCTTGAATGTCGGGGTGGAGCTTGCCGTCGATCAGCAGCAGCGGGCCGGACTGCGTGCCGAATTGCGGCCGGTCGCCCACGGTGTTGAAGAAGGTGTTGCTGCCCATTACGCGCCATGCACCGCCCGTGCCGAAGAACACGCCGTTGGGCTTCATGTAGAAATTGCCGTCGCCCGCGCCCCGGTTCAGTTCCGACAGCCGCTCACCATTCTGGACGAAATAGCCGACGGGCTTGAGATCATCGCCGTACATCCCGCCATTGATGGCAAAGGCGATGGTTGCGGGATCGATGCTGGCGCCAAAGGCGGCGAGCGATCCGAATGGCTGCTTGTCCGCGCCGAGGTTCGCCATGTCGATACGGTGCCGGGCGGGATCGGCGATGCAATGGGTTAGCGCCGCCTGTTCGAACACCACGGCGCGGCACGCCGAATCCACGACCGGCGCGGTGGCGGTGGGGGAGGGCGCCGCGCTTGCCGCCCGCTCCGAACCGTCGAGATTGACGGCGACGACAGCCTCACCCGCAGGCGCCTCGGAACAGGCGGAAACGATGGCGCAGGCGGCCAGAATTGTCAGACGCTTCATTGCCCATACCCCGGCTCGCCTGCGACCCGCACGGCCTCGCGCGCGGCGGCGATCAGCGCGCCCGCTTTGGCGCGGCATTCGGCAAGTTCGTAATCGGGATCGGAATCGGCGACGATCCCTGCGCCCGCTTGCACGTGCATCACCCCATCCTTGACCACGGCGGTGCGCAAAACGATGCAGCTATCAAGACTGCCATCAGGCGCGAAGTAGCCGACACCGCCAGCATACGCACCGCGCGTTTCCGGTTCGAGGCCCGCGATGATCTCGCAGGCGCGGATTTTCGGCGCACCCGATACGGTGCCTGCCGGAAAGCCTGCAAACAGCGCGTCTAATGCGTCGTTGGCAGGGTCGATTTGGCCCACCACATTGCTGACGATGTGCATGACATGACTGTACCGTTCGATCGTGAAGCTGTCGGTGACCTCGACCGTGCCAGCCGCTGCAACCCGGCCCACATCATTGCGCCCCAAATCCAGCAGCATCAGGTGTTCTGCGCGTTCCTTGGGATCGGCAAGCAAGCTGGCTTCGTTGGCGACGTCTTCATCCCGCGTGGCCCCGCGCGGGCGCGTTCCTGCGATCGGTCGGATGGTGACCTCACCCTCACGCACGCGCACCAGAATCTCGGGCGAGGAACCCACCAGCGCAAAACCCGGCAGGTCGAGGAAATAGAGGAACGGCGATGGGTTCACCCGCCGCAGCGCGCGGTACAGTGCCAGCGGGGGCAGGGTGAAGGGGCAGGTGAACCGCTGGGCCAGCACCACCTGGAAGATATCGCCCGCCAGGATGTAATCCTTCGCCCGTAGCGCCATCGCCTTGTAATCATCAGGCGCAATCACCGAGGTCAGATCGGGCAGGGCTTCGGGCACTGTATCGGTGGGGCTTGCGGGCACGGCCTGACCAAGCTGGCTGAGCGCCGCATCGATCCTGTCGCCCGCGCGCTCAACCGCGGCCTGCGGATCGGCAGCTTCCCAGATCGGGGCGATGGCGAACAAAGCGTTGGTCAGACCATCGAACACCAGGATCACCGTCGGGCGCACAAACAGCATGTCGGGCAGATCGAGCGGGCTGTCGGCGGCGCGGGGCAGGGTTTCGACAAGGCCGATCGTTTCGTAACCAAGGTACCCGACAAGGCAGGCCAACGCAGGCGGCAGGCCTTCAGGCATTGGGTCGATGCGGCAGGCGGCGGCAAGGCTGCGCAACTCCGCCAGCGCATCGCCGGGCAAGCGAGCAAAAGCTTCTCGGTCCGCGCGCCAGCGACGGTTGATTTCGGCGCTGTTGCCTTTGGCACGGAAGACCAGATCAGGATCGATACCGAGGAGGCTGTAACGTCCGCGCACTTCGCCGCCCTCGACGCTTTCCAGCAGGAAATCGCCGCGCCCGGGCACGATCAGCCTCCGCGCCGCACCCACCGGCGTGTCGCTATCAGCGATGATGCGCCGCCACACCAGCGCCGCGCGGCCCTGAGCCAGCATGGCGACGGCATTGGCGGCGTT
>JBIKSA010000112.1:0-5365 GCA_044348875.1 Erythrobacter sp. | reverse complement strand
AGGATGTTCACGAACAGCTGTGGGGGGCAATCCGCGCCGTGTTCGACAGCTGGGACAGCGACCGCGCCAAGGTTTACCGCCGCCTCAACGACATTCCGGCCGACTGGGGCACAGCGGTGAATGTGCAGGCGATGGTGTTCGGGAACATGGGCGAAACCAGCGCCACCGGCGTTGCCTTCACCCGCGATCCGGCGACCGGCGTGCGGGCCTATTACGGCGAATATCTTATCAACGCCCAAGGTGAGGACGTGGTCGCGGGCATCCGCACCCCGCAATACCTCACCAAAGCGGCGCGGGAGACGGCGGGTGCCAAGCCGCTTTCGATGGAAGAGGCCTTGCCTGCCGCCTACACCGAACTCGCCCGCGTGTTCGACCTGCTGGAACTTCATTACAAGGACATGCAGGACATTGAATTCACGGTAGAACGTGGAAAACTATGGATGCTGCAGACCCGCTCGGGCAAGCGCACGGCCAAGGCCGCCCTCAAAATGGCGGTCGACATGGTTGAAGAAGGTCTGATTGACGAGCGTGAGGCCGTTCGCCGGGTTGACCCGATGGCACTGGACCAACTGCTCCACCCGACCCTTGATCCCAAGGCTGAACGCCACGTGCTGACCACCGGCCTCCCAGCATCGCCCGGCGCAGCGGCAGGCAAGATCGTGCTGGATGCCGACACTGCGGAACAATGGGCCGGACGGGGCGAGAAGGTCATTCTGGTGCGGGTCGAAACCTCGCCGGAAGACATTCACGGGATGCACGCGGCCCAAGGTATCCTGACCGCGCGCGGCGGCATGACCAGCCATGCGGCCGTTGTGGCGCGCGGGATGGGGCGGCCTTGCGTTTCAGGCGCTGGCGCGGTCTCGATCGATCGTTCGACTCGCACGCTACGGATCGGCACGACCGAGCTGAAGGAGGGCGATGCCATCACCCTCGACGGGGCGGCGGGGCAAGTGATGCTTGGCATCGTTCCCACGGTCGAACCGGAGCTGGCGGGCGATTTTGGCACGCTGATGGTTTGGGCCGACAAGCTGCGCCGGATGCGCGTGCGCACCAATGCCGAAACGCCCGATGATTGCCGCATGGCGCGCCAATTCGGCGCCGAGGGTATCGGGCTGTGCCGGACTGAGCATATGTTCTTCGAAGCGTCGCGTATCAGTCTGGTTAGGCAGATGATTCTTGCGGATGACGAGGCAGGTCGTCGGCGCGCCCTCGACAAGCTTCTGCCCGAACAGCGCGCTGATTTTACCGCCATCTTTGAAGTTATGGCCGGCCTGCCGTGCACGATCCGCCTGCTGGATCCGCCGCTCCACGAATTCCTGCCACACGCCGACGAGGAGTTCGCAGAGCTCGCCGACGCGACCGGCTTGGGGGTCGACCACCTAAAGCGTCGCGCGGGCGAGCTGCACGAATTCAACCCGATGCTGGGCCATCGCGGTTGCCGTCTGGGGATCACTTTCCCGGAAATCTACGCCATGCAGGCCCGCGCGATCTTTGAAGCCGTGTGCGCGGTCAAGATTGCGAGTGGTGAGGCGCCTCTGCCTGAAATCATGATCCCGCTGGTCGCGACCAAACGTGAACTGGCGATCCTCAAGGCTTTGGTCGACAAGACTGCCGAGGAAGTGTTCACCGAGGCCGGCACGCGTGTCGATTACCTCGTCGGCACAATGATCGAACTGCCACGCGCCGCCTTGATGGCCGGCGAAATTGCCGAGGAAGGCGCGTTCTTCAGCTTTGGCACCAACGACCTGACCCAGACGACGCTGGGCGTGTCGCGCGATGATGCGGCGCGTTTCCTCAGCGTCTATGTGGAAAAGGGCATTTTCCCCCGCGATCCCTTCGTCAGCCTGGATATCGAAGGCGTTGGCCAATTGGTCGAAATCGCAGCCGAGCGGGGCAGGGCGACCCGCCCCGATATCAAGCTCGGCATTTGCGGGGAGCATGGCGGAGACCCGGCCAGCATCGCTTTTTGTGAAAGCGTGGGCCTGGATTACGTCAGTGCCTCGCCCTATCGCGTGCCGATTGCGCGCTTGGCAGCAGCGCAAGCCGCGCTCAAGAAGGCCTAGGTTCCGGCAAGGGATCGCCTGCCAGTGAGGGTGACGATCTCAAAGATTTCGGCGGTCTTGCCATCCGGATCGGCTCGGGCTGCAAAGTCGGCGCGGGCGCTGGCGATGGCGGCTTTGCCAAGCGGCGCGGCGGGTTTTGCCAAGGCGTTGGAAAGGCCTTGATCGCGCAGGTCGCTGATTAGCCGGTCAAGATTGGAATACCGTACCGTCAGCGTGTGCGTGTCGACCACCGGATCCTTCCATCCGGCGCGCTGGAGCAGAGCGGGAGCCGCGCGCGCATCGACCAGTGGGTGGATGCGGGCAGCCGGTCGGTCTGGTTCGGCCGCAATCATCGCGGCCCGCAAGGCAGGCAGGCTCTGACCGCCGATGAAGCTGGCAATGACCACCCCTCCGGGGGTGAGGGCATTGCGGAGGTGAATGAGCGCTCCGGGCAAATCGTTGACCGCATCGAGCTGCCCGATCACGCCGATAAAGTCATAAGGCCCGCCCGCGATGGGTTCTGCGGGATTGGCGGATCTGTGGACCGCCAACTGCGCACCATCGCCTTTGAGGAAGGCCGAAATGGGCGGAGGTGAAGCACCGATCATCAGGGCAGAGCGGGGCGCATGTCGTACAAAGGACAGCCGCTCGATCATGTCGTCGGCCATTTCGTCGATCAGGAAGCGTGCTGCATCCGTGCCAAGCTCGCGCCGGGCAGAGCGAAGTGCGCGCGCCGTTCGGCGCTGTTCGGAGAATATTGTGGGAACCGGATTGCCGTTCATCGCCGCGCCCTGCCGCGCTTGCCAGCATAGCGCAAGCCATGCGATTGAGCGGCCATGACGGTGGTCGCACAACTCGTCCAGCATTTGGCACCCCTCGTGGATATCCTATACCCGCCCCGCTGTCCTTCGTGCGGGGCGGCGATCGCTGCTCAGGAGGGTCTGTGTGCCGTATGCTGGAGCACGCTCGACATGCCAGATCATGGCGAGGCAGATGCACAGGACATTCCGGTCTATGCCGCGACCTATTACAATGAAACTTCGCGGAAGCTGGTGCTCGCTTACAAGCATGGCGGGAGGATCGCGCTATCGCGGCTGCTGGCGCGTTTGATTGCCGCGCGCCTGCCTGAACCACGGGCCGAAGCAAGGCCGCCATTGTTGGTCCCTGTGCCGCTTCATCGTTGGAGGCTGTGGCGCCGCGGCTTCAATCAGGCGGCGCTTCTGGCGCGCGATCTGGCTCGGTTCGGCAAGGGAGAGGCCGGGCTTGACGTTCTGGTGCGGCACAAGCGGACACCGAGCCTCGGCGGGCTTGGGCGCGATGCGCGCGAGCAGGTGTTGGCGGGGGCGTTCCGACTCAATCCGGCGCGAGCAGCCAGATTAACGGGGCGTCATGTTGTCCTGGTCGACGATGTGCTGACGAGCGGCGCCACAACCCGTGCTTGTATAGCGGCAATTGCAGCTGCGGGGCCGGCTTCAATTGCGGTGGCTTGCTTTGCGCGGGTTGATGCTGATTACCGCGTTGACCAACCTGACAAAACATAACGCCCGAGGTCTTTCGACCCCGGGCGCCACGTGACGAAACGGTGCGGATCCACCCTTATGGGCCTTGGCAGCCACCCCCTAACTTGGCTGCCGGGATCCAATCCCTATCGTTCAACCGGTCGCACTGGCACCCCATTGCCAGTCTGCGGCCCGGTTACCCCCTGAACTTGACACCGGGCGGTGCCGTTGTTCGGTTGAGAACCCCTGTGAAGGCTTCCGCCAAGACTTGTTCCACGCTGTAGGCCAAGCCGGAAGGTGGAACCTTCAAGCTTCGCATTTTTTGCAAGGGCCTGTTGTGTGTGTGCAACAATCGTCGCATGAGCCGCCCTTATGTAGAGCGAGCCAAACCGGAGTTATGAGATGGCCGATCACACTCTGACCGACGAGGAACGCGAGGGCGGATTAATGTTTGCGCCGCGGTTCGACGCTGCCGGTCTGCTGACTGCGGTTGTGGTGGATCATGCCTCGTCGCAAGTCCTGGTAGTTGCCCATATGAACGCCGAAGCTCTCGATGCGACGCTGGCGAGTGGCGTAGTGCATTTCTGGTCACGCTCACGCGGCAAGCTGTGGAAGAAGGGGGAAAGCTCGGGCAACATCCTCAAAGTTGAGGCTGTGTTGGTCGATTGCGATCAGGATGCGCTTGTGGTTCGGGCGTCGCCTGCGGGGCCGACTTGCCATACCGGCGCGCGTTCTTGTTTCTATCGACAGATCGATCGCGGCGAGGGCGGGGCTGTTCTCGTTAAGGTAACAGCTTGACGCTCACGTAAACGGAAGGTAGGAAGAGCGTATGGCTACCGCTCCCGCTTCCATCGCCGCTGACGCATCGCAAGGCTCCGCGTCTGAACCGCGCCGCAACGGCGCTCACCTCGACAGGCCGGATGTCCACGAACGTGAGCAGTTCACAATTTCCGATCTAACCTCGGAATTCGGCTGCACCGCGCGCGCGCTCCGTTTTTATGAGGATGAAGGGCTTATCAATCCGGCTCGCGTCGGCATGACCAGGGTCTACTGCAAGCGTGACCGGGCCCGGCTTGCGTGGATCATGCGTGCCAAGAATGTTGGCTTCTCGCTAACGGAAATCCGCGAGATGATCGATCTTTACGATCTCGATGACGGGCGCGTTGAACAGCGTCGCGTTACGATTGCGAAATGCCGCACGCACATCGCAAAATTGAAGGCTCAGCGTGACGATATCGATTCCTCGATCAACGAACTGACTGATTTCGTCGCAGAGATCGAGAAACTCGACCTCGGCTGATCGGTTCTGTTGCTATTCTGCCCCCTATACTCTCCACGTTTACCCAAGGGACCATGTGATGCCGACTTACAACGCGCCCACCCGTGACACCCGCTTCATCGTAAACGAAGTGCTCGATCTGGCCAGCTACGGCAATCTGCCGGGGTTCGAGAACGCCACGCCCGACATGATCGATACGGTCATCAACGAGGCCGGCAAGTTCTGCGCCGAGGTTCTCGCTCCGGTCAACCAGTCGGGTGACGAACACGGCTGCACGCGCCACGAAGATGGCAGCGTCACCACGCCGCCGGGCTTCAAGGAAGCTTATCAGGCTTACGTGGAAAGCGGTTGGGGCACCCTGGCCCAGCCAGAAATCTACGGCGGTCAGGGGCTGCCGCATGTGCTCGGCTTCGTGCTTGAGGAGTATAGCGGCACCGCCAATCAGGCCTTTGCCATGTATCCTGGCCTTACCGCAGGTGCGATCTCCGCTATTCTTGCCAAGGGCAGTGACGAACAGAAGGCGGCTTACGTCCCCAAGATGATTT
>JBIKSA010000062.1:0-12640 GCA_044348875.1 Erythrobacter sp. | reverse complement strand
AACCGCATTGCGGCACCGATCTCGGCATGATCCGCACCAAGGCCGTGTCCAATGGCGATGGATCCTATGCTATCACCGGAACCAAGATCTTCATCTCGGCGGGCGAGCATGATCTGACCAGCAACATCATCCATCTGGTGTTGGCCAAGACCCCGGGCGCGCCCGATAGCGTCAAGGGCATCTCGCTGTTCATCGTGCCCAAGTTCATCCTCGATGAAAATGGTGAACCGGCGGCGCGCAACGGCGTAACTTGTGGTTCGATTGAAAAGAAGATGGGCATCCACGGCAACGCGACATGCCTGCTCAACTATGACGGCGCGACCGGCTATATGGTGGGCGAGGAGAACAAGGGCTTGGCGGCCATGTTCATCATGATGAACGCGGCGCGTCTTGGTGTCGGTATTCAGGGCTATGCTCAGGCCGAAGTCGCCTATCAGAATGCGGTGACCTACGCGCTTGACCGGCGTCAGGGCCGTGCCCTTTCCGGTCCAGCAGAGCCTGAGGCGAAGGCTGATCCGATCTTCGTCCACCCCGATGTGCGCCGGATGCTGATGGACGCCAAGGTGTTCACCGAATCAATGCGGGCCCTATGCCTGTGGGGTGCGTTGCAAGTCGATCTGACCCACAAGGCGCAAACCCCTGAAGAGCGCGAAACCGCCGACATGCTGATCGGTCTGATGACCCCGGTGATCAAGGGCTACGGAACTGACAAGGGCTACGACATCGCCACCAATATGCAGCAGGTCTATGGCGGCCACGGCTACGTCAAGGAATGGGGCATGGAGCAGTTCGTGCGCGATAGCCGCATCGCAATGATCTACGAAGGCGCTAACGGCGTGCAGGCGATGGACCTGTGCGGCCGCAAGCTGGCGGCAGGCGGCGGGAAGGCGATCCAGGCGTTCTTCGCGATGATCGACGAGGAAATCGCCTCCGCAAAGCTGGCTCCCGAACTCGCTACGGTCGCCGAACGCCTCGAAAAGGCGCTGGGCGAACAGAAGGCGGCGACCATGTGGTTCATGCAGAACGCGATGGCCAACCCCAACCATTTGGGCGCAGGCGCGCATCACTATATGCACATCATGGGCATCGTTACGCTTGGCTACTTCTGGCTGAAGATGGCCAAGGTTGCGCTGGCGAAGCTGGCGGGTGAGCCGGAAGGCAAGGCCTTCTACGAAGCGAAGCTGGTCTCGGCCAATTACTACGCCGAACGCTTCCTGCCAGATGCTGGTGCTTTGCGACGCAAGCTGGAGGCTGGCAGCAACTATATGATGAAGCTCCCGGCCGAGGCTTTCGCCACTGCTGCTTGAGCAGCACCACCAGAGTGTAAATTGCAAGGCCGCCCGCTGTCATGCGGGCGGCCTTTTGCTTTGGTGAGCTATTTCCCAGCTTCTTCAGCAAGCGCGTAGAGGTAATCGACATAGGCCATTGTCACCTCATCGAGTCCGTAAACTTTCGGGTCGCTGCTTTCGATCAAGAACCATTCGTTGGGCGCGTGGGCTCCGCCGCCCCGGCCAAGGCCAAACTGTGAGGCTGGCAGGTTCAGCGGGGGACCATTGAAGACCACCCCCGGCCAGCTTCCCGCATTGCGCGGGCGTATAGTGTAGGGGATGCCTTTTTCGTCGAACAGCCGCTTCTGGGCGCGGATCAGTGCGCTATCTTCGGCGGTTTCGTTGGGGCCATATCCCCCGGACACCGTCACCTGCACGTCGTCAAACCCGCGCTTCGCCAGATGGGCGCGCAGTTTGGTTACCGCCTCATTCTTGGACATGTTGGGCACAAGGCGGAACTCCAGCTTCGCCTCGGCCCGGCCCGAGAGCACGGTCTTGCCGCCTTCGCCGGTGTAGCCAGACACCAGCCCCTGAATGTTGACAGTGGGCTGCGAGAAGAACCGTTCAAGGCTGGTCACGTAATCTTCGTCGTTGATCCAGCGGCCGACGCCGAGCAAGGCTTTGTCCTGGGCTTCCTGTTCGGGCTTTGCGCCTTGTGCGATAAGCTCTTTCTGGCGCGCGGTCAGCGGCTGCACGTTCTCGAACCAGCCATCGATTGCGGGGGTATGGCCATCATCTGCGACCAGTGAGTCCAACGCCTTGACCAACCGCCACGCTGGGCTCTCGATCCGGGCATAATTCGATGAATGGATGTCTGTCTTGGGATACTTGTCCGACGTCTCTCCGCCGACCACCAGCTGGAACTCGACCGCGCCTTTAGCGCCCAGCGTGATCCCCGCGCTGCCGTCCCTGTTCTGGTTGGCGGAGGGAATGAACACGCCAATTGCCTTGGACAGTGCGGCCTGAACTTCGGGCACGGCGACGACCTGATCGAAGTGGGTCGATGCGACCTCCTCCTCGCCCTCGGCGACCAGCACCAGGTTCACGGGAAGCTTGCGCCCGCTGGCCTGGATAGCTTTGATTGCAGAGAGAAAAGCCATCTGCGGGCCTTTCTGGTTGACCACCCCGCGACCGACGATGCTCACCCCTTCGCCTTGTCGGTCGACAAGCTTCGCCTCCAGTGGCGGGGAGTTCCACTCAGCGGGATCGAACTGCTTTACGTCATACATGAAGTAAATGCCGACGGTTGTTTTGGCACCGGCATCCAGAGTTGCAAAGACGGCAGGGACGCCGTCGGTGGGAATGATCTTTGCCTGCTGAAACCCGGCATCAAGCGCCAGTTGCTTCATGTAATCGGCGCCTTCGGGCGTGCCGCGCTTTTCCGCTGCAATGGTGGGGAGAGCGACCCAGTCCTGAAGTGCCTTCACCGTGCCATCGTGCTGCGCGTCCACTTTGGCCGCGATCCGATCCCGTGAGGGTGTTTCCGCAGCCAGTGGCCCTGTCGTAAGGGCGATGGCGGCTGCCATGCTCAACCCTGTCAGCTGTCGTTTCATTCCATTCCTCCCGGTTTTATTGCCGGAAGGGTAACAGCGGGTTGCACGTTCGCAACGACTTTTGCGTTAGGTTCGGGTGTCCAAGGCTATTCGAACCGCCCCATCATGCGCTGCGAGGTTGCTTTGACCTTGAAGGCCTTTGGCCCGGGTGCGGCAGGGCGCTCCCAAAGGCTTCCAGATCGTGCCGATAACGGTTGCGGGTGCACGGTCATCGGAGTGGCTGGCGCTGCCGAAGGCTCGCGGAGATCGACTGACGCATCTGGCTCCGGCGATGCAGGTTCGGCCTCTTCTTCGGCTTCGGGTTCAGACAGGGGTTCAGTTGGTGCAGCGACTGTTAGAGGCACGGGCGCAGGTTCGGCCATGATCTTGGCGGCGACTTCTTCAATCGAGCCGACCACCAGCAGTGGCTGTCCGCCCACGATACCAACAGTGGTCTGCCCGTTTTCAGCGGCCCGCAGCCATGCGACGTTTTGTGCCACGACCAAATAATTGCCGCCGCGCGATTCCAGCTTGATGAACTTCATGACCGTCATTCCCCAAGCTGCTATCCGAAAGCATATGAATAGCCTTCGGAATAGCAGAGCGCGGTTAACGAAACGGTGTTATTCGACCGGCAGAAAGTCCGGCACCGACAGATACCGCTCGCCCGTGTCGTAGTTGAAGCCGAGCACGCGCGATCCTGCGGGCAGCTCTTGCAATTTCTGCGCAATGGCAGCCAGCGTCGCGCCCGATGAAATGCCCACCAGCATCCCTTCCTCGCGCGCCGCGCGCCGCGCCATTTCCTTGGCTTCTTCGGCATCGACGGTGATGGCACCATCGATGGCACTGGTGTGGAGATTACCCGGGATAAAGCCAGCGCCGATGCCCTGAATAGGGTGCGGGCCGGGCTGGCCGCCGTTGATGACGGGCGAAAGGGCGGGTTCCACGCCGTAAGCCTTCATCCCCGGCCAGTGCTTCTTCAATGCCTCGGCGCAGCCGGTCAGGTGCCCGCCGGTGCCGACACCGGTGATCATCACGTTGATCGGCGTATCGGCAAAATCGGCGAGGATTTCCTGCGCGGTGGTGCGGGCGTGAATGGCAGGGTTTGCGGCATTATCGAATTGGCTCGGCATCCAAGCGCCGTGGGTTTGCGCAACCAGCTCCATCGCGCGCTCAATTGCGCCCTTCATCCCTTTCTCACGCGGGGTCAGGTCGAAGCTGGCTCCGTAGGCGAGCATCAGCCGGCGGCGCTCGACCGACATCGATTCGGGCATGACCAAGACAAGCCGGTAACCTTTGACGGCTGCGACCATCGCGAGGCCGATGCCGGTGTTGCCGCTGGTCGGTTCGACAATCGTGCCGCCAGGCTTCAACGCTCCGCGCGCTTCGGCATCTTCAACCATGGCGAGCGCAATGCGGTCCTTGATCGACCCGCCGGGGTTGCTGCGTTCGGACTTCACCCACACATCATGATCCGGGAACATCCGCGACAGGCGGATATGCGGCGTGCCGCCGATGGTGGCGAGGATGCTGTCAGCCTTCATGTCGATACCTCTCTTTTGAGCTCCTGCGGCTCGAAGCTCTTTGCGCGGCGCAGTTCGGGGAAATACCATGCCCAGACCATTGTCACGAATATCGCACCCGCGCCGCCGAATACAACCGCTCCGGTCGCACCGAGGATTGCAGCAGCAAGGCCAGACTGCATCTCGCCCAGTTCATTCGAAGCGGAAATGGCGAGCCCTGAAATGGCAGAAACGCGCCCGCGCCGGTCGTCAGGGGTAAACAGCTGGACGAGCGAAGACCGGATGAACACCGAGACCATGTCGACCGCCCCCATTGCGGCTAAGATTGCCAGAGAAAGGGCAAAACTGCGCGAGAAGGCGAAAGCGATGGTGAGGGCTCCGAAGGCCGCGACCGCCCACAGCATCTTGACGCCGACATCGCGTTCCAGCGGACGGAACGACAGGATCAGAGCCACGCTCGCTGCGCCAAGTGCCGGAGCCGCACGCATGAGGCCTAGACCCTCCGGGCCCACGAACAGGATATCGCGCGCAAACACCGGCAAGAGCGCGGTTGCGCCCGCCAGTAGCACAGCGAACAGATCAAGCGTGATGCAGCCCAGCAGGAACCTTTCCCGCCAGACATAGACCAGACCCTCGATAATCTGCCGGACCGGCTTCAACGGAAGCCCTTCGTGCTTGGCCTTGATGGGGCGCACGGTGAGGATCAACACCATCGCCGCGCCCATGAGTACGGCAGAAATCGCGTGGGGCAGCCATTCGGCCTCGGCAAAGATCAGCCCGCCGACGGCGGGGCCCGCGACGCTTGCTGTTTGCCATGCGATTGAGGACAGTGCGATCGCGCGCGGCAGCAGGGCTGGAGGGACGATGTTGGGTGCAATGGCGCTCATCGACGGGCCGACGAACACCCGCGCCGCGCCATGCGCCGCCGCGAGGGCAAACAGGAGCGGGATGGTGAGCGCGTCCTGCCAGGTAAGCAAGGCCAGAGCCACCGCCACGCAGCCATCGATACCATTAGCAAAAGCTGCGACATGGCGCCGGTCGAACCGGTCAGCTGCCAGACCCGCGACGGGTGTGAGCAAGAACAGTGGTACGAATTGTGCAAGCCCAAGCAGCCCGAGCTGGAAAGAGGCTTCCGCCACGCTCATCCCATAATCGTCGCGGGCCACCGCGTAGAGCTGATATCCAAGCAGCACCACCATAGACATGGTTGCGAACACGGCCATGAAGCGCGCCAGCCAGAAACGCCGGTAATCGCCTATCTGAAGCGGAGAGGTTGGTTCGGTCACGAGAGGTGCCATGGCAGGCTAGACCGAATGTGCCAAGCAGGGGAAAACTTGCCGAACGTTCAGCGCTGCTATTCGCAGGGATCGGTCTCCGCGTCAGCGCTGACGGCGCAGACGCGGGTTCGGCTGCAATTGATCAATGATCTCGGCGAAATCGTCGAGCCGGATGATTCGCTCAAACTGGAAGCCAGCGCGGCTGTCGCGGGTCCAGATCGCATAGGCTTCAATACGCCCCACCACCGGCAGGCGAATGATAATCCGGTCGCCGCGGTTCAGCGCCTGTGCGTCGTCCACCAGGAAACCGTGCGCCGACAGGTTTGAGACGTGCAGATTCAGATCGCCGTGAACAAAATGTTCGACGATGGCCGGGAAATCGACCGGATGCCGCGCTGCACGCCGCAACTCGGTTACACTGAGGTTAGCTCCACCCGCCACGCGCTGCGATCCTTCCCTCCGACTGCTTCATAGCGTCGGAGATGCCGCAGAAAGGCTGACAATTGGTAAAGGAGCACGCCCTCAGCGAATAACCAGAGCGTGCCGTTTCTTGCCAAGGCTGAGGCGCATGGTCTGTCCCTCGGCCGGAAGTACGAGATGGGCCGGATCGGTGATCGTCTCGCCTTCCAGCTTCACCGCGCCTTCGGCCAGCTTGCGCTTGCTCTCTCCGCCCGATGCTGTCAGCCCGATGGCGGTGAGCAGGGCAGCGATGCGCATGCCCTCTGCGCCAACGACTAGGCTTGGCAGGTCTTCGCCCGCGCCAGACCCAGCGAAAGTCTCCGTTGCGGTGGCTTCGGCCCGGCTTGCTGCATCCCCGCCGCGCACCAGACGTGTCACTTCGTTGGCGAGCACGATCTTGGCAGCATTGATTTCCGCGCCTTCCAATGTTTCGAGGCGGGCGATTTCGTCCAGCGGCAGATCGGTAAACAGCCGCATGAACTTCCCAACATCGCGGTCATCGACGTTCCGCCAGTATTGCCAGAAGTCATACGCGGGGAGCTGATCCTCGTTCAGCCAGACGGCGCCCGATACGGACTTACCCATTTTTCCGCCGTCCGCCGTGGTGAGCAGCGGGGTGGTGAGGCCGTAAAGTTCAGCACCATCCATGCGGCGGCCGAGCTCGATCCCGTTGACAATATTGCCCCACTGGTCGCTACCGCCCATCTGCAAGCGCACGCCAAGTTCGCGTGACAAGTATCTGAAATCGTAGCCTTGCAAGATCATGTAGTTAAATTCGAGGAAGGTCATCGGCTGCTCTCGCTCGAGCCGAAGCTTCACCGAATCGAAGGTCAGCATCCGGTTGACCGTGAAATGCGTCCCGACCTGTTGAAGCAATTCGATATATCCGAGCTGCCCCAGCCAATCGTGATTGTTGACCATCACCGCATCGGTGGGACCATCGCCGAACTTCAGAAGCTTGTCGAAGACGGTGAAGATCGACTTGATATTTGCCTCGATCGCCTCGTCATCCAGCATTTTGCGGCTTTCATCCCGACCCGTGGGGTCACCGATCCGCGTGGTCCCACCGCCCATGAGGACAATCGGCTTGTGCCCGGTCTGCTGCAACCGGCGCAGCATCATGATCTGCACCAGACTGCCGATATGGAGCGAAGGTGCAGTCGCATCGAACCCGATGTACCCCGGCACGACCTGCTTGGCGGCAATCGCGTCAAGGCCGGCTGCATCGGTCATCTGGTGAATATAGCCGCGCTCGTCGAGAAGGCGGAGGAGATCGGAATTGTAGCTGCTCATGGGCTGCGGCCCTATCAGCGTGAGGCGGCGACGGGAAGTGTCTTGCCGAGGTCGGGGAGAGGCGGCAGAGATGCGCGATGCACCCTCTCATGCTCCACCGTATCTGCGATCTCGGCCCCGTCCGCGCAGTTACCGCCGCCATCACCGCCACACCGCAAGGCTGCGAGGCCGAATTCCGTCTCGACGGGCATATGTCTGCGGTCGTCCTGCCTCCGCCCGCTGCGCCCGAACGGATGGACAATCTGTGGCAGACCACCTGTTTCGAAATATTCTGGCAACCAATCGGCAGCACGTATTACCGCGAGTTCAATCTCTCGCCCTCGGGCCGGTGGGCGGCGTACGACTTCGATTCGTTCCGCGAAGGGATGCGCGATGCGCCGGTCGAATCCGTCGTTATTGCCTGTTCGCATGACGCGGACGGGTTGATCCTCAGGGCGAGCATCGCCGCAGATCTGTCAGCCCTCGCACAAGTCGCCCTGAACGCGATTGTCGAACACGCCGATGGGGGCAAGCAATACTGGGCGCTCGCCTTCCCACCGGGCAAGCCTGAGTTCCACTCCGAAGCCTGCCGCGCGCTGATTATTGAACGGTAGCTGCGGCGCCAAACGGGCGGTTGAGCTGTACAATCTTCCAGTTGAGCACGCACGCGAAGGTGACCCAGATGAAATAGGGCACGTTCAGCCAGCCTGGGAAACTGTCACCGACCAGACGGGGAAGAACCACCAACAGGCCGGTCACCGTAAGCCACAGGAACACGTTTTCTGCCAACGCCCAATCGGGCCGCTTGAATTTGAAGAACAGCGGCGACCAAGCGAAGTGCAGCACAAAGTTGGCGATGAACAGCGTCCACACGCCCATCTGCGCCTCTGCCGTGGGTGCCTCGGTCAAGCCGATGTAGAAGCTCCAGCCAGCACAGCCGAGGATGATCGTCCACGCCGGACCAAACAGCCAATCGGGTGGCTGCCATGGCGGTTTTCTCAATGCGCGGTACCAAGGGCCGATGTCAGTGAGTGCACCCCCCGCGCCACCAAGAATAATTGCCCATCCGGCGGCGATAGAAGCAGCAGTCCAGTCTATGTCCATGGAACCCTAACGATGCGGCAGCTTGCAATGTTCCCGGACCAAGCAAAGCGTTTGCCTTTGGCGCCGCTCTGATCCAACGCTGCTGCCTATGAAAACAGGCATTGACCGGCTGCTGGCCAGCCAGGAACTCCTCCGCCAACTCAAGGGCCGCCGCGTTTCGTTGGTGGCCCATCCCGCCAGCGTAACGGCGGACCTCACCCACAGTCTCGACGCATTGATTGCCGCGGGCGTAGCGGTGAACAGCGCCTTTGGCCCGCAGCATGGGCTGAAGGGTGACAAGCAGGACAACATGGTCGAAACCGCGGACGAGATGGACCCGCGCTATGGGATTCCGATCTTCTCGCTTTACGGCGAAGTGCGCCGCCCGACCGCGCAGATGATGTCGAGCGCCGACGTATTCCTGTTCGATCTTCAGGACCTCGGCTGCCGGATCTACACCTTCGTCACCACGCTGCTGTACCTGCTGGAAGAGGCGGCGAAGGCGGGCAAGGAAGTCTGGGTGCTCGACCGCCCCAATCCGGCCGGCCGACCGGTCGAAGGCACGCTGCTGGTGCCGGGTCAGGAAAGCTTTGTCGGCGCCGCCCCGATGCCAATGCGTCACGGGCTGACCATGGGCGAGATGGGTCATTGGTTCATCGAACATTTCGATCTCGACGTTGCTTACAAGGTTGTTGCGATGGAGGGTTGGAGGCCCGACGACGACGGTTTTGGGTGGCCGACGTCGCGTCTGTGGATCAACCCTTCGCCCAATGCCGCAAACCTGAACATGGCGCGCTGTTATGCCGGAACGGTGATGCTTGAAGGCACGACGCTGTCGGAAGGGCGGGGCACGACACGGCCTTTGGAAGTGTTATTCGGCGCACCCGATATCGATGCGGGCGGTGTGTTGAAGGTAATGCGCAAGCTCGCCCCCGATTGGCTGGCTGGCTGCGCATTGCGCGAATGCTGGTTCGAACCCACCTTCCACAAGCATCAGAGCAAGCTTTGTAACGCACTGATGATTCATGCGGAAAGCGAATTTTACAGCCACGACGCTTTCCGTCCGTGGCGGCTTCAGGCGCTGGCCTTCAAGGCGATCCGGACGCTCTACCCCGATTATCCGTTGTGGCGCGATTTCCCCTACGAATATGAACTGTCACGGCTTGCGATTGACGTCATTAACGGCGGCCCGGCCTTGCGCGAATGGGTGGATGACAGCGCCGCGACGCCGCATGATCTTGAAGCCATGACGTCACACGATGAAGCGGCGTGGGTTGCAGAAGTTCGGCCGCACCTGCTTTACTGATTGGCGTCAATCCGGCACCGACTGATTGGTACAAGGAGGGCGGGGAAACCGCCACCGATGGGAGATAGCACAGATGGCAACCGCAGCAGCGAGCGGCACGAGCACGCAGTCCGTCAAGCTGACCTTGTGGATTTTGCTCACGGTCTATGTCTTCAATTTCATCGACCGTCAGATCGTCAACATTCTGGCCGAACCGATTGCGCGCGATCTGGACCTTTCCGACACCCAGATCGGTTTGATGACGGGGCTGGCCTTTGCGCTGTTCTATACCGTGCTCGGCATCCCGATTGCGCGCTTTGCCGACCGTCCCGGCACCAACCGCCCGCGCCTGATTGCGGTTGCGCTAGGCCTTTGGTCGGCGATGACGGCGCTGTGCGGGCTGGCGCAGAACTTTGCGCAATTGTTGCTGGCCCGCATTGGGGTCGGCGTGGGCGAGGCGGGCTGCACACCGCCCGCACACTCGCTCATCAGCGACATGGTAGCGCCCGAAAAGCGCGCTTCGGCGCTGGCGTTTTATTCGCTCGGCATCCCCATTGGCACCCTGCTGGGCATGATTATTGGCGGGACGCTGGCGGATTTCGTGGGTTGGCGCGAAGCGTTCGTGATCGTCGGTCTGCCGGGTGTCATGCTGGCGCTGGTGGTGTGGTTCGTGCTGAAAGACCCGCGCCGCTCGGACGCGGCGGCGATCCTGCGTGCGCAGAACCCGGCGCCCGCGCTACCGCTGCGTCAGGCGCTCGCCGAGGTCATGGGATCGCGCGCCTTCGTGCTGCTCCTGTTCGCAGGGTCTTCGGCAGCGTTCCTGTCTTATGGCAAGACGACCTGGACCACCATCTTCTTCCAGCGCACCCACGATCTGTCGCCGGGGCAGGTGGGCCTCTGGTTCGGGCTGCTGGGCGGGGTAGGGGGTATCCTTGGCACGTGGTTGGGGGGCTATCTCGCTGACCGGTTCGGAGCAAAAAACCGCCGTCATGTGCTGAGCGCGCCGGCTATCGGCATGGCACTTGCGGTGCCACTGGCGATTGCAGCCTATCACGCGCCAAGCTGGCCGCTGGCGCTGGCATTGCTGCTGGTGCCGACGGTGTTCAACTCGCTCTATTACGGTCCGACCTATTCCGCCGCGCAGGGCCTTGTGCCGCTGCGGGCAAGGGCGATTGCGGCCGCCGCGCTGTTGTTCTTCCAGAACCTGATCGGGCTGGGGCTGGGGCCATTGTTCTTCGGCATGCTGTCCGACTGGCTGCAACCGACCTATGGCGCGGACTCGGTGCGCTACGTGCTTTATGGCGCAGCGGTGCTTGGGCTGGCGCCGGCGTTCTTTTTCTGGCGGTGCGGGCTGCGGCTGAACGAAGAGCTGGACCAGAAGGGTTAGGCGGGCGCCTCCCTTATGCCCCGTGCTTCCGGCTCAATTCCCGCATCGCGTCATCCAGCCCATCGAGGGTCAGCGAATACATTCGGTCGCCGACCAATTGTTTGATCATCTTAGTGGACTGTGAATAGCCCCACTGCTTTTCCGGCACCGGGTTGAGCCACACGGTCGCGGGATAGGTGTTAGTGACCCGCTGGAGCCAAACCGCGCCCGCTTCCTCGTTCATGTGCTCGACGCTTCCGCCCGGATGGGTAACTTCATAGGGGCTCATTGCCGCGTCGCCGACGAACACGATTTTGTAATCGTGGCCATATTTGTGGAGCACGTCCCAGGTTTTGGTGCGTTCCTGCCAGCGGCGCTTGTTGTCCTTCCACACGCCTTCGTAAAGGCAGTTGTGGAAGTAGAAGAACTCCATGTTCTTAAATTCGCTGGTGGCGGCGCTGAACAGCTCCTCAACCAGCTTGATGAAGGGGTCCATCGACCCGCCGACATCGAGGAACAGCAGCAGCTTGACGGCATTGCGCCGCTCGGCGCGCATGTGAATGTCGAGCCAGCCCTGCTTGGCGGTGCCCTTGATCGTGGCGTCAATATCAAGCTGATCCTGCGCACCTTCGCGCGCGAAACGCCTGAGCCGCCGCAGCGCCATCTTGATGTTGCGGGTGCCAAGCTCCTTCGTGTTATCGAGGTTCTTGAACTCGCGCTTTTCCCAGACCTTGATCGCCTTGCCATGCTTGGCCTCGCCGCCGATCCGGACGCCTTCGGGGTTGTAGCCGGAATTGCCAAAGGGCGAGGTGCCGCCGGTGCCGACCCACTTGTTGCCGCCCTGATGGCGCTTTTCTTGTTCCTCGAGGCGCTTTTTCAGCGTCTCCATAATCTCATCCCAGTCACCCAGCGATTTGATCTTCTCCATCTCTTCTGGGGTCAGGAACTTCTCGGCAACCGCCTTCAGCCAATCTTCGGGGATGTCGACGGGGTTCTGGCCGTAATCGGTCATGATCCCCTTGAACACTTTGTGGAACACCTGATCGAACCGGTCGAGCAGGCCTTCATCCTTCACGAAGGTGGCGCGGGACAGGTAATAGAACGCTTCGGGCGTCTGGTCGATCACGTCCCGGTCCAGCGCCTCCAGCAGGGTGAGGTGCTCTTTGAAGCTGGCGCCGATCCCGGCAGCCCGCAGCTCGTCGATGAAGTTGAAGAACATGGAGGCTGCTTAACCTGCCCGTTGCACGCTGACCAGTCCCCAATCTTGAGGGGGCCACGGGCTTTGCCTTAACACTTATCTTACCATGCGCAGCCTACGCTTGGAGATACGCAACACCGGCTTCGATCACCCATGAATCAGCTCGCCATCGACACCGCCAATGCGCATGCGCTCGGGATGATCCCTGAAAGCTGCGGCGCGGTGACGGTATGGTGCACCGATGTGGCGGGCGTGGTCGAAGCGGTTATTGCCTCATCGAAGTCGTTGCGATCCATACACGAGGCGCTGGCCCAAAC
>JBIKSA010000113.1:0-5285 GCA_044348875.1 Erythrobacter sp. | reverse complement strand
ATGGTCAGCCATTATCACGCGCCTGTAAGGTCTTTGATCTGGAAAATCAGATCGCGCGTTCCGCCATCATCTTCTTGGTTTCAGCGATCGCCTTGGCCGGGCTCAGACCCTTCGGGCACACATTCGCGCAGTTCATGATGGTGTGGCAGCGGTAGAGGCGGAACGGGTCTTCCAGCTCGTTCAGCCGCTCACCGGTCATCTCGTCACGGCTGTCAGCCAGCCAGCGATAGGCTTGAAGTAGGATAGCCGGGCCGAGGAACTTGTCGGAATTCCACCAATAGCTGGGGCATGATGTCGAGCAGCAGGCGCACAGAATGCATTCGTAAAGGCCGTCCAGTTTCTCGCGCTGTTCGGGCGATTGCAGCCGCTCCTTGCCCGACGGCGTGGGGCTGACGGTCTGGAGCCAAGGACGGATCGAGGCATATTGCGCGTAGAAATGCGTGAAATCAGGCACGAGATCCTTGATCACATCCATGTGCGGCAGCGGCGTAATGCGAATTTCGCCCTTCAGATCCTCGATTGCGGTTGTGCACGCGAGGCCATTCTTGCCGTTCATGTTCATCGAGCACGAACCGCAGATGCCTTCACGGCAAGAACGGCGGAAGGTCAGGGTTGGATCTATTTCGTTCTTGATCTTGAACAGCGCATCCAGAACCATCGGACCGCATTCGTCGAGATCGAGTTCGAACTTGTCATAGCGCGGGTTATCGCCCGAATCCGGATCATAGCGGTAGATCTTGAACGCTTTGACACGGCCACCGCTAGATTTGTGGACCTTGCCGTTGCTCTGGATCTTGGAATTTTGGGGGAGAGTGAAGGTCGCCATTACGTGATCCCGGTTTCGATTTGCACCCTATCTAGCGGCATTGTCCCACCGCGCAAGCGGGTGCAGGTTGCGCGCTTTCGCACAAGCGTTGTCCGGTCCTCAATCTTGCGGAACCAACCGCCGTGCGATGCGCTTTTGCAGGGATGGTATCAGAACAACAAGTATCGAAAAACGCAGCCCCCTGGCCACGTGTCGCAGCGGTGTTCGGGGCTAGCGGCGGGATCGGGCGGGCGCTGTGTGCGGCCCTATCCGCGGGCGGCACGCATGTTGTTTACGCAGGCTCGCGCCAAGGGGTGGGGCCTGATGTCGCAGGCGTGCGGCCCTTTGCCTTCGATCTAGCGGATGAAACCAGCATCGCCGCTGCGGCTGCCGCGATGCGCGCCGAGCCTCCCGAATGGGTTATCATCGCTACGGGCGTGCTGACGCTGGCGGGCGGCACCGGACCGGAGCGAACCTACAAACGGCTCGATCCGGCGGCCATGGCCGAGGTCTTCGCGCTCAACACCATCGGCCCGGCGCTGATTGCCAAGCACATTCTGGCGATCATGCCGCGCGGCACCGCGTTTACGTTCGCAGCGTTGAGCGCGCGGGTGGGATCGATCTCGGACAACCGGCTTGGCGGGTGGCATTCCTACCGGGCGAGCAAGGCGGCGCTAAATATGCTGATGAAAAACTTCGCGTTGGAATTGGCGCGCACGCATCCTGACAGCGTAATTGTCGGCCTGCATCCCGGAACGGTGGACAGCGCGCTCTCGCAGCCTTTCCAATCAGGCTTGGCTGACGGGCAATTGACCGCGCCGGGGGAGGCCGCGGTCAATCTGCTCGGCGTGCTGGGGCAGCTTGGCCCGCAGCATTCGGGCCGCGTGTTCGATTTCCGGGGCGAGGAAGTCCCCGCTTGATGGAAGCTTCCCTTGCATGCGCGCATGATTAGACTGCGGGCAACGAGGGGAGATGATGATGGGGATCACAAACTGGTACGAGGCAAACATCATGCCGCGCCTTATCACCTGCGCCTGTTCGCAGGGGCAGGTGATGAAGCGGCGCGCTGCGGTCGTGCCGCGCGCGCGGGGCGATGTGTTCGAACTGGGCTGTGGGGGCGGGATCAATCACGCCTTCTATGATGCCGCAGCGATTACGTCTTATGCGGGAATCGACCCGCATGGCGGTTTGCTCGATGGCGCACGGCGGGCGGCGCAGGAAAAGGGCTGGGCCGCGGATCTGCGGCAGGGGCGGGGCGAAGCCATCCCGTTTGCCGACAGCAGTTTCGATTGTGTGGTGTGCACCTTCACTCTGTGTTCGGTCGATGATCCTGCGCAGGTGATGCGCGAATTGCGCCGCATCCTGCGCCCGGATGGCAAGGCGTTGTTCCTTGAACATGGCCGCGCGCCCGATCTTTTCGTGCAGCAATGGCAGAACCGGATAGAGCCGGTCTGGAAACGACTTGCGGGCGGCTGTCACCTCACCCGCCCGATTGCGAGCGCGCTGACGGAGAGCGGTTTTCAGGTCGAAATTCTGGGTGAAGGCTACACGCCGAAGGCCCCGCGCTTTGCCGGATGGATGGAGTGGGGCATCGCCCGCAAACAGCCATGAAAAAGGGCGGGAGAAGTTGCCCTCTCCCGCCCTGTTTTTTGTTTGCCTAACCAGCGATCTTATTCGCCGAAGGTCCGCTGCCACCAGCCACGGCGTGGTTTTGCGTCGGCCTCTGGCGAAGCTTCGGCTGCCGCTTCAGCCGCGGGGGCTTTTTGCTCCGGTGCGGTTTCTGCAGTTGCCGTTTCAACCGGAGCAGCGTCCGCTGCCTTGGCGCGGCGGCGGCTCTTGGGCTTGGCTGGTGCTTCGGCCGGCGCTTCGGCGGTTTGCGCTGCGTCATCCGGGCCTACGATTACCGCCGCGTCCTCGGCAACCTGCTGCGCCATTGCTTCGGCGGCGGCTGCTTCGGACGCCTTGGTCTTGCGCGGTGCGCGCTTGCGCTTAGGTGCTTCGACCGGCGCAGCTTCAGGCGCTTCGGCCACGACTTCCACAGGGGCCTCGTCTGCTGCCACAACAGCGGCCTTCTTGCGCGGCGCACGGGTGCGCTTGGGCTTTTCAGCAGGAGCCGCGTCGGTGATTTCCGGAGCGGCATCCGCTTCGGTCACATCGGTCGCTTGGGCAGGCTCACCCTCTGCACCTTCGGCACCTTCTTCGACTTCGGCGTCCTGGCCTTCGCTGCCTTCGGCACCATCATCGCGCCGCTTGCGTCCGCGACCGCCACGACGGCGACGCTTCTTGCGGCGGGCTTCGCCATCTTCGTCGGAGACGCCATTTTCGCCGATGGGTGCCTGATCTTCACGATCCTGATCGGCGTCTTCGCCGTCAGCTCCGTTTTCACGCTCGTCCTGATCGGCGTTTTCGCCTTCAGCTCCGTCTTCACGATTGCGCCCACGGCCACCACGGCGGCGGCGACGCTTCTTCCTGCGGCCACCCGCGTCATCGCCGGCATCGTCACCATCGGCACGTGCGCGGCGCTGGCGAGGCTCGCGTTCCTCGACCTCGTCCTCGGCGTATTCTTCCTCGTCCTCTTCCGGCAGATCGTCGTCATCGTTGTCGATGATCGGTTCGAACTTCGGAGCCTGAACAGGGCGCGGACCGGCGCTGGACACAGTCATCTTCGCGCCTTCGTCCTCGCCTTCCGGCACGACTTCGACGTTGACGCCGTAACGATGTTCGATCTCGACCAGATCGGCGCGCTTTTCGTTGAGGAGGTAGATCGCCGCCTCGGTGCTCGCCGCAAGCCGGATCTGCGTGCCCTTGCCGCGCGCCGCCTCGTCTTCGATCAGACGCAGCGCCGAAAGGCCCGCCGATGATGCCGTGCGCACCAGACCCGTTCCGTCGCAATGCGGGCAGGGGCGGGTGGTCGCTTCGAGCACGCCGGTGCGCAGACGCTGGCGGCTCATTTCCATCAAGCCGAAGGAACTGATGCGCCCGACCTGAATGCGTGCGCGGTCATTCCTGAGCGCGTCCTTCATCGCCTTTTCGACTTTGCGGACATTGCCCGAATATTCCATGTCGATGAAGTCGATCACGACCAGACCAGCCATGTCGCGCAGGCGCAATTGCCGAGCGATTTCCTTGGCGGCTTCAAGGTTGGTATGAAGCGCGGTCGCCTCGATCCCGTGTTCCTTGGTCGAACGGCCGGAGTTGATGTCGATCGACACCAGCGCCTCGGTCGGATTGATGATGAGATAGCCACCGGATTTCAGCTGCACCATCGGATCATACATGGCGCGAAGCTGGTCTTCTGCGCCATAACGTTGGAACAGCGGCACCGGATCGGAATAGGCCTTAACCCGCCGCGCATGGCTGGGCATGAGGAGCTTCATGAAGGCCTTGGCCGATTTGTAGCCTTCCTCGCCCTCGACGACGACTTCCTCAATTTCCTTGTTGTAGATGTCGCGGATCGCGCGCTTGATCAGGTCGCTGTCCGAATGGATCAGTGCGGGTGCGACTGAAGCGAGCGTGTTTTCGCGGATCTCGTCCCAAACGCGGGCGAGGTAATCGAAGTCGCGTTTGATCTCGGGTTTGGTGCGGCTCATGCCAGCGGTGCGGACGATGAGGCCCATGGTGCGCGGCAGTTTGAGGTCGGAGACCATGTCCTTGAGCCGCTTGCGATCGCTGGTCGAGCTGATCTTGCGGCTGATGCCGCCGCCGCTGGTGCTGTTCGGCATCAGCACGGTGTAGCGCCCCGCAAGGCTGAGATAGGTGGTGAGCGCGGCGCCCTTGTTGCCGCGTTCTTCCTTTACGACCTGCACCAGCAACACCTGACGCCGCTGGATCACGTCCTGGATTTTGTAGCGGCGACGCAGCGCCTGACGCTTGGCGCGAACTTCGTCGACCTGCTTGGCGCGGGTCCGGCCCTTTTCGTTGCCGCCGCGCTCCCCTTTGGCACCCTGCCGGCGACGCCCGCGCCGGCCACGTCCGCGGTCCTGCCCGTTTTCGTCGCTGCCTTCGTGCTCGCCGTCGTTATCGTCGCCATCCTCGTAGGAAGCATCTTCGTCGGATGCTTCCTCGTCGGAAGAACCACCTTCGAGGGTGGCGACATCGTCCTTATCGGAGGTGTCGACTTCTTCGACCCCGTTTTCGGCAAGGTCTTCGGCAAGCGCTTCGCCGCTGTCATATTCGGCGTCGTACTCTTCGCCGGGAGAAATGCCCTCATCTTCCTCTTCGGCACGGAGGCGCTCTTCTTCCTCGGCGGCTTCGGCTTCTTCAGCCAACAGCGCGTCGCGATCGGCCTTGGGAATCTGGTAGTAATCGGGATGGATTTCGCTGAACGCGAGGAAGCCATGGCGATTGCCGCCAAAGTCGACAAAAGCCGCCTGCAACGAAGGTTCGACCCGTGTTACTTTAGCGAGGTAGATATTGCCTTTGATCTGCTTGTGTTCGGCAGATTCGAAATCGAATTCCTCAATCCGGTTGCCTTGCAGAA
>JBIKSA010000042.1:0-18302 GCA_044348875.1 Erythrobacter sp. | reverse complement strand
GAACAGGCGATCGACAAGAAGGCGGCTTTCACCCCCGACGTAATCCTGGCGCGCAATAAGCGGGGTGTAGAGGAAGCGCCTCCCGTCAGGTTCGGCCGCAATCGCGCCTTTCTGGACGAGGCGTGACAGGAGAGTCTTGACCGTAGCCAAGCTCCAATCGCGCGCGGCGCAGACTTCCTCGCAGACATCGGATGCGGTCTGGCGCGGGCGATCCCACAGCACTTCCATCACCGCGTGTTCGGCATCGGTGATACGTTCACCGGGGCGTTCCCCAGCATTGTTGTCGGATGGGGTCACGCAGCGTCTCCCTCGCTAGTCGATTACGACTGTAGTCCTAACGATTACATCTGTAAACCTTGCGCGTGGATGAACAGGGCCCGCTGCCGCTTGCGCTTCGTTCAAGTGGCGATAGACCCGGACAAATGACATGGATGCGCGCTTTTGCCCTTGCCGCCCTCGCCCTGACCGCGCCCGATCTGGCCGCGCAGGCTCCCGATGCTTTCCTGCCGGACACCGCCACGGTCACGCTGGCCCCCGACGAAAGCGGTACGCGGGTGGGGGAGCTTATCTTCCGCGGCGGCGTTTCCATCGCGCCGGATAAGGCGGAGATCGGCGGCATTTCCAGCCTTGAATGGCACGATGATACGCTGTTCGCCGTCACGGACGACGGGCGCTGGATGCAGCTATCCATCGATGAGGTCGGCACCAAAATGGTGAATGTGTCGGAAATCCGGCTGGGCCAGTTGCGCGATGCCAAGGGCGGGACACTGGGCGCCAAGCAGCGCGGCGATGCGGAGGCGCTCACCCGCTTGCCATCGGGCGAATGGCTGGTCGCCTTCGAACAGGACCACCGCCTTTGGCGCTATGCCGATCTGGAAGGCCCGGCCAGCGGGATTGATACCAGCGCCGCCGCGCTCACCACGGGGGCTGACGCCAACGCCGGGATCGAGGCGCTTGCCGCCTATCCCGGCGGGCTGATCGCTTGCGGCGAATGGGTGGACGCGGCCCGGCCCAATTGTCTGCGGATCACCGATGGCACGGCCAACCCCTTCCACCTCGCCGCGCCCGAGGGAATTGCCGCCGCCGGAGGCGTGCCGACCGATGCCGCGTGCAAGGCTGACGGCACCTGTTTCGTGCTGTTTCGCAGCTTCAACCCCGGCGAAGGCAACCGCGCCGCGATCATCGCCCTTGCTCCGGACGGCACGGCAACGCCGCTCGGCGTGCTCGCCCCGCCGCTCAACCTCGACAATTTCGAAGGGCTGGCGATCCGCGAAGTGCCGGGCAAAACCTTCCTCTACCTCGTTTCGGACGATAATTTTCGCAACTGTGCGCAAAGCGAAAGGCCCGGCTGCCAGCGCACCTTGCTGATGAAATTCGAAATCGCCCCGCCGCCGGGCGGCCCTGCTCCGGTTGCGCCCGAGGAGTTTGCCGCCCTCCCCACCGGACGGCCCGGCGTGCGTCCGCTGCCCGATGCGGCGCATATTGATGTGGTCATCACCACCAGCCTCGGCCCTGTGACGGTGGCGGTCGAAACAGAGCGCGCGCCAGTGACCGCAGGCAATTTCCTGCGCTATGTCGACCAGCGGCGGTTTGACGGCACGGATTTCTACCGGGCGATGGATCTCGGCGGGGAACGCGCCCCTGCCGGGATCGTGCAGGGCGGCACGCGCAATGATCCCAAACGGGTGTTGCCGCCAATCGCCTTTGAACCGACCAGCACCACCGGTCTCACCCACAGCCACGGGGCCTTGTCGATGGCGATGAATGCGCCCGGCGGCGCTGACGGCGATTTCTTCGTGATGGTCGAAGATCAGCCCGGCTTTGATGCCGACCCTGCGGCCAGCGATCTGTCCTTGCGCGCAGGCTATGCCGTGTTCGGTTATGTCACCGCTGGCATGGACGTAATCGCCGCCATCCTTGCCGCCGCCCGCGATCCCGATGCGGGCGAAGGCGTGCTGAAAGGCCAGATGCTGAAACCAACAGTCAAGATCATCGCCGCACGGCGGGCACAGCCTGCGCCGCAGCCTTAATCCCGCCGGTCAAACAACAAAGGCCCGGTCCCCCATCGGGGCCGGGCCTTTGCCATATTCAGACACCTTGGCGGCGGATCAGTAGACGCGCGCCTTGGGCTCGATATACTTGATGTCGTCCGTCAGCGTGTATTCGTGCACCGGACGGTAATCGATGCGGCTGTTGCTGCCGCGCCCGCCCCAGCCGTCGAACCACGAAATGGTGTGCTTCATCCATTCGGCATCGTTGCGATCGGGGAAGTCCTCGTGCGCGTGGGCGCCGCGGCTTTCCTTGCGGTTGGCAGCCGATGCCATGGTCACATTGGCCTGCGCCATGAGGTTGTCGAGCTCGAGCGTCTCGATCAGATCGCTGTTCCAGATCAGCGACTTGTCGGTAACGTGGATGTCCTCCATCCGCTTGTTCTGCTCGGCCAGCTTCGCCACGCCTTCGTCCATCAGCTTCTGGTCGCGGAACACGGCACAGTGCTTCTGCATCGCCTTCTGCATTTCCGCGCGGATCTGTGCGGTGGGCGATCCGCCCTGCGCATAGCGGAAGTGGTCGAGGCGGGTCAGGGCGAAGTCCGCGCTGTCGGCGGGCAGTTCGGGCTGCTTGGCCTTGGGCTGCAGATTGTCGCGCAGGTGATGGCCGGTCGCACGGCCGAACACCACGAGGTCGATCAGCGAGTTGGAGCCGAGGCGGTTGGCCCCGTGCACCGAAACGCAGGCCGCCTCGCCCACGGCATAAAGGCCGGGGATCACGGTATCGGGATTGCCGTCCGGGCCGAGGGTCACGACCTGCCCGTGATAGTTACACGGAATGCCGCCCATGTTGTAATGCACCGTCGGCGTCACAGGCAGCGGCTGACGGGTGAGATCAACGCCTGCGAAAATCTTGCCGCTTTCGGTGATACCCGGCAGGCGCTGGGCCAGCACGTTGGGGTCAATGTGATCGAGGTGGAGATAGATGTGGTCGCCATCCGGCCCGACACCGCGCCCTTCGCGCATTTCCAGCGCCATCGAACGCGACACCACATCGCGCGAGGCGAGGTCCTTCGCGGACGGCGCATACCGCTCCATGAAGCGTTCGCCTTCGGAGTTGGTGAGATACCCGCCCTCCCCGCGCGCGCCTTCGGTGATCAGCACGCCCGCGCCATAAATGCCGGTCGGGTGGAACTGCACGAACTCCATGTCCTGCAAGGGCAGGCCAGCGCGCAGCACCATCCCGCCGCCGTCACCGGTGCAGGTGTGAGCCGAGGTGGCGGTGTAATAGCAGCGACCGTAACCGCCCGTCGCCAGCACCACGCTCTGCGCGCGGAAGCGGTGGATCTTGCCGTCATCCAGGCACATCGCGATCACGCCAACGCACTTCTTCTCGCCGCCCACATCGCTCATGATGAGGTCGAGCGCGAAATATTCGATGAAGAAGTCCGCGTCGTACTTCAGCGACTGCTGATAGAGCGCATGGAGCATCGCGTGGCCGGTGCGGTCGGCGGCGGCGCAGGTGCGCTGCACCGGCGGGCCGGCGCCCATGTTCTGCATGTGCCCGCCGAAGGGACGCTGGTAGATCGTCCCATCGGCATTGCGGCTGAACGGCACGCCTGCGTGCTCCAGCTCGTACACGGCGGCAGGCGCTTCACGCGCGAGATATTCGATCGCATCCTGGTCGCCCAGCCAGTCCGACCCCTTGACGGTGTCGTACATATGCCAGGTCCAGTGGTCGGGCGAATTGTTGCCCAGCGAAGCCGCGATCCCGCCCTGCGCCGCGACCGTGTGCGAACGCGTGGGAAACACCTTGGAGATGTTTGCGGTGCGAAGACCGCTTTCCGCCGCGCCCATTGTTGCGCGCAGGCCCGATCCGCCCGCGCCCACGACAACCACATCATAGGTGTGATCGACGATGGTGTAGGCGCCCGTCAGATGGGCGCCGCCCACATCATTGGCGGTTCCGCTAGCTGCCGACGTTGCCATCAGACTGTCCTTCCGAATGCGAGCGCGGCGACACTGAAAATCCCGAAGGCGCCGCCGCCGATTGTTACAAGATTAAGCGCGGCAATCGCCGCAAACTTGGTGCCGGCTTCGTGGAGATAATCCTCGATCAGCACCTGAAGCCCAAGCCGCGCGTGCCAGAACAGGCTGGTCACCAGCAGAATCATCGCGGTTGCCGGCAGCGGCTGCGAAAGCCACTTGGCAACATTGCTGTGGCCAAAATCGCCCATCAGGACGAGGCTAACCAGCAGCCAGCTCATCAGCACCACATTGCCGATCGCGGTGAAGCGCTGCACCAGCCAGTGGTGCGCGCCATGATGCGCCGAGCCAAGCCCGCGCACGCGTCCGATGGAGGTTCCGTTACCCATATCTCTCGCCCCCTCAGCGCAGCAGGATCGCGGCCCAGAAGGCCGCGGTAAAAACAATCGCGATGATCGGAGAAGCGATCGACCACATGCGGTTGGTATCCAGTTCGTAACCCGCGCCGATATCCAACACGAAGTGGCGAAGGCCGCTCATCATGTGAGTGAAGAACGCCCACGACAGGCCGACCAACACGAACATGCCGGGAATTGATCCCATCGCGCTCTGGAAGGTGGCATAGGCTTCAGGCCCGCTGGCGAGCGCGCCAAGCCACCACAGCAAAACGCCAAGCCCCACCACCGCCAGGCCATCGCCCGTCGCCCGGTGGAGAATCGATACCAGCATATGTGGCCCCCAGCGCCACACCTGCAAATGGGGAGAAAGCGGTCTTTGGTTCATCGTGATCCCGTCTGGTCCCTGTTCAAGGCCATCCCACTTAGCGCCGCTGACGCACGAGGCAAGCCGCGACATGGTGGACACAGCTTGCAAAGTTTTGGATAGGCGCTTGCATGGGACACATTCTAGTAACCGGATCAAGCCGCGGAATTGGCAGGGCGGCCCTCGAATCGCTGGCTGCACGAGGGGCAAAGGTGATCGGTCACGCCTCGCGGCGTGCGCCGTCACAGGCCGGCGGTGCGCCGATCATCGCGGCCGATTTTGGCGACCCCCTTGCCGCACAATCCCTTTGGGAACAGGCACTTGACATCGCCGATGGCGAGATTGACGTGGTGGTCAACAATGCCGGCCGCTTCGAGGCGAACCGGCTCGACCGGTCGGATATCGAATGGCTTGATGCGTGGGAAGATACCTTGCGCGTCAATCTCACCTCGGCGGCGCAACTTTCGCGCTGTGCGGTGAACCACTGGCACGAACGCAGCTTCGGCGGGCGATTGGTTCATGTGGCCAGCCGCGCGGCCTATCGGGGAGATTCGCCCGCTCACTGGCATTATGCGGCGGCGAAAAGCGGGATGATCGGTATGCACAAGACCATCGCCCGGGCCTATGCCAAGGACGGCATCCTCAGTTTTGCGGTCACGCCGGGCTTTACCGATACCAGCATGGCGGACGATTACCTCGCCAGCCGCGGCGGACCGGGGTTGCTGGCCGACATTCCGCTGGGCCGCGTCGCCACGCCCGACGAAATCGCGGCAATCATCGCCTTTTGCGCGCTGGACGCGCCGCCCAGCATGACCGGAGCGGTGATCGACGCGAATGGTGCCAGTTTTGTCCGCTGACACCACCTGGAAGCTGTCGGCCTTCGCGCCAAAGCCCGTCGTGCAGGCCGCGCTGCTGGCGCATGACCTGATCGACGATTGGGATTACGAACTGGTTATCGCCGGCCGCGAAGTGGCCGAGCAGCGGCCTGACGATTGGGTGCTGGAAGGCTGGTACCCGAGGAAACCCGGCAAGGCGGAAAAAGCCGCGCTGGCCAGCCTGTTCGATGGCACCGCTCCAAAAATCACGGTTGAGGAATTGCCGCCCGAAGACTGGGTGACCCTAAGCCAGCATAACGCGCCCCCGATCCGCGCGGGGCGGTTCCACGTCCATACCCCCGATTATCCGGCTGACCCCGATCTGATCGACTTCACCATTCCCGCGTCCCAGGCCTTCGGCACCGGCCAGCACAAGACAACCGCGGGTTGTCTAGAAATGCTGGGCGCGATGAAGGCGAGCGGCGTAATCGCCCGCAATGTCGCGGATATCGGCACCGGCACCGGGCTGCTCGGTTTCGCCGCGCTGGCCCTATGGCCGCGCGCCCGCATCACCCTTACAGATATCGACGCGGTGTGTGTTGGCGTGGTCGAGGAAAACGCCCGCCTCAATGCCATCCCGATGGGCGGCGGCGCGGGTGAGGCTGTGATGATCGTCGCCGACGGGATGGACGATCCTTTGCTTGAAGTGCGCGGGCCATACGACCTTCTGATCGCCAACATCCTTGCCGGCCCGCTGGTCAGCCTTGCGCCCGATTTTGCCAAGGCCGTTCCTCCGGGCGGAAGCCTGCTGTTGGCGGGGCTTCTGGCGGGCGAGCAGGAGGCCGCGGTCAAACGCGCGATGCATCTGGCGGGCTTCCGCATGGCCGCCCGCCTGCAACGCGGCGATTGGGCGATCCTGTGGCTGCGGCGCCGCCGCCGCGCGCGTTAATCCGTGGGCTCGGCTCCGGGCTCTTCCAGTGGCTTGCACAGCGCAACGCCGATTGTCACGCGGCGAGCGCGCTCTCCAACAGCGCCAGGGCATTGCGGGTGAAGGCGGCCATGTTGGCGATGCGGTCATCGCTGGCGGTGTCCAGCAGGCGCGTGTGTTCGCCGCCCGGCCCGGCCAATGCCGCCACGCTGCGCCCGGCCGGCGCGCCTGACGGATGGGTTGATCCGCCGACCGAACCGCTCTCTGCCAACCCCCAATCCGCAGCGAAATTGTCGCGGATCGCGCGGGCCTGAAGCAACGCATATTCCTCGCTGGCGCCGCGCATTCCCGTGTAGGCGTCACGCGGCAGGGCGAACAACACGTCGCGGGCGCGGAAGGAATAGACCACGCCCCCGCCCACGAAGAAATCGAGCGCGCCGGGAACGGTCAGCAGCGTTGCCGCAATCAACCCGCCGGTTGCGCCATCGGCCACCGCAACCTTCTCGCCGCGCGCGCGCAGCAGGCCCGCGATGCGCAAGGCTTGGGGGTGGAGTTCATGCAGAAGGTCCATCAGCCCGCCCCGCCGCCTGTCGTTCCCAACGCCTCGGCAACGAGGGCAGCCCACCCCGCCTCGTCCATCACCTCGATCCCGAGTTCCGCCGCCTTCTTCAGCTTCGATCCTGCCCCCGGCCCGGCGACCAGCAAATCGGTTTTCGGCGAAACAGAACCCGCAGCCTTCGCGCCCAGCCGTTCGGCCTGCGCCTTGGCCTCGTCACGGCTCATGGTTTCCAGCTTGCCGGTGAACACGACCGTTTTGCCTGCGACGCGGCTGGCGATGGTTTTGACCTCGTAACGCGGCGGCGTGACCTGACCGAGCAGGTCTTCCCACACCGTCACATTGTGCGGTTCGTGGAAGAAATCGCCCAGCGCCTCGACAACGCTGGGGCCGATACCGTCGATGGCGGTGATTTCGCCCGCAGCCTCGGCATCGCCGGCATGGGCGCGCTGTGCCAGATTGCGCAGTGCGGGAAGCTCATGGAAATGCTTCATCAGATCGCGCGCCGTCACTTCGCCCACATGGCGGATGCCAAGCGCGAACAGGAGCCGCGCGGCATCCGGCGCACGCTTGGCCTCGATCGCGGCGAGGAGGTTGTCGACCGACTTTTCCTGCCAGCCTTCAAGGGTGAGGATCGCGCTGCGACGGGCGCGCAAGCGGTAGATGTCAGCGGGGCTTTCCAGCCAGCCCAATGCAAAGAACTGCGCGATGGTTTTTTCGCCCAGCCCTTCGATATCCAAAGCCTTGCGGCTGACAAAGTGTTCCAGCCGCTGGGTGCGCTGGGCTGGGCAGATCAGCCCGCCCGTGCAGCGCACGTCGACCTCGCCTTCTTCCGCCACCGCCTCGCTGCCGCATTCGGGGCAGTGATCGGGGAACGGGAAGGCTTCGCGTTGATCGTCACGGGTCAGGTTTTCGACCACCTGCGGGATCACATCGCCCGCGCGCTGGATCACCACGCGGTCACCGATGCGTAAGGCGAGCCGCGCAATCTCGTCACGGTTGTGCAGCGTGACGTTGGTGACCGTCACGCCGCCGACCAGCACCGGGGCAAGGCGGCCCACCGGCGTCAGCTTGCCCGTGCGGCCCACCTGAATGTCGATCCCCTGCACGGTGGTTTCGGCGCGCTCTGCCGGAAATTTGTGCGCCAGCGCCCAGCGCGGAGCCTTGGCGACGAAGCCCAGACGCTCCTGCCAATCCAGCGGGTCGAGTTTGTAAACCACCCCGTCGATGTCATAGGCCAGATCGGGCCGCACCCGCCCAATGGCGTCGAAATGCGCGACCAGCGCGGCGGCATCGCCTTCGATGCGGACGAACAGCGGGGAGACGGGGAAACCCCATTGACGAAGCGCATCGACCACCTCGCTTTGCGTGCCCCCCGGCACCGCTGAAGCCGCGCCCCAGCCATGCGCCCAGAACCGGAGCGGACGCTTCGCCGTGACGCTCGCATCCTTCTGGCGCAGGCTGCCCGCAGCAGCGTTGCGGGGGTTGGCGAACAGCTTGCCCCCTGCTTCGGTCTGCGCCGCATTGAGCGCGGTAAAAGCCTGTTTTTCCATGTAGACCTCCCCGCGAACCTCGAAGACGTCGGGGACGCCAGAAGGCAGGGTTTGGGGGATGTCTGCGATGTGCGCGACGTTGGCGGTGACATCCTCGCCCACCTGCCCGTCGCCGCGCGTAGCAGCGCGCACCAGCACCCCGTTTTCGTACCGCAGCGAACAGGACAGCCCGTCAATCTTGTCCTCCGCCGTGATCGCCAGCCGCGCATCATCGGGCAGGTTGAGAAACCGCCGCATCCGCGCCAGCCATTCCGCCACCTCGTCAGGCGAGAAGGCGTTGTCGAGGCTCATCATCCGCACCTCGTGCGCCACCTTGCCCAAGGGCGAGGCGGCGACCGCGTGGCCGACTTTGCGCGACGGGCTGTCGTCGCGGATCAGGTGCGGAAACGCCGCCTCCAGCGCCGCATTGCGCCTCACCAGCGCGTCATATTCGGCGTCGGCAATCTCGGGCGAATCTTCCGCGTGATAGAGCCGGTCATGGCGAGCGATGGCGCGGGCCAGCCGCATCAATTCATTGGCGGCTTCCGCTTCGGAAGGGGTATCAGTCATCGGAAGTCACTCGCCCTTCAGCACCGCCAGCATCGCCGGCTCGTTCGCCGCATAGGCGGGGTTGCCGGGCGTGATGATCGCAAAGTGGCTCTGCCCCACATTCTCGCGCACCGTCACCCGCGCTCCGCCCGCCGCCAGGGCGGCCTGTGTTGCGGCCGACGGCGCGGGCAGCTTCGCCTGAACGAAGAGCAGCGCGGCAAGCTGCGGCGCGGCGGTCTCTGGCGAAATCGCGGCATAGCGCCCCGGCACAGCATCCGGCGCCGCGCCCATGAACGGATCGACCGCCGAAAACTGGCACAGGGCATCGAAAGCAGGCCGCTCCGCCCCGACATCGCCCGGCCCGTCGAGCACGATCGCCGCGCGCGCTGTCAGCGGTTTGCGCGCACCGACCGGGCCATCCGCACCGCCGGCACTCGCCAGCCATTGCGCCGGAAGCGCGCCTGCCGAATGGCCCACCAGCGTCACCGCCGCACGATCAATCGGATAGCGCGCCGCCACATCATCGATCAGCTGCGCCGAAGCCGCCCAATCCGTGAACGAACCCGGCCAGCCACCACCATCGCCAACCTCGCGGTAATCGACATTCAGCGTGGCAATGCCTTGGCTCTGCCAGCGCGTCGCGAGCGGCGCCATATAGGCTTGGCTGGCAATGCCCGTCTTCCAGCACCCGCCATGATAGATCACTGCCAGCGGAAACGGCCCTTCCCCCGCAGGCAAGCGCAGTTCCGCAAACCCGCGCGCATGATCCGCATAGCGCAGCACCGCGTCAGGCGCAGACGCCGCAAGGTTCGCATCGGTGCCAAACATGGCGTTGTTGGGTTGCACGGGCGTCAAAGCCTCCATGGGCGCGGGCGGTATCGGCGTGCAGGCAGCGACGACCAGAAGCATGGGGAAAAGGCGCGTCACACCCCCTCCAGCAGCCGGTCCGCCTGCGCGCGCGCTTCAGGGGTGACTTCCGCGCCTGACAGCATCCGCGCAATTTCCTCCTGCCGTCCGGCGGGGTCGAGCAGGACAACGCTGGTGCGCGTCACGGTGCCGCTGGATGCCTTGGCGATGAAATAATGCTGCGCCCCGCGCGCGGCGACCTGCGGGCTGTGCGTCACCGCCAGCAATTGCCCTTCACGCGACGCCAGCCGCGCCAACCGCTCACCGATGGCCGATGCCACCGCCCCGCCCACACCGCGGTCGATCTCGTCGAAGATGATCGTCGCCGCGCCGCCCTGCTCCGCCAGCGCGACCTTGAGCGCGAGGATGAAGCGCGACAATTCGCCGCCTGACGCGATCTTGTTCAGCGGCGCAAAATCCGCGCCGGGGTTGGTGGAGATCAGGAACTCCACGCCGTCCATCCCCGCCGACCCCCAGCGGTCTTCGGGAAGCAAGGTCACGCTGGTGCGGAACCTTGCCGCGTCCAGTTTCAAGGGCGCAAGCTCCGCCGCGACGGCCGCATCCAGCCGCTGCGCCCCGGCGATCCGCGCGGCATGGGCGGCCTCGGCCGCGGTGACATAGGCGCCGCGCGCCTCGCGCGCGCCGGCTTCCAGCGCGTCCAGCTGCGCCTCCCCGCCCTCAATCGCGTCCAATTGGCTGCGCCTGGTGCGCGCCAGTTCGGGCAGGTCGTCCACCTCGCAACGATGCTTGCGGGCAGCCGCGCGCAGTTCAAACAAGCGGGTTTCGGCGCGTTCCAGTTCATGCGGGTCATGCACCAGCGCCTCGGCAGCGGAGCGCAGCTTGTCCTCCGCCTCGCTCGCTTCGATCACCGCACGGTCCAGCGCGTCGAGCGCTTCGGTCAGCAGGGGATGCTGTTCGGCAATCCGGTCCAGCTTGCGCGCGGCAACGCGCAGCGCGGCCAGCGGCGAGTCCGATCCTTCCCACAGGTGGCGCAGCGTTTCGAGGTCGTCCGAAAGCTTCTCGCCCTTCTGCATATCGGCCCGCGCGCCGGCGAGCCGTGCTTCCTCGCCCGCAACCGGCTCCAACGCCGTCAATTCGGCCAGATGCGCGATCAGCAGGTCCTGATCCGCCTTGGCCTGATCGACCGCACTGCGCGCTTCGGCAAGCTGCGCTTCGGCCTTGGCCCAGGCGGCGTAGGCCCGGTCAAGCCCCGCCGCATCCGTCCCGGCATAGCGGTCCAGCAGCAGCCGGTGCCCGCGCGGGTTCACCAACCCCCGGTCGTCATGCTGTCCGTGCAGTTCCACCAGCGCAGGCGCCAGTTCGCGCAGCAGGGCAACGCTGGCGGGCTGATCATTGATGAAGGCCTTTGATCCGCCATCGGCCTTGACCTGCCGCCGGATCAGCAGCGGTTCCCCGGCTTCGATCACGATGTCGGCATCATCCAGCGCGGCGGCGATCACGGCGGGCAGCGCGGCGAATTCGAAGCTGGCGGTGACGCTCGCCTTGTCTTCGCCTGCGCGCACCAGCCCGCTTTCCGCGCGGTCCCCCAAAATCAGGCCCAGCGCATCCAGCAGGATCGACTTGCCCGCCCCCGTCTCTCCCGTGAGCACGCCCAACCCGCGCGCGAAATCGAGATCGAGCGCTTCGATAAGGACAATGTTACGGATCGACAGGCGGGTCAGCATGAATGCCAGAACAGATAGCGCACAGGCAGCGCTGCGTCACCTGCCCAAGGTTAGCCAATCCCCAAACCTTACCGCCCCGCCATGCCGGCAAGGTGGAGCGGCGCATAATCCCCGATGGCAAGCTGTTCGAACACGCCCATCCCCTGTTCGCCATCCGGGCCGGTGACACGGCACAGCATCTGGACGTGGAGATTATCGGGCCGCGCCGGATCGATGGCGGCCAGATCGATGTCCTCACGCTCCACCTCCAGCGCGCCGTGGTCCACCCCATGCCCCCAGTGCGGCGAGGTATAGCCAAGACCGCGCATCTGGAACCGGCTGACCGGTTCGATCCGGAACGCTTCAGCCCCGATGGCAAGTGCGCTTGTCGCAGGCCAGCGGGTGCCGTCTTCAAGGCGGGTCGCCATTTGCGGTGCGTGGTGTTCTTGCACAGCATCCGCCCCGCCGCCGTCCGGGACGATCACGGCGCGGGTGTTCCACGCGGTGCCATCGGCATGGGCGTTGCGGTGGTAGAAGACGCTGCGCGACGGTAGGTTGATCGGCGTCCACTGCCAGAAGAACTGCGGAACAGCCTTGCCAGCAAATTGCGGATCGGCCGCGCCAATGGGCCGCACGCCCCAACTGCGGTCGCGGGTGCCCATGCTGCCAGATGGAAGCGCCTCGCGCTTACCATCCACCGCGATCCAACCTTCATAATGGCCGTTCTGCGTCAGGCGGGTGTAATCCATCACCGTGCGGGGACCGATGCGCCAGGTGAAGCGCGGCTCCTCAATCGGGAAGGCGCGGCCGGTGAAAGTGATGTCCGCGGCAATCCCCTCGCCATCCACGATCACGCGCAGGGTTTTCAGGGGTTCGACAATTTCTATGCGGATCGGCCCGCAGGATAGCTCCATGCGCTCCATGCCAAGGCGGCGACTGGCGTGAAGGCAATGCTGCACGCCGTCTCGCACCACGCAGAAATGCGCGTCGGCCACATCAAGGTGGGGATAGACCCCGAAAGCTACGGCGAAGAAACTGCCGCCATCGGGCGCATAGCCGTTGAAGAAATAGCGGTCGTAGAAATTGCGGTCCGTGCCCGAGTAGGCGACCGGATCGGGCGTCTGGTGGATCGGGTAATCATCGCCCCGGCTCAAAACCATGGTGCTATCCTTTCTTCAGCAGGTCCAGGCTGCCGTGTTGATGAGCCAGCGCGCAGGCCCCGCGCGCCATCGACAGGAAGTTGGCGTCGCCCCGCTCGGTGCGCACCACAAAAGCACTGCTGAACACGGCGGTGGAAACGCCGTGGAGCGCGCCCAGCACATAATCGCCCCAGATCGCATCGATACTCAGCGGCACACCACGCGCGGTCATTTGATCGCAATAGAGCGCCAGCAATTCGCCCTCATGCGCGCGCCGCAAACCATCCCCGATCCCGCAGCCGAGGAAATAACCGATATCGGTGAGCCCGTTGCCGATCGTCAGCGTCTGCCAATCGAGCACCGCGACAGGCTCTGCCCCGCCCTTGATATCGAACAGCACATTGTCGAGCCGGAAGTCGCCATGGACAAGGCTGACCCGCTGGGCCGGGCGGTCGGTGGCTGCCGTGATCTCGGCCAGTTCATCACACAGCGCCATGAATTCGGGTTCGAGGGTATCGCGATACCGTTCGCGGAAAGTGGCCTGCGCCTGAGGGTAAAGGGCTTTTACCTGCGCGGCGGCGGAAGCAGCCGGTTGCAGCCAGTCGAGAGCCAGAATGTCTTCGTTATGCCAGCTTGGCGCGTGAAGGGCGGCGGCCTGCGCGATGACGGCGCGGGCATCCTCGACCGAGCATCCCGCGATCTGGTTGCCACCGCGCGCCGGGCCAAGATCTTCGAAGATCAGGCAGAAACTCGCCCCGTCATCAGCCATGTCTGCATACAGCACCTTGGGCGTGCGGATTGGCAATTGCGCGGCAAGATCGCGGTAGAAACGCACTTCCTTGGCATAGAGACCGAGCATCGCGGCGGTCCCTCGGCTGGTCGGATCGGCGGCGGCAAATTTACCAGCCAGCGTCATCGGGGCCGTCTCGCCCGCAAATTCAAGCGTGAAGCGAACGGAATCGCCAACCTGCCCGGTACCAATCGGCTCCCACCCCCAACGCGACGGCGCGCGGCCCAGAATGGCTGCCCACCAATCATCGGTGATATCGCCCGGATGCAACGGAAATGCGGTCATATTGCCCTCTCCCGCAATCGGGATAGGCAGTCAGCAGGGCGCGGGCAATGGTGTTGTCGGTCGGCGGTCGGACGCGCGAAAATCAGGACGCCGTTACGCCGTCCGCGTGCTTTCCGATCAGTTTGAAAGCGCGTTCGTACCACTCGCTGCCGGGATAGTTCGCGCCCAGCACGGAAGCATACTTCATCGCCTCCTCCGGCACGCCCAGCGCGAGGCTGCTTTCGGTCAGCCGATACAGCGCCTCGGCCGTGTGGCTGGTGGTGTCGAACTTCTCGACCACGTTGCGGAACCGCATATCCGCCGCCAGCCACAGGCCCATGCGCTGGTAATGCCGGCCGATCTCCATCTCCTTGCCCGCAAGGTGATCCGCCACCAGATCGAGCTTCAGCCGCGCATCGGCGGCGTATTCGCTCTGCGGGAAGCGCCGGTTCACCTCGCGCAGGGCGGTCTGCGCCTGTTCGGTGATCTTCTGGTCGCGGTTCACATCGCTGATCTGTTCGTAGTAGCTCAACGCGATCAGGTAGTAGGCGTAGGGAGCGTCCTTGTTCCCCGGGTGGATCGACAGGAACCGCTGCGCGTTGCCGATCGCCTTGTTGTAATCGCGCGCGATGTAATAGCTGAACGCGCTCATCAACTGCGCGCGGCGGGCCCAGGGCGAGTAGGGGTGCTGGCGCTCCACCTCGTCGAACAGGGCTGCGGCCTGCAGCGTGTTCCCCCGGTCGAGCCGCTTCTGCGCCTCCCCGTAAAGCGATTCGACGTCCCGCGCCACATAGGCAACGTCCTTCCCCTCCCCGCCGCCGGAACAGGCCGAAAGGGTCGCAAGAGTGGCGGCGGCGAGCGCGGCGCGCGCGATACGAGAGGTAAGCTTCGATTGCATGGCGCGCAGCTATAGCGAGGGCCGCGCTGAACGCCAAGTGAAGGGTGACGCCCCTCCCCCACCGCGCCGATTTTCCTACTCGGCGGTTTTGTGATGCTCTGCCCGCATGACCCGCAGGAAAGACCCCCGCTCCGCCCGCCTCCCCGCCCCGCGCGGAGAGTTGCCCGCCTTCACCCCCGTCCCCCGCAGGAAGGAACGCCACGACGGCTGGACGCCCGAACGCCAGTGCGGCTTTATCGAGGCGCTGGCCGATACCGGATCGGTCGAAGCCGCAGCCCGCGCCGTCAACATGGCCGAACGCGGGGTGTATGACCTGCGCCGCCAGCCCGGCGCCGAATCCTTTCGCGCCGCCTGGGAAGCCGCCCTCCAGCTTGGCGTTGCCCGCATCGAGGATGTGGTGATGGACCGCGCGCTGAACGGCGTGGAGGAACCCGTCTATTCCTATGGCAAGCTGGTCGGCACCCGCCGCAAATACAACGACCGGCTGCTGATGTTCATCCTGCGCAACCGCGCGCCCGAACGGTTCGCGGCCGGCGGCGGGCCCAAGGGCCTGAACGCCGTCAACCAGATGCAGCTGGGCCAGCTGAAGAAACAATGGATCAAGGAATACGAAGCCAGCAAGCCCTACGTGTCGCTCGCCGAGGTGCGCGCCAGCATCGACCGCAAGATCGCCACGCTCCAGCGCGAGCTTGAACCCCAGCGCGAAGCGCAATGGGCGCGCATGTCGCCCGAAACGCGCGAGGCATGGGCGCATTTCGTGGCCCTGCGTGACCGCGATCTGGACGCGCTGCAAGCGGACGAGAAAGCGCGGTCGCTGGTCCCGACCAACCGCATGACCACCATCCACCCCTTCGGCCCCAACCGCGCCCCGCCGCGGCTGGACGGCGGCCCAGCCAGCACGCGGCCCGCGGTGGCAAAGGAAAGACCCCCGCGCGAGGAACTGCCCCCGGTGCACCAGTGGCAGCCCAAGCCGAAGCAGCTACCGCCGCCGCCGAAGACGGAGTGGACGCTGAAGGATGAGAGTTTTGAGCCTTGAGGGGACTTATTTCCCCTCACGTCTTTGATTTTGAAAAGAACCGTTCGCGCGGCTCAACCTCTTGCGCGAAGAATGGGTCAATTTTTTCCCGTGCACGATCCCGCATGAGCTTCGCTTGTGCCGGCAAATGCTCTGTTGCAGTTCGCCAGTCATCCAGCTCGATTATTGGAATCTCGTTTCTATCAGGGTCAACACGAATGATTGAATCAGCTCCAATCAATAGACTTGCGAGGCCATGATGGCTGTCGGATGTCAGGAACATCGCTGTGTTGATGATGTCCCTCCATCCGATGAAGCCAGCGCTGATACGTTTTTCGCTTAACTTCTCGGCGACCGACCCGGTGCCGATCGACAAGACCCTGATCTGACTTGGACCCAATTCGTATGCCGTTAATGCTTCAACAACAGCGCAAAGTACGGGATTATTCGCCCATACCCCGCCGTCCAAAAAGAAGGCATGCCCATTTTGGTGGCCTGAGAAAAAAGTCGGCGCCGCTGACGTCGCACGCGCGATCTGCCAAGCCTCTGTTTTCCAGTCGCGACGGAAGTCTGGATGGTGGTCCGTTTTAAAGACTGCCACTTGTGGGTCGGGACCAACAAACGCGGGGATCACCATTCGAGCTTCGCTATCCCCGAATTGGCAATCCTTGAACTCACGCTTGAGGGCACCGATCAAGGCTTCATCATTATGCGCGGGCCGAAACAATCTCTTGAGCGTTTTACCGACACGCGCCCACGGATGAAATGAAGAGAGCGGAGGAAAAATTTCTCTCCCGTCATTTTCGTAAATGTCACAGACGCGCTTCGCCGGAATGCCTAAGCCGAGACCGATGCCGATTATTCCGCCGGTCGAAGTACCTGCGATCAGGTCGAAATAACTGCGGATTGAGCCAAACTCTTCTTCCAGTTGGGAAAGCAACGTCGCCGCAAACAATCCACGAATTCCCCCCCCATCCAAGCTCAGAATTTTGAATGGTTTGCCGTCAGGCCACGGTAGCCGCTCACGGCGAGCCTCGTGTGACCACGCCCTCCTCTCAGCGAACATCTCACCTGATATTGACAATGAATAGTCCGCTTCGTGCAGCGAGATAGCCATCTTTCACAATGAAGCACTCAATTGAATGTGCTCCAGAATATGATGAAGATTCTTTTCTCTTTAAATAACCTGAGAAAACTGCTCCAGTATCGAAACCGCCACGCATACAATTGGCGGAAGATGCCTGTTCACCAGTGTTTACGACTTGCCAAAATACCTCGTAGGGAGCAGGAATGTCAGTCTTTGCGAAGAACATTAGGGATTGATTTTTTGGTATCGGAAAAGAGTTAGAACTAAACGCCTTTGTTCTAAAGCCGTGAGCCGACATTGTGGCTCGATGAATTTTAACCGTGCCTTGCGTCAAAGGATCCCACGGGGGCGCCTGTTTATGATTGGATTGTAGAATCGCATTCGGAATCGTAGTGGCATAGCGGCGAGCGCCGCCCTCAAATTGGGCATAAACTTCTTCGCCAAACATTTCGGTTATGACGTTCTTAGCGTCCTCCCTGCTAAGAATAGCCAAGCGTGCGAAGTCTGCGCGAACCGCATTGAGCCATTTGTAGAAGTTGTCGCGTCTCTTCGGATATTCTATCCACTTATCTGCAAAATTCTCCAACGCGTTAGTCGGATTGCCAACCCAATCTACACCCAGTTTCGGTTGGATCCCTAAGTGCATGTCGCGCAAGATAGTCTGCAACGCACCTTCCAAGGTCATTTCACCGCGATAGGCCTTGGCGGCAAGTGTTGTGATGATAACCGAGATCGGGCGATCTTCAGGGTCATCTGCAAACATCCTATCTCGATGGAATTTTAGTAACTGTACTGCTTTTTGCAGAGGAACCCTCGCCCGATAGGTTGGAATGTCTTCGACAGCTCTCGCCTCCAAAAGAGCTATTGCCTCTTTTCGGCGTTGCAGCGTTCCGCCCATTCTGGCTTCGAACCACGCAGCGAACCCTTTGGGGTTACTGTTTGGCCAATTGGTATTGATTGAGCTGTAGTTCCTCTCCTTTTGGTCGGTAATAGCTATCGCAGATTCAACAAAAGCTGCCTCAAGCCCGCCAATAGAAAGCTTTTCCTCTAGTCCCTGTCGATCGGGAATAGCTGGTAGGATATCGACATGAAACTGGGATCCGTCTGCGTAGTCTTGGGTCCAGCAGCGGCGCGCGTCGATCGGTCGCGACATGCCGCGGGCTTTGCTATAAGATTTTACTTCAATACCGAGATTTCTCTTCAGGTCAGCCTGAGATAGGAGTGATTTTTTGAAATTTAGAACTACGACGATATCAAGGTCGTAATCGTCTTCGTCGGTAGTTGGGCGAATTGCCGTTCCTAAGCGGAAAGAACCCTGAAGATACGATTCAATGTGCGTTTCCTTCAGGGTCGACGCCGGTCGCTGCATCCAATCACATACGGATCTGAAGGTTCGGTTCGCTGACTCGTATTTCGGGTCTGG